>NZ_JAUHHY010000004.1:0-501207 GCF_032377435.1 Bradyrhizobium sp. SZCCHNS3002
CTGTAGGTGTAGAACTCGTTGAACGGATCGTTGCCGCCCTGCACGCCGCTGTTCAGGAAGTCGCTGGGGTCCGAGGACTGGCCGTAATCGGCAAGCTTCGTATAGCCGCCATCGACCGAGAAATACGCCGTCCCCGCCGTCGCGCCGCCGGTCATCAGCCGCACGCCCGGGCTGGAGAAGCGGAACAGATCGAAGATGTCGGGCTGCGGGCCGTAGGGCACGCGGCCGAAAGCGTGCGTCAGCTCGTGCAGCGCCACGCCGACCAGCAGGTTTGAATTGATGTCGGTCGCAAACGTCGCGCTGCCGTCGTCGGTGGTCGCATCGTTGGCGCCGAGGCCGCCCCACAGCTTGAGCTGGGAATTCCACACCGCGACGTAGGACTGCCCCTGGATGCTGGATCCCGCCGGCAGGGCATTGAAGGTGGTATCGCCGGGGCTGGCATAGTTGATCAGGTTGGACCTGACGCTCGAATAGCTCATCCACTGGCCGCCGTCAGGACCGGCTGCCGCGCCGCCGCCGACGCCGCTATAGTCGATCTTGATGTTGACGGTGATGCGATCCGAGATCATCGAGGTGAGGATCGCTGCGGCCTGCTGGATGCCGGCGCGAAAGCTCGCCGGTGCATTCATCGCCGCTGTGTCGAACAGCAGATTGATGGTCAGACCGCCGGCACTCACCGCGGTGACCGCGCCGATCCCGCCGAAATCGCCCTGGGCGAGCAGCGATTCCACGGCTTCTTGGGGAAGCTCGACCGGATTCGTCGGCGGTAAGACCCCCGCATCGTCAGGGGCCGAATTTGTGACCGACTGTGAGATCGAAAGCCCAGGCATTGCCTAAGTCCCAGCTGCTTGCGTGAACGGCGTATGGCTCGACCATTGATCCAGCGATGAGCGATTCACGACCGAACCAACGATATCTATCCGCCTGATCGTCTTGCTCAGTGGTTAACGAGAGCGGTCAGACGAGAAAAAGCGGCGGGCGAGGATTGGCATGGGCCTTCTGCCGCGAAACAGATCGTTGGCGAGCTGAGTTCGCTTCCATCGTGGGGCATTGCCCAGCTGCCCTACAGTCGGCTCGTCCATTCGACTGAACGTCGTCTGCTGCCGCAATGTTTGCCCCGGCTTTGACGACCCTTCTTCGATTCTTGAGATCGGAACTTGTATTGATCGAAGTGTTCGATCGACGCGAGGGTGCCACCCAGGATCTTGTCGAATTAAATGTCCTGGGGTCGGTGTTGCGACAACTGGCCAGTGCATGGCTCCCGTCCGAAGCACTTTGAGGCCGCCGAACGCAGAGAATCACTCGGCCTGACCGGGCCGGGGCAAGCTGGCGGGCTTGAGATAGAGCAGTGAGCTGCAGCGGCTGCCTCTCACGGCAGTTTTGTCGGCGCGCTTTCCCAAGAGGGTTGTTCCGATCTCGCTTGTGCACCGGTTGCCGCCAAGAGCACAGCGAATTTTGCGTCGACCGGTCGGCCTAGCTTCCTTGAAGGCCTACCATTAGACTTTGGCGATCGCAGATGATATCGCGGAGCGCAGACTCGATCGCCGTCCACGTGCGTCACAGAGCACGTGGACCGTGGTCATCCAGGACGGATATCTAGACGCGCCTTCATTGTTGACAATTCGCAGAGCGAGCATGGTCGAGGAGAACGTGGTGGGACAAGATCGTAAACGGCGTGTAGCGCTTATTACAGGCGTGACGGGCCAAGATGGCGCGTACTTGGCTGAGTATCTTCTGGGACTCGGCTATACGGTACACGGAATCAAACGTCGATCGTCGTCCTTTAACACGGCTCGCGTGGATCATCTGTACCAAGACCCCCACGTCGGCGACGTCCCGTTCCTGATGCACTACGGCGACATGACAGACTCGACCAATCTTATCCGGTTGGTGCAACAGATCAGGCCGACTGAGATATACAATCTCGCAGCTCAGAGCCATGTCGCCGTCAGCTTTGAGAGCCCGGAATACACAGCCAATGCGGATGCAGTCGGAGTTCTCCGGCTGTTAGAAGCCATTCGCATTCTCGGCCTGGAGAAAGACACGCGATTCTATCAGGCGTCAACCTCCGAGCTATACGGCTTGGTCCAAGAAGTCCCTCAAAGGGAAACCACGCCGTTTTATCCACGATCTCCCTATGCAGTTGCGAAGCTATACGGCTATTGGATTACAGTAAATTATCGTGAGGCCTATGGCATATTTGCTTCTAATGGCATCTTGTTCAACCATGAAAGCCCGATACGCGGAGAGACTTTTGTTACCCGCAAGATTACGCGGGGAGTTGCGAGAATAGAAGTTGGGTTGGAAGACACTATCTACCTTGGAAATCTTGAAGCAAAGCGCGACTGGGGACACGCGAGGGACTACGTGAAGGGAATGCACGCAATCCTGCAGGCGGATAAGCCGGATGACTTTGTTCTTGCTACCGGAGAGACACGCTCGGTACGCGAATTCGTAGAGCTTGCTTTTGGAGAAATCGGTCGTCGCATAGAGTGGCAAGGAAAGGGGGTCGAAGAGGTGGGCCGCGATACCGCTTCAGGCAGGATTGTTGTACGCATCGATCCGGCATATTTCCGGCCGACCGAGGTCGACCTCTTGATCGGAGATGCCACAAAGGCCTGGAAGAGCCTCGGCTGGAAAGCGCAGACGAGCTTTCGGGATTTGGTGAAAGAGATGGTCGTTTGCGACCTGGCTGAAGCTCGCCGTGAGGCGGCGGCTAGACCGGTCAATAGCTGAAGACCTTAGGCAGCCATCGTTTTCGCTCATCGGGAGAGAAGCAGACTGCGGCTGCTTTCGTGCTCCCAGTCAACGGTGGCATGCCTGAGAGCAGGAGGACATTGAATACAGGTTGGGAGCCGCAGCCGCACGCGGCCGAATGCGTGCGCAAGCAGGTGAATAGCTACACGAACAGATGTAGAAGGATGTCCGTCGCAAAGGCTACGCCCATCGGCGCGGGCTTTTGAGCCCTTGAACGGAAGAACACCGGAGCACGATCGTTGCGGCCGCGTCGAAAAGAATGACGGTGAGCTCAAAGCCCCAGCCGTCCGCCGTTGAAGGTCACACGGGCGCCAACGCCAACGTCCTCCGCAGATCTGCGAGAACCCGGTGACATAGTATCGGCCTTGGTCGCTGAATCCCCTGGCAAGGAGCCGAAGGCGGATTCGCCAGAACTCGCGCTTTGCTCCCAGCGAGGCAGGCCCACACGACTTGAAGCGGCTATCCGCCGGCCCTATCAGGACCTGTAACGGCCGCCGCGCTCGGTCGCGCGTTGTCAGATCTCATTCTGACCGCACGACGATAATCCGTTGTAGCCTCCGTATCGGTCGGTCCGTCGCGCGAGGCATCCCTCGACAAACCGCAGCCCGTTCAGCATTTGCGGCTATGCACGAGGCTCGACGTGTGCGCGACCTGGTTCGGCGGCGGCGTGCACCGCCAATAGGCGGCGAAGTAACTGGAAGATCGCGGCGCTCCCGTTGCCACGGTTGACAGTCACCATTGAGACCGCTTGCAATCTTCTCGGTATCATCATACGGTCAGCTACTGCCTCTACGGTTGCTGCAGACGGCTAACCTTGATGCACCCAATCGCTGCTTGCATCCCACCGCGTGGCTGAACCATTTGCTGACTCCTGTCCGGTTGGCAGCAGCCTCAAGCGCGACAACCTGCCATCGTGGCCGGCATATGGAGAATGCCTGGCTCAGAGGCACCAGATCGGCGCGCTGCACTGCTCGTGCATCGCCCGATTGTGCCGGAGTGAGATTGCGAATTCCACTTGCTCAAAGCGTCCCCGTGTGTGACACGGACCCAAAGGTGCGGCGCTCAGCGCCGCCGGCTGGCTATCGCGGTGGTGGAGCAATCGTCGCGATGTCGGGAAAACCTTCAAAGATCCACTGATGTGGAGGACACCGTTTCAGAAGGCACGTCCGGCTTTACACCCGCATGCACAGGAAGTCTCGATCGATAGCGCGGGATCTCAGAGAATTCCGCCTCTCGTAAATCGACGACGAGGCAGCCAGCGAATCACAATTTGACCACACGAGAGAAGCCCGCGAGGTGGCGATGATCAAGTCTGACCGCCAGGACACGATTACAATTTATGAGGCAACACAGCGCAGCGGTGGACTAACGTCGAGCCTGCGCCAAGCCTACTTCGATCTATCGAACTCTCGCCACGTGATAACTCGCCTTTTCTGGCGCGACTTCATCGCTCAATTCCGACAGAAAATTCTCGGGTATTTCTGGGCTCTTCTCAATCCGATCCTGGGGATCGTCAGCTTCCTGTTTCTTTATTCCATTGGCGTTCTCAAGCCAGGCCAAGGAGAGATTCCATACCCTCTTTATGTTCTCGTCGGCACCACCATCTGGGCATGTCTACCGGGCGCAATGGGAGCGGTCAGCAGTGGGCTGCAGTCGCAGGCTGATCTCATTCTGCGAACCAAGATTCCAAAGCTGGCGCTCGCCATGAGCTCACTGGCAGGCGTTTTCTATTCCATCGCCATCAGCATGATCACGATGATGGCGGTATTCTTGATCATGGGTCGGTGGCCCAGCCTCTGGATACTCGCCTATCCATTGCTGGTTCTGCCCATGGTACTGCTCGGGACGGCAATTGGCTTGATGCTCGCAGTGCTCGGCACAATTGCGCGCGACCTTACGCCGCTCGCCACGCAAGGGCTCTCTCTGCTGATGTACTTGACGCCTGCGGTATACCTGCACTCGAGCATCGAGAGCCCAACCATACAGTTTCTGATCAAGTGCAATCCGTTGACCTACCTCATCGATGTTCCTCGTGCGCTGATCTGCCTCGACCAAGCCAACGACATTCCGGTGTTTTTGCTGGTGATCGTCGCGACCGTGATTCTGGTCATCGTTGGGCTGAAGATCTTCTACCTGCTCGAGGACCTCGTAGCGGAGCGGCTGTAGCTGAGCCGACGACAGGCAGCGACAGCAAATTGAACAGAAACAAGACCTCCCGTTAAACAATGTTGCGGCCCGAGTCCCAATTCACATGCGAGCCCATCCGTCGAGCAACTCGCTTGGCGGACGCCGGCCAG
The DNA here is from genome assembly GCF_032377435.1 of Bradyrhizobium sp. SZCCHNS3002. Classification (NCBI taxonomy): domain Bacteria; kingdom Pseudomonadati; phylum Pseudomonadota; class Alphaproteobacteria; order Hyphomicrobiales; family Nitrobacteraceae; genus Bradyrhizobium; species Bradyrhizobium sp. SZCCHNS3002. The sequence goes on from NZ_JAUHHY010000004.1 coordinate 5,055, forward strand.
CTCGCAGGAGTATGCTTGAGATGAGATGGCTCAAAGATCGGATCAACACCTATGTCCAGAGGACAGTCGCGAACGCATTGGCGCATGCCACGCCCAAGCCTGAGCCGAAGGCATTCGAGCCTGCTCTCGACATCCTCGTGAACAAGTACGGCTATGGACGAACGCTCGAGCTGAAACTGCCGGTCGCCGTCGATGGGAAACCTGTTCCCTGGTACACATATCCCGCACTGGAATACTTCGAGCAGCTCGACGCCAGAGGACTGCGAATCTTCGAGTTTGGTTGCGGCAATTCGTCCCTGTTTTGGGCGAATAAGGGAGCCAAGGTGACCGCCGTCGAGCATGATTCCGCCTGGTTTGAGAAGATGCTGCATCGGTCAAGTCGACTGGAAAAGCTCATTCTTCGGGAGGAGGTCACGGAATATGCTGGGGCCATATCCGAAATCGGAGGAGAATTTGATGTCATCATCATCGACGGGGTCTGGCGCAATCAATGCGCGCGGGCAGCCCTGCCTCACCTGAGCGCGGGCGGCTGCATCGTGCTCGACAATTCAGACTGGTACACCGACGTAGCAGAGTTCTTTCGTGGTGAAGGTTTCCTTCAGGTGGATTTCAGCGGATTCGGCCCAATCAACATCTATTGCTGGACAACATCGCTTCTGGTGCGATCGGATAGTATTCTCAGAGGCCGGCTCAATCATCCGCGACCAGTCGGAGGCATTGAAGCATGCAGGGGCAGCAACTGGTGACCACGCTTAGCTTTCGATTGTCGAGCGTGGCGCGATCGCTGATCCAGTTCGTCGGACGCCGAATAGCTCCCGAGCACCGCGCCAGATTGGCGGTCCAGCTCGCCAGGATCGGCGCTCATATAGATATCGATTCCAGCTTACAAATCCTCGAAAAATCGCTCAGCGAACAGAAGCTGGATGCGAGCCAGCTCGGGCGGCTGCTTTCGGCGGCTTTTTCTGCTGCTGATGCCGACCACTTGCCGCTCGATTTGAGGAAGCAATTATTGACGCGGGCCTGTGCGGGCCTGGACCCTGCCGACATTCCTGACGCTCTGCTCGAGCATTTCTCTGCGCTCGGCGGAAGCAGCCACCACTACAGCCAGGAGGGAGAGGATATCCTGCTCAAGCGGCTATTCGGTGATCGTCGCTCCGGCTTCTATGTCGACATCGGCGCTCATCACGCCACCAGGTTCTCCAATACGTTTGCGCTCTACCGCCGTGGATGGCGCGGCATCAATGTCGACGCAACCCCCGGGAGCATGAGCTCGTTCGGCCTGCTCCGGCCCCGAGACGTCAACCTCGAACTCGCGGTGTCGGACCAGACAGACCCCGTGCGGATGCACCTCTTTCGCGAGGGTGCCCTCAACACGACCAACGCAGAGCTCGCCGACAGCTACGTCGCGGCTGGATGGGACAAGACTGGCGAAATCGAGCTTCGCCCGAAGACGCTCGCAAGTATCATGGACGAGTTCGTGCCTCCCGGAATCAACGTCGATCTCCTCAGCGTCGATGTGGAGGGCGCAGAACTGGCCGTCTTGCGTTCGGGCAATTGGGACGTTTACGCGCCCGCCGTGATCATCATCGAAGCGCTGTCGACACCGTTCGCCGAAATGCACCAGGATCCCGCTCTCAGATATCTTCTCGCCAGGAATTACGAAGTCCGATTCCGGCTCTTCAATTCGGTCATTCTGACCCGGACAGGCGCAGATTTCTCCTGATCAGCGGCGGCCGGCCCAACGCTTCAAAGCCCCTCGCAGTCGTGTTGCGAGGCCGCTACGATCAACGGCTGGAGAGACACCTGCCCGCAGCCAAAGACAGACCTCGTTGAATGCTGCCATGTCCGGCTCAACCCGATCGGGCATTCGCAGCGTCGCCGGCAAGATGGTCCGACTGAATTGAGCTGGAGCCTCGAGCTGGAAGGGGAGGTTACCCGCACAATGAACGCCGGAGTTATCGAATCCGCCGTTCCATATCAGGCTCGTACGCGGGTAGAGAACCTGCGCGCCGGCCTTGGCGACGGCATACCACCACAGAATGCCCCAAGAGTCATTCTTGCCAGCAATGCGATCGGACAGCATCGCTTCATAATCCGCTGCGCCATCGAGGCTGAAGCGGCTGCGGAACCCGGCATCGTGGGCAAGCTCATCGAGCATACCGTCCGTCTGCCAATCAAATAGCGACCATGCCCGCGCCCATGTCGCCCACCCCCAAGTCGTCGTCAGCGGCATGAAGAAGGCATCTCCGGCTACTTGGGCCGTACCTTTGAGGTGGCAACCAGAGATCTGCGCAACACCGGCGGCATCAGCATAACGGTCCAGCCCTTCGAGCATGAAGCGGACAAAATCGGGAGCTGCAACGAGGTCGTCCTCGAGGACAATCACCCGGCCGTAAGCGCGCGTGAGCTCATCGACTGAGCCGGCGATCGAGCGAGCAAGACCAAAATTCTCTGGACGCACGACGACCTCGGCGCCGTTCACCACGGCCCAGTCTGCAACTAACCGTCGCGTTGCCTCGACCGCTTCGGCGTGCTCGGGTCGCTTCGGGGCGTCCGAGTAGATGATGATCTTGACGTCCTCTAAGCGCGCGTTCCGCAGCAGCGCATCGAGCGCCCGTCGCGTGTGCAGCGGGCGGTTGTACGTGAAAAGGGCAAGCGGCACGCGGTCAGTCACGAGAGCACCTCGCGATCACGACACCACGACCTGCTGCGGGACGGGCAGACCCGGATTGGGCTCGTTGAATCATCCACGCCCGCGACTCCCCGTATCTGTTGCGAAGAGAGCTTTCTGCAAATGTTCGACAATGATCTCTTCACAATTCAATCTCTGGCATCAGCTTGCAGGCTTGCGCGCTCTGAATGTGTAAAGACGCCCTGGATCGTCAAGCTGGTTACCGTACCATGACATCAGCCAAGGACGAACAAGCACCGATGGCAATCTGAGCCGCTTGGCGACAAGTTTCCGGTGGTCACTCAAGGTCATTGGAAACAGATTGATATCGGACTGAAGCGGGTTCAACGAAAGATCGAGAGCAAGGCCCGCATTGGCGATGGCGGAGTGATAGTCCGCAAGCAAATAGGCGTGCTCGCCACCATAGTGCTTGTGAAGCGGATGCGACGCCAAGAATGCCGGCAAATCTTCGGGTCGTGAAATGACATGCTCGCGCGTGGCAAGTAAAATTCCACCCGGCTTCAGAACGCGACCAATCTCGGCACAGAGCTGCCCCAGGTCACGCGCATGGTGCAGCACCTGACGGCAGAGTACGACATCGAAGCTGTTGCTATCGAATGGCAGGGTCTCACCCCACTCCTGCACAACCTTGATCGGCAATCCACTCTCGCCCGCAAGCGCCCGGATCGCTCCGCCCCCCACCAGCGCGCTCGGGTCAGGCTCCAACGCCGTCACTTGCCAGCCATCAGCCGCGAGCGCGTAGCTCGCGATGCCCCTGCCCGCCCCGACGTCCAAGGCGCGCCCTGGTGGGCTCGTCAGCAATGATCGCGTCGCAATCCACTCGGAGCTGGCGTGAAATCGCTGCGCAGCCGCCAACAGCGGGTCATCGAAGAAACACGCCTTCACAAGACTGGCCTGGTCAGGCTGGTTGCGCAACCAGGAGACCGCCTGCTCCCAGCTCATCGCGCCATCGGTCATTTTACTGCTTCCATATCGAGTTCGCGAATGACCTTGGCCGGATTGCCCGCCGCAATCACCATCGGAGGAACGTCCTTGGTGACGACGCTGCCCGCTCCAATGACGGCGCCCCGGCCGATTCGCACGCCTCGCAGCACCACGCAATGGCAACTGATCAACGCATCGTCCTCAATGATGACAGGTTGCTCGTCCAGGTCGATTTTGCGCGGATGACCAGCGGTAATGATATCGCGGAACTGCTGATGCCGCTCGCTCGCATCCAACGGGTGGGTCAGATTATCCATGATCGTGCACATATGCGAGATCAGAACGCGGTTGCCGATGCTGATCTCCCTGGCGGACCAGATTCTGGTCTGCTCGCCCACATAACAATACTCGCCAAGGCGAATACGTCCGCCGTGTCCGAACAACAACAACTCGCCACGGACGTGCGTGTGAGCGCCGATCCGCAGCGCCTCTGGCGGGTGCCCGTGCGTATGCAGACTGGCCGTCGGATAGAAAACGGCAGTCTGGTCGATATCTGCCAGAGCGCGATCAATCCTCCCGTCGGCCGAGGGCATATGCCGCGGCCGGACGAGCCGAGCAAGTAGTCCTTCGGCAAATGCACGAACACGGCGCGTCACGGAATGTGCTACTTCGTCAGCTCAAGACACACGACAGCCCGGGAGGCCGCCGCGTAATCATCATCATAAGTGCTTTGCTTATGTATGTCGAAATAGGTTGCGTCCTTTGCGCTCTCCCGGTCACCAACGGTCCACCCTTCCGCCCTGTAACGATAGATGGTCTCGATGCACGATTGCGGCGCGAATCGCTCGACGAGCCGGTCGACCATTTCGGCGTCAAAAATCTGGAACCAACCGTGGTTGGCTCGTCGGCCGAATGGCATGCTCAGAAAGAGCACCCCACCGGGCTTCAACATTCGGCGCAATTCCATCAGACAAGAGACGTACCCATCGGTATCCGTCTCGTTCTTGGTGCCGTCGCTCGTGTAGAGCATCGTGTTGTCCAGGCCAACGTGCTCGATCGTCGAGATGCAGGCAATCCAATCGAAATACGCGTCCCGGAAACAGCTTTCGCGCAGATCTTCATAAACGTAGGACACGCCCCACTGCCACGCAGACCACTGCTCCGGCGCCAAAGTCGAAACGGTGCAGGTCTTTTCGCGCAGCTTCGGATGACCGAGCACATGCGCGTGGTTGAGGGTAGACCCCGCGTCGAGCAACCGCCCCTTTCCGGCTGGAAGGCGTGCCATGAACCATGGATACTCGACGATACGTTCATCGAGGCGCCAACCAAAACCGTCCGGGAGCTTGTAGGGATCGTAGGCGGGATCGTTGATTGCGGCGGTTACCGACTTGATCTTGTGCGTATCGTAACCTGGCTTCCAAGGCGGGTTGCCGTCCGCGAGAAATCGTTTGTAATTTGATTCCGCGAGCGGCGCCTTGAGGCGCCCTTTGATGTACTGCTTCAATGATTGCATGATGCTTGCCCTGGGTCTGCCGCGCTATCATCACCCAGCCGTATATGCGCTTGGCGTGCCCTCTTGTAGGAAACAAGGGCCCTATATTGCAACAGGCTCGGCCCTCGGCACGTGCGCAGCAGATCGTTCAGTTGCGCAGCATCCGACCGGCCTGCCCATTGCAGCGTGCCGAAGCAATACCAGTCAGGCGGCAACCGCAGGATCAATACGCCATCGCGCACAAGCCGCGACACATCCAACCCTTTGGCGGCGGCCTCGTCGCCTTGGAAGGGACGTGGAGCAAACGTCATCAGCGCAACGAGCTTCACCGCATGCGGCCAGTGCGCGAACTCGAGCGCAGCATCCGGCTCGTTAATCAAGCGTACAACGGCTCGTATGACTCTCCTGACGAGACGCGCGCCCTTATACGGCGGTAGAAAAAAAATGCCGAGTTCCGTGCGCAACAGCAATTTTGCGGCCGCCTGCGCCACCAAAAGGCGATGCAACCGCGGGCGCAGCGGCGCGGGCGCATGTCGGGAGACGAAGCGCCAATGATCGCCGAGATTGGTCATCGACCTACGGTCGAAGATTTCGCGCCAGGCTTGCCGCAAGGTCAACTGGGCTTGCGGTACGATACCGGTCTCCTCGATATGAGCCAGAATCATTGTGTCGTAACACACAAGCAGCTTGAAACCAGCAGACTTGATCCGGCAAAAGAAGTCGTAATCTGAAATATAATGTGGAAAGGTCCGATCGTCGATGTTGCCGACCGCTCTTATCATCTTGATCGGAATCAAGGTACCTCGGCCCGGAAGCGTGTCGACGTCTTCACAATGCCGCTCGCCTGAGGCGATCTCTGTTTTGATGGGGAAATCGTAGCGCTCCCAATCAATCATCTCGCCGGCATCGAGGACCCTCGTCGGATCGCGACTGTCAACGACCTTTGCGCCAACGGCCGCGTCATGGGCCCACGACCAGGCAACCAGGGTTTCGATGTAGTTTTCAGGGACTCTCGTGTCATTGTTCAGCAAAAGAACGAAGTCATCCGTCGCAGCTTTGGCCAGTATCCGCTCAATGGCCAGCGCACAAGAGCCGGCCCACCAACGCTCCTTCCCATCGTGGATCACCTCCACATCCGGATAGAGTCGAGCGAGCTTGTCTCGCGTGCCGTCGGTCGATCCGCCGTCCGATACGTTGATCGTCAAATGTCGATAGGTCTGACGGCGCAGATCTTCGACGCACTGCTGGGTGAACTGCCAACGATTAAAGACGGGAACAACGACGTGAACGCACCCTTTGGTTGCGCGATCAATCGAAACCGGATTGTCAGTTCCTACGCACGCATCTTCAGATCCGATCAAGCGCTCCACTACCCCGCTTACAGGCACCTTGAAGGAACTCACCAGCTGTCCTCCTCCGCAATCGGCCTGAAGGCATGGATATCGTTGGAAACAATCCTAAGACGGTGTATACCTCCACGACCGGCATGTTTGCAAGTTGGCGCATCCACACGTGAAAGTAGAAAATGCCCTCCACGTCCATGGGTTTCGCCGTCGCACGAGCGTCCGAGCTGACCCTGCGCCCAGGGGCGCGCGCCCTCTCGTCTTAACCGTGGCGATCAACTCGATAGAGACGATCCCTTTTCGGAACCTCTAAGAGCAATTCTGACGTATGGCACTCGTTTGGATAACCGGCGCCCGTGGCTTCCTGGGCCGACATGTGGCCGCGCGTTTTGCGGCGGGGGGCTGGGATATTGCTGGCATTGGGCTCGGCGGCGCTGCCGATGTCGATATCGCCACACTCCCTCTCGTCAAAGTCTCAGGCAAGGCTGCCTGGATCGAGAAGATCATCGACAACGAAGCGATCAAGGAGCTCCTGAAGCTTGTCGGCCCCCCCGACGTCGTATTCCATGCCGCGGGCAGCGGCGCAATCGGCGCATCGCTTGCGGACCCTTACCGAGACTTCCGTCTCTCGGTAGACAGCACCGCGCTGCTGCTCGATACGTTGCGCAGGTCAGCGCCGGAAGCGGTGTTCGTGCTTCCCTCCAGCGCGGCAGTGTATGGCAGCGCCGCGCCGGGACCGATCGCCGAAGACGCTTCGCTGGCTCCTGTATCGCCCTATGGCGCACACAAACTCTGTGCCGAATTGCTATGTCGATCGGCGTCACACTCATTCGGCTTGAAAACGGCCGTGATCCGCTATTTCTCTCTGTACGGTCCCGGCTTGCAGAAGCAGCTGCTGTGGGACGTCGCTGGAAAACTCTCGCAGGCGTCCGACGAAATTACCCTCTTTGGGACGGGGGCTGAGACCAGGGACATGCTGTACGTGGAGGACGCAGCCGAACTCGGGTTCATCGCGGCCCAGCACGCAACGTCGCAGTGCCTCATCGTCAATGGCGGAACTGGCGTCGCATCCAGCGTTGAGTCCATTGCCAGTGAGCTTGCCCGCGCATTGGGAGTCGATTGTCGGATCCGATTCAATGGAAATTCGCGCGTTGGTGATCCGAACCACCTGCAGGCCTCGGCCACACGGTCAAGAAGCCTGGGCTTCGAGCATCGTTGGAGCTTGAGAGATGGGCTTGCCGCCTATGCCGCATGGTGGCGGACGGGCAACAAAGGCGCGAACATCAAGTGAGGGGCTGCCGAGCTGGCCGCCTCCGCAGACCGGTCGGCCGGTTGCCCTTTTTGCATTTCGCTTTCATGCCTCCCTCCGGCAGGGTACACCCGCATCCTTACCACCAAAGGTTAGCAGACAGTTGTGAGCGATAAGGACTGGACAGTTCGCGCCGAGAGCGTCTCCAAGAAGTTCGGCCTGTCGCTGCGCCGATCGATGGCACACGGCCTTCGTGACGGCCTCGGTCGGCTTGTTGGCGCCGGCAGCGATTCGAGCCAGTTGCGTGACGGGGAGTTCTGGGCCGTCAAGGACATCAGCTTCACGCTCGAACGCGGCCAGAGCCTTGGCATCATGGGGGTCAACGGCTGTGGAAAGACGACCCTTCTGCGCATCCTGACTGGCATCTACAAGCCGGATGCCGGTCGCGTCATGTTGCGCGGACGTGTTGGCGCATTGATCGCGGCCGGCGCTGGCTTCTCACCGATGCTCACCGGCCGCGAAAACATCTACATCAACGCCGCACTCCTCGGACTCTCTCCCCGGGAGATCCGCTCCCACATGGATGAGATCGTTGCGTTCTCTGAGCTCGAACAATTCATCGACATGCCCGTCAAGCATTACTCGAGCGGCATGCAGGTGCGCCTCGGTTTCGCGGTGGCTGCCGTGAGCGAGCCGGAGGTGCTGCTGGTCGATGAAGTGCTCGCTGTGGGTGACTTGAACTTCCAGAAGAAGTGCTATGATTACCTCTTTGGATTGAAGCGCAAGGGCACGTCGATCGTCCTGGTTTCGCATTCCATTGGAGCGATCTGGGCGGTTTGCGATCGCGGACTGTTCATGGACAAGGGCGAAGTGAAGGTCCTCGGCGAAATCGAGAAGGTGATCCGCGCCTATGACGATCAGAACGCTCGCAACGCCGCCCGTACGCGGGAGAGTGCGCTTCCTGGTCCGGATGGCGCGAGCGAGCTGATCTCCGGTACCGGCGACGTTGTCTGCGACAATATCAAGATCGTCGCAAAGGACGGCAATACAGCCAAGAAGGAGCTGCACTTCAAGGAGCCGTTCGACATCGTCATGGATGTGACGGTTCATTCAGCTATCGATGACCTCGTCATCCGCGCCGTGCTCGATGCAGCACATTATAGAAATATCTGCACTATCGACAGTCACGAGCAGGGTCTTCTGGTCGGACGCGTGATGCCAGGTCGCTATAGTCTGAGGATTTCCGTTCCAGCGCAAAATCTGCGGCCAGGAAGTTACGATTTGAACATCGCCGCGATCACGCGCCATGCAGGACTTCATCTCTTTCTCGCGCTCAAGTGTGGAAACGTCGTCGTCCTCAATCCGAGCGACAAGTTCCTCTACTCGGACCCGAATGCCGTCGTTCACTTCGATGCAGATTTTCATCTTGACCAGGTCAGCTCATGAACGAAGCGTTGGACCATTTTGCGCGGGACCACTTTTTCGCACCGACGAGCGCTGAAACGGCGCGAGAGCTGTTTCGAAGGTCAGTACGCAACGTCGTTGTCGAAATTTCATCACATTGCAATCGGGCATGCTCCTACTGCCCCGTGTCGAAGGTCGATCGTGCCTCGACCAACAAACTGCTGCCTCACGATACCTATGAACTTATCCTGCGCGACCTCGCAGAAATCTCCTATGACGAGGGCTTGTGCTTAAATCTGTATAACGAGCCAACTTCAGACAAGTCGCTGCTGCTCAATCGCATCAGGCGCGCTCGAGAGCTGTTGCCGGCGGCCCGGATATACTTCAGTAGCAACGGAGACTATCTGGATCGAGACTATGTTCGCGAACTGATCTCAGCCGGCCTGTCCGAACTGTACATTTCCATCCATGCCCCGGCCGGCAAGCCGTACGACGACGCCTATGCAGCGACGCGCTTCAACGACCTTTCCCGACGTTTGCAGAAGGCCATAAAGGTCGACATCCTCCGTCCCGGAGAGACGATGCAGGGTCATGTCACTATCGAAAAGTTGCCGATCAATGTCTTTGCTACGAACTACTACACGCTGGGATCGAACCGGGCGGAATCCGTCGGACTGAGTTCCGGCGCGTTCAGCCGGTCCGCGCCGTGCTCCCGTCCCTTCAATGACTTTACGGTTTCCTACGACGGCACGCTTTTCCCTTGCTGCCAGATGTTCGTCGACTTTGCAGAGCATACCCAACGCTATGCAATTGGAAAACTGACGGATTTTCCAACGATTTTTGCGGCTTATGCCAGCCAGGCGATGGCGGAATGGCGAAAGGAGCTGCTTCGCTATGGTCCCAAGCTTTCGCCGTGTGCGACTTGCACGGAGGGACAGCATGAAGGGACGCCGGAACAGATTGCGACACGCGAAAAGGTCTACTCGGAATTTCTTGGGCCAAGCCAGGTGGTTTCCTCGCCTTCCCCCGGCGGGAGCTGGCTCGGCGGGATACGACGGTGGCGCGTTGCCCGGCGATCAAAGTAATTGCCATTACGGTACCGAGGAATTGAATGATCGGCCAAAGCAGCGGCAAGCCCTCCACCCGGGTGATCGGGCTCGACGTGATCACCGATCCCAAGTGGATGGGCGGCATTATCTATATTCGCAATCTCGTCTACTGTCTCGAAAGCCTGCCAGAAGCGGAGAGACCGGAGGTCAGGCTGCTCGGCGTACCGGACGACGCAATGCCGCTCGCCGTTGAGCTGCGCTCTTTTCCGTTCGTCGACCGAGACCGGCGCCCGCGCAGGCATGGCGCGATCGCCCACTTCTGGCGCCGTGTCCATAGGAAGTTTCTGCAAACCTACATTCCGCCCGATCCGGCTTGGCAGAAGCTGGATGCCACCTATCCTACAATTGGCGGCAAGGTGCAGGGCGTTCCGGCGATCCGATGGATACCTGATTTTCAACATGTGCACCTGCCTCATTTCTTTACTGAGGATGAGCGCGATGCGCGCGACCGTGGCATCGCTTTGATCGCCTCCGAGCCTGGCGTCCTGGTCCTGAGCAGTGAAACGGCCAAGAGGGACTTCCTCAATCTCTGCCCGAATCCTGAGGTCGAGCCACATGTCTGGCGCTTCTGCTCCGTCATCACGGATCATGAGCGGGGCGGTCGCAATCCACACAGGCAATACGGCCTGCCCCGGCGCTACGCCTACATCGCAAATCAATTCTGGGCCCACAAGAACCACCGAGTTGCATTCAAGGCGCTGCATCGCTTGAAGGCAAGGCACCCGGATCTGGTACTCGTCTGCACGGGCCGGGAAGACGATTATCGCGACAAGGAATATGTGCCTGAATTACTCGAGTTCATCGCCAAATCCGAGCTTCAAGACAGGATACTGCGATTGGGACTGGTTCCTCGAGCAGACCAGATCGAGATCTTCCGCCACGCCACGCTGGTTCTTCAACCATCCCTCTTCGAGGGCTGGAGTACCGTCGTTGAAGATGCAAAGACGCTGGGACGACCAATCATCGCTTCTGATATTCCCGTGCACCGTGAGCAGCTCGAAGGCGAGCAGGGTCTGCAGGTCAGGTTCTTTCCACCTGACGACGACGCAATTCTGGCGGAAACGCTTTCGAGCGCTTGGCGCGAACTCCCGGACGGTCCCGATCCTGCTTCGGAACGACGTGCTCAGGAGCGAAATCTCCGGCAGCGGCTCGCTGCTGCACGATCCTTCGTTGACCTTGTCGAACGAGCTATTGCGATCGAAGGGAAGGCCGGCGTGACACGCGGCAAGCCCGCGATCACTGCGTGAACCTTTTGCTAGCCGCGCGGAGCGCTGGCGAGACAACCACGTCTGAAGCGAACGATCTTCGGACGGCGGAAATGGGGGACTAAACTCATGTGCGGCATCAGCGGCGTGATCTGCAGTGCTCCACTTCGGCAAAGCGAGCTCGCTCTATTAAGCGAGATCAATGGAGCCCTGTATCATCGCGGCCCGGACTCCGATGGACTGTTCGCATCGACCCACGTGGCGATGGCCATGCGACGCCTGTCGATTATCGATCTGGCAGGAGGAGGACAGCCGCTTTATAACGAGGACCGGTCGGTTGCAATGGTTTGCAACGGCGAAATCTACAATCACCACGAGCTACGCAGCGCGCTTCAGGCTCGCGGCCACGATCTGAGAACCCACTCAGACGTGGAAACGATTGTTCACGGCTACGAGGACAAAGGTGAGGACTGCATCGCAGATTTGCGGGGTATGTTTGCTTTTGCCATCTGGGATGATCGCAAGGGGCGGCTCGTGCTCGGGCGCGACCGCCTGGGCGAAAAGCCGCTCTACATGTTGCGAGACCGGCGAGACGACGGTGCCGAGCGAGTCTGGTGGTGCAGCGAGCTGAAGCCGCTGCTACGCCTCGTGCCAGCAGCGCAACGGCGCATCTCCCCAGTGGCACTGCACGAGTTTCTGACCTTTCAGTACTGCTTGGAGCCGAACTCCCTGATAGAGGGAATTCATCAGTTGCCAGCAGGTCATCTGATAACTCTTTCGCCAAAGCAGCTCTCTGCGGAACCGCGCCCCTATTGGAGTATGCTCGACGTCGAGGCTATTCACTGTCCAGATCCGGTTGCGCAGGTGAGAGACCTGCTGGATACGGCATGCCGGCGGATGGGGAGCGCCGATGTTCCGGTCGGCGTTGCACTTTCGGGTGGGATCGACTCGTCCCTGGTCGCCGCCATTTCGGCGAGACACTATCCCGGCCAGATTCATGCTTTCACGATCGGCTATAAGGGACGACCACCCACCGACGAACGGCTGATCGCTCAGCGCTTCGCGCGCTCTCTCGGCATCGAATTCACGGAAGTGGAAATTGATGTCGACCAAATGGTCGAGCAATTCCCGCAGCTGGTGCAAGCGATGGACACCCCGATCGCCGACATAGCAGCATATGGGTACTTCGAGGTCTGCCGCGCAGCCCGAGCCGCAAAGGTGCCGGTTCTGCTTTCGGGCATGGGCGGAGACGAGTTTTTTTGGGGGTACGAGTGGGTCCGCAATGCAGCTGCGGAGCATCGTAAGAAGGGCGTCAATGGAGGAATCAAAGAATGGGCACGCCGAACGTTCGGACATAGCGCCCCCCGGGAAACCTCCATTCTGGCTCCATTGAAGGAAATCGGCCGGTCAGCCGCGCTATCACGCTCACTTCTCGCCGATCCTGCTTCGGTCGAACCAAATCATTGGCTCGCGCGCACTCGGCCGATTGAAGGATATCCCAGCGGTCCAGCCGTGACGGAGGCGCTTTCGAGGACCTGGCTCCTCTGCAACTGCCTCACGCTGCTCGACCGTATGAGCATGGCCCACTCCATCGAAATGCGCGTGCCGTTCCTGGACATCGACCTCATCAACGCGGTATCCGCTATGCGTCATGGCGGCCTCGAGGATTTCGAGAAGCCGCATAAATGGCTTTTGCTGTCATCCTTTGGTCATCTGCTGCCAGATGAAGTCAGCCAGCGACCCAAGCAGGGCTTCACACCTCCAGTCCAACAATGGATGATGAAGCTGATCGAACGACACGGACCGCTTTGGCGAAACGAAAGCATGCTCGTGTCGCACGGCGTCATTGATGGTGATCGCTTGCGCCGGGAGGAACGAAGCTTCCCCATCGACCTTCAATATAAGCTCACACTTGCCGAACTATGGGCACGCGGTGCTCTCGCATGACGTGGCTGGATCCGGTCAAAGCCACAGGCTGCTCTCCGAGTTCTGGTGGGCCCGGCGCTCAACACACATCACGTGGGCGTCGGTCACGTTCTCAAGGCGACAGCTAGCCATGTTGGAGAGGTCTGATAGAGCTCGCATCATGCTGGTCTATTGGGGGCGGCGCGGACTATCCCGCTTCGTGCAGGAAGCGGCGACCGTAGCGACCTCATGTCCTTCAATCGACGCCACGATATCCGTATCTCGCCAAAATGAGAGCTTTGCAGCTTTTTGCGAGTTTGAAGACCGGCTGGTCGCCGTGGACACCTTTTCCAATGATCTTGGCGCTATCGGCCAAGCCTGGCGCATTCCGATGCTGAGGAGCCGCATCACGCGCGAGATTGTCAATCGGAAGATTGAAGCCGTGATTGAATTCATGCCGCACGTCTGGTCGTCCTTCGTATTCTCCGTTTTGAGACCGCATGGAGTTCTCTATTCTTCAATCATTCACGATGCGGAAATCCACCCGGGTGATTACAGGTCGGCGCTCATAGACCCTCTCCTCGATCGGACGATTGCGCAAGCTGATGCGGTCCTCACTCTGAGCGACGCAGTGACGAAGAGACTCCTGACGGCCCGGCGCGTCCCTCAGCACAAATTGTTCACGCTGTTCCATCCAGATCTCGACTATGGCGCGCAGCAGAGGACGATCAGCCTCACCGAAGGCAAACCGATCAGGCTTGCTTTCCTGGGTCGCATCATGCCCTACAAGGGACTAACCCTGCTTCTCGATTCCATCGAGGCCTTACGCAGAGAAGGCTTTCAGGTCGAACTAGGAGTCTTCGGCGAGGGCCCGCTTGGTGAAAACAAACGGCGCCTCGCTGCGCTCGGCGCTGAAGTGATAAATCGCTGGCTTACAGAGCGGGAAATCGCGGCGATACTATCGCGTTATCACGCCGTTGTTCTTTCCCACATCGAAGCCAGCCAATCCGGAGTCGCCGCCACCAGCTTGGGGGCCGGGGTCCCCGTCATAGCTACGCCGGTCGGCGGACTGACCGAGCAGATACAAGATGGCGTTAACGGCATCCTCGCGGCGCGCGCCGACGCTGCTGCGCTGTCTGATGCGATCAAGCGTATCGCGCTCAATCCGAACCTCTTTAATGCAATCTGTCGCAGGATCGAGGCCACGAGAGCGGAACGCTCCATGACCCGCTTCCTGGAAAAATGCGTTGAATACACCCTGGTCGCAGGGGAGCGGCAAACGGAACAGCAGCCGTAGCGCCGCTCGAGCATGAGGTCTCGATATTGCCGGGAGATTAGGGACCGTGACGGGACGGACCATCATAATCGAACCAAACTTGATCGACGAACGTGGTCACCACGCATTTGCCACGTCCAGGTTTGCAACCCTTATGGGCGACACACGCCCGCTGATAGCCGCTGGGAAGGGATGGAACGGATCGCAGCATCTCGGCGGCGGCGATATCTTGCGAGTATTCAGACATAATCGCGATACCGTATCACGATCTCGCCGTTACGGGCCCACGATCACGTCCGCGTTCTCGCTCGGCGCAGGCGCGATCATGCCTATAGCACGCTTCATCAGGGGCTGGAGAGGCTCTCATGCTCCTGACGCACCTACTCTAACGGTCGCCGGCGCAGACGCGAGCAAACTCCGCTCGATCATTGCCCCCGAACTCGGCGAACTTCTCAGAACCCTTGAGCCCGAGCCCGGAGATGCCGTATTCTTGCCGTCTGCCGACGCTGAGCTTCTCATCGCAACCGCCGAGCAATTTGAGGCGCATCGCGGTCAGGCTCGTTTTGTCGTGCGGCTGATGTATGATGATGTGGGCTGCCATCCAAGCGATCCGACATGGCGATCAGCCTTAAAGCGCCTCCAGGAGTCCCCGGGGGCCGTTGAGAACGTGGATCTACTCGCAGAGACGCCCGCCTTCGCGCGCGCCATACGCGAAATCTGGCCCAAGTCTGTCGAGTTGCTCCCTCACCCCACTGACCTGCCGGCCCAGCAACCTCCCGCGGTGAATGGCAGGTTCATTCTCTACATGGCGGGTCACGCACGCTCGGACAAGGGAGCTAGACTATTGAACGCGACGGCGCAGGCGCTCGCAGCAAAGCTCAACGCGCACGACCCAGACGTCGTCCTGCGCGTTCAGGGACATCCAAGCAGCAGGGCGGGTAAGGTTCGAATAGAAGCATTGCCACTCCATCTGGATCCGGACGAATACATATTGAGCTGGAAGCAAGCCCACGCAGCACTTCTGCTGCATGATCCTGCTGTCTATGCGATACGAGGGTCGGGCGTCGTTTGTGACGCAATTTCGAGTTCGAGGCCCTTCGTGTTCCTGAGTGGCAGTTCGCTTTCGGACTGGAACGTGGGATGCAACGCCCTCGAAGCAACTCCATCCCCGCATGCGATCGCCCAGGCAATCGTTGAATTATTGAACGGTTACGAGACTTTCGCGGAGGCGAGCGCGACTGTCGCCTCGACTGTCGCTCGACATGTTGAAGTAGGAATGGTGACGGTGATGGGGCGCGACACGGCGCGCGAGGCTGGGTGATCTGGCGCCGGCAGCCACCCCCATATTGCAGGCGAGCTACCGATATGCCACGTCACTTCAACAGCTAAAGGCTACACCTCCATCGAGGCTCGCAGACTTTGAGGCTCCCAGACTTTCCCGACCGTCTTGGCATCCAGATTCATCGATGCCTCGGCATTGCAAGGAGCGACAATGAACCGTCCTGAGTCATGGCCCAGAATAACACACACATCCAGGAGCAGGATCTCGCCGTGGGTGACTTTGACCGCCCGCGAAGTCGAGTTTTCTTCAGGAACTGTGGGCGAAACGTACCATTCAGTCGACACGTTCGACTACGTTGTCGTTCTCGCATTTCCCCCGAGGGTCTGGTGCCGCTGGTCCGGCAATACCGACCGGCGGTTGAGGACTTCACTCTCGAGCTTCCAGCGGGCCTGATCGATCCTGGAGAGCAAGCCGCGAGCTCAGCGGTTCGAGAACTGCTTGAGGAAACTGGATTTCCGAGCAGGGCCGTCCATTTGCTCGGAGTGAACAAAACCGATGCAGGTCGTCTCAGCAATCGCGTACACTCCTTCTTCATTGAGACAGACGCCCGGATCCCAGGATTCGCGCCCGAGACAGGCGTCGAGACCCTGCTGGCAAGTCCTCCAGAACTCCTGAACATGATCATGGGCGGACTTTTCGATGCACAGATTGCCCTCGGCACGCTGCTGTTGGCTGACCTCCAGGGACATTTGCGCCTGCGAGGATCGCCGTAAGACTAGGTTGCCGGAGTACCCACCCGCGCCGGAGTATCGCCTGGCGCTCAGACCAAGCCGATCGTTGCGCCGCAGTTGTAAATATGTCATTCGATTAAACGCCCTTCCTCGTTACTTGGCTATCACGATTCCTACGTCCATCCGTCTCGGTGCGACTCAAGAGGAACCAATGCTAAGACGCGCGACACGATACCTGAAGCGCCTCATCGCGCCGAGACTCGTCAACGTTGCAGCACGGACCCGCAAGCCGGTAGCTGAACCAGCGATCGTTTCGCAACAGGGTCTTCTGGACCGGCTGTCGCAAATTCCTTATTGGGAAGACAAGATCCGGACCTACAAACAGTATACGTATGAGCCGGACTCCGGAGCCTGGACCAAGGCGGGATTTCGCGCTGCCCCCCGGAAGATAATCGAGGGAAGCGATCTGAAGGTGAACTACGGTTGCGGCAGCACTATCCTCGACGACTGGATCAACATCGACCTGTTCGAGCACGACCACCCAGCCTACTATCAGGTCAACTTGCTGGACAAACACCCGTTCGCCGACAACACTGTTCGATTCGGCTATTCGGAGGATATGCTTGAACACCTCCCCCAAGCCGCCTCGATCTTCGTAGTAGCTGAGATCTATCGGACTCTAAAGCCTGGCGGCGTGATGCGCTTCAGCTTTCCTGGGCTGGAAGGAGTTCTACACCGCCACTACTCGCCACCGACCGAGACGAGGATTCGTGAAGGCGAGTTTGAGGCCTATGCGTTTTGGGACCACATTCACTTCTATGCAAAGGAAGAGCTCCGACTTATCGCTGAGCACATCGGATTTAGAAAGGTGAGCTTTTTCACTTACGGTATTTCCGACCATGCCGAGCTTCAAGGCCGCGATACCCGAGCACACCAAGTCGACCTCAACACCTTTGCTGAGCTCACCAAGTAGTTTTCAGATAAAAAGTCTTGACCCCGGAACATGTGGCTCGCCCCGTCACATCTGAAACTTCCGTTCTTTCGGACTTTCAACAGCCGATCATATCGGGCCGGATAGTGGCCCGATGGCCAGGGCGCAATGGCGCAAGGTCGCCGATCAGCTCAATCCCAACCAAGGTGCCCAAGCTGGCAACCGTCATGAATGAGGCGGAGCTCGCCCATATGAGCCGCCCCGGCGCAGCACCGCGCCAAGCTGCGCTCGCCCAATCCAATCGAGAGGGTCAACGGCGACATCAAGCGCACACCGAGGTCGTCGGCATCTTCCCGAACAAAGATGCTATCGTTCGTCTCGTCGGCGAGATCCTGCTCGAGCAGAACGACGCGTGGCCGTCCAGCGCGTCCCTTAAATGACTATGGAGCCATCGCGCCTTTAAGCGGCGATCCCATCGTGTGGCGGGCTAATCAGCCCGCCGCCTCACCATGGCAGCGAAACCACTCAATGAGACGCAGACCTGGAGTAGTTCGATGCGCCGACCACCCGCGAAGGGCGAGCCGGGCATCGGGACTCCGTTTTGTGCCGGGCTGCTGCTGCGCAGGATTGCGCGCTCACCTTTGACTTGTGGTTGTATTTCTTCCGCTCGCCTCGGAATCGGTCTGGTAGACTTGCGGTTAATCCTCACGCTGGGATTGATTTCGCATTCGTGAACGGGTATTGTTTCACCATATTTCATCGGTTTATGGTTGGGCCGGAATGGTATGGGCGCTTGTTGCTTTGGCGGCGATAGTGGGGATTTCGGTGCTATTGTACGCCGTCCGACTGCTCGATAGCGACGCTTTGTATGACTCGAAAGATCTCTATGACTGGAAAGAGCAGATCCCTCCCCCAGCCGAGCGCGCGGGAATGAGCTGTGCATCTGGCGAAGACAGGGGAGCTAACGGCTCCTGGCGCGATCAGGCCGATCGCAGTGATCGTCTCGCAACGGATTTGCAAGGGGCGTCCGGCTCCCGGGCAGTCGTTTGACCATCGCCCTGACTGATGATCGGACGCCAGCTAGAAATCCCGAAAGGCAGGGTATTGATCTGCCGGCTCGGTCGCTCACATCGGCTCGTGCTATAAGGCGCTGCTGGAATCGTTGGTGATCCTCGTCAGAGGTGGATGAAGAGTCCGAACGTTGATCCTTTGGTGGCGGCACGGCCCCAAATTGCTTTGACCTTTGCGCTGACGCTAGAAGCAGCAGCGCTGCTCGATCAGCGACCTGCCGCATTTCGATGCTTGTGATTGCGCGGGCCACAACTCTCCGATCTGACGCAATTCCAGAACTGGAAGTCATCCATTCGACCACCTCGATGTCGACAGATACGTGCTTCGGCCGCCGGACCTCGAAGGTTTCATGGCGGATATTGGCCCTGCGCCGCCTCGGCAATTCAGCGAACAGTTGGGCTCAGAGTGCCCCCAATGAGCGGCCTCCAGCCTGATCAACGCACGCACCGGGCCAAATCCGCTTGCGCAGCAAGGCCATGCATCCCCTCGCGCCCGAAGGACGAACTTTGTCACCTTCATGGTCGACGCGCTTGATCAAGCTCGTGAGGTCAACAACGAAGCACACAAACTGCAAACAACTTTTGCGCGCAACGCGACGCGACGCTCGGACTTGCGCCTCACGCATTTCGAAGGAGCGGCGCTCAGCTGATGCCAGTTTCGACTCAACTGTTGATTTTTTTCACTAGTTAAGAAATGCCGAATTGCGTAACAATGAGACAAATTAAGTATGGTGTTTGTAATGGTCGGAAACTCTGCGAAACCGTCGTTGGCCCTCCGCCGACTTTCTCCGAGAGACATCATCGCGAGGTCGTACCCTGGTTGGGACTACAATACGGCCGACCGGGTACTCGATTGGCTCGGTGAGTGCGGCTATAGCATCGTTGAGAGCGGTGCAAATTTATCCCCTCCGGAAAATGGCGCCTCCGATCCAGTACAGCAGGACACTTAACCTGTCTCAGGCCAGATCGGCACGCAGATTGAGGCGCTGCAACTTCTCGGTGCATGCAGCCTCCAAGTTTGGAGTCGCGGCTCCGATCATCCCTGCGGTTCTCAGCTTGGGTAAGTCCTGATCGACATTGTTCTGGTTTTGGGCTTCCACACGCTCAGGCCTGAGATGGAATCCGGCTTCCTACTGGTAGCTAGCCTTCTCGTCCTCGCTAAGGTGGATTCTCGGCACCGCCTGTTAGAGCCGCCGCCTCGACGAACTCGATCGTCGGAATGGACTGAAGGGTCTCGATCAACGTGTATCGCCCCGCAACGGGCGCGTTCTAAACCCGCCGGCCGAAGGCGGAGACAGCGTCAGCTGTTGAACCCGGCCCCGCAAGAACTGCCAACTGGCCAACCGCAACGTTGCTGACGTCTACACGGCCCCTGCCCATGTCAGGACAAGGCGGCCGCTCAGACGGAGCGAGAGGGCTCCGTGAGCCGATATCGATTGCGTTGGAACAGTGTCTCACGCGCATCGATGCCAGCAGCCTTGCGATAGATCTGCTACTACGATCTTGATCCGGACCATCTCGTGACGCCAATTCAGCCGTTGACCATCAAGCGATCTTCGCGCGAGAAGAAGGGTGGGATGCGGATCGTCGCAATGTCACCGGCTGTTCGAAGATTGCGTCGCAGGGTCGTCGTGCCCCCAAACGCCAATGGCGTCTGGCGGTTCGTGACGACAGCGCCGTCGTTGCGACCCGTTGGAGCCGAGAATTTAGAGCAGCGGAGAATTCAGATTGCTGCTTGCTACCGCCATACTTCTGGACTTCGTCCATTTGGCAACGATCATGCAGGCAAAGACGCTTTGCAGAGTTCGTCATGCGTGCCGCGACCTCATGCCGCATCACTGCCTCGGAGATCAGCGTTCCGTAGTTGACGGTTCCGTTAGCCGGGCGCCGGACGCTGCGGCGAGGCTCGTCGGGTAGCATCGTTGCGCCATGTGTTCCGAACCACCATTCGAACACAACCCGGAGTCCGGATATCGTCAGCCGGAGTCTGGCCATGCTGTTGGACCCGTGCAGCAGAACGCCCCGTCCAAGCCTTGGAGACATGGCAACGCGAAGGCTGGCTCCGCACAATCGGAATGTGTGGGCGGTCACCGTCATCGACCTGGATCGCCGGTGCTGCTATGCCATAAAATCAGACCGAAGACGATTTTGATGCTGCATATCAGAGGGTAACTCGTGTCCTACCGCTTTCATCTTTCTGGAAAACGCGTTTTTGTCGCAGGTCACCGCGGCATGGCTGGCAGCGCATTGATACGCCGCTTGTCGTCCGAGGGCGTCGAGCTTCTGACGGTGCCACACCGAGAACTCGAT
Source organism: Bradyrhizobium sp. SZCCHNS3002 (assembly GCF_032377435.1). Taxonomy (NCBI): domain Bacteria; kingdom Pseudomonadati; phylum Pseudomonadota; class Alphaproteobacteria; order Hyphomicrobiales; family Nitrobacteraceae; genus Bradyrhizobium; species Bradyrhizobium sp. SZCCHNS3002. The sequence continues at coordinate 25,978 of NZ_JAUHHY010000004.1, forward strand.
CTGCGCGATCAAGCCGCGGTGTTCGCATGGTTCGCACGCGCGAAGCCCCAAGTCGTGGTCCTGGCGGCCGCCAAGGTCGGCGGCATCGTCGCCAACAATACGCTGCGCGCGGAGTTCATCTACGACAACATCGCCATCGCCACCAATGTCATTCACGCTGCCCACGTGAACGGCGCCGAGAAGCTGATGTTTCTGGGCTCATCCTGCATCTATCCGAAGCTTGCTCCTCAGCCGCTGCGCGAGAACGCGATGCTGACAGGACCGCTCGAGCCGACCAACGAGCCTTATGCGATCGCCAAGATCGCCGGCATCAAGATGGTCGAGGCCTATCGCAGCCAATATGGCGCCGACTTCATCAACGTCATGCCGACCAATCTCTATGGTCCGGGCGACAACTATCATCCCGAATACAGCCACGTCGTCGCGGCGCTGATCCGCCGCTTCCATGAGGCCAAGCTCGCGGATGCGCCGGAGGTCGTGGTCTGGGGCACCGGCACGCCGCGGCGCGAGTTCCTCTATGTCGACGACATGGCGGATGCCTGCGTGCACCTGATGAAGACCTATTCCGACACCGCGCTGGTCAACATCGGCACTGGCAAGGATATCACCATTGCCGACTTCGCCCGCGTGGTTGCCGCCGTAGTAGGCTTCAAGGGCAGCATCAGCTTTGACCGGTCACGGCCGGATGGCACACCACGCAAGCTTCTCGACGTCTCCCGCCTGACGGAGCTTGGCTGGCGCGCGACGACTTCCCTGGAAGTGGGAGTCGGGCTCGCCTACCAGGCATTTCTGCGCGAAGCGGCGACGCAGTAGTTAGTCATCATTGGCAAGGGCGAGTCCACCAAAGGCCATTCGGCGCTAGATCTCTTCGAAGCTGCCGGAAGCCTCGATCTCAGCGACGATATCGAGGTCCCTGTAGTGCCGCGAACAATCCGGATTCTCTGCCTCGATGAAATGCTCGGCTGCCATGAGAGCTTCACACTCCTCCGCCCGGCGGTTGTTGTTGATAACGGCGAGCCCCCTGTTCTGCGACGAGACGCGGCGCGCTTTGCGGGAAAGCGTGGCCTATCAGGGAACTGCCTGCGCCACCGTGGCCAGGCCTACAGAGTTTGGCTCGATCGGCAGAGCCCCAGCGGGCGCAATTGAGACCTCGAGTCCCGCCGCACCCGCGCGTGCAGCTATGTGGGGGTTGGCCATCGAAACAGCGATGCCGGAACATCACCTGCGGCGACAGCTTAGACGACGGCAACGAGAACGTCAGGCGGATAAGTCGGCCGGCTAGCGTCGCAAAGGTCGGCGAGACCGTTAGACTTTCGCGTATGGTTCTGCATTGCAGACAAAGCTCCTTGAATTTGCCTGTGGAGGGATCAATAGACGGCGCTTTCAACAACCTTGTTTCAGGAAGGCTCCAGGCTCCCCTCCGTTTGCAGTCCGCGAACACGATCTTGCGGTTCAATCTAGGGTTGACCTTTGAGCGGCGACCGCAAGGCTCGTGGTCGTGGATGCACCGCGGAGACCCGGCCGCCATTGACACGTCCGGCACAGAAGGCGGTAGCCTTCCAGAACTGCCCCGTCGACTGTCGCAGCGGCCGCTGCTGTCTGATGACACCCGCTCTGCGCATCTGCGCGGCATGCATATCTGATACGTGTGCTTTGCAAGTCGCGAGCGTCGCCAGCTCATACGCAGCACGTCGAACTGATTCAGCGCAATTGCGCGGTCGACCCGCTGGTCATAATTGATGCTGATCAACTACTTTCAACAATTTTTGGTCGCAGTTTATGACGATTATCGCTCCGCTTGCACTCGACTTGTGCAACCTCGGCGAGCTTTTGCCTTGCTCGTGCGGATGATCGTTCGTATGATTCGAATGTGATCCGATCGTGAGGAAAGTTCACTACCGGCACATTCCCTCCCAATGCTCGCGAGACCCGACCAGTGTTACAGCGACGCAGTTTTCTCGGGCTTCCGCTATTGGCATTGTGTGGCTCGACGAGTTTGGCCTGGGCGGGCAATTCCGTCGAGACGTCGAGAATCAGAGTGACGATCGGCGGAAAAGCATTTCTACAATACGCACCAGTGACACTTGCCGAGCGCCTCGGCTTCTTCAAGGATGCGGGCCTCGACCCGGAGCTTCTTGACGTGAGCGGCGGATCCAAGGCGCTCCAGGCTCTCGTGGCAGGAAGTGCTGAACTCACCGCTGGCGCTTTCGACCACACGATTCAGATGCATGCCAAGGGACAAAAGATCGTCGGGGTTGTGCTGTTTGGCAGGCATCCGACGTTCGCATTGGCCCTGCGAAAGGAGAAGGCTGCGGCCTATCGCGACCCGAGCAGCCTGAGAGGCATGAAGATCGGGGTCACGGCGCTGGGATCCCAAACGCAGTTCATGGTGGAGTACATCGCTTTGCGAGCTGGTGTCTCTCCGGCCGACATTTCCTTCGTCAGTGTCGGAGGTGGCACAGGTGCGGTAGCAGCGATCCGCAACGGCGCTGTCGATGCGGTCGTCACGGGTGAGCCGGCGCTTACGGCGCTGACATCAGCAGGTGACGTCCAACTGGTCGCGGACACTCGCACCAACGAAGGGACGATCGGCATTTTTGGCGGTCTCTATCCGTCAGGGACGATCTACGCGCGGTCAGACTTCATCGAACGCAATCCCGATACGCTCCAGGCCTTTGTTCTCGCGATGGTGCGCGCCCTGCAGTGGATTGATCGCGCGTCGGTCGACGAGATCGCCGATGCGCTCCCGGAGGAATGGGCCAAACCTGATCGAAACATCTTTCTCGCCTCTATCCGGGGCACGCGAGACATGTTTTCGCCCGATGGCCGGTTCAGCGCCGACAGCGCAGGCATCGCACTTCAGGTGCTATCGACGGTCGACCCGCAATTGCGTGGCGTGAAGGTCGATCTGGCAGAGACGTATACGAACAGATTCGTCGAAAAGGCTCTCCAGACGCTGGCATCGAAATAGCACCGCGGAAAGCTCGAGTTGATGAACACGCCCGCGGCACTGTGGGATCGAGGCTAGGTAGTGGCGCGCCGAGTTCCGCAGCATTCGGAAGCTTCTGCTTCCGCAGTCAAGAAGGCAGCGCGCAAATCGCGCCCGACAGATAAGTCCAAGCGCCAAAAAGGACGGCCCGCGACCCTTGCACGACGGCGGCGCGACATTCCACTTCATCATCAGGTGTTCTTGGTTCTACAGGATGAAATTGCAGAACGCCGTTATGCACCGGGAGACGCATTGCCGACGGAGGCGGATCTGGCTGTGCTCTTCGGCGTCTCGCGCGTGACGATCCGGGCAGCTCTGGATACTCTCGATGAGCTCGGACTGATTGAACGCCGCCAGGGTATCGGCACGTTCGTGCGGGAGCTCTCGAAGCCGAAGCCTCTCACGGTGCCGATGATGGACCTCGCTGCTCGAAACAGGGAGATCGTGCGCACAACACGAGCTCACGTGGTCGAGTTCGAGTTCAAGGTGGCCCCTCGTCACGTTCGCGAGCACTTTCAAGCCCAGCCAGGCGACCTTTTCCAGCGCACAGTTCGCATCCGCTACATGAATGACTGGCCAATCATGCAGGTCACGACCTACATTCCGGAAGCGATCGGACGGCAATTTGGTCCTGAAGACATGGAAGGAGGGTCGCTCTATGCGATTCTGCAGCGCTTCGGCATCACATTCACATCTGGCGAGCAGATTGTGACGGCAGCTGCAGCCGACCCCGTTGTCGCAGCACGCCTCAATGTCGCGATAGGCGCACCGCTCTTGAAGGTGGTGCGCATTCATTTCGACAGCGCCGGACGTCCGATTCAGCACTTCGAGCTGCTGGCTCCACCTGCAACCTACGAGCTTCGCATGCCATTGAAAGACTTCTAGCCTGCCTGCAAGCGCGCCAAGTCCCGAGCACGTCCCGTCCAAACTGACATTTCGGTACGCGTGCGAAGGAGAAGCGCTCACGATCTCATGGGGCCGCGCCGTGGGCGGACCGGCCCACACCGGGAGGCGTCACAAGACATGAGCCTCTGCACGGCGGCCGAACGATACAGATGACGTCCGAACCAGTTTCCCCTTCATTCCCTCGCTTTCAATCGACGGTCCCTCACTACGTGGCCGGGCGACCGAATTACGCACCCGCGCTCATCCAAGTTGTGGCGGATCACCTTCGTCTGACCAAGGACCACCGATTGATGGATCTCGGCTGTGGACCAGGGTGGCTCGGCATCGCATTTGCACCCCTGGTCGGCAAGGTCATCGGAATAGATCCGGAGCCTGCCATGCTGGAGGCTGCTCAGGCGATCGCCAACGCGGCGGCCGTTGAGATCGAACTGATCGAAGGCAGCTCGTTCGACCTCAGCCCGCAGCTCGGCCGCTTTCGCGCCGTGGCGATTGGACGCGCCTTTCATTGGATGGATCGCGCCGATACGCTGCGAAAGCTAGACCCATTGATCGAGGAGGACGGCGCAGTCATGCTGTTCAATGACGTACGTCCCGATGTCCCACAGAACGCCTGGTACAAGCGTTACTCGGACGTCGTCGATCGCTTCACCAACAAGAGTGTCGGTTTCGCACCCGAGCGCCTACGTCACGAACCGATCCTGCTGGAGTCGCGCTTCGGTCAGCTCACCAGAATTGGTGTCATTGAGCAGCGTCTCGTGCCTGTCGCTCGCCTGATCGACCGCGCACTATCGATGTCGACCTCCTCGCCTGAACAGCTGGGCGTTCTCGAAGGTCAGCTCGCGCAGGAATTGACGATGGAGATGTCGCCATTCGCAACCGCCGGCGGCGTCGTAGAAGTCATTGAATCGCAGGTCCTCATTGCGCAGCGCCGCTGAGGCTCACAAGCTTCGCTGCTCAATCGACCTCCTTGGCCGCCCGATAGGGCGAAGGCGCCGGCACACGCCTGTCGCCACAGGCAATCGCACCGCTCCATGACGAAGACGGCCCGCAGCAAAGACCTTTGCTTAGCTCAGCTCTACACCGGCGACTGAACAAGCGGATTCGATCAGATGCCGCACGGTCCGGGCATCCCAGTCGAGCCTCTCGGGGACGTCCGCCCAGTAATTTGAGAGCACATGTGCAGCATGTCGCGCCTTTACCCCCAGACCAACGACCGTTCTGGCCGGAATCGCCATGATGGCGCGTTCAATCGGGTCAAGCGAGCTCAAGACCGCTTCGATGCGCTCTACACCGGGCACCACCACGGCGGAGATCTGCGATTTTGCATCCCAGGTGGCCGCAGCTGATTGCGCATCCTGCTGCTGGAGAGTTGCGAGTTCTGCGGAGAGCGTTTCAAAGCTGCGTCCGAGGGCAACGAGCACGGCGTCGGGATTGCTTTCGATGGCTTGCTCATCGAGCGTCAGACCACCTGGCTCGACGGTTGCCAAAATCCGCAGGGTTTCATCAAGAGACATCACCGAACTCCAGGCCGAAAACGGTCGGTGGAAGGTCGCCGACAGCCGATCGGTTGCAAGGGATCGACGTGCACCCAGCGGACGAAGTCCGCCTCTCCTTCTCGACGTGAGACGATATCGCCCAGTCGTATCAACATCAATACAATATCTGTTTCAGGCCGTAATCAATAGGTCCCAGACTGCCAGAGTCCCGTCACGACGCAATGCGGAGAGCTCGCATCGCGGCGCAGGAAACGGCGTTGTCTTTGACGCCGGCTCATTTCACGCGACGTGCCGAGACGAAAGAGGTTGCGCTCGGCCACTTGGCCCACTCATGCCACGCAAGCCCGCGCTTGGCGAGCTACCGAAATTGGTGGTCCTACACCAGCGGCGGAGTCACCGGCCAGAAAGCTCGTCCGGCGTCCGCAGTGCGGCCTATTGCTGCGTGCCACTATCGTCACTACGCGTCTTACGCGAGTAGCCAACGCCTGTTCGCCTCACTTGGCAGCGCTGAACGCCTCCGTCATATCATGGGACGGCGCAATCAAAGGCTCCGGTTGAGCAGACGGCTGCGACATGTGGCGCCTGAATTGAGCCAAGCCATGCCGCGCCGCGTTGCTGCGGACCCAAGCACGAACTGGCAGGTTTCAAGACAATTGACGCATTGCAAGCGGGCCGCTCAACAGCCGGAAAGCTCGCAAGACCGCACTCAACCACTCGCCATCAGGGGTGCATCAATCATCCTCGTACTGCATCGCGCAGCTATCAAGGGGTTGATGCAACGTTCTCGACGAGCGACGCACCGACAAGCCGAGCTGGTCTGGAGCCAATCGAACCGCAGGGAAGGATGAGGCGCCTGTAGTGCACCCGCAACCTGTCATTTCGGTGCGGGCGCCGGATGACGGCATCAACGTCGTCGAAGAGCGGCTTGCCTGTATGAAGCACATGGTCGTAAACGCCACGGACCCATTGGCCGTAATGATAGTCCGGCTGCTCCTCGAGCGGCAATCCCGGTGCATGCTGTTGCCAGGTTCTGCCGAAGCTTTCAAACCCCGAGCCGATGTCAGCGAAAATGAGCCGGCCGTCGACAGGCTCGATGATGACGAAGCGCTGCAGCGATTGCAGATCGAGGAGGCCCTTCAGTTCGGTATTGTCGCGGCCCTGATCACATTCGAGCCATCGCAGGAACAGGACCGCAAGAGGCTCTGCCTCTTTGGCAAGCGCAGTGATGGGCAACTCACGGCTTCTGAACACCGGCGACAGATGCAGGCGGGCTCGCGCGACCTCATCCCCGATATAGGTCATCGCCTGGCTGACCCTCGGGAACATGCGCTCGACAACTTCATCGCCTGCTTTCACAACGATGATTCGCTCCACGGCCCTATCCGCGATGAAGTATAGCGCCGAAGCGATGCTGATCCCGCAGGCGGTCCTCGGCCTGAGCCGGATCCGGGCCGATCGACTGTCGATCATGGTGACAGCGACGAATCCCAGATTGTCGACCACATAGGACGAGAAATCAAAATCTGACACCGGGCATTGCAGGAATCGCCGCAAAACCGGCGAATGAGCATCCCAAGCCCGCCCATGATCGTCCAGAAGGATGGTTGTCATCGGATCCACGCCATCTTCAATACGAACGCGGCAGGGCGCCAGCGTCTCTGGCGCCCGTTGATGTATCGTCATCGGATCAGATCCGCCAAACGGCTGACCGGATGCCGAACGAAGCAACCAGTTGAACGCATATCGGTCCGCGCCGCTACTACAAGCTTAGGTAGCGGCCGGCCATCGCCCTCCCTCCAGGCACGCGACTTTCCCGGCGGCGCAAGCGGACGCGGCAGGGCCGCGGTCCTCCCCTTGCCAGCACGAACCCGGGCCTGCTCGCCGGCAGTGCTCGCCCTCGGCGAGATCGCCTCCCTCGCCCTCCCCACCGGAACCTATGCGCTGGTGTGACTACCAGAGTTAGTAATTGATCCCGGTATCGCAAAACTGTCAACTGGTGGTTGATGACAGACCCGCACGGGGAAGGGAGACCTTGCATGCTCACGCGACCGCAATCGATTCGTCATGCTGCAGATCATCGTCCGGAACTCGCCACTCGCGCCGCAGTGCTCCGCGAGCAGATCTGCTGCAATCGAGATCTGAGCTTTCTGATGGAGGCCCATGATGGGCTCTCAAGCGCCGTCGCCGAGCGCGCCGGCTTCAAGGGCCTATGGGCATCCGGCCTGTCGATCGCCTGCTCTCTCGGCTATCGCGATGCAAGTGAGGCGTCCTGGACCCAGCTCATCGACGTCGTCGAACGCATGGTCGATTCGACTGATCTCCCCGTTCTCGTCGACGGTGACAGCGGCTTCGGCAATTTCAACAACGCGCGCATTCTGGCCCACAAGCTCCGTCAGCGGGGTGCCGCGGGTGTGGCCTTGGAAGACAAGCAGTTTCCGAAGATGAACTCGTTCGTCGGCGATCGTCATCCGCTCGCCGATGCCGGCGAATTTTCCGGGCGTCTGCGTGCCGTGAAGGATGCGGTTGGAGACGAACTCGTCCTCGTCGCCCGCATCGAGGCCTTGATCGCCGGCCATGGCATGGACGAGGCCCTTCACCGCGCTCACGCCTATGCGGACGCCGGAGCGGACGCCATTCTCATTCATTCCCGGAAGAGCACGGCGGACGAGATTTTCGCCTTCGCCAATGGTTGGCAGAACCGCCTCCCCGTCGTGATCGTCCCAACGAAATACTATCGGACCCCCGCGTCCGCCTTTCGTGCTGCCGGCATCTCGACCGTGATCTGGGCCAATCATTCGATGCGCGCCGCGACAAGCGCGATGCGCAATGTCTGCGAGCGCATCATCACCGAGCAGAGCATCGCCGGGATCGAGGCTGAGGTCGCGACCCTCGAGGATGTCTTCTCGCTGTTTCACTACGACGAGCTGGCGCGCGCCGAGGCCCGATACCTGCTCGTGAATGCCGCGTCAGGCCAGCCAGACTGACCGAACAACTCATGCCGTTCTCGTAAAGGATCAGACTCATGACCCCGACTGCACTCGCATCTCGCATCGACACACCGACGGATGTCTCACAGGTCGACCGCCCCGACATTGCCCAGGTCATCAAGTGGCGGGATAGCTCATACGCCGCCGACCTCTACATTGCAGCGGTATCCTGGCTCGACCTGTTCACCTATCTGGACGGTCATCCCGTCTCTGAAGACGAACTGCGGGAGCATTTCTCGCTTCGTGACCGGCCGACACGTACAATGATCAGGCTCTTCGAATCCTGGGGCCTGATTGCCCGCGAGGGCGGAAAACTTCACGCCACCATCGAAGCCGTCCGATATCTCAGCAGCCGATCCGACGAGAATGTCGCCTCCTACATCGCCACAATGAAGTACAAGTCGTCGGTTCGCGAGCTGTACGACGTCCTGCGGAACGACGGCTCCGACACCTGGCATGTCGCGCGCGGCGACACGACCAGCTGGGACGATCTGATGCAGACGGATGAGTTCGCGGACCTCAACACGCGCGGCATGGAGGAGCGCGGCCGGATCTTTGCCCCGCATCTCGCTACCCTGCTCGATTGCAGCGGCGATACGTCCATGCTCGACATCGGCGGCGGCTCCGGCGTCTATTCCGCTCATCTGCTGATGCGATATCCTCGGCTATCCGCGACCATCTTCGAGCGCCCCCCGGTCGACGAGCTCGCGCGATCCTGTCTGATCGCACGAGGTCTCTATCCCGACCGCGTCCGTATCGTCGCTGGCGACATGTTTGTCGACCCGCTGCCACGCGATGCAAGCCTTCATCTCTATTCCCACGTTCTTCACAATTGGGGACCCGAGAAGGTCCGCCTGCTGATGCGCAAGTCCCACGGCAGCCTCCAGCCCGGTGGCCGCATTGCTGTCTACAGCTGCCATCCCGACGATCGCGGCGGGCGTCCGGCCCCGGCCGCCGAAGCTGAATATTCGGTGCTCCTGACCACGGGCTACGAAGGCTGCTGCTACAGCTTTGAAGACATGCGCGGGATGCTCGAACAGGCCGGATTCGGGCAGGTCGAGTACCACAGATCGCTCTGCAATCGCAGCCTGATCGTGGCGAAGAAACTCAGTTGAGGTCACAGGACGTCGATTCATTGGGGGCGGCAGAGCCGCTCCCAATGCCCTTGTGCAGGAGCAAAAGACATGTCCGTGCCGACGAGCGTTCTTCTATCGAGATTGAGTGCAGCAGGCTACACGTTCTTCTCGGGCGTTCCGTGCTCGCACTTCGCTGACCTGTTTGAGAGGGCGGCCGAAAGCGGCGCGTTGACCGACGTACCCGCGGCCAATGAGGGCAGCGCGGTGGCGCTCGCCGCCGGCGCTGCGCTGTCCGGCCAGCGAGCCGTCGTCGCGCTGCAAAACTCCGGTCTTGGTCACGTCGTCAATCCACTCACCTCGTTGTTGATGGTCAACAGGATCCCGGTGCTCTTGCTGATCTCGGTCCGAGGACATCCCGACGAGAGCGCAGATGAGCCGCAGCACATCTTCATGGGTGCCGCGACGAAGGCGATCCTCGATCAGCTCGCCATCGACTGGGACGAGTTCGATGGAACGACGAGCGGACTGGATCGGCTTCTCGTCCGCGCCGCTGAAGCCCATCGGCAGGAGGCACCTTTTGCTGTACTGTTACGAAAGGGCCAGCTCACGCCGAGCGCCGCAGGAGCGACCCCTGACGCGCCCGATTACCCGCTCAGCGCGGGAGAGGCGATCGAACTGATCTGCCAGCGGCTCGATCCGACCACGTCGATCGTCTCGACGACCGGTTTCATCACGCGAGAGCTCTTCCGGATCGACGATCGTCCCGAGAATTTCTACATGCAGGGCTCGCTCGGACACTGCAGCGCATTGGCGGCAGGCCTCGCCATCGCCATGCCCAACCGTCCCGTGCTCGCACTGGATGGCGACGGCGGCGCGCTGATGCACATGGGAGTCATGTCCACGATTGGCCACACCCAACCCCAGAACCTCATCCACGTCGTGCTCGACAATGAAAGCTACGCATCCACCGGTGGCCAGGCCTCGACGTCACGAAGCTCGTCCCTGGATCTTGTCGCATCCGCCTGCGGCTATCGCTCGTCGGTGCGTTGTGCTGAAGCCGGGGATATCCTGAAAGCAATGGAGCACTTTGCGACGACGCGGGGCCCGCATTTCCTGCTTTGCAAGATCAATCGTTCCCATCCCGCAACGCTTCCGCGCGTGACCACCCGCCATACGCCTGTCGGGAACAAGCGCCGATTCCAGGACGCCATGGGGCGCCATGTTCTTGAACCTTCAGCTGCCGGCTAAAGGGAAACGATGTGATGGTCCGCAAGACGTCTGCTTCGGCAGCCCTCTGCCTGATCTTCGTGATCCTGATCTGGGGTATGAACTGGCTCGTCATCAAGGACGCGCTGCAGATCGCGCCGCCCCTGTTCTTTACAGGACTGCGTCTTCTCGGCGGCGCGGTGGCGATCGCGGTGGCGCGCCTCGCCTTGGGGTATCAGCTCCGCATCGGCGATCGCGGACGGCTCAACCTGCTTGCCGTGGGCATGCTGCAGATGGCCTGCGGGCTGGGCCTGAGCCTCGTTGGGCTCCAATATCTGGACGTCGGCCGAAGTGCTCTCATTTTCTATACGATGCCGCTCTGGCTTGCGATCATTGAGTGGGTTTTGGACGGAAGGCGGCAGACCGGCTTCGAGCTTGCAGCGATCGGGAGCGGGCTTGGTGGAATCATGTTGTTGAGCGCCAATGGCCTCGGGCCTATGGCTGCACCAATGACTTTCGACAACGCGGAAGGGGTTGCCCTGCTGCTGATTGCGGCCATCTGCTGGGCCTTGGGAACGTGGCTCGCCAACCGAGCTCACAGCGATATCGACGTCTGGAGCCGGACCACATTCCAGCTCGCAGCGGCAGGGATGGCGGTCATGACGGCCTCAGCCGTCCTCGAGCCGCATTTCGAGGTCAAGCGCCTTTCAGCTCTCGCCTTCCCGATCGCGTTCAACTGTATCGTAGCGACCGGCCTCGCATTCGTTGCCTGGTACTATGCGTTGGCTTCAATTCCGGCGCGGATCGCATCTCAGAGCCTCGTTCTCATTCCCGTCGTCGCGCTGATCTCAGCTCTCGTCCTGCAGGGGGAGGAGCTCGCGTTGCGCACGGTTCTTGCCTGCCTGCTGATCATCATGGGCGTCACGGTCGTGATCTGGCAACGCGAAGAGCGGCCTTCGCGCAACAAGCCGGCCAGAGCGCCTTTCAGCCAGATCGACGAGGCCGACAAGTCGCAAGCAAGCGTCAGCCGGCGCAGCCTTTGAGTTGAGGAGCCATCCATGGACGCTGTTGAACCGATCTACCAGCCGATGCTCCTGGCTGGAGCATCAGCAGACGCGGATCGCGTCATTGAAGTCAGGAATCCCTTTTCCGGCGCGCTCGTCGGGACGGTGCCGCAGGCAGAGCCACGTCAAATACGGGCTGCATTCGCGGCGGCCGCGCGCTTCCGCCCAAAGCTGAGCCGCCGCGAAAGGTCCGATATCCTGCTCGGCACGGCGCGCGCGATCGCAAGAGATCAGGACCGGCTCGCACAACTCATAACCGCCGAGACCGGTCTCTGTCTGCGGGACTCCCTGCATGAAACGAGGCGCGCCTGCGACGTCTGGTCGTTTGCCGGCCATGCGCTGATTCAAGCTGATGGCGAGATCTACCCTGGAGACATCGGCGGAAACCCTCATCAGCGGCGCATTTTTTCAATGCGTACGCCGCTCGCGGGGGTCATCGCGGCCATCACCCCCTTCAATCATCCGCTGAACCTGGTCAGCCACAAGCTGGCGCCGGCAATTGCGACCAACAACCGCGTGGTGCTCAAGCCGTCGGAGCAGACGCCCCTGACGGCACTTGCGCTGGGCAGGATCCTCCGCGAACAAGGCTTGCCAGAGGGCATGCTCTCGATCGTGACCGGAACGCCGCGCGATCTTGGAGATTGCGTGTTCACCGATGAGGACGCCGAGCTCGTGACATTCACGGGGTCGGTTCGCGTCGGGCACCAAATCGCGGAACGGGCAGGTTACCGGCGGCTCGTCCTCGAACTGGGTGGGAACGATCCGTTCATCGTCCTTTCGGATGCGGACGTCGATCGGGCCGCGCATCTGGCCGTGCAGGGCGCAGTCAGACATTCCGGTCAACGCTGTACGGCCGTGAAGCGGGCGCTCGTCGTGGATGAGCTTGCCGATCACTTCGCCGAGCGTGCCCTGCACCACATGCAGCAGCTCTCAACGGGCGACCCCAGCGATCCTTGCGTTGATCTCGGCACCGTCATCAGCGAAGACGCAGCCCAGCTGATTGCCAGACGCGTGGCCGGTGCGGTCGCGGCAGGTGCCAGGCTTCTGCTCGGCGGTGAACCTCGCGGCGCCTTTTATCCTCCCACGCTGCTCGATCATGTCTCGCCCGCTTGCGAGCTCGTTGCCGAGGAGACGTTCGGCCCGGTTCTGCCGATCATCCGATGCAACAATGATATCGACGAGATCATCAGGATTGCGAACGCCACCAAGTTCGGACTTTCCGCCGCCGTCTGCTCCAACCGCCTCGATCACATCACGAGGCTCATCGAGGGCCTCGCGGTCGGCTCCGTCAATGTGTGGGAAGTTCCCGGCTATCGCACCGAACTCACTCCGTTCGGCGGCATCAAGCAGTCCGGCCTCGGTCACAAGGAGGGCATCCTGGAGGCGATGCGCAGCTTCACGCAGGTGAAAACCTACTCCCTGCCCTGGCCGGTCTAGGGCCCTCGACCTGCTCGCCGGTTGCCACCGAGCGAGTCATCAAAGCGGTCGAGCCGCCGCGCCAGGAACGAAGCGGCTGCGCACGCAATGCGCACCTAGCCGATCAGCAGCTTCTCCGCCGCATTTTCATCAGTCACGAGAACATGACAGAGCCCGGCCAGCAGCGCGGCGCGAATGATCGCGACCTTCTGCAGTCCTCCCGCTGCCAGAACCCGGTGCTTGATCCGATGAATATGGTCCCAAGGCGGATTGATGGTCCGCCGCGACAGCGGATGATCCACTCGCTTGCCATTGCGATCGAGGTAGTGGCCGCAAATGTCTCCGACCGCGCCGGCCGCTCGCAGCGATGTCCAGGTCTTGCGCGAGATGACGTTGTATTCGAGCACCTTTGACTGCTCGGAAAGGTCGATCGCGCTCAAGAGGGCCATGTCCAGACTTGGCACCATGGCCAGCACGGAGCGAACCGGCTCGCTGTCCACGATGAGGTCTCGGAAGGCCGCGTCGTCGACGAACATGGGCGCTGTGAGATAATAACAGCGGGCTCCGAGCGCGCGAGCGATCATCGCAGCGTTGTCGTACGGATTGATCGGCGCGCTTTCCGCCAATCCGCCGCAGAGCAGGACGACCTTGGTGTTCTGCCCCTGACGCGGCCTCAGGTTCTGGGCGGCTGCGTTGATCGTCCCTCCCCAGGTAATTCCAAGCGAGCCGTCCGCGGGGAGCCGTTCAGCGACGTAGTTGGCAGCTGCCGCTCCCAGAAACGACCTGACGTCCGGGTCGGTCATAGGGGTTGGGACCACGATGGCTTGCGTCAAGCCGTATCGTGCAGCGAGCTCCGCCTCGAGTTTCGTTCTCTGCCCGGCGGGATCGGTGATCGTGATCTGTACGAAGCCGCTTTCCCGCGCGAGCCCGAGGATCCGATTGACGCGCTTCCGCGTCATGTTCAGCCGCTGCGATATCGCTTCCTGGGTCTGCCCTTCCTTGAAATAGTACCAGCATATTCTGGCAACCAGGACCCGGTCTTCCAGGATCGTATCGGCGTTGTCGGTCTCGCCGTCGCGCAGTTTCAGGTTTGAGGTGGTCACGTCACAGCCTGAGTCGGGTTTGGGTCAGGACCCATGTGTGCCCCGTCGCGGTCGCTACGACAACTGCCATCCCGAATAGCCCAATTGTACCGCATTCGTCACAAATGTGTCAGCGAACCCGGCTAAGCACCCCCTGCCAATAATGATAGGGGGCTGACCATGCGAAGCATTCTGCTGTCGGTTGCATTTCTCTCCGTCTCGATGAGTGCCGCATTGGCGGAATTCTCGGACGGCAAGGTCGTGATCGGCGTCATGGGAGATCAGAGCGGCGTGGTCGCCGACGTTGGTGGTCCTGGCTCGATCCTCGCGGCCCGGATGGCCGTTGCCGATTTCGGGAGAACCGTCGACGGCACCCCGATCGAGATCGTCACGGCAGATCATCAGAACAAGCCGGACATCGCCTCCAGCATCGCCCGCGAATGGTTTGACCGGCGCGGCGTCGATGCCATCGTCGATCTGCCGCATTCGGGCGTGGTTTTCGGATTGATCCCGCTCGCAACCGATAAGAAGCGCTCGCTTCTGATATCCGGCGCAGCCTCTACCGACATCACGGGCCGCTATTGTTCGCCCTATGTCACACACTGGACCGACGACACCTATGCGCTGGCGCGCGGCACTGCGGCGTCGCTGCTCGACCAGGGCTTGAAGACCTGGTTCTTCCTCACCGCGGATTACTCCTTTGGCCATGATCTGGAGGGAGTAGCCCAACAGGTCGTGGACGAGCGCGGCGGCAAGGTGACCGGCAGCGCTCGCCATCCGCTCGGCACCGCCGACTTCTCCACACTCCTGGTGAGGGCGCGCAGTTCCTCCGCCGAGGTGATCGCGCTTGCCAGCGCCGGCGCCGACACTATCAACGCCATCAAGCAAGCCGGCCAATTCGGGATCACGCGGTCCGGGCAAAAGCTGGCCGCGCTACACGCCTTCGTA
Organism: Bradyrhizobium sp. SZCCHNS3002; assembly: GCF_032377435.1. Lineage (NCBI taxonomy): Bacteria > Pseudomonadati > Pseudomonadota > Alphaproteobacteria > Hyphomicrobiales > Nitrobacteraceae > Bradyrhizobium > Bradyrhizobium sp. SZCCHNS3002. The sequence continues at coordinate 41,148 of NZ_JAUHHY010000004.1, forward strand.
ACGGATATCAATAGTATCGGTCTGGAGACCGCGCAGAACCTGATCATCAGCACCGGCTTCTACTGGAACGACAATGATGCGACGCGCGCATTCGCCCGGCGGTTTTTTGCCGCCCATGGACGGATGCCAACGCGTGAGCAGGCCGGCGTCTATGTCAGCGTGCTGCACTATTTGAAGGCCGCACGGGCAGGGAACAGCGACGACGCCGCTTCTGTCAACGACCAGATGCGGCAGCTGCCGGTCGACCGCTTCGGCAGCGTGGCGCACATTCAGGCGAATGGACGGGTGACCTATGACATCGGCGTCTATCGCGTGAAGGCGCCTGCCGAAAGCAAGGAGCCGTGGGACTTCTACGTCCGCACAGCCACGGTTCCTGCGAGCGCGGCATTCCGTCCCGCGTCGGCATCCGGCTGCAGCTCGCAGGCGGCCAAGGCGCAATAAACATGGTCGCCAGCGCCTCGCTCCAGGCTTTCGAAGATCCGAGAGCTGTCTCTGCCCCGCTGCCGACCAATCCCGTGCTGAAGGTTCGTGCTCTGACGGTTCAGTTCAAGGACTTCGTCGCCTTGAACGAGGTGTCGCTCGACCTTCGGGAAGGCTGCATTCACGCGGTGATCGGTCCCAACGGAGCAGGCAAATCCACCCTGTTCAACGCGATCAGCGGCTTCATCAAGCCCACCCGCGGCCAGATCGAACTGTTTGGACGCGACGTCACGGCCTGGCCTGCCAATCGGCTGGCCAGGCTCGGGCTGGCCCGATCTTTCCAGATCTGCGCGGTATTTCCCGAATTGTCGGTCGAGGAGAACATGTTGGTGGCGCAGGCCCATGCCAGCCCACCACTCCGGCTGCTGCGCCGCCGCGTCAGCCGCGATCTCGCCCCTCACAACGAGACTCTGCTCGCACGAGCTGGCCTGACCTCCGACCGACGCAGGCAGGCGCGTGAACTCTCCTATGGCCGGCGGCGCCTGCTCGAAATTGCAACCACGCTCGCCCTCAGACCTCGCCTCCTGCTTCTCGACGAGCCGATGTCGGGGCTCGGCCGGGAAGACATCGGTCCAGTCGTCGACATGATTGCCGACGCAGCGCAGGATTGCTGCGTCCTGCTGGTTGAACACAATCTCAAGGTCGTCGAGCGGCTCGCGAACCACGTCACCGTCCTGGCGAACGGGGCCGTTCTGAGCGACGGATCCTATCAAGACGTTGCGCGCGACCACCGCGTCCGCGCCGCCTATCTGGGTGCAGCCGCTGATGCTTGATCCGGAACGAAGCGAGGCAGGCCTTCCCCTTGCGATATCCAACCTCAAGGCCTGGTATGGCGAGGTCCAGGCGCTGTTCGGGATCGACTTCACCGTATCGGAGGGTGAGGTCGTCGTGCTGCTGGGCCGCAACGGCGCCGGCAAGAGCACCATCCTGCGCGCCATCATGGGCCTGTTGCAGCGGCAGTCGGGGCATGTGCTGGTGCAGGGGCGAGAGGTGCGTTCGCTGCGTCCATCGGAGCGCGCGCATCTTGGTCTCGGCTACTGTCCGGAAGAGCGAGGGATCTTCGCCAGCCTCACCGTGGCCGAGAACATGGCGCTATCGCCCACGCTGGGCGGCTCCGGCATGAGTGATGATGAGATCTTCGAACTGTTTCCGAATCTCAGGTCGCGGACCCGCCATCTCGGCGGGCAGCTGAGCGGCGGCGAACAACAGATGCTGGCGATCGGGCGGATCCTGCGAACCGGTGCCCGAACTCTGCTGCTGGACGAGCCGACGGAGGGGCTGGCCCCCATCATCATCCACCAGATCGAACAGGCGATCACCGCGCTCAAGCAGCGCGGCTACACCATCCTGCTGGTCGAGCAGAACCTCGCTTTCGTGCTGGGCGTCGCTGACCGGGTTGTTGCAATCGAGAACGGACTGGTTGTCGACAATTGCCCGACCTGCGAGGCCGAGCGCATCGAAGCGCGCCTCTCCAAATACGTTGCCGTGTGAATCTTATGTCAAACCTCGTTCTCTCCTATCTCACGATCGGTCTGGTCAATGGATCGTTCTATGCCCTGCTCTGCCTCGGCCTCGCATTGATCTTCGGGCTCTTGAACATCCTCAACATGGCTCACGGCGCGCTCTACATGATGGGTGCATTTGCCGCCTGGGCGGCCGTTGCGCGCCTTGGTCTTCCCTATCTCGTGGGCCTGTGTGCGGCTGCCGTTCTGGTTGGATCGACCGGGATGGTGCTGGAGCGCCTCTTGTTGCGGCGGACCTACAGTCTCGATCCGCTCTATGGATTCATGCTGAGCTTCGGACTCGCAACCGCGATCCAGGGCGGATTTCAGGTCATCTTCGGCTCTACGGGACTGCCCTTCACGACGCCCGCCTGGCTGTCGGACGTGGTCGATCTCGGCTTTGCAGTATTCCCCGTCTACCGGCTGTGGGTCGTCATGGTCGCCTTTATTGTTTGCCTTGGGGTATGGATCGCGATCGCACGAACCAAGGCTGGAGCGACGCTTCGGGCGGCATCCGAGAACGCCAAGATGGCCGAAGCGCTGGGCGTCCCGATTCCTGCGGTGATGACGGCAACCTTTGGGCTGGGCGCGGCTCTTGCGGGCCTCGCCGGCGCTCTTGCGGCGCCGATCTATCAGGTGAGTCCGTTGATGGGGTCCGACGTCCTGCTTGTTGTCTTCGCCATCATTGTGATCGGCGGGATGGGCTCTCTCGGAGGAACAATCCTGGCGGCCTACTGCCTGGCATTGCTCGAGAGCGCGACACTGGCGGTGTTCCCGCAAGCGGCCAATGTCATGATCTTCGCTTTCATGTGCATCGTCCTGTCGGTCCGGCCGCAGGGCCTGTTCGGCATCGAGGTGCTGCGTCATCATTCCTTTGCCGGCATTCCTCCCCCGGTCACGGCCACGCCGGATGTACGCGCGGACAGAAAATACGAGCGCATCCTGATCGTCGTCATCATCGCAGCTGCACTCGCTGTCCTGCCGGCACTGCTCTACCCGATCTTCCTGGTCAAGATCTTCTGCTTTGCGATTCTTGCCGCGTCGTTCAACTTCCTGCTGGGGTTCGCCGGGGTCATGTCGTTCGGACAGGCGGCTCTCTACGGGACGGCCGCCTATGTCACCGCGCATGCGCTGAAGCACTGGGCGATGTCGCCGGAGCTGGCCATGCTGGCGGGGATCACTGCCGCTATTCTGCTCGGCATCGTCATGGGAGCGCTGGCGATCCGGCGGCGTGGCATCTATCAAGCCATGATCACGCTCGCCGTCGCCCAGATGGTCTACTTCGTGTTCGTCCAGTCGAGCTTCACGCATGGCGAGGACGGGCTGCAGGCGGTGCCGCGCGGCCTCCTGTTCGGTCTGATCGATCTGCGCAACGACTTCGCCGTCTATGCACTTGCCGTGGCAGCCTTCTGCTCCGTCCATTTCGGCATCAAGCGGCTGCTGTCGTCTCAGCTTGGGATGATGCTTGTCGCGGTCCGCGACGACGAGCGGCGCGCCTTGTCCCTTGGTCAGAATGCCCGGGGCCTCAAGCTGTTTGCCTTTGCGATCGCCGCCGGCTGTGCCGGCCTCGCCGGGTCACTGAGTGCGGTTGCCTTTCAGCTCGCGACTTTGTCCGGCGCACACTGGCACCTCTCCGGAGAGGCTGTTCTGATGTGCCTCATCGGCGGCCTCGGCACATTGAGCGGACCCTTGGTCGGCGCCACGGTCCTGGTCACGATGCAGCACTTTCTCTCTCCCTATGGGGCCTGGGTGCAGGTGCTCCAGGGCGTCGTCTTCGCATCATGCGTCCTGACCTTTCGTGACGGGATGATGCCTCGACACGCGTTCGCCTGGCCTTCGCGGCTCCGCGGGACCAGCGCCAGCTCGTTCGCACCTGCCGAGACCCTCGAGGAGACGGGCCGATCATGACCATGGCGATCCCACACAGTCGGCGTCAGCTTTGCCAGATGGATGGCGATCCTTCGCAGCTGACGGCCACGGCTGCAGCTTCGGCCATACGCGAACGACGCCTCTCCGCGGCCACACTACTCGAGGCCTGCCTCGCGCGCATCGCGGCACGCGACGGCGAGGTCCACGCCTTCACTCATGTCGCGGCTGACGCGGCGCGCGAACAGGCGTTCCTCGCCGACAAGGCGCAATCGGAAGGCCGGCTCGCCGGAGCGCTCCACGGCCTGCCCGTCGGCGTCAAGGATGTCTTCGATACGATCGACATGCCATCAGAATATGGCAGCAGCCTGCTGCGCGACCGTCGCCCGGCAGCGGACGCCGCTGCGGTCGCGATCCTCAGGCGATCCGGCGCCATCATCATCGGCAAGACGACGACGTCGGAATTCGGCATGTATCATCCGAGCGCGACCCGCAATCCCAATGATCTCGGACGCTCACCTGGTGTGTCTTCGGCCGGCTCGGCGGCAGCTGTGGTCGACCGGATGGTCCCTCTTGCACTCGGGACTCAGCACACGGCGTCGACGGTGCTGCCAGCAGCATTCTGCGGAGCGCATGCGTTCAAGCCGTCGTTCGGGTTTGCCAGAATGGAAGGCTCCAACATCCTGGTGCCGCGGCTTGCGCAGATTGGCTATCTCGCGAGATCCGTCCAGGATCTCTGCTTGTTTGCCGGCGCATTTGATCCCGTTGTCGACAGCGCCGCCGACCGGATCGGGCGCCCTCCGAGGCTCGCTGTGGTGCGCGGACCGGGATTCGAGCAGGTCGCTCCGGACGCGGGCGAGGCTTTGACGGCCTTCATCGGTGCGTTGCCGGTCGCGGTCCACGAGCTGGATCTTCCGAGCGAGTTCGGCGATGCAATCGAGGTGGCTCTTGGCCTTTTGAACGCTCATCTGGCGGCTCGCTTCGGCGATCTACCCCAGCATCTCGCTGCCAAGCTGTGTCCACCGCTGCGGGATGGAATTGCCGCAGGCATCGCGCTCGGCGCAAAACGTTACATCGAGTTGAACGCGTCGGCCGATCGCTTGATCGGCCTGACGTCCAAGCTGTTCGCGCAGCACGATGTGCTTGTGACCCTTTCGGCGCCGGGCGAGGCGACAAGGCTCGATGAAGGTCCCGGCTCGGGGAGTCTTGCCATGCCCTGGAGCCTGTGCGGTCTGCCTGTCGTCTCACTGCCGCTGCTCTGCGGCGCACACGGCTTGCCGATCGGTCTCCAGCTCATTGGGCGTCATGGCTCTGACCGTGAGCTGCTTCAGAGCGCCGCCTGGATTGCTCACACCTGCCGCCTGCCAACACGGGTTGATCATTGATGCGATATACATCCGCCACCGAGCCGACAACGTGCTGCGACACGCAGATCGAAGTGAACGGACGGGTCTACAATTGGCCGCGCGTTTCCACCGTCATCATCTGCTTCGACGGCTGCGATCCCGACTATATCGCAGCGGCAAGCAGCGCGGGCATCGTCCCTGCCCTCGATCGCATGCGACGCGACGGCTTTGCGACCACGGCGCTCTCGGCCATGCCGTCCTTCACCAACCCAAACAACGTTTCGATCGTCACCGGGGTTGCGCCCGCGCACCACGGGGTGTCGGGCAACTTCTACATCGATTCCGCGAGCGGAGAGGAGGTGATGATGGTGGACGCATCGCCGATGCGGGCGCCGACGATCCTTTCCGCCTTCTCCCGTGCCGGAGCCAAGGTGGCCGCCGTGACGGCCAAGGACAAGCTCCGCAAGGCGCTTGGCAAGGACCTCAAGGGCATCGTGTTCTCGGCCGAGAAGGCCGATTGCTGCAGCGAAGCCGAGAATGGCATTGCAGACGTGCCGGCGCGGATCGGCCGCTCCGTCCCTCGTCAGTATTCGGCGGACCTGTCCCTGTTCGTCCTGGACGCGGGTCTCAGGCTCTTGGCGGATCATCGTCCTGATCTGATCTATTTGTCGCTGTCCGACTATGTCCAGCACGCCTACGCACCGCACGAGCCGGAAGCCCTGGCCTTCATGGCCGAGGTGGATCAGAGACTCGGCGCACTGCTCGCCGAGGGCGCGCTCGTCGGGATCGTCGCCGATCACGGTATGAGTGATATGGCGCACGCCGATGGTTCGCCCAATGTCATGTTTCTCGGCGATCAGCTCGACGCAGTCTTCGGCCTCGGGCGGACGCGGGTGATCTGCCCCATCACCGACCCGTTCGTCCGCCATCACGGCGCGCTCGGCGGCTTCGTCCGGGTTCACCTCCAGGATCCAGTCCTGCGCGCCTCAGACGTCGTTTCGTTTCTCGCGGGGCTTCCGGGCGTCGGTCTCGCCTTGACCGGAGACGATGCGGCCGCCCGCTTCGAGCTGCCGCGCGACCGCGAGGGCGACGTCTGCGTGATCGCAGCAAAGGGAATAGCCCTGGGCGCCCGGGCATGCGACCACGAGCTTTCCAACCTCGCGGGCGCGAGGCTGCGCTCGCATGGCGGTCTCGCCGAGCAGCGCGTCCCCTTCATCCTGTCTCATCGGCTTCGCGCGAGCCCGGGCGCGCCCGACGGGCGCACTTTGCGCAATTTCGATATTTTCAGTGTCGCACTCAATGAGGTGGACCTTTGACCATGAAGCGTGTTGTCATCATGATCCTCGACGGACTTCGACGGGACCTCATTTCGCCTGCGACCACGCCCCATCTCGCAGATTTCGCCGCGCGCGCCGAATGGTTCGAGGACTACCGGACCGTCTTTCCTTCGTGCACACGCGTCGTGTCGGCGAGTATTGCAACCGGATGCACTCCGGCAAGACATGGACTGCAAGGCAATTCCGTTGCCCTGATCGAATCCGGCAGGTTGGTGCTGCGCGACGCCGGAGATCCGCAGTTTCTGCAACACAAGCGCCGAGTCACGGGATCCTCACTGCAAGTGCCGACCCTGGCGGAACGCGTCAAGACCGTGGGTGGCCAGATCGTCTTCAGCAACGTGTCCCCCGGGGCTGCCTATGCCCATGATCCCGACGGGCATGGATTTGTCTATCACCGGGCCGGCTCATTCGGACCTGGCCGCATCGAAGTGGCGGCCGGCGATCGATTGGACGTCACGCTGGACAGCGGCGGTGACGCCAGGATGACAGCCCGCTTCATCGACGACGTGATGGTGAAGCGTCGCCCGGCGGTCGGCATTTTGTGGCTTGGCGAACCGGACCACATTCAACACAACGCACCGCTCGGTTCTCCGGACCATCTTGCCGTGCTGGCGGAGGCGGATCGTCGGGCGGCCGAGGTGATCGCAGCCGTCGAAAGACAGCGCGACCAGGGCGAGGACATCCTGCTTCTGATCGGATCCGATCATGGTCATCAGACGGTCGAGGACATCGTCGACATCGATGCAGCGCTGATCACCGCGGGTCTCAAAGCCAACCCCATGTCCGACGAGATTCTGGCCATCTCGAACGGGACCTCGGCCTTGATCTATGTCGATTCCCAGCGCGGCCCCTCGCTGCAGAACGTGCGATCGCTTCTGGAACGCAGTGATTGGGCCGGGCAGGTCTTCGGGCCGGACGAGCTCGACCGCGTTGGACAAGCTCACACCGGCGGCCTTGCCTTTGCTGTGTCCATGCGGTCCAGCGACGTCCCCAACCGCTTCGGAATCCGCGGTTCGAGCCTCGCGGCCAAGCCTGCCCTCGGCAAGCCCGACCGACTTGGATGCGGACAGCATGGAGGACTCGGGACCTACGAGCAGGCTCCGTTCCTGATGGCATGGGGCGAAGGCTTCAGTCCGGGTCGGATCCGCAAGTCACCCGCGCGCGTCATCGACATCGCGCCGACAGTGCTGTCCCATCTCGGGCTGCCCCGCACAGGGATGGACGGCGAGGCCTTGCAGGCGGCAGCCTGGCGTTCCGAGACGCGCGCCATGACGGCCTGACGCCCGCGCTGTACACGCATTGGCCCAAACGATGTCCAACCAAGCATCTGTGGCCAATGCCTGCCGGCTGCACCGCAGCCCCCCATCCTGTCGATGCCCCCTGGGCAGAGCAGTTGTTCACTGGTGCCGAGAGCGCGTAGCCACTGCGCTGATCAGAGCGCCGGACTGTCGAAGAACGTCCGCCGCAGGCCGATGCGGCCACCGCTGAGATGATAGACATCGGCGAATCTGGCCTTCAAGGGACGCCCATTCTTGTCCTGGCCCGCAAAGCTGCCCCAGCAGGCGATCTGTTCGCCATTGCTCAGCACCTGCTCAAGCAGGTGCTCGCCCGAGGCCACGATGCGCTCGTGGCGATAGAACTGCATGATGGCCAACTTGCCGACAAAGGGCTCATATCCTGGACGCTCATAGACGGCACCGTCGTCCAGCAGGCTGGACAAGCCTGCCCAGTCGTGAGCGTCGATACACGCGAACAGGTGCCTGACATAAGCCTCGGCTTCCCGGTGACCCAGCGGTCCCTGCATGCTTTCCCCCGCCATTGAGAGCCGGCTCTGCTCACATCGCCGCTGCGCGCGGATCGGATTCCTCGCGCCAGCTTACGCCCATGGCGGCCTCCAGATCGGCCAGCATCTCCTGCACCGGCATCCAGACAAGACCACAGCGCATCGATCCGAGCGGAGATACGACCAGTTCGACGCTCGACCGCTCGATCCGGGTGTAGCCGGTGCGATCCGCCATGCCGCCGGCAATCACAGCGTCGGCCATCATGCTGATCGTGAAATCCGTATTCCAGCGCGCATGAGCATAGGCACGCGAAATCCGGGGCAGGATTCGCGCCAACCCTCTGCCGCGAAAATCGCGCCGGTACCAGCCGGCGCCGGAAAACACGACCCTCCCCGCAATCGTCGACGCAACCGGGGTCGCAATCAGACAGCCGTCGCCGCGCGCCAAGGCGGCTGCCGGATCTGCGTAGAACATACGAAGCGAGATGGCTTCCTCGAACAGCGTCGTGGCTGTCCAGTCGTAGTACCGACCCGCCTGTGTCGCGACGATCTCCCCGTCCTTGTCTTTTCCGACCATGACGAAGGTGTTCTCAGCTGTCGCGCCGCCGAGGTCGGGCTGGAAGATCGGCACCAGCGGTCGCCAGCTGTCGGAATTTGCGCTGTTGATGTCGAGCAAATCCTGTAGGCTCGCAAAATAGACGCTGACGCCGCGCTCTTGGGCGGCGGTGTCAGCGGCGAGGAAGAAGCGTCCCAGGAGGCTGATCGGACCATGATCGATCTTCAGATTGGAAGGCACGCGGCCAGATTGAGGACAGCAATCCTGCATCGACATTCCTTGCCCTTTGCTACGTCACGCACATCAAACCGTGGCTGGCGACGATTGCATTTGATCTATCCTTTGTAGTTGTAGCGCGAATGACATAATTCTGGTTGATTGTTTCAAGCTGAGATTGATGCTTCATGGACGAACATCTTGGATACGGCATGAGGTAAGCGGACGTGGCGACTTCCAAACAGCTCCCTGACGGCCGCCCCGCTGTGTCCCGAAACCAAGGCAAGCGGCTCAGGAGGTCATCCAAGAAGCCCAATCATGTCGATCAGCATGTGGGAACGCGCTTGCGCCTGCGACGGAACCTGCTCGATCTCAGCCAGGATGACCTGGCAAGACGCCTCGGCGTGACAGCTCAACTCATTCAGAAGTATGAAGCGGGCGAGACCCGGATCAGCGCATCTCGGCTGTACGAAATCGCAAACCAGCTCGCTGTTCCGATCACGTGGTTCTTTGACGAGATTGACGTCAAGGCAGGCGCCGCTGTGCCAGAGGCGTCTCATGAGCAGACGGCGGACTTCAGTGAGCTTGTGACCAAACGCGAATCTCGCCAGCTGCTCGAGCTCTATTTCGGCATATCCGACGAGCGGCTTCGCCGAAAGGTGCTGCAGATGGCTGAACTTCTCCGCTCGCGCGACGACGAGTAATGCGCTCAGGACATCGGCCAAGCCGAATGACTGAGTTTTCGCATCCCTCATGCAGTCCTTGCCAGAGGGTCGACGTCCGCGGCGGCTGCGAGACGGACCAGTGCGCCGATCATGCTGATCGCCGCTGGCTACGCAGCAGATTTCGATAGCCGCCTCGGATCAGGGTCTGACCTGTTTGAACCAGCCGGATCGTCCGGCTGCGCAGGTCGTGCGTTTTCCATCCCCGATCTTCAACTCGCTCGGACCCGAACAGAGCCGTGGCGATCGCCCGATAATTCTGGCCCGCGAGGCGGCCATCCAAGGCGCGCAGCGCAAGAACGAGGCGCCGGCGCTGCTGAACGGGCCCGGTGTGAGCCGGCAGCCGGATCGGACCTCGTCTCAGCGCCGTCCAAAGCCGATAGGCCGCGCGCGTCTGCAAATCGAAATCACGGTCGAGCGGCAGTTCGACAGCCACGGCCGCCCCCTTCGCCGGAAGCCGGGAGAGCAGCAGCCGGTGCGTGGCGCCGCCCAACTGCAGCACCGCGTACCAGCCATCGGACGCCCGTCTCAGCTCGGCGCCGGGCGATCCGCGAAGGTCGAGATGAGAGAATGGCGCAAGCGAGCCTTGCGAGGCCGGAGCAAGGCGAAGCACGGTCGGCAGCACCTCCGGCGCCCAGAATATGGCCTGAGCATCAAACCGGCGCATTGGGTCAGCCGCGAAAAGAAAGCCCCCATCGCTGCCGGAATTCAGGATGGGTCGGGCCGTCTTTGTCTTGTGCAAGCAGATCGCTGTAATCTCGCCGATAGTCTGGATTACGACGTAGACATTCCCAGGCAAAATCGGCCGCATCGGCTGTTTCGAGCTTCTTGTAGGACTCGGCCGACCGCCAGTTGAACTCGCTCATTACACACTCGTCCCTGCCATTTCCGCTCTCTCACCAACGTTTGCAGAGGCTAGCAACGAGGTCTCCTGCACGGGGCTATCAATCTGCGGAGTTGACACCGATCGAGCGCAACACGGTGGATTTTGCGTATTCCTGGGACTTTCGGTTTCACTCAAATCGCGCGATTCCGGGCAGCGATGATGAGGCCCCGCTGCTGTCTGCGCCATACTGGCCTTGCCTCGGGTCCACTTTGCCAAGGATTTCAGCAGAATCGACGGCCGTCGCGCGACCCTATCAAGTTTGCTTACGCCCGAAGCTCACGCGCGCTCTCAAATGGCGCTCACATCCGTTTGAGAAGTGCTTCGTCCGCCCTTGGCAATTTCGGTCAAGCGATCTGGCCACAGCTCAGTCTGCGGGGGCGAGCTGATGTTCCAGCCATCGTGCCGCACGATCAGAGATCAGCTCCGGACGAAGTCCGGCTACGCCGGTGCTCCTGTGAGGCGCCCCTATCGTAAGCCATTCCCCGAGCGCGCGCGCCCACCCTGCGGCAGGATCAATGGCCAAAAGAGGTGCAGCCAAGCTGCCCTGGCAGAATGGGAGACGCCATACCGTTCCCTCAAGCACACATATGTCGTCGCGAACGATGACAGTCCAGTGCTCAACAAATCCGGACCATTCGAGCGCGGATGGTGGCGGTGACGTTCCCGTGCGCAGGCAGCCGAGCAGCTTTGCTGCGAACACAAGGTTCGCCTTTGATCCCCGCCAGTTCGTCCCGCAATCTGCCCGATGGGGACAGAGCAGACGGGCAGTATCCGCTCGTGCAAGGGCGGGAGCATCCGTTGCGACGCTCGGTCCGATGAAAACAGGTGTCTTGACCATGCCGGCCTTCTCGCTGCTCAAAACAAGATTTCAAACATAGACTAAAGGTCGATCCGATTGACGTATGGCGCTTTCACGTCGACGGCGACCGTAGCGTCGTCTTCACCGCACTGAAGGATTTCCCGATATGCAGAAGCTGAGTGGCCGGTCCCTCCTCGCCGGCTTCACACGTACGCTCCCGTCCAGGGGATGGGACAAAGCCATCTGTATAGGCCTGTTGCCAGGAAGACCTTTGCCGCCGTCTCATCGCCCGCTGGGCCTACTGGGCGACCGCAAGCCGCTCGACGGGCGACGCGTCATTCGAGCTGGCGAACAGCCTTGCTTCCAGCATCGATTGCAACGGCGCAACGTCTCCCCTTCGCAACGCTCCGATCGCATTTGGAATCCCAGCCGCGACACGAGCATCGGCGCGACCAGCTGCAATGGCTTGGAACTTGTACCCGATGTCGTTCCAGCTCATGGGGTTCGTAGGTTCTCCCTTCGGCGCCAACACGGTCCGCTCAAAGGTGCCCGAAGCCGTGGTGATGCGAACCCGCCCAGGAACCGCAGCCGGGAACATCAGCTCAAATTCGGGATTGACCGTCATGTGGACGCGTCCAGCGATCTCGATGGCTCGTTGGTCTGTCAGCGACGCGTTGCTCAAGGGGAGCAACGCTGGTGCGCCGCTGATCGCGGCGACACCGAGGCAGAACGGAAGGCTGTATTGCGCTCCTTCCAGCGTACGCGGCTCCGCCTCGTTGCTCAGGGTCAACGACCTCCCAAAGGTCTCCACATCGATGCTGATGATGGCTTCCGGATGAATGTCATGATCGTTCAGCAATGTGATCAGCGCGTCAATCGGCGCGTGAATCCAACGGCAGCAACTATAGGGCTTGAAATAGGTGCTGTTGATGAGCCAACTCGTTCCGAGCCCGTCGAGAAGCCGCGCGCGATCGTAACGTTCTGAACTGTCCAGAATGTCGATCGGTCCGGTGAAGCCCTGCTTGGCCAGATCAGCCGCCAGGATGCCGTTGGCAGCTCCCCATGGGATGCCCTCCTTGACGCTGTTGCCTCTGAACCGGGTGTATGGAGTAGCCGACTGGCTCGGTGCCGTTGTCCCAGCGATCGAGATCGCGTGTGCGATCTGGCTCCGCGACAGCCCTCTCAGCCAACCCACCGCTGCCGCAACGGCTTGACCGCTCCAGAGGCCGCTGTTCACCGTCGGGACGCCTCGCAGATCCCGGGCAGCAGAAATACGAACGCCTATCTCATATCCGATGGCAATGGCTGCAAGCGCCCGTTGCCCATCCAAGGACGGACTGCCGAGCAGTGACAATACCCCCGGAATGATCGCTGCGCCGGGGTGCCCCGAAGCGGCGCGGTGGCCATCATCCAGGTCGAGCGAGCACGCGCAGGCCGCATTGACGAAGGTCGCCCCCGCAGCGGTCGACCGCTCTCCCGAAAACCACATCGCCGCCGGTCCATGGCCCCAGGTCGCGCTCGCTATTCGGCGCACGGCGACCGCATTTGGCGCCTCATGGCCGGCTATCGCGGCGGTCATCAAATCGAGCACGCATTTTGCCGCGCTGATCCGAGCTTCTTCTGGAACTTTGCTCGCGCTGACCCATTCGGCCAACAGCTCGGCAGCGGTGTATGTCATGCGGGCCTCCAGGGATTCTTCAACATGTGTGCAGATCGGACGAGGTGAGCTAGCGCATCCGTCCGACTCATGATTGGCAAACCGAACTCTATCGAAGTGGCACGAAGCTGGCCTTGAGCATCTTCCGCGCGAATGGCAGCAGGAAGTCAAAGTCGAATTTTGTGAGCACCTATTCGTCGGAGTTATGGGGTTGAGCCGGATCCGCGCCGATCCTTTCAGTCGGTTTTGGCGCGGGCCGTCGCGGTGTCGTGCCACTTGCCGGGCAGGCGAAGCTTTGACGAAACTCCGGCCAGCTGCTCGTACATCGCTATGAAGAGATTTGAGGCGATTACGACGGCAATCCCGGCCAGCTCGATCGGGACCGGCATCTCACGCCAGACGAGGAGACCAAGCAGAAAGGCAAAGACGAAGGTGGCGTATTCGAAGGGTGCAACGACGCTCGCCGGCGCCATCTGGTAGGCCTTGGTGAGCAGAATCTGGGCAGCGCCGCCCAGAACGCCAATTGCGACGAGGATCGGCAAGTCAGTCACGCTCGGCCAGACTGCAGAGAACGGCAGTGTCGCTGCACTCACCAATGTGCCCGAGAGCGAAAAGTAGAAAACAATGGCCATGCTCGTCTCGGTGTCCCGCATCTTGCGGATGGAGATCAATGCAAGGGCCGTAGCCACCGCACCGGCCAGCGCGAACAGGACTCCCGAGGAGAGCCCCCGGCCATCGGGATGGGCCATCAGCAGCACGCCGCCAAATCCGAAAACGACGGCAACAAGACGATGGAGGCGAATGCTCTCCCCGAGCAAGGGAATGGCAAACAGCGTGATGAACAACGGCGCCGCGTAGCCCAGCGCCGTCGCGGTCGCGAGCGGCAACATCCCGACCGCCGTGAAGCTGAAGAAGAGGGAGCAAAGACCGGCAACGGAGCGGCGCAGATGAGCGCCCGGCCGTTCGGTGCGAAGCAGACGATAACCTCCGAGACGCCGGACAAGCCAGAGAATCGGCAGCAGAGCGAAGAAACTCCGAACGAAGACGATCTGTCCCACGGGGTACTCGCCGCCCAGCTTCTTGATCAAGGCGAACATGACGGCGAGCACCGCTGCCGAGAGCACCTTATAGCCGATTGCCGGCAGGTGAGATGACACCGAGCTGTTTGTCACGTCCTGCCGGCTGCTGATGATCGTCATACAAGCCTCATGGTCGAGAAGCGGCCAAGATCTACGCGATACGGCGAAGCTCATCGTCCCAGGGCGCAAGCGGTGCGCTGAATGTCTCGATCACCTGGCCCTTGGAAGCCGCATCCAGTCCCAGCCTGCGCAGATTTCGGCCGGTCTCCAGATAGTCCGTCTCGTTGACGATGGAGGCCAGATCGATGATCGACTTGATCGCGGTGGAATGGAGGCCGACCTTGACGCCGAGCTCGAACCAGGGAACCAGAACGTATGGAACGTCCTGCACAATAAACCTGTCGCGCATGTGCTGAGGGGCCATCTTGGTCGTGTTGTGTTCGACCGTCTCTCTGGCGAACTCGCCGAAACTGGTGAAGGCCCTGTCGTAGTAGCTGTTCATGATCGCCACGACAGGCTGCGGCTTGAAGCCAAATTCCCTGGCGATCGCCATTCTCTCCTTGTCGACTTCGTCGATGACGCGGGCGACCGACGTCGACATGCCTTCACGATAGAAATAGAAGTCGCCCCTTCGCGTCTCGATCCATCCGGCGTTCATCAGCGCCGGCGTCGGATGAATCACGCCGGTAATGCAAGACATGCCGATCTCGAGAACATTGCTGCGCCACTCCAGCGGCATCGGGAAGATCGCGCCAATCTCATCGCGCAACGCTTCACTGACATCGACCGGCATCGCTGCGATCGGCATGATGCTCTTGATGCCCATCACCGTCACCTTGCCATCCTGCATTCTCGAGGCGTAGGGCGCCGTGGCGGTTTCGAGGATGTACCGCGCATTGATCTGTCTGCGCGCCATGAGAGCGAAGAAGTTGCCCGTGATCGAAATGACGACATGCTTGCTGAGGTCGAACTTTGCGAGCTCGCTCAGGACGGCCTCATGGCCATATGACGGGACCGTGATGATGATGAACTTGGAGAACCGGACGACGTCGGCGATGTCCGAGCTGACATCCGGATGGAAGCGCCCCTCGATCTTGAGGCCTGCTTCCAGATAGCCGTTGCGGTCGATTGTCTCCGCGTGCCGGCGATGTTCGGGATGCGCGTACAACAGTACGTTCGCTCCTCGACTGGCAAGATCGGCCGCGAACGCACATCCGCAATTCCCGGCACCAATGATCGAAACCGACGTCTGCATGTCGCTGCTCCATGACGCAACCTAACGTAGATTTAAGTATTCTTGGAGCAGCGCGATCCGGTCAACATAATAATCCTGTAAACATACGGAAGCATCTCGCTAACGTACGCGCCTCGGACACTAATAAATGGCTGGCGAGGAAACACAAAGATGCGCGCATTGACTTGCCTGTGCAGTCAATAGATCGCCTTTATCTTTGCACGACTGACTCACGCGCGCGGAGGCGTCATCCTCCGCTCGGCCAAGGGCAACCGCCAGGATCCTGCTTCGTCCAAAGCGAGCTCTGGGACGCACCAATTCATGCAGAGAGGTGCGAAGTCACAACCTGCAGCGAATTCGTCTCGGCGTGGCGTCGAGCTCCAAGCTCACCGCGTATGCGACAGCTGCTGCAGGTTCTCGTTCGCCTCGACCATCCCTGGAGCAAGACTGAGATGATCCGGCCCACCGAAGCTCCACCAGGTCGCAGCCATGGCACCGTACTGGGCGAGCAATGCTGCTCGACAGTGACCGGGGTTCGATTGAAGAATAAGATCGCCCCGATAACCTGCGAGTCTCAGCTGATTGAGCGCGCCGGCGAGGTTGGTTCGCTGACGAGACGGCGAAGCGCGGTTGACGTGCAGATTCCAGTCCTTCAGGTGGACGTTCACGATCCGGTTGCCGCAAGCGGCAAGGGCCTCATGCGCATCAGCGCTCGTCGAAGGTCGACATCCAACCGTGTATGTAATGCCGAACCGGTCTGCCGGGTATGGTTCGATCAGCGATGCCAAGAGCGGCGGATCGAGATCAGACTCAAGGGAGAGGACGACGCCGCAAGCCTCGAGGAGCGGCGCAAGCCGATCCAGTCCGGATCGAAGTGCCGCCGCCTCGCGGGAGGAAAGCTGCCCGCCGTTCGCGAGTGGCACCACCAGGAGCTTGATGCCTATCTCAGCACACGCCTCGATCACGGCACCGAGCAGATCGAGCCTCGCCCAATGCTCACGGCCGGTGACCTTGTAGAAGGGGGATTGCATCATGAAGTCGGCGGACAGCGATGGAATGCAGATGTCGCACTCGCGACTAAGCTGCCGCATCTGATCTCGTCCAGTGGAAGACATCACAGGATTCATCAGGATCGGCTCTTCACCAATCCTCCACTCGATCAATTCGAAGCCGACTTTTTGGGCAACCGAGAATTCCTCGCGCCAGCAATCCGTTAGAAAGCCTCGTCCTCTCTTGTCAGCCGGCTCCATCAGATCACCCTGCATGAATCCGATGCGGCTGACCATCTGCGCCTCTCCGAAAATCATATCATGGATCCTTCTGGACGCGCCAAAGCTTGATGACTTGCGACCGGCTGCGGCACGGAGAGCCTGCACCGCAAAGATAGGGCGACCGACCACACACTGCCACTACCAACCCTGGTAGAGGTCCGCGGTCCGGAGTGCGGACTTAGTGTCCCGCAGCGACGACCGCATATGCCGAATTGCATCACCATTGACGGATCCGTACCCGTCCCAAGGTTGCCGACGGCAGCCGTACACGTCCGGCCCCCTATCCGGCTTGGTAGCTTCCGCGCGCGCCGGAAGCTGCTCTACTGCATCTGACGATGCAGACACATGATGGAGATGGGAATGGTGCACAGGGCGATCCTAGCTGGCAGTGACGAGCGGGCAGAAGAGTTCTGCGGTGTCGCAAACTCAGCTAAAAATCAGGACAAGAGCCTTGCATTCGCGACCGGCTGGACACCGGATTCGGGGGCCGACCAACCCGCGGCGGGATGCGGCCAGATGTCTGGTCCTGCAGCCCGCGACGGAGGACGCTCCGTCTCCGTGCCTTCGAGACCACGCGTCCTGCTGGTCGGCGACAAGGGATTCACGAGCCTGCTCAAATACATTCTCGAGAGCAACGGCTTCGACTGCATGCTGACAGACACCCTGACAGATGCGATCGCCTCCGCCACCGCCGCGCGCCCCGGCTTGATCGCCCTGGACGATGTATCGTGCGGGGATCGCGTGGCCTTCGCGCTCGAACAGTTGCAACGGGACCCTGCAACGCAGAATATCCCGACGCTGATCATGGCAAGCGTATCGCCTCACCTCGAGGAGGCGTGCGTCCATACGGATCGGACAAGCTATATATTGAAGCCGTTTCTTCCGGACATCTTCATCGACCGGCTGCATGGTCTTCTGCGCGAAGCGACTTGTCCCAGTCCCAAAGTGCTTCGATTTGCCGACATTGTCATGGAGGCCGACGCGCATCGCGTCTCCCGAGGCGCGCGCTGCATTCGCCTCTGCCCCGTCGAGTATCGGATCTTGCAACAGCTCCTCGAATGCCCCCGAAAGGTCTTTTCTCGGGAGCAGATCCTATCCGGCATCCGAGCACATACTCAGGAGAACGCCGTTCGCTCGATCGATGTTCATATCAGCCGCATTCGCAAGGCTCTTTGCGAACGTGGCGAGCCGAACTATATCCGTACGGTGCGAGGATTGGGCTATTCGCTCGACTTCGCCCCGGACGGACCTGCGACCTACCTTCCCCGACCTGAGCCGGTCAGCAACGCGCGAATGCTGCACCGATCGGATCGGGTAAACCCCGCTCGCCGCTGACCAGGGAGCGGCTCTGGCGCTCGCCTCCAGCGAAGCTTCCGCTCGGTCCACTTCAATCCAAGGAATTGGGCGACCGGATTACGATCACGGCATACTCGCCAATGAACTTCTTTGGCGGGGCTTTGATCATCGCGCTCCGATGCGCAGGCTTCCCCACGCGATCTCGCTTGTTTCAGGGAAGTAGCATGCCCGGAATCGGCCGTCCCCCGACGTCTCCAACTGCGGCTGTTCGACGGAACACAGACCTTCCGCTCGCGCGCAACGCGGATGAAAGCCACAGCCCGGAGGCGGATTGGCTGCAGAAGGAACCTCTCCCACGATCTGGACCAGAGGCCGGCGTGCCCTTGGATCCGGTACGGGATAGCTGTCGCGCAGAAGCCTAGTGTAAGGATGCAACGGACGGTCAAGAACATCTGCCGTCGGCCCCTCTTCGATGATGCGCCCCAGATACATGACGGAGACTCGGTCGCAGAAATGGCGGACCACCCCGAGATCATGTGAAACGAACAAGAACGACAGGCCGCGGCGTTCGCGCAGCCCCTCCAGCAGTCGAAGAATTTGCGCCTGGACCGACACATCGAGAGCAGAAACGGCCTCGTCTGCGACGACCAGTTCGGGATCCAAGACCAGCGCCCGTGCAATGCCGATCCGTTGCCGCTGCCCGCCGGAGAACTCGTGCGGATAGCGTTCCAGTGCTTCTCGCGGCAACCCGACCTCGAGCATGGCGGCTTCTGCCTTCTCGCGGATGTCCTTGGACGAGAGTCGCAGATGAACACGAAGGGGTTCTTCCAGAGTCTGGCGGATTGTCCGGCGCGGATTGAGCGAAGAATACGGATCCTGAAACACGATCTGCATCCGGCGCCGCAACGCTCGCAAGGTGGCCCCCTTGGCGGCGCGGACATCGATGCCGTCGAATAAGATTGATCCGCTATCGGGCTCAATGAGCCGCAGGATGGCACGCGCGACGGTTGACTTGCCACAACCGGACTCGCCCACGAGGCCAAGGGAAGCCCCCTTTGGAATGCGGAAGGACACATCATCGACCGCCCGGACGCGTCTAGCGCCTGAACCTCCGTTTCTCACGAAGGTCTTCGAAAGATGACGTACAACAAAGTCGCCGCTTCCCAGGGATGTCGTCATCAATGCACTCCTCCGACCGGTCTGACGGGACAGCGCACCAAATGTCCGGGATCACCTGATGATACGAGCTCTGGGTGCAGTTCGGTACAGCTGCGGTCCTTGAACGGGCAGCGGGGCGCATAGGCGCAGCCTGCTGGAACAGCAGACAGGGCCGGAACGCTGCCGGGGATCGGCTCCAGACTCTCGCTGGCCCGGTCAGCTCGCGGCATGGCGCGCAGCAACGCCGCCGTATAAGGATGCATTGGCTTTGCGAACAGCGCGTCGACAGTCGCAAGCTCGACAATCTCGCCTGCATACATCACGGCAACGCGGTCGGCGATCTGCGCAACCACGCCAAGATTGTGCGTGATGAACAGCATCGACATTCCGTAGGCCTGTTTGAGCTCTTCGAGTTGAGTCAGCACCTGCGCCTGGATCGTCACATCGAGTGCCGTCGTCGGCTCGTCGGCCAGAAGAACCCTCGGATGGCAGGCAAGTGCCATGGCAATCATGACGCGTTGGCGCATCCCTCCCGAAAATTGATGCGGATACTCATCCAGACGGCTCTTCGGCGATGGAATCTTGACCTCCGCCAAGAGCCGAAGCGCCTCGGCCTTGGCCTCCATGCGCGACCCTCCGCGATGAATGAGGATCGCCTCCGCGATCTGGTCTCCCACGGTCATGGTCGGATTGAGACTCGTCATCGGCTCCTGGAAGATCATCGCAATCGAATTGCCCCGGATCGCGCTCATGTCCCGCTCGGACAAGGTCACCAGATCTTGCCCCTCGAACAACACCTCTCCGCCTTGGATGCGAGCACCGGCATGCGGAAGCAGCCGTAGGATGGACAGGGCCGTAACGCTCTTGCCACTGCCCGACTCGCCGACGACCGCGAGCGTCTCGTTTGGCATCAGCGATACCGAGACGTTTCGTACTGCGGGGTACCAATGGCCGCCGATTCGGAATTCGGTCCGCAGATTGCGTAGGTCGAGAGCTGGCCTAGGAAACGATGTCATGCCTGCTATTCCCCCCGCAGCTTTGGATCGATGGCGTCTCGCAGAGCGTCTCCCAGGAGATTGAGGGCGAGCACGGTCAACAAGATCGCAAGGCTCGGGAAGACCGCGAGCCACCAGGCGTCGAGGATGTTGTCGAACCCTTCGCGGATCATGCTGCCCCAGGTCGGTGTCGGTGGCGGAACGCCCAGCCCGATGAAACTCAGCGATGCTTCCGTGCGAATCGCGGAAGCCATCCATAGTGAACTCATCACCACGACATCCGAGATGAGATTGGGGAGAATATGAACCCCCATGATCCGGACGGGCCCGAACCCAAGCGCTCGGCCCGCGATCACGAAGTCCTGCTGCTTCAAGGCAATCGTTGGCGCCCGGGCAACTCGTGCAAACGGCGCAATCTCCGTGATTGCGATTGCAATGATCAGGTTCTGAAGGCTGGCACCGAGCATCGCCGCAATCATGAGGCCGAGCAGGAGCGCTGGAAACGAGAGCATGACATCGAGCACTCCCATCACGAGCTGATCCAGCGCTCCTCCGACATAACCCGCAACGATTCCTATCGTGCAGCCGATTGTCATCGCAATCAGGATGGCGACGAAGCCGACCATCAGGGAGATGCGGGCTCCATAGATCAGACGGGACAGGACATCTCGGCCGTAATTGTCCGTTCCGAACAGAAACTCCGCCGACGGCGGCTCGAGCCTGGCCACGATATTCTGCTCCAGCGGGTCATGAGGTGCGATCAGCGGCGCGAGCACCGCCACGACGACGATGAGCGCGAGGAGCAGCGCACCCAGCCAGAACAGAGGATTTCTGGAGAAGGCCAGCCACAATCGACTAGGCTGCGACACTGCAACCGATGCAACCCCGACCGTCATTTGTATTTCACCCGCGGATCGATAAGCCCATAGGTAATGTCCGTCAGCGTGTTCACGACGATGACGCAGATGGCAAAGATGATCATCAGCCCCTCGAGCAGCGTATAGTCGCGAGCGTTGAGTGCCCCGAAGATCAGCTTGCCGAGGCCGGGTCGGTTGAAGATGATCTCCGTGAGCACCGAATTTCCGATCAACGTACCGAAGTAGAGGCCAACAACGGTAACCACTGGAATGAGGCCATTGCGCAGAGCGTGTCGCATGACGAGGCGCGTGGGAGTCACTCCCTTCGCGCGCGCCGTGCGGATGTAGTCCTCGCCAAGGACTCCCAGCATGGATGACCGCGTGACACGCACCACATAGGCCATCAGGATCAAGCCGAGATTCAGCGCAGGCAAGGCAAGGCTTCGTAACCGTTCGATCGGATCAGTGCTATCGGACGCGAGAACGGGGAACCATCCCAGCTGGATCGCGAATACGATGAGCAACAGAATGCCTGACACAAACGCTGGGAACGATAGCCCGACCAACGAGACCAGCCGCGAGACGTAGTCGATCCAGCTGTTGCGGCCGAGCGCGGCGAGAATGCCGAGCGGCAGACCCAGGACGATTCCGATCACGATGGCCGCCAAGGTGAGTTGGATCGTGGAGGGCAACACCAGCAGGACCTCCTGCACGACAGTCCGGCCGCTGCTCAGCGATTGCCCGAGATTTCCGGTGAGCACCTCACCGAGAAAGTGAAGATATTGAACCTGGATCGGCTGATCGAGCCCGAGCCGGGCTCGCATCGCGCGAAGCGAGGCTTCGGTTGCCTGGTCGCCAAGGATGACGGATGCCGCATCACCCGGAACGAGACGCACCAGCACGAAGATTGCTGTCAGCATCACCAGCAAGGTGGGGATGGCCAGCAACAGCCGCTTGAAGGCAAAGCTGATCATTGGACCACCCAGCACATTCGCGAACAGAAACCAGAATGTTCGGACTGAACTCTTCTCTCCAGACAAGGAAAGTGCCTCACAACACCTCCTCCTTTTGATCGAGTGTGGCCAGCTCTCCAAGCGTCACGGGCTTGAGCGGGGGCCTGACGCGATAGAAGCCGACCTCCTTTGCGGGACAATCCTGGATTTCCGCGAGGATGCGGGTGACGCTATAACCGCATTGCCGCCCCTGGCAGGGGCCCATCCCTGCACGCGTGAAGGCCTTGATCTGGTTCGGGCCGGAGCCGCCGATCTGCGCCATCGCCCGGATCTCTCCTGCCGTGACCTCCTCGCAGCGGCATATGACAGTCTCATCGGACGGACTAAAAATCCTGCCGTGGGGTCTGAACATGGTGTCAAGAAAGGGCCGCAAGGCAAGTTCGCGAGCCAAACTCCTTTGAACGCGCAACGCTTCCTTGAGCACGACCTGCTCGCCCGCATAGCCGAGCTTGACCGCCAGCCTGTGTGCTGCGAGCGCCCCACGACATTGCGCGGCCTTCGCACCAGCAATACCCGCGCCATCCCCGGCAATGAAGATACCGGCTTTGGTCGTTTCACCCCATTGATCGAGAACCGGAACGTAGCAATCCTGCTCGTCACGCCATTCAACCGCGCAGCCCAGCCCCAGCGGTGCATGGACGTTCGGCACGACACCTTCATGCACAAACAGATTATCCGCGGAAACGGTCTTCTCTTTTGCATCGGCCGTTCGATAGCTGATGGATTCGATCCGGTCCGATCCGTGCGCCACGAGGTCGACGACATGACGGACGACGGGCACACGCCGGCGTCGAAGGACGGCCTTCCACGCGAGTCCTTTGAGGAGCGCCCCACTGGCACGCAGGGCCTTCGGCAGATGCTGGAGCGCCGCCCAATGACTCCCGGCCGGTGTCGTGTCCAGATAGCCGGCGATCTGACCTCCGGCGTTGAGCAACTGAACGAGGTAGAGAAGCGGCAACGGGCCACAACCAGCGACCCAGACTGGCTTGGAGGGGATCTGCCCGGCGGTCTTCAACAGGACCTGAGCGGCACCTACCGTGAGGACTCCCGGCAGTGTCCAGCCTGGGAAGGGAGCAGGCCGCTCCTGGGCGCCGGTTGCGAGGATGATGGCGCGCGCCTCGATCGTCCGGGCTTTGCCATCATGGGTCACGAAGGCACGAAAACCAGGTTCGACCTGCCAAAGCTGTGTACGAGGCTCGTACCGCGCGCCGCTGGCGCGGAATGCATCGGTCGCAGCCTTTCCGTCCTGATAAGCCCTTCCAAGGATGGCTCCCCTCGGGGTCGCCGCTTGGGTTTCGACCGAGCGCCAGATCTGCCCGCCAGGCGAACTTTGATCGTCCACAACCAGGACGTCAATTCCATAGCCGCGGGCTGTGGTGGCCGCTGTCATGCCAGCAGGGCCAGCCCCTACGATGAGAAGATCGGTGTTGCTCATGACGGCAAGCACCGCTTACGCTGCTGGCGCTCAACCTTCATGCCGTCCTGAACCGGGGTCATGCAGGTCTGAACCGAGGCGATTCCATCCACCTGAGCGAGACAGTCGAAGCAGACGCCGATCATACAATAGGGAGCTCGCCCGCTCCCTTTGACCGGCGTGGGGCGCGACCAGACGACAGCCTGCCGGAGCAGCACAGCAGCCAAGCTTTCGCCGGGCTCCGCCGTAACAGGTTTGCCTTCGACATAGACAGTCACGGTCTCAGCGGGCTCATGCAGCTTTCGGAACATCAAAGCGACTCTGATGAAAGATATCGAGCGAATCCGGCAACTGGCCGGCCGAGATGGCATCGGCCAAGACGGTGGAATGCAGAGCTGCAAGCGTGACGCCTGAATGGCACAACGCCACGAAGGCTCCCCGGTGCTTCTGGGACTGGGCGTAGACGGGACACCCATCAGGGGTCATGATGCGCAACCCAGCCCACTGCCGAACCAATTTAGCCTCGGCAAGCCCCGGCACGATGCGAAGCGTCCGCCGACTGAGATCTGCCGCCGCGATCGCGGTCGCGGAACTATCGAAACCGGTCTCCTCATGGGTAGCACCGATCATCACAGTGCCTTCCCGGGTTTGACGCAAGCCACTCGTCGGCAGAGGCAGAAATGGTTCAAGGCGCTCGGTCACCAGGATCTGCCCGCGTTGAGGCCGCAGCGGGATATCAAGACCCACTTGCCGCGCCAGCGCCTGAGACCCGAGACCCGCAGCGATCAGCACGCGCGGCGCACTGACGGTCTCGTTTCCGAACGTCACCGTAAAGCCCGCCTCGCTGGGCACGATCTGCCGCACCGCAGCGTTTCGGCGCAGATCCCCACCCAGCCGCAGGATTCCGGCATGAAGAGCGGCAAGGAGCTGGAGCGGATTGGCATGCCCGTCCCGCTGGCCGAAGCTGGCGCCGGCCACGTCGGGCCCCAATCGAACCTTCGGAAGCAGTTTGCCCAATTCAGCGCGATCGAGCATCCGCCAATCCGCCTCCGCTCCGCCGAGCTGGTTCTGCAGCCGCTGAAGGTCCAAGCGGCGCTTCTCGAACGCGTCATCTCCGAGGCAGAACGCCAAACCGCCATTCTGCTCATACTGAAGATCCAACGCGGCCAGATCAGTGAGTTCCGACGCAAAGTCGGACCACATGTCGACGCTACGGCGTGACAGCTGCTGATAGGCGGGCATGTTCTGGCCTTTGCCCTGTAGCCAAACAAGGCCGAAATTGGCCCGCGCCGCACGATGGTCGCGATCGTCACCGTCGAGCACGAGTACTCGGCGTTGTCTTCGCGCAAGCCCATAAGCGATCGCAGCACCAACCGTGCCCGCACCGATAACTATTATCTCAGGATGCATCAGATTTCCTCTTGCCCAATATGACGACAAAAAGAGATATTTGGTCAAAGTCGAAAATCTCTGGCTGTATTCTTCAGGGTTATGGGATGGCTCGTCAGATCAATCTCAGACAGGTTGAGGCGTTCAAAGCGGTGATCGAGAGCGGCTCGATCAGCCGAGCCGCTTTGATCCTCAACATCTCCCAGCCCGCGATGAGCAAACTGATCGCTCATCTCGAAGAGGATACCCGGCTCAGCCTGTTCGATCGCGTCAAGGGGCGCCTTGCTCCGACAGAACGCGGCATGCGGCTTTACAAGGAGATTGATCGGATTTTTTCAGGTGTCCGCCAGGTGGAGAATGCCGTCGAGGCCATCCGCCGCGAGGAGCAGGGGCAGCTTCTTGTCGGCGTCATGCCGGCTTTGTCGCGTTCGTTCATCCAGCAGGCGACGATGGGCTTCCTTCAGCAGCATCCCAACGTGTTCTGCTCGGTCAAGTCACGCAGCTCGGAATGGATCGTGGACTGGCTGGTCACACGCAAGCTCGATGTCGGCCTTGTCAGCTCGCGGATCGACAATCCCTATGTGATCGCCGAACCGCTGACCCAGCACCCGCTCGTCTGCATCATGCCGACCGATCATCCCCTCGCCATGAAGAACGTTGTGGAGCCGGATGATCTCGACAACATTCCCTTCGTGTCTTTCGACCCTGAGAGCCAGGCCGGTCAGTGCATTGCAACGATGTTCGACGCCTACAACGTCAGACCCAACACCGTGCTCGTTGCCAATGTCTCGCCGACCCTGTGCGAATTCGTGGCAGCCGGCCTCGGCGTCGCGCTGGTGCACCCTTTGATGTTCAGCGGGCTTCAGGATCGTCTGGCCATCAGACGCTTCGAGCCCGCTTTGTCTTACGACTTCCAGCTCTGTCGAATGCGCGACAGCCGCAATGCAAGTCTGGTCGACGCCTTCCTGCAGCAGGCGCGCACGACGGCCGCACGGCTTTCCCAGGAGTCGCTCAGCGCGGCATAAGCGTCGTCGCCTCGGTGATCGGCGGAGCGAGATTCATGGCTCCTTTGAGCTCATAGCCGTAGTTGACACGCTTGCTGTGCCCCCAGACCTGCTGAAGCTCGAACAGCGGAACAGAACAGACGGCGTCGTGGATCTTGCGCTGAGCCTCCTTCCACAGCTCCTGCTGCCGCTCCACACTGCCTTCCACCCGCGCCGCCTGTATGTCGGCGTCCGCAACGTCGCAATGGGAGAAATTTGCAACCGCCGTCGGCTTTCCAATGCTCGAGCTCGAGTGATAGAACTCGGTCAGATAAGTGTCGGCGACCGGAAATCTGGCGGCGCCATAAAACACCAGAGCACTGGCATTGCCGCGAATTTGGCTCTGATAGGTGGCGTGATCGACAACGCTCATATCCAGCTTGATACCGGCCTTTGCGAGCTGGCGCTGAATAATTTCCATTGTCGGCAGGATAGCCGAGATATTGGACACCACGACCTTGAGCGTCAGGCCATTTGGGTAGCCCGCTTCGGCCAGAAGCGCCTTGGCCTTCACCGGATCGTAAGCATAAGCCCCAGATGAA
The DNA here is from genome assembly GCF_032377435.1 of Bradyrhizobium sp. SZCCHNS3002. NCBI lineage: Bacteria > Pseudomonadati > Pseudomonadota > Alphaproteobacteria > Hyphomicrobiales > Nitrobacteraceae > Bradyrhizobium > Bradyrhizobium sp. SZCCHNS3002. Next base: position 67,589 of record NZ_JAUHHY010000004.1, read on the forward strand.
CAATCCTCTCCGATGTAGCCCGGGGGCACGACCGAGCAGCCTTTCAGACTCACGCTCTTACCGACAAACTGCACGAGATCGTCGAGATTGACCGCAGCGGCGATTGCCTGTCGGACCTTCAGGTCATCGAGCTGCGGAATACTGTTGTTGATGTGAAGCGTTCGAAACTCTCCTGGACGGAAGACATCAACGACCATGTTGCCGCGCTGGCGGGTCATATCGACCCAGCGTTGCTCGCGCCGGCCTTGGATGACGTCGAGCTCTCCAGACGCAAAGGCGAGCTCGCGGGCGCTGTCGGAGGGGATCGTGCGGTACATGATATTGCTGATCTGCGGCCGGCCGCGGAAATAGCCCTCGTTTGCGACCAGCTTCACATGCCGCTGCGTTTCATGCTCTGAAAACGCAAACGGACCCGTACCAACGGGGTTGGAGGCAAACTTGTCTCCGAGCTCCTCCACTGCTCTTTTGCAGACAATGTTTCCACCGTGATAGTTGGACAAGCGGCCGAGGAAATTCGGATCTGGATACTTCAGGGCAATGCGAACGGTGGACCCGTCTACCTTGGCGATGCTATCCACCGCGGAGAAGTCTGCAGCGAAACTCGATCGGCTGGGGTCTGCGGCACGTGTCAGCGAGTAGACGACATCATCTGCGGTGAGGTTGCCCCAGTCGCCGTGAAACTTGACGCCCTTCCGGAGGAAGAAGGTCCAGACTCGTCCGTCTGGAGACGTTTCCCACCGCTCGGCGAGATCGGGTTCGAGATCCTTGGGGTCCGCGCTCCCTGGCTTGAATCGAACCAGGCCGTTGAACATCAGGCCGATCAGCGGCTTGTCGGTGCTGGTCGTCGCACGATGGGGGTCAAGCGTGGTAATGTCTGATCCACCGGCCCCGATTTGCAGGGTGGTCCCCGGGGCTTTCGCTGCAGACACATCACCGGTCGCATTCACCGTGACGGCGATGCAGAAAGCCAAAATAGAGACGTACTTCGTAGAGACGTACTTCATCCGGTGCCTCGCCCGTTGCCCACGCGTCAGGCTGGAAGAGTCCCGCGTCTCTGTCAAAGTCCGAAATCAAGGAGACCTATTCTTGGGCGTTATGGGCTAACGGCGAAGCTCAACCGCGGCAGGAAAAGTTCGAGTACCAGGATCCAGGCGGCGGCAGTGACTGCAGACCCGGCGAATCGTCTACCCGGAGCGCGCCGCCTCCATCCGGAACGGCCCGCACGAGAGCGTGAGCATAGCTCCGTCACAGGCGGCACGCGGAACCGAGTGCGGCCACACCGCCGCGCGCATCGGCGGAGAACGCGCCGTGGTTGGCTTACGGAAGCGATCGATCTCAAAGCTAGCGATTGCGCGCGACCATCGCGCCGTTTCGCCAATTGCGCGCCGCGCAGGACCGGCGCTTCTTCGTGAGTGTCAAAGCGGCAACGGTTGGGCGGCGTCGGCTTCAGTCGGTGGCGTATCGGTCCACGCCGACACGGATGAGCCGGATAATCCAGGGATCTCAATGAGACCAAGCCTTATTGCCCTCACGACGGCGACCGTCCGGCTGTTCGTGCCAAGCTTTCTCATCGCCTTCTTGAGGTGAAAATTGATCGTGTTTTCGCTGATCTTGAGGATGATTCCGATATCCCAGGAGGATTTGCCCTCTGCGGTCCACTTCAGGCATTCGCGTTCGCGCTGCGAGAGCCCAATCGCCTTCTTACCCATCGCTGGCTGGGCAAGCTCGCCAAAAGCAACATGGAACTGACACGCCAAGGCGTGAAGATGCTTCATGTGCCGGATCGGCTCGGCATCGTCGAAGCTGGATGCAAAGGATAGAACGGAGATGCGCCCCGACGGCCCAAACAGCGGCACGCTCACCCCGTGCTTGAGACCGGCTTCGCGGCTCTCACGAAGGACCAACCGCTCACCGTCCTGCAGCTGCTTCTGCTCGAGCAGCTGATCCCACATGAATGGACTGCTATGAAACGGGGTTCGCCTGACGACCGGATCGATCTCGTGATACTTGCGCTCGAAATAGTGCTCTCGCCAATCGAGCGGAAAGTTGAGAGCGACGGCCGGCATAGGATGCTCTGGCAGCCGTACCGTCTCTTCATAGTTCAGGGCGCCATAAGCCACTTGGCCGAACCCCTCATCGGCTGCAGAACCGACGAGAAGATCGAAGAGGTCGGACAGCGACTGCGTGCGGTTTGCACAATCGATGAAGCTGAAGAGGTCCATTGCTACCTCACGGCAGACAAAGCTGCGCAAACTTCGGCCCAGATGTAATCGTGAAAACGAATCCGTCTGAATGTCCCGATTGCCGACGGTCCGTCCTTGCCCCCTCGTCTGCCTCTATCAAGGCGAGAAGCAGGCGCTCGATTGTCCAAACCCCGACCCAACCTGAGGTAGACCGTACCATGATACGCTTCATCGTGCAATTGACGATCATATTCGATTGATCTTTTCAGAAGTCGCGATGTCATCAACATCGCCCTCCTCCGGAAGCGGCGGCCCTGACGGTCTTGCCGACTCAGGCAACCAGATCGCGCAGCAAAGTGCCTGTTTGATAAGCGCTCCTCGGCGCTTGTGTCAGCATGCATGAGATTGCCGGCTTAAGTTTCGATCGGATCATGCGCACTAGGGACATTCTTCCCGCCACGCAGCACGCGCAAGTCAGGCCTCGCGGCCATCCCACACTGGACCCGTTCAAACGGGCCTGGACGAGCCTTGCAAAAGCCAAGAACTACACCCCAATACAACTCATAATTGCGCCAGATTGTAGGTGATATTGGGGCGATGTCTGACAGTTGTCTTCCTCTGAGCAGCCGGTAGGACTGCAGCCGCTCCATAGACGCATGAACTACTCGACTGGGTAGCTGCCTCGCTGACGCTGTGCCGATTAGTCTGCATCTTCCCGTCACGTGGCACATTGGAAGATGCTCATGCGTACCCTTTTGATCAGGTGGGAAACCGTCCATCGATACGGCGAAGCCTGGATTTCGCATCATCGGTTGCGGTACCGGATGTTCGTCGAGCGCCAGGGCTGGTCCGTGCCTCATTATAAGGGCATGGAATATGATGAGTTCGACACACCGGCAGCCACCTACATCCTGGTCGTGGACGAGCAAGATCAGGCGCTTGGAACTGCACGGCTGATTCCGACCACACGCCCCTACATGGTCAAGTCCTTGTGGCCCAACCTGGTTGAAGGCTTGCTGCCGCATTCGGACGAAATCTGGGAAGCATCGCGGTTCGGCTGCGATCGTGCGCTGAGCGCCGGCGGACGGCGCCGAGTGATCGGGCAGCTCATACAGGCCTGTCAGGAATTCGGCCTCGCCAACGGCATCTCGTCCTATCTTGGCGTCATGCCCAGCTGGATCTTCAAGAATGTCATCGCTGCCCATGGCTGCCCGGTGAGGCCACTGGGAGCGAAGCTGCCGTTTCCGGGGCATGACATAGGGGCAGCCTATATCGGGGTATCATCAGCCGTGCTGGAATTGGTTCGCCAGCATACCGGCCTTCAGAAGGCGCTGCATGAGAGCCCTTCTCCTGGACCTGCCGCATCAGCACTGTCCCCGCGCTTGGCAGAGGATGCTCCATCGGAGCCCAAAGGACTGGCCTGCGGCCCGGAGTTGGAAGGGCTCTTGGAGGCTGGATGAGCGCGATCCCGAACCTTTGACCATCTTGCCGCCGTAGGGCCCGCCAGCGAGGGCCGATCAGCGCTTGCATCAGGCTTTGGGCCTAAGCGCGATTGACGGTCTCTGAAGAAGATGCGGCATCACCGCAATCGGTGGCGATCAACGCGTCGGCTCCTTCGCTCAAGAAAGCCCGCCACGCTGGATTTGGCGCTCACAAGCTTCCTGCTTCAGGAACGCCGAATGTATCAACTTTGAGCGCCAGGCGGTCCTGGTTTGTATGCATTGCGGAGCAAGCCGACGCGATGCGCGGCTCCGGGTCTATCTGGCCTTGATGGCGGGTGCTCGCTTCGACTTGGCAAACGCCCGATCAGTCGCCATGAAACGTGCCACCATGGCCGAGGCCAGGCGACCAAGATCATTGGCCGGCTGGTCCGAATGGCGGCCGACAGCTTCGGCGTAGGCCTGCAGATCGCGAAACACGTTCGCTGACAGTTCGACCGTGATCTTGACCGGCTTCTCATCGGGAAGTTCCGAGATCTTCAGCTTCGCCATGACTGCTACCCCTGATACGGCTCGAGCACGAGATCACGATTGACGATCACGCGGACCGAAAAGCCCGGCCTCACTGTCAGAGTCGGCTGGACGTTCATCTGCTGACCAACCAGCTGCTGACCTGTGCGGCTCATGGAGCTGCCGAAGCCCTGGCGGAGCGCCTGGATGATCGCGGCATTGTTCGTATTTTGATTGGTGCCCGCATTGACCTCGCTGCCCATCGAGAGCAGCGTCGAGAGCAGCGCTGCGCCAACCAGCTGCCTGAAGTGGTTATCGACCTCGTCCGAGAGGCCCGAATAACCGGCAGCGTCGGCGCCCTGCTGCCGTTCCAGGACGATCGACCGGCCATTGGGCATGATCAGCCTGGTCCAGACCAGGAGCACGCGCGATTGCCCGGCCGTCACCTGGCTATCGTATATCCCGATCAGCCGTGCTCCCTGCGGGACAAGCAGGAAGCGGCCTGACGGGGAATCGAAGACGTTCTCCGTCACCTGAGCGGTGATCTGTCCCGGCAGATCGGAGCGAATGCCCGTGATCAGAGCCCCCGCAATGACGGTCCCGGCCTGAACCACATAGGGGGAGGCCGGCCGGCTGACACGGTCGGGACTCGTGGTCCGGCGATCGACCGCGGCATTGACGAAGGCGAGCTTGCGGTCCTGGCCATTCTGGGTGAACGCGTCGTCGGGACTGGACATCGCGCCCCCGCGTTCGCTGGTCTGAGGCCCGCTCGCCGCGGCCTCGGTGCCACGAACATTGACCGTCGCGAACAGGCGGCTCAAGCGAGCGGCGTCCCGCTCCTGCTCATGGCGGAGCTGCTCCTGATCGGGGGTGACCGCAAGTGCCTGGCCCTGCGCAGCGACAATCGCCTTGCCGAGATCCCCGGGCAGCGGCGGTCCGATCACTGGGACGTTTGTCGGGAGGTTCTTGGGAAGACTGGCGTAGTCACGCGGCAGGGCCGAAACCCCGTCCGCGATGTCGTGATGATCGGTGCTGTAGAGCTCGGATGGGCCCGACTTGCTCGGCCTGTTGGTCTGCAATGTCCAGACGACGGCGCCTCCCATCAACAGGAGCGCCACTGCGCTGCCGCCGGCCAGGACATTGCGCGACAGCCGCGTGACGGGGGGAAGATCTCCGTTCAGGCGCATTCTTTTCGTGCGCCGCTCAGCCTTCTCGGCTGCAGACGGAGCCTGAGACGCAGAAGCCTCATCCTCCTCGTTTTTCACCCTGAGGCTCCATCGGTTCTGACGATCCTGACCTTGCGCTGCTCCTCGCCGCCGAGGCGCAACTCGGCTGCGGCAAACAGCCGATCGACGATCATGATGTTGCGGAAGGCACGGTAGTTGACGATCTCGGGCGCACCATCGCTCCCGATGACGAACAAGGGCGGCAATTCACCCTGCACGATGCCAGGGGCAAACTCGATATAGACCTTGCGACCGTCGTCATAGGCGTTGACCGGCCTCCATGGCGGATCATCCCCCTCGATGCGATAGCGGAAGCGTCGCAGCGCCGGATTGGGCAGCTCCGGCCTCAAGACGAGCTGGCGCGCTCTCGTCTCGGCATTCTGGGGATAGTACCAGGCCACGGCGGGCATATACGGCTTGTCACGAGCGCGCAGCTCGAGCAGATAGGTCCGCCGGTCGGTGTTGACGATGAGATTGGTTTCGATCGCGGCACGCGTCGGCTTGACCAGGATGTGAACGCGGCGGCGTTCGCCCGCACCGCTCTCGGTATCGCCGACGACCCAGCGCACGGTGTCGCCGGCGGACACGGGTCCCGACCCTGTGAGCTGTTCACCTTCCTCGAGCATGATGTCGGTGATCTGCCCGGGCGCCGCATAGACCTGATAGAGCGCGCCGGGACTGTAGGCATAGATCTGCGTCGCGTTGAAGTAGCCCTTCTTGCGCGGTTCGACCCGCGCCGCGCTATTGGCCATCTCGACGCGGTCGAGCGGCTCCGCTTCTTCCTGGGCTCCCGCCTTGCCACCAAGGGACACTTTCCAGGGCGGCGGAAGATGAAGCGGCTGAACCTTTCCATCCAGCGCGGCTGGCGGCGCCGGCAAGGGTGGTGCTTCGCTGTCATAGGTGATCTTCGGCAGATTGGTCGTTGTGCAGCTGCAGAGCAGAACCAGAACGGCGGCCCCCGCCATCATTGGCCCTCCAGCCCTCCGGACCATTGGCTTGCTCATTGCGACAGCTCCTTCGACCAGTTGATGGCTTGGACGTAGACGCCGAGCGGGTTCTTGCGCAGGCGGTCGGCATCGTCCGGCATGGCGAGCACGAGGGTGAGGATCGCGCTCCAGCGTTCGGTCGCAACCGAGGCGCCGTTCTCGTAGCGACGCTCGACCCAGGCGATCCGGAAGCTGTCCGGCGAGGCGCGGATCACACTGGAGACCTCGACCGAGACCTGGATCTTCCCGAGCTTGCTAAAAGGATCGTTGGAGCGGGCATAGTCATTCAGGGCAGCCGCGCCGCGATCGGTCGTGAAGTCGTAGGCGCGCAGCCAATTCTGGCGCAGTACGATGCCATCGGCTGGCAGACCTCTCACGTCCTCGATGAACCGGGCAAGATGGAAGGCGACCTGCGGATCGGTTGGCATGTAGTCAGCCACCGCAGGCGCCACCCGCTGGACCTCGCCGAGATGGCCAACCTCGACCACCCAGGGCGTCACCGTACCGCGGGCCGACTGCCAGATCAGGGCGGACGCGAGGCCTGCGGCGAGTGTGAGGCAGCCGAACGCCATCAGCCGCCAGTTCTTGGCCTGCACGCGCGCAGAGCCGATGCGCTCATCCCAGACCTGTGCTGCCTTCTGATAGGGCGTCACCGGCTCGGGCGTACGGCCGTAATGAACAGATGATCGCTTGAACATGTCAGGATTTCCCCTCGGAGAGATCGACCGCGCTTCCCTGCCCGCCGTGCTCGGCATGGCGAACGGCCTGTGCCGTTGTAGATGCGCCCTGATGGACGGCGCGCGCAGCCTTCATGCGCCGCGCCCACATTGGAGAGCCAGGGCCGTCGGCCTGACCCGGCTGATCCGAGCCGCCGGCCTCGGCATTCGCCTTTGGACGCAGGGGACTCGCGTTCGCTCCTGCGGCCTCGACGGCAGCGCCACCGACGCGCCCTCCGCCGGACGCCACAGCGCCAAGCGGCGCGACTGCACGGCTCGCACCAGAGATCGCGCCGCCTGCGAGCCCCGCTGCACCAGCGGCCATGCCGGCGCCGGCAACGACGAGACCGCCCGCTGCAAGCGACGCTCCGACCGCGCTCCCTGCTCCAAGCTGCGGTCCGCCACTGACAAGACCATTGGCGATCCCGGGCCCGAACAATCCAAGGCCGAGCAGCGACAGGGACGCCAGGACCAGGGTCATGGCGCTCTCCACCGTTGGAGGATCGGCAGCCATCACCTGGGTCAACTGCCCGAACAGCGATGAGCCGGCTCCTGAGATCAGGGCGAGCAGCAAGACCTTCACACCGGAGGAGATGACATTGCCGAGCACACGTTCGGCCGCGAAGGCGGTCTTGCCGAACAGACCGAACGGGATGAGCACAAATCCAGCAAGCGCCGTGAGCTTGAACTCGATCAGGGTGACGAAGAGCTGAATGGCCAGAATGAAGAAGGCGAGCAGCACGACCACCCACGCAAACAGCAGGATCGCAATCTGCAGGAAGTTTTCGAAGAAGCTCACATAGCCGAGGAGGCCCGAGATCGCCTGGAGCAGTGGCCGCCCGGTGTCGAGACCGACTTGCGCGATCCTGCCCGGGCGCAGGAAGTCCGCTGCCGACAGCGCCGAGCCAGCCGCCTTCAGGCCAAGTGCTGCGAAGCTCTCGAAGACGACGCGGGCGAGGCTGTTCCAATTGCCGATCAGGTAGGCGAACACGCCGACAAACAAGGTCTTCTTCACCAGCCGGGCGATGACATCGTCCTCGCCGCCGAAAGCCCAGAACAGCGCAGCCAGCGTGACATCGATGGCGACGAGCGTGGTTGCGAGATATCCGACCTCACCGCCCACCAGACCAAAGCCGCTGTCGATGGTCCGGGTAAAGGTCTCCAGGAACTGATCGATGATCCCCGTTCCTGTCATCGGGCCATCTCAGCGATGAGCTGCCGCGCAGCAGCAGCGAATCCGCAGGTTTGGTCCAGAACTCTCTTCATCATCAGTGAAACATTCGTACGTTGGAGGGCTGGTCGCCCTGACCCTGCGTCAGGAAGCGGCGAAGCTGTTCGCGTGCCTGATCCTTTGCCGCCGCGCCCTCCGCCATGGTGAGGCTCTGGGCCCGTCCCTGGGCGGCCACGACCGCCGTCAGATCCGCAAGCTGTTGCGCCTGCATCGCCAGGATCTGGTTGCCGGCTTGCCTGACAGCCAAGGCGCCGGCGGCTCCTTGGCTCGCGGCAACCAGCGCGGCGGACTGGCTCTTGATGGTGTCGAGATTGCCGACCACGCCTGCCTGAAGCTTGAGCGCATCCTGCAGAGCGGCCACGGACGTCTGCCAGCGTGAGCGCGCACTGTCTGCGAGGTCAGCGGCGCTGGCGCCGGCGGCTGCCGGCGCGTAGATCGTCTTGAACGCCTGCTCGATCTGCTGCACGTCGTAGGCCAGGCGCTGAGCCTGCTTGAGCAGTTCCCGGGTCCGCTCGATTGATTGCTGCAGCTGCGTCAATGATGAATACGGCTGGCTGACGAGGTTGCGCGACTGATTGATCAGCATCTCGGCCTGGTTCTGCAGGGCCAGGATCTGATTGTTGATCTGCTGCAGCTCGCGCGCTGCGGTCAGCACGTTCTGAGCATAATTGTTGGGGTCGAAGACGACGAGCTGGGCCCGCACCGGACCCGCCGAGGTCAGAACCAGCAGCGCCAGCGCCAACGACGCTGCCCATCGCTTGCCAGAGATCATTGCCGCGTCTCCAGATTGTCCAGGCCGGGGATGAGGTCGGCTGCCCAGCCAAGCTTGAGGTGCCGCAACCACGCTGCCGCAAAGCCGTCCCTGCCGGCGGACTTCAGAACGTCCGAGATCGCGGCCTGATCGGCTTTGGACGACGCCGCGGCAAAGGCGAGCGCGACCTCGCCGAGACCGAGCTCGAACATGCGGTTGCCGCGGCGCGACTGGCAGTAATAGTCGCGCTTGGGGGCCGCACGGCTGACGAGCTCGATCTGACGATCATTGAGACCGAAGCGACGATAGATGCCCATGATCTGTGGCTCGAGCGCCCGCTCGTTCGGCAGCAGGATGCGGCTCGGGCAGCTCTCGATGATGGCGGGTGCGATCGGCGAGCCGTCGATGTCGGATAGCGACTGGGTCGCGAAAACGACGGAGGCGTTCTTCTTGCGCAGGGTCTTCAGCCACTCCCTGAGCTGGCCCGCGAAGTCGGCGTCGTCCAGCGCCAGCCACCCTTCATCGACGATCAGAAGTGTCGGGCGGCCGTCGAGCTGCAGGGCGATCTTGTGGAACAGATAAGCGAGGACAGCCGGAGCTGCAGCGGTCCCGATCAACCCTTCGGTCTCAAACACCTGCACCGCCCGATCGCCGACGAGCTCATGATCGGCATCCAGCAGTCGTCCGTGAGCGCCATCGAGGCAATACGGCTTGAGGGCCCGTTTCAAGCTGTTCGACTGCAGCAACACCGACAGGCCGGTCAGAGTCCGCTCAGAAGCTGGCGCGGAAGCCAGCGAGGTCAGCGCCGACCAGAGATGCTCCTTGGCGTCCGGCGTCACCACGATCTTCTCGCGAGCCAGCAGGCCAGCGATCCAATCCGCCGCCCAGGCGCGCTCCATCACATCACCGATGCCTGCAAGCGGCTGCAGCGCGATCGAGGTCTCGCTATCGGCCGACAGCGCTCCACCGAGATCATGCCAGTCACCTTCCATGGCAAGCGCGGCGGCCCGCAGGGAGCCGCCGAAATCGAACGCAAGGATCTGCGCATTCGGATAGCGGCGGAACTGCAGCGCCATCAGCGCCAGCAGCACCGATTTGCCGGCTCCGGTCGGTCCGACCACCAGCGTGTGGCCGACATCGCCGACATGGAGCGAGAACCGGAATGGCGTCGCGCCCTCGGTGCGGCCGAACAGCAGCGCAGGCGCCCTCAGATGATGGTCACGCACCTCGCCTGCCCAGACCGCCGAGAGCGGGACGAGATGCGCAAGGTTCAGCGTCGACAGCGGCGGCTGGCGCACATTGGCATAGACGTGCCCCGGAAGGCTGCCGAGCCAGGCCTCAACCGCATTCACAGTCTCCGTCATGCAGGTGAAATCGCGCCCTTGGATCACCTTCTCCACCAGGCGCAGCTTCTCGTCAGCTCTCGCCGGATCAGGATCCCACACCGTCACGGTCGCGGTGACATAGGCCTGGCTGATCTCATCGGAGCCGAGATCCTGCAGCGCCGCATCGGCGTCAGCGGTCTTGTTGTGGGCGTCGCTGTCAACAAGGCTTGCCGCCTCGTTGGTCACGACCTCCTTGAGGATCGCCGCCAGAGATTTGCGCTTGGCAAACCACTGCCGGCGGATCCGTGTCACGAGCTTCACGGCATCCTGCTTGTCGAGCATGATGGCGCGGGTCGACCAGCGGTAGGCAAACGCAAGCCCGTTCAATTCGTCCAGCACTCCTGGCGTCGTTGCCGAGGGAAAGCCGATGATGGTGAGCACGCGGAGATTGACCGCCCCCAACATCGGCGCGAGGCCGCAGGTCAGCGGTTGGTCGGCGAGCAGCCCATCCAGATGCATGGGGATTTCAGGGACGCGGACCCGCTGGCGCTTGGTCGAGACGGTCGAGTGCAGATAGCTCAGCACGGCGTCGTCGCCGAGCCAGCCGCATTCCGGCATGAAGCCGCCGACGAGCTGCAGAATGCGGTCGGTGCGATCGACAAAGCTGCGCAGGATGTCGCGGCCGCGCGAGCCCTCCGGCTGCGGCGCGCCTTCATAGAGCACGCGTTCGGAACGGGCGACGTCTTCTCGCGGCGGCAGGTACAGAAACGTCAAATAATAGCTCGACTCGTAGTGCGCCGCCTGCTCCTCGAACTGTGCCTTTCTCTCGGCATCGACCAGGGCGGACGCGGCATCCGGAAACACGCAAGTTGGGTAGGCTCCGGCCGAATGCCGCTGCGCCTCGACGAAGATCGCCCAGCCCGACCCCAGGCGCCGCAAAGCGTTGTTGAGACGGAAGGCGACTGCCGTGAGCTCGGATGCGACCGAGCTCTCCAGGTCAGGACCGCGAAAACGCGCCGTTCGCTGCAGCGAGCCGTCCTTATTGAGAACGACGCCCTCGTCCACCAGCGCCGCCCAGGGCAGGAAGTCCCCAAGCCGGATATTGGTGCGGCGGTATTCGGCCAAATTGAACATGGGAGCCTCACTGGCTGAGATGATTGGGAATCCGCAGGTGGCGGCGCACGACCTCGACAAAGGATGGATCGCGCCGTGTCGCCCAGACCGCGACCATGTGGCAGACGAACCAGAGCAGCAGGCCGACGAACCAGAGCCGCAAACCGAGGCCGAGCGCCGCCGACACGGTGCCGTTGACAATCGCGACCGATCGCGGCGCGCCCCCGAGCAGAATGGGCTCGGTCAGCGAGCGATGCACAGGCGCGCTGAAGCCCTTGATCTCGCCATCCATCAGAACACCACGCCGCCGCCGAAGGAGAAGAACGACAGGAAGAAGCTCGAGGCGGCAAAGGCGATGGAGAGACCGAAGACGATCTGGATGAGCCGCCGGAAGCCACCGGAGGTTTCGCCAAACCCCAGTGACAGACCCGTCGTGATGATGATGATCACCGCGATGATCTTGGCGACCGGTCCCTCGACCGAAAGCAGGATCTTGTTGAGCGGCTGCTCCCAAGGCATGTTCGAGCCCGCCGCATGCGCCGGCGCCACCGCCACGAGCACTGCGGCTGCAGCAATCGCAATCGTGGCGACGGACCAGCAGGACAGTCGCGCCTTCATCGCTGATTTCCCAAAGGAACGAGGATGTAGTCTCCGCAAGGTGAGAGCCCCTCGACACGCACGAGCTCGCCGAGCCGCCGCTGCGAGCCGCGCCCGGCGAGAACGGCGATCACGTTGATCGTCTCGGCAATCAGAGCACGTGGGACGCTCACGACGGCCTCCTGAATCAGCTGCTCCAGCCGCCGGAGGGTGCCGAGCGCGGACCCGGCATGAATGGTGCCGATGCCGCCGGGATGGCCGGTGCCCCAGGCCTTGACGAGATCGAGCGCCTCGGGCCCGCGGACCTCGCCGATCGGAATGCGATCTGGGCGCAGCCGAAGCGCGGCGCGCACCAGATCCGAAAGCGACGCGACACCCTGCTTGGTTCGAAGCGTCACGAGGTTGGGCGTCGAGCATTGCAGCTCGAGCGTATCCTCGATCAGTACGATGCGATCGCCGGTCATCGCCACTTCAGCCAGCAAGGCATTGACCAGCGTGGTCTTGCCGGTCGAGGTGCCGCCGGCCACCAGAATGTTGCAGCGGTTGGCAACAGCCCGCCGCAACGCGCCGGCCTGTTCTGCGGTCGCAATCCCGCAAGCCACGTAGTCGTCGAGCGTGAAGACGGCGATGGCCGGCTTGCGGATGGCGAATGTCGGGGCTGCAACGAGCGGCGGCAGCAGGCCTTCGAAACGTTCGCCCGTCGTCGGCAGCTCCGCCGACACGCGCGGAGAGCCCGCGTGGACCTCGAGCCCGACGTGGTGCGCGACCAGCCGGACGACGCGCTCGCCATCACCGGCAGCGAGGCTCTCACCGGTATCGGCCAAGCCAGACGCGAGCCGATCGACCCAGAGCCGGCCATCCGGATTGAGCATGATCTCCACGACGGATCGATCGTCGAGATGACGCGCGATGGCAGGCCCCAATGCCGTCCGCAGCATGCGGGCGCCACGCGTGATGCGCTGTGTCTGGACGAAGCCGGTCACTCTCATCTCCGATCATTGAAGCGCGGTCAGCAACGCTTGTGATGATCAAAGATGCAGACCTCCTGCAGCAGCAAGACCAACGGAGCTTCGGGTGTGGCCTGGCGCAGAAAAGCGTAGAGACAGGAGGGCTCTTTCGGGCGGGACAAGCAGATCACCAAGGCGGGGCAGCAGCTTTCAGAGCGCGGGTCGTGGGCCCGCAGCACCGCCCCCTCGCGGCCGAGAGCGACGGCGAACACTGCTCTAGCGAAGGCGAAGGTCGCCACCGGCGCCGCGGCGTCGGCTCACCATCTGGCATGGCTTGGCGGCTCGCGGGAGAGAGCCGGGCGATCGCTTGAGGTCGCGGCGAGGTCGGCCATGACAAATTCGGTCCCGCTGCTCGCCTCCGATGATCGCGGCCTCTGCTCTCGTGGAGCGGCAAACCAAATCAGTGCTGCTGCCTGCAGCGCGAGGTTCACTCCGAAGGCAACCTGATAGGCGACGACAGGATAGTGCCCATTGGATTGCGGCCATTGGGCCAGCAAGACACCGATCCCGTACTGGGCCAGAAACCCCCACCCGAAATGCACCACGTTCAAGGCCCCGTTGGCGCGGCCAGCCAATTCCTTTGGGTAATAGTCCGAGATGATCGCAAAGCTGAGCACGGTGGCGGCGCCGACGATCGCGATGATCAGCCATGGCGCGATCGCCGGCAATGGCAGCCGCCATACCAGGGCCAGCTGCGCCGCCATGGAGAGCACTGCGATCAAAGCCAGCAAATGCTCTGGACCCAATCCCCTACGTTGTGTCCAGTTGGCCAGCGCACCGAGCATCCACGCACCGACGCTGAGCATCAGGGCGGTCAGACACAGCGCTGTCACGACTTGGGCGCGGGTCATGCCCTCCACGTCGGCCAGCCACGCCGATGCCCATAAGCCCTGGAGCGACCACGCCGATCCGATGCAGGCACCGGATAGCGGCGCGACCCTCCAGAACCGGACGTCGCGAAGAATGCTCCGCAAGCCACCTGCTTCCGACGCGGACGAGCCCTGCGTTTCGCGCTCCGGCACCAGGCAATAGATCAGGATCGCCGCTGCAGCTGTCGCGATCGCCAGAATGTCAAACAGGCCGCGCCATCCGGTCTTCACCAGGATCGCTTCGGCGGGCAGCGTCGCGCTGACTGCACCAAGCGCCCCGAGCATGACCATGTACCCATTGACCAATGCCACCCGCTCGCGCGGAAACCACAGAACAATGGCCTTCAGGCCCGCCGTCAGAGCCGCAGCGACCCCGAGCCCGATCAGAGCGCGTGAGAGGAGCAGCGAGAGCGGCCCCGACGACCTTGCGAAGGCCTCCGCGCCAAAGGCCGCGACGACAAGAAGCGCGCTCTGAACCCGGCGCGGGCCATAGCGGTCGAGCATCATGCCGACCGGGATCTGGGCAGCCGCAAGGACCAGGAAGTAGGCCGCCGTGATCAGACCAAGATCGGCCGCGTTCAACCCGAGCTCTGAGGCAAGACTGGCAGAGACGAGTCCATTGATGGTGCGAAACAGATAGGACAGGAAATAGCCCATTGCGAAGGGCAGAAACACCAGGGCGGCGAGCCGCCAGCCTGCGATCTCGGGATGGCCTTGGTCTCCGGCTTGGGTGCCCTTTCGGCCGAACGCATAGGCCGACAACGAACTGCCGTGATCTGCGTGCTCGCGGGATCGCTCAACGGCTTGATTGAGCCGGGAGGCGAAAGGGATCCTCGCCGCCCTCCCCGGCGGCAGGCACGCCCCAGGACACCTCGGCGATTGGAGGCTCGGCACGGCGAAGTTGAGCCGGAGATGGCTGGCTCACTTGACTGGCTCGCGCAGCGCCGTCGGGCCGCGTCTGTCGCTGCCTTTCCGACAAGTCACGCTGCAGCTGTTGGATCGCGCCAATCCGCATCGCCTGGTCGAAATCACGATCGCCGCCCCTTGCTGCGCCCGTGCTCTCCTGATCCGCCAGCGACGTCAACGCCAGATGGTAGCGTGCATGAAGGGCGACCGTCTCATTGAGGGCCGCGATGTCGCGCTGAATCGTCTGCAGCTGCTGTTCCAGGCCCTGCAGGCGATCTTGCGCCGGCATTGGTCCGTCCAGCGGCTGGGCCAGAAACCGTTCGAGCGCCTTTTCCACGACGATCGTGCGATTCACGCATCTTTCCTCGGCTGCGCCGGCAAGGCGGGTGAGAATCTCGCTGGATAGCTGCAAAGTGAGTTTTTTCTTCATCGTTCGGACCTCATCTGGTCCGTCGATTAGGTCAGCTTGCCTGGCTTGGCACGCGCAAGATTCGAACGTTCGAAGCCTGGCGGGTGGAAAGAAACTCTGGCGTAGATGCCGAGCTCAACCCGCGCGCTGGAACGGTCCCGATCGACGCTTCCTCCGCGTCAGGAGCCGGGCTCGCTCGACGGTGGTCTGACGAAATCCTCCGGGATTTCGCGCAGGAAGC
The DNA here is from genome assembly GCF_032377435.1 of Bradyrhizobium sp. SZCCHNS3002. Classification (NCBI taxonomy): domain Bacteria; kingdom Pseudomonadati; phylum Pseudomonadota; class Alphaproteobacteria; order Hyphomicrobiales; family Nitrobacteraceae; genus Bradyrhizobium; species Bradyrhizobium sp. SZCCHNS3002. The sequence continues at coordinate 83,098 of NZ_JAUHHY010000004.1, forward strand.
TCTGCCCCTTCTGCAGCCGGCGGCCGAGCGCCTCCACAAAGCCTTCGAAACGCTCGCGTCCCTTGACCTGCGCTGTGGCCTGCGCTTCGGACGGCAGCGGGGGCGTCACCGTCAGCCAGAAGCGAACGAACAACGCGTGCGTCTCGGCAAGGATGCCGACATCACGCTCGAGCCGCTGTATCTGCCGTGACAGCCTGTCGAGCCGGCGTGTCAGCGCCGCCTCGCGCCGATCAGCCGCATCCGGCGACAGGAACGACTGAACCGCCGCCTCGACGATGGCCGAGCGCGAAAGCTTCCTGCGATCGGCGAGCTCTACGATCTGCCGCAGCAGCTCCGGCGGGAAGTAGACATTCATTCGATCCCGCATTGGTTCATCCTCACAAGCCCATGTCGTCGCGCGGGTCGAGCGCGGCCTGACGCGCAATCCCCGTCGTGCTCGCATCGCGTGAGCCGACCAGCTGCGGCGTCCCATCATCGTCATCGAACACGACAGAAAACTCGTCCGCCGGATCTACGCTCGTGGTTTCGCTCGCGATCGCTTCGTGCGGCGGCAGCTCCGGCTCGCGTCGCAAGCCGCCGTTGGCCTGCTCGTCCCTTGTCTCGGTGGGCACCGTCAGCCGGGATCCGGCGAGCACGGGCGTAAGGGGCGCAAGCGATGACCAGTCATCCGCCCCCACAGACGCTCTGGTCCTGGAGATGTCCGGCGGCGGCAGGATGCGCGAGACCAGTCTCTCATCCTCGAAATATCGCACCTTCCTGGCGCGGATCGGTGGTGCGCCGGCGACCATCACGATCTCATCAGCCGCCGGCAGTTGCATCACCTCGCCCGGCGTCAGGAGCGGACGCGGCGTCTCCTGGCGCGACACCATGAGGTGACCCAACCATGGCGCCAGGCGATGCCCGGCATAATTCTTCACGGCCCGCATTTCGGTGGCGGTGCCGAGCGCGTCCGAGACGCGCTTGGCGGTTCGCTCGTCGTTGGTCGCGAAGCTGACGCGGACATGGCAGTTGTCCAGAATGGCATTGTTCTGCCCATAGGCCTTCTCGATCTGATTGAGCGATTGCGCAATCAGGAAGCTCTTGATGCCGTACCCAGCCATGAAGGCGAGAGCGGACTCGAAGAAGTCGAGCCGGCCTAACGCCGGAAACTCGTCCAGCATCATCAGGACGCGATGACGGCTCTGCTTTGCCTTGAGATCCTCGGTCAGACGCCGGCCGATCTGGTTCAGAACCAGACGAATGAGCGGCTTCGTACGTGAGATGTCGGATGGCGGCACGACGAGATACAGCGTCGCGGGCTCCTCCCCTGCAACCAGATCAGCAATGTGCCAATCACATCTCCCCGTGACAGCAGCCACCACCGGATCCCGGTAAAGACCGAGGAATGACATCGCCGTTGAAAGGACGCCCGAGCGCTCATTCTCGGATTTGTTCAGAAGCTCGCGCGCTGTCGATGCCACCACCGGGTGCGGCCCGGCTGCGCCCAGATGATGCGTCGCCATCATCGCCATCAACGTCGCCTCGATCGTGCGCCGGGGGTCGGAGAGGAACGCGGCAACGCCGGCCAAGGTCTTGTCGGGCTCGGCATAGAGAACGTGCAGGATGGCACCGACCAGAAGCGAATGGCTGGTCTTTTCCCAATGATTGCGCTTGTCGAGGGATCCCTCGGGGTCCACCAGCACGTCGGCGACATTCTGGACGTCACGCACCTCGGAGGGCCCTCGCCTGACCTCGAGCAGCGGATTGTAGGCTGAGGCACTCGGGTTGGTCGGGTCGAACAGAAATATGCGGCCGTGCCGCGCGCGGAATCCCGCCGTGAGCTGCCAGTTCTCGCCCTTGATGTCGTGAACGATGGCCGAGCCCGGCCATGTCAGAAGCGAAGGGACCACGAGACCGACGCCCTTGCCCGACCGCGTCGGCGCAAAGCAGAGCACATGCTCGGGTCCGTCATGGCGCAGGTAGCGCGTTCCCAAGCGTCCCAGGACCACGCCATCCGCACCGAGCAGCCCCGCCTTGCGCACCTCGCCCAGCTCGGCCCAGCGCGCGGACCCGTAGGTGGCTGCGGCTTTCGCCTCCCGTGATCGCCAGAGCGACATGCTGATCGCAACCGCGATGGACACGAGGCTGCCACCGACCGCGATAGCCGCACCTTCGGCAAAGATGGAGGGCGCATAGGCATCGTAGATGAACCACCACCAGAAGAACGTCGGTGGGAAGTAGATTGGCCAGCCGGCCAGCATGAACCACGGCATCCCCAATCGCGGTTGGAAGGCGAGTCGCCAGACCGTCCACTCGGTCGCCGCCCAGATCGCGAGCAGGTTGATCAGCAAGACAGTGAGCAATTGGGTCCATTGGATTCGCGTCGCTGGCATGTGGTGTCTCCCGACTGCTAAAGACCGAGATCGCGCTTGCGACCAAGCTGCCATTCGATGCCACCGGCTTTGCCGAGGCCCGTGACCTTCTGACCGAGGCGATGATCGATGTCGCGCGACCACGGGACGAGGTAGAAACCGAGACCATTGTCGATCATGGCGAAGCGGCCGGAGGCCAGGACAAGCCGCTGGCGGTAGATGCCCGCAATCTGTTGGCCGGGGTCGACCTTCAGCTGCGGCGCGCCGTTGGTCGCCGACAGCCGCGCGCCCACGGATTCAAGCTCCTGCCTGCGCAGCGTCTTCAGAAGATCGCGTTGCGGGACGATCTGCTGGCCATGTCTCTGCGCCAGTCCCCGGTCCGCGAGATACTCTGCCCGGCTGCGCAGCGCGCTCCTCACCTCCGCGCCAAATCCGCCGAGGGCCAGGGAGACAGGTTCACGCTCGACCAGCCGATGATCGAGCCAGGTCGCTCCCTCGGCCTTGATCTGATCGACCAGGGCCAGGTCCGAGCGCGTCGCCAGGACCAGGGTCGGCCGCGCCTCGTCCGCAGCGCCAAAGCGCCTGATCTCGACAATGCCGCCAAGCTGAGGCGCCTGCGCAAAGGCCTCGAGCCCGCGGAAGCGAACGTGGTGGGCGCGGCCGTCGATGCCATCGATCACGGCATAGGCTTCGCCGGTCAGCTCGTCGTGGAGTCCACGGTCGACCAACCGCCCCATGATCGATGATGAACCGTTGATCCCATCGATGACGTAGTCCGCAGCGCTCCGCTCCTCACCACGGCGAGCGAACGCCTGATGCATGGTCCTGATGATATCACCACGCGTGCCGAGCTCGCGAAGCTGTCGCTCTGCGCCAAGCTCGACCATCCACTCGTTGGGTCCGGCCGCCGCTGCCAGTCCCAGGCGCTCGAGATATTGCAGGCGCCCTCGCATCAGGCGGTGGACCTCGGGATCTGGACGGCCTGCCACGTGCTGACGGAGATCGATGGCACCCACCTCATCGGACGCCATGCGGATTTCACGATCGAGCCGTGTCCAGCGATCTGCCGTGATCTCTCGTTCGAGGACGTTGCGGATGTCATGCTCCGGCTTCGGACCGAGCTCGAGCGCCACCAGCTCCTCGGCCCGAGAGCGCAGGCCACGGGCGATATAGTCGCGGGCGATGACGAGATCAGCACCGGTCTCATCGACGCCACGGACGAGCAGATGAACGTGCGGATGGTCCGTATTCCAATGATCAACCGCGATCCACTCGAGACGCGTCGACAGATCAGCTTCCATCTGTCGCATCAGATCGCGCGTGAACGCTCTGAGGTCCACCATGTCGGCTGCGTCCTCCGGCGAGACGATGAACCGGAAATGATGCCGGTCGTCGCTGCTCCGCGCCCCAAAGGCGGCCTCGTCGGCGTGATCAGCTCGCGCATCGAACATCCTTGCCGGCTCGCCGTCGCGGGTGACCCCCTCCCGCCTGAGATAGGTCAGATGCATCGCCAGCGGCGCCGACCGAAACGCGTGGCCCTTGTGCCTTGCGATGCGGGCCTTCACCGTCACGCGGCGGCCCAAGGCAAAGAGGCGCTCGCGACTGAAGCCGAGACGGCCGCGGCCGAAGGTCGAATGGGTGCGGGCCGGCCGGCGTCCGTCGATCACCGAGGGCAGTGTGACGTGCCCCGCGGCGTTCGCCGCGCGCAGGACGCGATTGATGAAGCTCCTGGCCTTCCTCTCACGCGCCTGGCGTATGCGCCCCGGACGGATGCGGAATTCGCGCTCTCTGGTGCTCATGCGCGGCATCCCGCGGCAAGGATTGAGGCTATAGTGCCGAAAGCAGCATTGATGTTGTTGAGAAAGAGCATCAGCGCGACACGCGCTCCGACCGGACGGCACGGTTGAACGCGAGGCATGTCAATGGCTTGCTGATCAACAGGCGAGCCGCTTTTATCTTGCGATCGACCGTCGGCAGCTTGCGGCTGGCTTTGGACCCTCGCCTCGGCTCTTGGTTTCACGCCCCGCACCGGCGTGCCGGAAACAACAGCGAAGCAGCGGCGGCCGTGAGGACTGCGACGGACAATCATCATCGAGGCCGACGCATCGCACCGCACGACAACGTCACGAGGAATTCCGCTGCGGTCGGCTTTGTCATTCAAAGCCTCTCGTGCCGACCTCAATGACGACCGTTTCCGATCGCAGCGGCTGCTCATCAAAGTCGGCATGACGTTCGCAGGTCGTGCGCAGAACGCGTGCATCATCACGGCTGCCTCGTCCACACGGGAATGGCACGCCCGATGACGTCCGATGTCGCCGTCGGACCGAAATAGCGTCCATCCAGCGAACTATCCGATTGCCTGTTCATCAGAAAGAGCTCGTCCCCGCCGATGATGCGGCAGCCACACCAATCCGGCAGCGGCCGGCCCCGTCTGTCGCTCTCTTGCGCGATGCCGACTTCGACTCCATCGATCAGGATGACATGCTCGCGACGACAAACGGCCTGGCCTGGAAGAGCAAGAATGCGCTTCAGCATCGGTACGCCCCTGGGCAGGTAGCCTTCATCCGCAAGCCATCCGGCCAACACGCCGTGGGGCAGGACAACGACGATCTCGTTGGTGACCCATTGCCGGACCGGCCGAACCAGATAGAGGCCGATCGGAACGCTGCCGGAGACATTCCAGATGAGCAGCGGACGCAACCTTGGTCGCCCGACCTCCGTCACGAGCCAAACCCCGGCGAGCATCGCGACGCCAATGGCAAGCCCTTTCGTCATGGCATGATCGTCCTTCGATGCAGCCAGGCCCGATGGCGCAGATCCGTGTAGGGACGCGGCGGTTGTCCGGCGGCCATGCGGTTCTGAACGTGCCACCAATGATCCGGTGCGACATCCGCCGGATCGATGCCGAGCGCCTCGATCGCGTCGATCTGCTTCAGCACCCGCTCGACCTTCGGCCAGCCAAACACCTGCAACAGGATCGCTGCTCCCGGAGCGACGAAGGGCACGGTCGCACAGGCTTCTCCGGGGCCAACGGCCTGCAGAACGTTGATCCGCGACAGAACCGTGCCGTAGTCGTTCGACGACCAGCGCACGAAGGCAAAGACGCTTCCCGGCGTGAACGCGACCTCCCGGCGATAACGGTCGAGGCGAAGCTCCCGCACGGTTCGACCGAAGCGTATGCGGTTTTCGATCTTTCCCTGCAGCCATAGCAATTGGACACGCGTCAGCTCGCTCATTGGCAAACTCTGAGGTTGACGAAATCTGGACGGCTCTGCGGGCCGGGAATGAGGAACCCGGAGGCGTGTTGAGCGGTCTCCGCTGTCGACAGCAGGAGAAGCCAGCGTGCACCGGCGCCCCAAAGCGCGGGCCCGTTAGACAAAATCCGAAGGATTTTGCAGTTAGGTAAGTTAGAAGGCGGAAAGGACGCGCCAGAGCAAAGGCTTAGGGTCGACTTCGGTCCCCGATGGCACGATGATCCGGTCCTCGATGGCACGCGTCCTCCGGTCCCCGATAGCACGAGACAATTCACAGCTTGTCCCCTACGGAGCTCGAGGGGCGATGCCTGGCGAAACGCCTCGCGACCGGGTCAGTAACGGCGGCTGCGAAGTTCAGCCGTTCGGTGCCGTTTGGATCGCGGGTGAGGACCAGCTCGTAGCCCGGCAGGCGCTGGCGGCGGACGATTTCGCGAAGGTCGTAGGCGAAATGCTTCAGCGGCGAGAGGCTGCCGGACTTGGCATGCAGATAGCCGAGATCGAAGCTCCAACCGCCATCCTGATGACCGCCATGCTTGCGCACGAGCCGATAAAGCCAGCGCTCCAGCCCGCCTGTCAGCGCGAAATAAGCCCGATCGATCGTCAGCACGAGCGCATCGTCAATGACGCCCGAATAGAACCAGTCCGGCAGGATCAGCTGCAATCCGGACGGCCTGCCATGGGCATCCGCCGTCTCTTTCCACTCGTTGATCCAGGAGAAGCGGTGCCGCCGCCGCTCAGCCGGCTGACGAATCGAGGTGAGCACGGTCGTCGACTGCAGCCGATCGAGTCCAGCCTTCAGACGGTCGTAGTCACGCACGCCGGTGCCGCGACCGACAAACGTCAGGATCTCATACGGCGTGGCGGCCATCAGGCGCGACGTCTTCAGTCCGGCGTCGCGAGCCTCTACGATCTGTGACGCCGCCCAGATCAGAACATCCGCATCCCAGATCGTCGCCATGCCATGTTCGGCGACGGCCTCGACCCGAATGGCGACAGGCCCCGCGCGGAAGTCGATCGGCACGACTCGCTTGCTCTTGGCCAGTGAGAAGAACGGATAGGCCATCAGATCCTGCGCATCGCGCGGCGCCAGATCGCCAGGCAGCGCGCGAAACAGATCGAGCTGATCGCGCTCGGATTTGCGCAAACCTCTCACGTTCAAGCCCGCCCAGCCCGCGACGCGCGACGCTCCTGCCCTGCATAGGGAATGAGACCTGGATGTCGCTTCGCCGGCAGAACGGTGCCCTGGCCAGGATCAGCCGTCGACGTCTTGGTACCGCGATCGGCCCAGGCTTTCAGATCGTCGAGCGCGTACACGACGCGGCCGCCGATCTTGCGATATAAGGGGCCGGTGCCGTAGGTGCGGTGCTTTTCCAGGGTGCGGCCGGACAGTCCAAGGTAACGCGCAGCTTCGGGTGTACGAAGAAAGCGCGGCGGGGGACCGGCTATCTGATCGGGCATCGAGCATCCTCCGGGACAGGTTCGCGCCCTCACGGGTCGTTCGGCGCGTCGACGGACATGATCGACGCGCAGGGGAGCGAGGGGGGATGCCGGAGATCGAGGGGCACGATTTCGGCACCCCCTCGCCTCAAGGAAGCGACTCGTCTTTGCCGCCGCGGGCACAGCCTCAGTGACAGCCCCTATCGGCCACGAGCCATCTTTTCACCGGTGACCGGTGCGGCTGGGCATAGGAGGCCGATCGGTGGCATGCTGAATGCCGCGCTCAAGGGCAGTTCCGAAAATTCTTTGTTAGCGATCGCCCGCCCGCTGCCATTGGGCGAACTCGCAGACCACCGGCAGGATCAAGTGCGAGCGGCAGCCAGATGACGCCTCAGGCGCGGCCCAGGAACGCTCCGCGTGCGGCTTCCGCCCTGATCTCTTGTCCACGCCCTCAGTCGCCTGGAGAACGATCTGAGTGACGGCCAAGACCGTGGATCGCGGCGCATGCCGCAAGGCGGCTTCGAAGCTGGCTAAAGCTGCGCCGCATGTTCGATCGCTTCTACCGCAACTTGAGTTCGGTTGCCTGATCTCGCAAGCCCGCTCAATCCATGCTCGCGACGGACCGCGGCTCGTTTCCAAGCCATGCGGGCCTGCCGTAGTCTCAGGAGCTCAGAGCTACGTCTGATCCGATCCGCGTAGCAAATGATGATAACCCTTCTCAGACATCCACCTCGCCCGCGCCAGATGGCTATCGAAGGCGCGGCGGGCACGCTGGGGTTCGTTGACCGGATCGATGTGCAAGACGAGGCGGGCAACCTCCTCCCAGTCCGCGCCCTCGGATGCTGCATCCAGAAGGCGGAGATAGGTCACAGCATGTTCTTCATCATAGGCTGTCAGAACGGAATCAGTCGGCGCGAGGTCGGCGACAGCGGGATCGAGCGGCGGAATGGGCATTGGTCAGAACCTGTTCGGAGCGAACACAACCTGTCGACCTGAAAAAGCCGCACGGACCCCGTCGAGATCCGGGCCCGAGACCGCTTTCCAAACGTCTTCAGCTGTCGCTCCCGCGTGAGAGAAAGGCGTCCGTGTTGAAATGCCGGCAAAGCCGGAGCTGTTTGAGAAGACAATTCGACGCGTCTTTGCCGCCACCATGAAGCGCTTGCGTCTAATTCAAGGCGTTTTGCTGCAAGCGCTCGCTCACGCTTGGCTCGTAGCCTGCATTCGTGTAGCCGACGCAGGTCCAGATTTCATCCCGAGAATAGTACTCACGGCCGATGGTGCCAAAGCGCGCGTGACGCTCGCGTCGAATTCCCACGCCACAGAGGACGGGCGATCGGTATCTGAGAACCGCAAGCCCAAGTGCGAGTTCCGTGAGCGGCAGAATGGCCGGGATCTCTCGCCGCCGGGCAGGAATGCACACCGCCGTGCAATCCAAGCTCTCGATCGAGCTCCAGACCAAGTGCTGCCATTCAGGTTCCCGAACCGCCCGGCCCAGAGATTGAGGACGGCGATGTAGTTGCACCCAAGGCATAGCGGCTTTCCTTTCAGCCACCGGACTGGAATCAATGCGCCATGCCCATACTCACCCGTCGCCGCGATCCGCGCTCGCCAAACGAGACCTAGCGCATATGCTTCGGCGAAGCCGAGGCAGGAACGATCGCGGAGCGGCCAGAAGCCCCTCCGGTTCGCCCGTCTGGCAGGGTTCTGCGGCTTCTATCCAGGCAGTCATCCAGGCGAGCAACAACTCGGCCGCGCCGGCACCTATGAGCAGGCGCGCGACGCGTTCCAGGCCGCATGGAACGTCTTCCTATCGAATCGGTCACAACAAGAATTTCGACGAATGGCGCCAGCACCAGGCCTTCGTCGCCTGGAAGGATCAGATGTGGGAGGCCGGATGTCCTCTGCCCACCCAGACCAAGTCAGGCCGCTCGCGCTGCTTCTGCGGCGCGATGATTGACCTGAAGACAAGTCCCGAGCACATCTCCACTCATCAGATGCCAGCCGCGAGACCGCCTATTCCGGGATCATCATGATGATGAGCGATCTCTTGTCTGATTGCGAAATTCGGTGCAACCCTATCGGGATCCATTTTCCACCGATGAGTCTATATGCATACGTTGATCGAGCACTACCGATGCCGATTGATTGGCTTGGATCTGGCTCACGTGTGGCGCGGCTACGGCTCGGCGATCTTTCTCGAGTTCGGCGAACTCCGGGAGCGGACACATAGAAACGGCGAACCACGTAGCCCAGGCGGCGAGTTTGGCGTCATGATCCAGTGGAGTTGGAGGATTGAACGGGACAACTCTATCCTGTGCGGAAGTTCGAACGACGACTCCCTTTGGGAACCGATCTTCTTCGGCCTCAAGAATGCCAAGGCAATCGAACTTCAGCTGTTTGGACAGCTTGCTGAGATAGCGATCGGTCTTTCAAATGGGCATAGAATCGTTTCCTTCATGACCGCCGACGGAGATCCGCAATGGACGCTATTTGATCGGAGCTCTAAACCAGATCGCTGGCTCTGTGTCCGCGATGGGAAGGTACTGGAAGAAAGATCGACCTGACGCCCGCAAGGCCCGCTCTTGTCTACGAGGTCGGCTTGCGTGCCGTTCCCTGGCGATGGTTCGATGTCGAGCAGGCATTTACATGCTTGTCGATCAGAATGGTGAGCGTGAACGTCGCACTACTCAGGCAGCCCTACGGCCCGCAATGCAGCGCCAAGAACGTCCGCTAGCTCTGGTGCACAGTTCACGCCGGAAAACTGGCGGCTGTAGCGAAAGGTCGGATGAAGTTCGAGCACTCGCGCAGCAGCGACCCTCGCCTGCTCTAGTTGACCGAGTTTGACGAGCGCAGCAGCCAACTGCACATAGGTGATGCTGTGTGCTGGATTGGCCTGAACGGATTTGTAGGCAGCGCGACAGGCCTCCTGGTGGCGGCCCCGCAATAGATAACTCATCGCCTGCGCATCGAAGGCGGCGAAAGCCCATGGATCGAACGGACTAAGCCGCATGCCCTGCTCGCTCCACTCGATGGCCCGCTCTGCCTCTCCGCTCCATCCGAGAATCACGCTACCGAGAATGTAGGTCAGCGCCGATGACGGACTGATGGCAAGCGCGGCTTCGAAGGCGGCGAAAGCAGCGCCTCGATCATGCCCATCCATGCCGATCGAAAATCCTGCAAGCGTCAGCGCTGTCGCATCATCCTGACCGTGGAGGATCGCGGAACGAGCATGGCGTATCGAGGCGGCACGGTTTGTTTCTTGCAGGCCGGCACGTAGGAAGAGGCAATGGTAGCATTGCCGCGTTACCGTATGCCAGTGCGTACGCAGGATCGAGTTCGATTGCACGTTCGAGCGGCACGAGCGCACGCGTCACCCGCTCGGGCATCCCGGAATCGACGTCCAACTGGGCCCGCAATACGAGGTCATAGGCATCGAGGCTCTCGGGACGCTTGCGCTTCACTCGATCAATTTCGGCACGCCGCACACTCGGTGCGATCGCCCCAACAACCGACAGCGCGATCTCGTCTTGCAGCGCGAAAATATCGATGAAGCGGCGGTCGTAGCGCTCGGACCACAGATGCGCGCCGGTCGATGCGTCGATCATCTGAGCGGTCACGCGCAAGCTGCCGCCGGCCCTCCGCACGCTGCCTTCGAGCACATAGCGCACGCCGAGCTCGCGCCCAACCCGCTCGATGTCGACTGCTTGCCCCCGATAGGTGAAGCTTGAATTACGAGCGACCACGAACAGCGATTTGATGCGCGACAAACCGCTGATGATGTCGTCGACCATGCCATCTGCGAAATATCCCTGTTCGGGGTCGCCGCTCAGGTTCGAAAATGGAAGCACGGCCACGGATGCCTTCTCGGGCGGCACGAGCGCCGGACCTATCTGCCCACCGCGCGGGTCGCTGCGTGTGACCGCGGGACCGATATAGCGATAGCCACGGCGCGGTAGCGTTTCGATCCAGCTCTCGGCGTCCGCCGCCTCGGCCAACACCCGGCGTAGGGCCGCGATCTGAACCGTGAGGTTGTTGTCGGCAACCGCTCGTCCGCCCCAGCCGGCTTCGATCAGCGCATCCTTGGACACAGGCGCGCCCGCCAGGTCGAGCAGCAGCCGCAGCAGCGCGACGGAGCGCTGCCCGAGCATGATCGGCTCGCTTCCATACGAGAGGATGCCAGCCTCCGGATCGAGGCGGAACGGACCGAATTTGTAGACGTCGTCGCTCACTGCCATGCGAAGCTTTTAGCAAATTTTTGGCAGCTGTTTCACGACTCCGGGGCAGACCCGGCAGATTGTCGCGGCGGTTGCCGGCGCAAGGGCGCGGCCCGCGGAGGGAGCACAAATGAGCGCGAAACCAGTCATCCGCATGGTCGGCGAGACCAAGGGCGTCATGTTGCGTGGCCATCCGATGGTATTCCTCGTCACCGGCGAGGATACAAAACACACGAGCATGTTTGACTGGACAATCCCGGCGGGGTTCGCCACCGGGCTGCATGTTCACCGAGTGCAGGAGGAGACCTTCTACTTGCTTGAAGGTGAATGCGAGTGGCATGCCGGTGAAAATACCATCCGTGCAACGCCGGGAACCTATCTGTTCATCCCTCCGGGCGTACCGCACAATATCACCAATGTGAGCGACAAACCGGCCCGGGTGCTGATGACCGTCTCTCCGCCTGGTCACGAGCGCTATTTCGAAGAGCTTGCGAAGCTCACTGCTCAGGGCGCCCCCGATCCGAAGGCGCTTTCCGAGCTGCGAGACCGCTACGACACCGACCAGTTTTCGACGCTGACAACACGAACATAAACCTGGTCCTGCGGCACAATGGCCGCTTGTGCCTCGATACGGACCCGCACGGTATGGCCAGGGCGTCCGACTCCCGGATTTCAAGCGCAATTGAGTGGTGCGAGAGCAGGAAGGTCGCTCTGCCCCATCGCGGAATTGAGGACCGGAAGCTGGGTGCTATGAGCAGACCCAGCCGAATGACTACTAGCAGCTTCGCTCAGAGGTTCCGCGTTCCTAGCGAGGCTCATCGTTTTTTCTCCGCATTTGTCTCCGACAGGCTCTGAAGGATAGCGCAGCGGTTCGATCCGTGTTGTCTCAGGCCTGTTCGTCTTCGGATTGATTGTCGCCCTCATCGAGCCTTTTCATGCTTTCAAGAATCTTCAGCAGATAGTGCAGAGCGTGCACCGTATCGTTGACGGAAAAATCCGCCAGCACGTGATCGTAATAGGTATGAATCTTCGGCAGCGCGAGCGTCTGCCAGACATGGCGCCCGGTCTCCGTCATCGTGACGAGCCTTGATCTACGGTCGCGCTCGTCCTGAGCGATTGTCACGTGTCCGTCGCGCTCCATGCGGCCGACGAGTCCCGCGAGGTTCTGTCGGCTGACCATGAGGTACTCGGCAAGGTCGCCGATGCTCATCCCGCTCTGCGCCTTGGGGCGGGACAGCGCGCCCAGCACGGCCCATTGCTGGGTCGTCAGCCCCTCCTCCTGCACGGCCCTCGACCCCGTTTTATGCAACATATTAGCGCATTGATAGAGTCTAAAAAACAATCGGTTAGCCAGCTGAATCTTGGTGTCTCGAGATCTGTCGCCTGAAAGCACAGGGTTTTCCATCATCGCTCCACTTGCATCCCGGGTCATCGCATGCTATTTAAGACAATATGTTGCATAAATAGTCGCTGCTCAAGCGAAGATCGCTCAAAAAGGCGACTCCGGCAATTTCGACAGGGAGGATGCGAGGATGGCACGTTTCGACGGCAGGACGGTCATCGTGACCGGCGGCGGCGGTGGAATCGGGGGCGCGACATGCCGCCGGTTTGCGGCCGAAGGCGCAAAGGTCGCCGTGTTCGATCTCAACCCGGAAGCCGCCGAAACGGTCGCGGCCAGCATTCGCGGCGCTGGACAGACCGCCGAGGCCTTTCGCTGCGACATCACCGACCGCGCGAGCGTCGATGCCGCGCTCGCTGCCGCCGAGGCAAAGCTCGGCCCGATCGATGTCCTCGTCAACAATGCAGGCTGGGATATCTTCAAGCCGTTCACCAAGACCGAGCCGAAGGACTGGGAGCGCCTGATCGCGATCAATCTGACCGGCGCTCTGCACATGCACCACGCCGTCCTGCCCGGCATGGCGGCCCGCCGGTCCGGCCGGATCGTGAATATTGCATCGGACGCTGCGCGCGTCGGCTCGTCGGGCGAGGCGGTCTATGCCGCGTGCAAGGGCGGGCTCGTCGCGTTTTCCAAGACGATCGCGCGCGAGCACTCCCGCCACAACATCACGGTGAACGTGGTGTGCCCGGGACCGACGGATACGGCTCTGTTCGCCGACTACAAGCAGGGCGCAGGCAATCCGGAGAAGCTGGTCGAGGCCTTCACGCGCTCGATCCCGCTCGGCCGCATTGGCCAGCCGGATGATCTTCCCGGCGCCATTCTTTTCTTCGCCAGCGATGACGCTGCATTCGTGACCGGACAGGTGCTCAGCGTGTCGGGCGGACTGACAATGAACGGCTGAACAGGAAAAGACGGGAGGAATACCATGCAGTTTCAGGATCTGATCTATGAGGTCCGCAACGGCGTCGCCTGGATCATCATCAACCGTCCGGACAAGATGAACGCCTTTCGCGGCACGACCTGCGACGAGCTCATCAAGGCCATGTACAGGGCGGGCTATGACAAGAATGTCGGCTGCATTGTGCTCGCCGGCGCCGGCGATCGCGCCTTCTGCACCGGCGGCGACCAGTCGGCGCATGACGGCAACTACGACGGACGCGGCACCATCGGCCTGCCGATGGAGGAGCTGCACACGGCCATTCGTGACGTCCCCAAGCCCGTCATCGCCCGCGTGCAGGGCTTTGCGATCGGCGGCGGCAATGTGCTGGCGACGATCTGCGACATGACGATCTGCTCGGAGAAAGCCGTCTTCGGCCAGGTCGGTCCCAAGATGGGCTCGGTCGATCCGGGCTACGGCACCGCCTTCCTCGCCCGCGTCGTCGGCGAGAAGAAGGCGCGAGAGATCTGGTACATGTGCCGGCGCTATTCCGGCAAGGAAGCCGAGGCGATGGGCCTTGCAAACCTCTGCGTGCCGCACGACGAGTTGGACCGGACGGTGCAGGCCTGGGGCGAGGAGCTCTGTGAACGCAGCCCGACCGCTATCGCCATCGCCAAGCGCTCCTTCAACATGGACACCGCCCACCAGGCCGGCATCGCCGGCATGGGGATGTATGCCCTGAAGCTCTATTACGACACCGAAGAGTCCCGCGAAGGCGTAAAGGCGCTCACCGAGAAGCGGAAGCCGGAATTCCGGAAGTTCGTGAAGTAGCAGCACAGGCGGCATCGCTGCTGGCGATGCCGTGCCGTCTGCCCTTCGGAGACGTCTCCGAGGGGCAGCCATGCGAACGTGACCAGATCCGGGAGGACGTGCCGATGAATCCGTATCTCGACGAAGACCTCGTTGCGCTTGGCGACCAGGCGCGCCGCTTCGCGACAGACAGGCTGGTTCCGGGATTTCAGGAGCGCGACCGCACCCGCGTTCTCGATCGCGGCCTGATGAAGGAGATGGGCACGATGGGTTTCATCGCCCCCGAACTGCCCGAGCAATATGGCGGCCTCGGCATGGCGACCCTCGCGGCCGGCGTCATCCACGAGGAGATTGCCCGCGCCGACCTCTCGATGTCCTACATCAATCTGTTGGCCTCGCTGAACGGACAGATCCTGTCACAGCATGGCAAGCCAGAGATCGTGACACCCTGGCTCACGCGCCTCATGGCCGGCGAGGCCCTGTTCGCGATTGCGCTCACCGAGCCGCGCGGCGGATCCGACGCGGCCAATCTGCGGCTGCGGATCGAGCGCGATGGTGACGACTACATCGTCAATGGCGAGAAGACCTCGATCTCGGCTGCGGACCAGGCCGATGCGGCCGTCGTATTCGGACGGACCGGCACGGTCGAAGCCGGCGCACATGGCATCACCGCGTTGCTGATCCCGCTCGACCTGCCCGGAATCACGCGCTCGCGGTTCGACTGTCATGGCCAGCGCGCCATCGGACGCGGGTCGCTGTTCTTCGAGAACGTGCGTGTACCCGGCGCGCATCGCCTCGGCGACGAGAACAAAGGCTTCGTGCAGGTCATGCAGGGGTTCGACTTCTCGCGCGCGCTGATCGGGCTGCAGGTGCTGGCGGTGGCGCGCGCGGCGCTCGACGAAACCTGGCAGTATGTCGCGCAGCGGCAGGCGTTCGGCAAGACCTTGTCGGCCTTCCAAGGCGTCTCGCATCCCCTGGCCGATTTCGATACGCAGGTCGAGGCTGCACGACTGCTCTGCCTGCAAGCGTTGTGGCTGAAGGACAAGGGCCTCCCCCACAGCGCCGAGGCGGCGATGTGCAAATGGTGGGCGCCGAAACTCGCCTACGACGTGATCCATCAATGCCTGCTGATGCACGGCCATGGCGGCTACGACCGTGGCGTGATGGAGCAGCGGTTGCGCGACGTCCTCGGCTTCCAGATCGGTGACGGCACGGCGCAGATCATGAAAACGATCATCGCACGCGCGCGCGCGGGACGCTCGGCCGTGCCTGCCTGACATCAAACAACGAACGAACGGGAGGGGAAGCCATGGAATTCGACGCCGTCTTGCTCGGGCCGCGCCGCGCGGCCAGCATTGCCAATGGCCACTGGCACGACCGAACCATCAACGACGATCTTGACGCCTGTCTGGCGACGTGCCCGGACAAGATCGCTTTGACCGCAGTCCGCCTCGACACCGACACCGTGCGTCGCTTCACCTATCGCGAGATGGCAGCGCTGGCGGACCGGATGGCGATCGGGTTGTCGCGCCTCGGCGTCGGTCGCAACGACGTCGTTGCCATGCAGCTCCCCAACTGGTGGCAGTTCACGCTGCTCTACCTCGCCTGCAGCCGGATCGGCGCCGTCATCAACCCGCTGATGCCGATCTTCCGGGAGCGCGAGCTCTCCTTCATGCTTCGGCACGGCGAAGCCAAGGTGATGATCGTCCCTAAGACGTTCCGCAACTTCGACCATGAGGCGATGCTGAGGGGGCTCATGCCCGAGCTTCCGTCGCTTGCGCGGCTCGTCGTCATCGGTGGCGGCGGCGCCGACGATTTCGACGCGTTGCTGACGGTGCCGGAATGGGAGACGGCGGTGGATGCGAACGCCATCCTCGGCTCGGCCCGGCCCGGCCCGGACGACATCACGCAGCTCATCTATACGTCGGGAACGACGGGCGAGCCGAAAGGCGTGATGCACAGCGCGAACACGCTGATGGCCAACATCATTCCCTATGCCCAGCGCCTGAAGCTCGGCGCCGACGACGTGGTCCTGATGGCCTCCCCGATGGCCCATCAGACCGGCTTCATGTACGGCCTGATGATGCCGATCATGCTGAAGGCCAGCGCCGTCCTGCAGGATGTCTGGGAGCCGAACCGGGCGGTGGACCTGATCCGCGCCGAGAAGGCGACCTTCACGATGGCATCCACGCCGTTCCTGACGGATCTGACCCGCACCGTGACCGAGACCGGCAAGCCGGTGCCCTCTCTCAGGAGCTTCCTGTGCGCGGGGGCGCCGATCCCAGGTCCGCTGGCCGAGCAGGCCCAGGCGGGCCTCGGCGCCAAGATCGTCTCGGCCTGGGGCATGACGGAGAATGGCGCGGTCACGCTGATCAACCTGGATGACGACGACAAGCTCGCCTCGACCACCGATGGCTGCCCTCTCCCCGGCGTCGAGCTGAAGGTGGTGGACGCCGACGGCAAGCCGCTGCCGCCGCGACAGTCCGGCAAGCTCCTCGTGCGAGCCTGCTCGAACTTCGGCGGCTACCTCAAGCGGCCGCAGTGGAACGGCACCGACGCCGAAGGCTGGTTCGATACCGGAGACCTGGCCTACATCACGCCCGCCGGCTACATCCGGATCAGCGGACGCTCGAAGGACGTCATCATTCGTGGCGGAGAAAACATTCCCGTCGTCGAGCTCGAGGCGCTGCTCTACAAACATCCCGCAGTCGCACAGGTCGCGATCGTAGCCTATCCCGACGAGCGCCTCGGCGAGCGCGCATGCGCCGTCATCGTACCCAAGGCCGGACAGACCATCGACTTCTCCGGGATGGTCGAATTTCTCAAATCGCACAAGCTCGCGATCCAGTACATTCCAGAGAAGCTCATCGTGCGCGACGCGATGCCGTCGACGCCGTCGGGCAAGATCCAGAAATTCAGGCTGCGCGACATGCTGAAGGCCGGCGAGCTCTAGGCTCGCTCACGCGCCCCGCGCGTCCCGGCTGCACTTCTCGAATCTGTCAATCGAAACGCGCCGGCGGCGCGATGGAGAACGCGCGTGCAAGACGAAGTCATACTAATCGAACGCAACGGACGTGTCGGACTCGTCACGCTCAACCGTCCGAAGGTGATGAATGCGCTGAACGACGAGCTGATGGACAGGCTCGGCGCAGCGTTGCTGGATCTCGACGCCGATAACGCGATAGGCGCCATCGTGATCGCGGGGTCGGCAACGGCATTCGCAGCTGGCGCCGACATCGCAGCAATGGCGGACTGGGGCTACAGCGACGTCTACAATTCCAACTTCATCACGCGCAACTGGGAAACCATTCGCCGGGTGCGCAAGCCCGTCATTGCCGCCGTCGCCGGGCTGGCGCTCGGCGGCGGATGTGAGCTCGCGCTGGCCTGCGACATCATCGTCGCGGGCCGCAGCGCCAAATTCGGGCTGCCGGAGATCAAGCTCGGTCTCCTGCCCGGCGCGGGCGGCACGCAACGGCTTCCTCGCGCCATCGGCAAGGCGAAGGCCATGGACATGTGCCTGTCGGCCCGCACCCTCGACGCCGACGAAGCCGATCGCTACGGCCTGGTCGCCCGCGTCGTCGACGACGAACGGCTTCGCGAGGAGACCATGCGGCTCGCGTCGACCATCGCCTCGTTCTCCGCGCCAGCGCTGATGGCGCTCAAGGAATGCGTGAACCGCGCCTTCGAGCAGCCGCTGAGCGAAGGGACGCTCTTCGAACGTCGCGAGCTCCACGCCCGCTTTGCAACTGCGGATGCGCGCGAAGGCATGAAGGCTTTCCTGGACAAGCGCAAGCCCGTCTTCGTCCACCGCTAGCTTTGGGCCATGTGATCCCTTCCATTCCATTCGACAGGAGCGCTCGATGTCCATGACGGCCCGCCAGATCTTCCAGTGGGACGATCCTCTTTCCCTCGACGGGCAGATCACCGATGAGGAGCGCGCCGTCCGCGACACCGCGCATGCCTATTGCCAGGAGCAGCTGCTGCCGCAGGTGCTGGACGCCTTCCGCCATGAGACGACCGACCCCCGTCTTTTCAGAAGCATGGGCGAGCTCGGGCTGCTCGGACCGACGACCCCATCGCAGTATGGCGGCGCGGGCCTGAACTACGTCTGCTACGGGCTGATTGCGCGCGAGGTCGAGCGGGTCGATTCAGGCTATCGGTCAATGATGAGCGTTCAATCCTCGCTGGTCATGGTTCCGATCTGCGAGTTCGGCACCGAGGCGACCCGGCAAAAATATCTTCCCAAGCTCGCGTCCGGTGAATGGATCGGCTGCTTCGGCCTGACCGAGCCGAACCACGGCTCCGATCCGGGCGGCATGATCACGCGGGCCCGCAAGGTGGCCGGTGGCTACAGCCTGTCCGGCGCGAAGATGTGGATCACCAATAGTCCGATCGCCGACGTGTTCGTGGTCTGGGCAAAGGACGATGACGGCGCCATTCGCGGCTTCGTTCTGGAGAAGGGCTGGAAGGGCCTCAGCGCGCCGGCCATTCACGGCAAGGTCGGGCTGCGCACCTCGATTACCGGCGAGATCGTGCTCGATGACGTCTTCTGTCCCGAGGAGAACGCCTTTCCCGAGGTGCGCGGTCTCAAGGGACCGTTCACCTGTCTCAACAGCGCGCGCTACGGCATCGCCTGGGGAGCGCTCGGCGCTGCCGAGGACTGCTATCTGCGCGCCCGGCAATATGTGATGGACCGCAAGCAATTCGGCCGCGCGATCGCGGCGAACCAGCTGGTCCAGAAGAAGCTCACGGACATGCTGACGGAGATCACCATCGGGCTCCAGGGCTGCCTGCGACTCGGCCGCCTCAAGGACGAGGGGGCCGCTCCCGTAGAGATCACGTCGATCATGAAGCGCAATTCCTGCGGCAAGGCGCTCGAGATCGCCAGGACCGCACGCGACATGATGGGGGGCAACGGCATCAGCGACGAGTTCGGTGTCGCCCGCCATCTCGTCAATCTCGAGGTCGTCAATACCTACGAGGGAACGCACGACATTCACGCGCTTATCGTCGGGCGCGCGATCACGGGCATCGCTGCATTCAACTGAACGCCTCCGAGGCGCTGGCCCCAGTCAGATCAACCAACAACCAAATTCCAGGAGGAAACCTATGAACACTGTTCTAAAGGCAAGTGCCGTACTGCTCGCTCTCGTGCTCGGCGCTTCGGGCGCAGTCGCCCAGACACCGGTCAAGATCGGCGTGCTCAGCGATATGTCGGGGCCCTATTCCGATTTCAGCGGCCCAGGGTCTCTGGAGGCAGCCAAGCTGGCGATCGAGGACTTCAACGCGGGCTCGAAGAAACTGTCCGTCGAGCTTGTCTCGGGCGATGCGCAGAACAAGACCGACATCGCCGGCGCGATCGCTCGCCGCTGGATCGATGCCGAAAGCGTCGACATGATCATCGACATCCCGACCTCCGGCATCGCCCTCGGGCTTGCGGGCCTCGTGAAGGACAGAAACAAGGTCCTGATCGCAACCACGGCGGGCACCTCCGAGCTGACCGGAAAATCCTGCACGCCGAACACGCTGCACTGGACGTGGGATACATGGTCCAATTCCCACGGCACGGCCGAGGCCATCGTCAGGAACGGCGGCAAGAGGTGGTACTTTCTCACGGCCGATTACACCTTCGGCACGACCATGGAGAAGGAAGCTGGAGACGTCGTCAAAGCCAATGGCGGCGCGGTTCTTGGCTCCGTCCGGCACCCGCTCGACGCGATGGATTTCTCGTCCTTCCTGATGCAGGCCCAGGCTTCGAAAGCGGAGATCATCGGCCTCGCCAATGGCGGCACCGATACGATCAACGCGATCAAGACGGCCGGCGAGTTCGGCATCGTCGCCGGCGGGCAGAAGCTGGTCGGCCTGGTGCTCTTCATCAACGACATCCATGCGCTCGGCCTGAAGGCGGCCAACGGGCTCATGCTGACCACCGCCTATTACTGGGATCTGAACGACAAGACACGGACCTTCGCTGAGCGGTTCGCCAAGCGCAACAACGGCAAGGTGCCCTCGATGAGTCAGGCCGGCACCTATTCGGCCACGCTGGCCTATCTGCGGGCCGTCGAGACGGTCGGCCATTCCAAGGACGGCGCAGCCGTCGTTGCGGCGATGCGCGACGCCGGCACCTTTGACGATCCACTGTTTGGCAGGACCGCCGTGCGCGCCGACGGCCGGGTCGTTCACGACATGTATCTGGTCGAGGTGAAGAAGCCAGAGGAATCGAAAAAGCCGTTCGACTACTACAAGGTGGTTGCCACGATCCCGGCCGATCGCGCATTTCGCCCTCCGGCCGACGGCAACTGCCCGTTGGCGCAATAACGTCTCGGTTGCTTCCCGACGTCAGACCAGCGAGGAGCAATCCGCGCAGCCGGAACGGCCAGCCGACTGCGATGCGCCCCGCCCAGCAGATCCGGACGGGGCGCGATCGGTTCACTCGGCGGTCTTGCGCGGCCGCGACCACAGGAGCGTGTAACCCTCGCCGCCCTCGTCGTCGAACAGGTTGGCGTAGATCGGGGCGTTGAAGGAGGGGTCGTCGAGCTTGAGCGAGAGATAGTCGCGTCCCTCCTCGGAGCGACGTGCCCAGGCGGCGCCGATCTCGACACGCCCGGCGTAGACGCGGTGGCTGGGCGCATTCTCGCTGGAGCGGTTGGCCTCGGGGACGATGCGCACGCCCTTGGCCTTGAGGCTCAGGGTGATGATCTCGCCCTGGAAATCGTCGCCGACCTTCTTGAAGGAACCGATGGAAGCCATTTTGTCTCTCCTTGGCTGTTTCGGGCCACGACCACCGCGGCCTCGATGGCGCATCTCGGACGAAAGGCGAGCGACGGCGCACCCGAAGGGCTGAAGCGGCAGCGGAGGACGGCGCCGGCCAACTTTCTTGTCCCGCGAGGAATGGGCTTCAGCCCAGGGGAAGAAAGTTGGCCGGCGGCGTTGCGCTCAGGCGATCGAGGCGCAGCCGGCCTTCGGCCAGATCAAGCCATCACGAGGCAAGGTGCGTCGCAGTCTGATCAGCTCACGGGAGAGACATGGTACATTGAGGCTGCACAAGAGATCGGGATGATCAGGCGTAAGATCGGAAGCCACGGAGAAGAAAAGCGAGTGCTGATGTGTGCCCCTGGCTGCCAGACGTCCGTCACGCCCGGCGAAAGGCCAGGGACAGTCGAGATCCGAAAGGGGGTCCAGCCGTCTCAAGCCGGGTCGCGACTATCTCTCCGATGGAGCTCGACGCCCCGTCGTTCAGCGCTAGCGATCCAATTAAGCTGCTCGAGAACGAGGCAAGAGGCCGTGACGAAAAGCAATTGTTGCGGGATTGCAGGGATCGTCGCGCAGTCAGCGCGTCAGACGACCAAGGCGCTCCCACGTCACCACGTGCAACACGATTCGAGCAGACATGCATCTCGACGACGAGTGCAGAGAATCGCTTGGGATATCGGCGCGGGCCGCTCCAGCAAGAAGAGATTCAGAGTTAACGCGCTCACGCGCCGCCTTGGCCAGGAGTCCACACCGGAATGCCAAGCCTGCGCGCCTTGTCGGCGAGGTTGCCCTGGATCCCCGAGCCGAGAGAAAAGGGATCTGATCGATTGGAGGCCGCGCGCATCAGTGGATGGCGGCATACATGATCTTCTCTTCGGTCGCTTCGATAGCCGAGAATTCTTCGACGACCTTGCCTTGCCTTGATACCAGGATCCGATCGGATAGCGCGATGATCTCCGGCAGATAAGAGGATATCACGACCACGGCTCTGCCTTCATCGGCGAGCCTGTTGATCAACTCGTGAATTTCGACGATGGCCCCGACGTCGACCCCGCGCGTCGGTTCGTCAAAGATGATCAGCTCCGGTTCCTGAATCAACGATTTCGCGATGACAACCTTCTGCTGATTGCCGCCGGAAAGCTCGACAACCTTGACTTCGTCGCCGATGGCGCGAACCTTGAGACGTTCGATCCAGGTCTTACCGACCCCATTTCTTTCACGACGTGACAACCAGGCTCGCCCTACCGGAAACTTGGCAAGCAGACCCAGATAGATGTTGCGCGCGATCGAGGCCGTCTCGAAAAAGCCCTCCACCTTGCGGTCTTCGGTGACATAGGCGATTCCGGCCTTCACGGCCGGCGCGGGCACGCGGTATCGCACCGACTTGTCGTTGAGCAGAATTTCTCCACCGTGAAAGAAATCACGCTTCAGAATACCCGAGACGATCTTAAAGGTCTCGGTTCGGCCCGAGCCGACCAGTCCGAACACGCCCGTGATCTGGCCCGCGAACACCGACAATGAGTTGTTCCTGACCATCGGCGCCATTTTGAGATTCTGTATTGTCAACACGCGCCTGCCGGCCGGGCGCACTTTGTCCTTCCGCACACCGTAGAGCGTATTCGAGAGATTTCGGCCGACCATGGCCTGAACGATGCGCGCTCGATCGAATCCCGAGGCGTCGTCGGTGACGACGTGCTTGCCGTCCCGCAGGACAGTAATGCGATCGGCCAGCAGCAAGGCTTCTTCGAGCGCGTGCGAGATGAAGACGATCGAAACACCGCGCCTCTTCAAATCCCGCACCAAATCGAAGAAATACTTCTTCTCCTCTGGCGTAAGCGTCGCCGTGGGTTCGTCAAAGATGATGACTTTCGCCTTGTGCAGCACGGCACGGGCGATTTCGACCATCTGCTTCTTGGCTGCGCCCAGGCCGCCGACGGTCGCCGTCGGCGCGACGTCAAAATTGAGAGATTGGAGGAACTGCTGAGCCGCGATGTAGATGCCACGCAGCCGATTATAAAATCTCTCCTGACCGAGAAACAGGTTTTGCGCCACGGTCATCGTCGGCACCAGACTGTTTTCCTGAAACACCATTGCGATGCCAAGATGCCGCGCCTCCAGCGGCGTTCTGGGAGACACCGCGACGCCATCGACCGTCATTGCACCTGACGTCAAGGCCACGACGCCGGCCATGACCTTGGTCAAGGTCGACTTGCCTGCGCCGTTTTCGCCGACCAGCGCGTGGATCTCGCCCCGCCGCAGCTCGAAATCGACGCCCTCGATCGCTGGCACGCCGGCATACAGCTTGGTTGCCTTCGACAGGGACAGGATGACCTCGCTCATGGAAGGACCTCCCGGCCAAGGGTTGCAAGAGGCAGCCTGAGCACCCTGCCCGGCCCCTTTGCGATCATGACGAGGTCGGCGCCGAATTCGACGGCAGCGACGATGCCGTGATTGACGCCATCAGCGCGGCTATGAAGCGAATAAACCGGCAGTCCGTCGGCACCGAGCCGGATGACGAGTCCGTACGACCGTGGGGGGGCCCACGGCTTCATGACACCCATGGTCTTGATGTGCGCTCCCTGCAGCGGTTCCTTGAAGGACTGGCCGGACCTGAGCCGTGGTGCCACCCAATAGTCAGGCTCGATCTCAGCAATCATGCGGCGCCGGTAGGCCGGTTCGCGCAGCACGAACTCGACCAATTGCGTGCGGGCGATAAACGCCGTCAGCCAGAAGCCGCCGCCATGCGCCGGTGCAAGCCGGGAGGGATAGACCGGCAGGTGACCGAGCACGACCGTGCGCGTGCCGCCGGGTGCGATCGAGACCAGACGGTGCCGCCAGCTTTCACTGACCAACACGTCGTTGCCGTTTGCGACGGCACCGAAGGCGTAGCGAAGCCCGCCCGCAAGCTGCTGCATCGCCTGCGTCCGCGGATCGAGCCTGAAGACACGGCCGGTATCACCGAGCTCCATCAGGTCGCGCGCCCAATCGCCAACCTCATACGAGGACGAACCATCGGTTGCGATCAGGGCGCCGTCGCCTGCAGGCGCAAGCGCGTTGACGGCGCGCAACTCACCGGTAAATGTCGAGACCGGCGTCTTGGCGGTGATGGCATCATAGATATGAACCTCAGTGCCGCCAATGGCAACGGCTAGACCGCCGGACGGAAGCATCGCCAACGCAGAGATCGGCCGCGCAAACCTGCGGATCTCCGCAGGCGACGACCCTGTCCAACGCAGGAGTCGCGCGCCGTCGGCGATGAGAAGGGAACGGCCGTCGGACGCAATATCCTCCGGTGCTTCACATTCGAGGAGCGTTTCGGCTGCCTCGAGCACCTGATTGGCCTTCAGCGCCCCGTCGAACGACGGAACGGTGATGGTCGCATCGCCACGGCCGAGCAAGCGGTTTGCGAATTCACGGATGGCGGCGATCACGAATGCCTCCTCCAGCGGGTATCGTAGTGTACGAAGTCCGGATCGGCGTTCTCCAGCTTGAAGCGCCCGATCCTGTTGTTGGCGATGCCGCCGAGATAGAGATAACCGCGGTGTTCCCGCATCGAGGTAATCATCGGGTGATTGACGCCCTTGAGGTCCCAGAGGGATTCCAGGATCTGGCCCTGCTCGTTGAACTTGACGACGCACCCGGTGTTGATGTTCGGAAATAGCCATTCGTCGATCGGCACCCGCTTGGCCATGCGCCGCCGGAAGCCCGGCATCTGCCACGCCAAGTCGAGCGAAGGGCTGCGCATGCCGACCAGCGCCAGCCAATAGTTGCCATCCGACGCCAGATTGATGTTGTCGGGATAGCCCGGCAAGTTATCCATGACGGTCTCGACCGCGCCTTTCTTCGGACCAGCGAACCAGTAGCGCTTGATCGAGCAGCCGAAGGTCTCCGCGAACAAGATCGACTGACCGTCGCTGGCAACAGCGACGCCGTTCGGAAACTTAAGTCCGCGCAGCACGGTGTGGGTCATTCCACTCTTCGTGTCGTAGCAGATGATGCGACCGTTGCCGCGGGCCTCCAGCCCGTCGACCGGCCACTCATCCATCTCGTAGCGAACGGTCGCCTCGGAGAAGAAGATCAGTCCGTCATCGGTGATGTCGAGATCGTCGGCGAGCCGCAGACGGCTGTCGTCATTCACCGAATACAGGCTGCGGTTGGTCTCGTCGGTGGCCTTCTCCACCGTTCCGTCGGGCGTGATGCGGTAGAGACCCATACCGCCGATGCAGACATACAGATTGTCCTGGCGGTCGAACGCCATTCCGAGTGGCTGGCCGCCGATATGGGCGAACACCTCCATCCGCTCGTAGTCCGGCGGAAAGAACCGGATGATGTCACCGTGACGGGAGCCGGCATAGAGCACGTCGTTGCGGTCGAGAATGACATCCTCCGGCGCCTCGATCCGTCCGAGCCCGATGAGAGACACATCGCGAAGCTTGTCGTTCTGCTCGAACGGCCCGCCTTCGCCGATCTCGGTCGGGGGGGGCGGCGGCAGCGCATGATAGGTCGGGGCGACGTAGACCTTGCTGATGATCCGGTTGCGGTTCTTCTGCCAGCGTATATCGACCATGGCGGCCGCCAGGAGGATCGTCGCGAGCGCCATGCGGTTGACGCCGCCACGCGCGTTCATTGCCGTCAAGCCGTTGGTCATCAGGAGGACGATGAGCACACCGACCAGCGACTTGACGACCGAACCCTTGCCACCGCCGAGCGTGATCCCGCCGAGGACGGTTGCAGTCAGGACGATCACCTCGAGGCCGACGCCGATGTCGCCACCCACGGTCCCGAGGCGGGCGGCAAAGAACAACGCACCGATGCTGGTCAGAACGCCGCTCGCGACGTAGCAGAGCGCGATGGTCCGCCGCACCGGAATGCCAGAATTGTAGGCCGAGCGGCGCGATCCGCCGATCGCCGTGATGTGCCAGCCGGGCCGCAGCCGCGTCAGAAAGACATGGCCGACGATGGCGACGATGATATAGAGCAGCGCGACGCTCGGGATTCCCAGAACATCCCCGCCGCCAATGAAATCCCACGAGGGGATATCTGGAAGCGATGACGCGATGGCATTCGAATAGCGTTGAATCAGCAGATCGAACGCCGAGCGATAGATGATCAGCGTGATCAGCGTGGCGATGAAGGCGCGAAGTCTCAGATATCCGATCAAGACCCCGTTCACGGCACCGAGCAGCCCGCCGACGACCATGGTCGCCAAGACCACTGCCGGAACGGGCCAATTGAGAACGTCTAGGAGATAGAGCGCGCAGAAATCCGTCAGGGCAAACATCGACCCGACCGACAGGTCGATGCCGCCGACGATGACCACAAGCCCCATTCCGAGACCGATGAAACCGATCTCTCCGGCCTGGCGCGCAGTGTCGGCGAGACTCGCGGGGGACAGAAAGTGCTCCAGGACCCGGCTCAATGCGAAGCCGACGATCAGGAGCAGAAGCACAGGAACGGCGGTTTCGGTCCACCTCTTGGACAAGATCTCGCCGAGGAGATGGTCGGGCCAGTAGCGATATCGCAGCCGAGTCAATGTCTCGCGCATCTGCCTTCCATGGGTACTGCCTATGCAATCGTCTTGATGCGCGTCCCGGCCGAGCCGGAACGCGCGCCGCGGAGCGTCGTCACTTCTTGAGATCGGAGAGGTTCCAGCACGACGTCTGGGAGTCAGCGTTCTCCTTGGTGATCGGAATGAGCGTGCTGTATTCGAAGCCCTTGACCGACCCCGCCTTCACCCCCGAGGACAGCAGCCACTTGATCGTTCCGGCCATCTGCGCCGCCTGCGTCGGCACGTCGTAGCTCATGTTCAGATCGAACGAGCCGTTCTTCACGAGCTCGCAGGCGCCCTTGCGCTCTCCACCGCCCGATGTTGCCAGGAAGACCTTGCCGGTGAGCCCGGCCTCCTTGATCGCAGCGGCAGTGCCGATATCCATGCCATCCCAGAAGCCCACGATGCCGCACAGGTCGGGATTCTGCTTCAGGACGGTCTGCGTAATGGCCTTGGCTTTCGCCGCATCCCAATCGGCCGCCTGGCTCGACACCACCTTGATTTCGGGATGCTTGGCGAGAACGTTCTCCACGCCCTTGAGCGTGTAGGCACTGGCGGCCGCGGACAGCGCCCCCTGAATGATCGCGATCTTGTTCGACTTGCCCTGGCAGGCCTTCACCACGCCTTCGGTCTGGCGTTCGCCGATCTCGATCCAGTTCGCGCCGACGAACGCGGAGCTGCGATAGGCTGATCCCATGTTGATCTGGATGACGTAGATCCCTTCGTTTTCGGCGCGCTGCAACAGCTTGGCATAGGTCTGGACGTCGGGATTGTGGATCACCATGACCGCCGGCTTCTCAGAGATTAGCGAGGTGACGGCCTGCGCCCCCGCGTTGGTGTTCCAGTTGGGATCACGAATCTCAAACTTGACGCCGTAGGGTTCGAGCTCCTTCTTCAGGCCCGCGTACCAGCCCTCCGTCAGATCGAAATTCATGGCGACCGGCACGTAGGCAACCGTCTTGCCCGCAAGCGCCTCGCGAAAGGTCTTCTGAAAGGGCTCGTCAAGCCCCTGTTGCGCAAGCGCCGGCGCCGCAGCCGCCGCGAGCGTCACCGCCACCAGACTTCCAAGTGCTAAGCTATGCGTGCGCATCGTCGTTTTCTCCCGTTTGATGTTTTCATTTTTGGTACTGAGCTAGATGTCGCCTTGCTGGGCCGTTTCTTCATTTCGCGGATTCAAGATCGTATCCGTAATCACCGCGATCAGCAGGACGACACCCTTGATCAGGTTCTGTCCGGCGTACGGAATATCCAGAATCGTCATGCCGTTCAGCATGGTCCCGATCAGCAGCGTGCCGATGATGACGTTCACGACGCCGCCGCGGCCGCCGGACAATCCGATGCCCCCGAGCACGACGACGAGGATCACGTCATAGATCATGGTCGAGTTGAAGATCCGGGTGGGCATCGAGTTGACGGATGCCGCCATCACGAGACCGGCAAAGCAGCCGATCACCGCGGCAAGCACATATTGCAGCACGGTAATCGGGCGCGAGGGAATGCCGGTCACCCGTGCGGCGAACGGGTTGTCACCAACCGCGTAGACAAAGGCCCCCCAACGGGTCTGACGCAGCAGAACGAACACAGCGATTGCGGCGATCGCAAACATCACGATCGACGTCGGAATGCCGAGGATGCTGCCCTGCCCGAGCCGCTCGAATCCCGCCATGCCGTCGCTCCATTGGACGACGTCGAGCTGGAACAGCGCCGCTTGCCCAAGTCCTGCAACAAACAGCCCGGTCGCGAGCGTTGCAAACAGCGGCGGCACCTCCGCATAGGCGATCAGCCAGCCATTGACGAGACCAATGGCGACGGCCAGGAGGCCGGCGGCGAGCAAGGAGGCCGGCAACGAGTGACCGTTCTGCACCATCTGCAGAACGAGCCCGCCGGGGACCGCGAGGGCAGCGATCAGCGACAGATCGATGCCGCGCCCGATGACGACAACGGCCATCGCCAGGCCGAGAATGCCGAGGACGGCGACGTTCTGCAGCAGGGTCAGCATGTTGTCGGCGGTCAGGAAGCCCTTGAGGAAGATCGAGAAGGCCAGGAACAGCGCCGCGAAGACGGCGAACACGATCTCCTGTTGACCAAGCCGAAAGTGCTTCATCGTTTGCTCTCACCAATTCCCAACTACGCCCGCCCGCGTGGCGGTGTCGCTTCAATACGATAGGTCTGCGGCAACGCCGACAGGCTCTCTGCAAGCCGGCCCAGCGCCACCTCGTCGATCGTTTCGACCGCAATGCAGACGACCGTGTTGAGCTTGTCGTCCTTGTTGACCTGGATGTCCGCCGCGGTTGCAGGACCGAATATCCGATCGACTTCCGTCCTGACCTTCTCCCGAACAGCGAGGTCGCGAAGCGTCGGCTTGAAGATCTTGCCCACGGCGGTGACTGGAAGCGCGTCAAGCACCACCACGCGCTTCGGGCGAGCGGGGGGCTCGTGGACATTCTGCTCGAGGTAGTCGCAGAGCCGCGCGAGCTCGATCGTCTGCTGAGGCGACGGCACAACGAAGAGAATCGGTACCTCGCCAGCGTAGGCGTCCGGCATGCCAACGGCGGAGCTCATTTGCACGCCAGGATATGCATTGGCGACATCTTCGATGGCGGCGGGATCGACGTTGTGGCCGCTGCGAACAATGAGGTCCTTCTCCCGACCTGTGAGAACCAGCCGCTCGTCTGCGGTGAGGTAGCCGATATCGCCGGTCACGATCCAATCATCGTCGGTCAGGACGCCAACATTGTGCGTGGGATCGACGTATCCGGGGAATACCTGCGGGCCCTTGGCCAGCACCAGCCCGCTCGTGAGCGGAGGACACTCCTTCCTCAGCTCCGGGTCGCCCAGTGCCACGATCTTCGTTCGCGAGAACGGCGCCCTGAATCCGACGCTGCCCTGAAGCGGCTCGCCGCGACCCGGGTTGAACGCGATCGCCGCCGCGGTCTCCGTCATCCCGTAAGTCTCGAATAACCTCACTCCCGTCCTGGCCTGGAAACGGTTACCGACCGCCTTCGGGAGCACCGCACCTCCTGTCAGCGCCATCCGGACCGAGCTGATATCGCAGGACCCGATCGGCACCTCCGCCAAAGCCGCAATGGAGGTCGGCACGCCGCTCACGATCGTCACGCGATGTCGTTCGACAGTGTACCAATAGTCGCGGATGACCTCCGGGACTCGCAGACCGTAGGGTGACGGAATGATCACGTGGCCGCCAGCGGCGAGAATCGACAGACCTGCAGTCATGGTGCCGCCGACATGAAACAGCGGAAACCCGTTCAGCGCGGTGTCCAACTCGTCGAACCCGTGAACCTGGGCGAAGCCCCATGCGGCGTGGATCTGGTTGCCATGTGTCAGGCGGACGAGCTTTGGACGTCCGGTCGTCCCTCCCGTATGGAAGAGCGCGCACACCGACCGCCGATCATTTGACGGTTCGAAATCGAGCGCATCTCGGTGCCTCGAAGCGGCTTCGTCAAAGGCGGCCATTCGGCCGTTCGCGTCGCGGCCCTCACCTAGAACGAGGATCTTCTGCAAGGATCCGACCCGTGCGGCGACCTTGTTCGCCTTGTGCCAGAGCGCCGGATCGTCGGCTTCCGACGGGATCACAAGCAACGCTGCATTCTGCGCTTCGAGGAGATCGACGATCGCGTCCTCGTTCAGCAGATAGTTGATCGAGCTCGCGACGCCGGCGACCTGGGCGCCGAGCAAGGCCGGAAAGACCTGCGGCAGGCTCGGGCAGAGGAATGCAACGGTTGGTCCATCCGGTCTGATACCGGACGCCCTGAACAAGTTCGCCGCGCGGGATATGTCGGCAAGCAATTGACGGTGAGTGAGGCTGATTTCGCGGGATTCACGAGGTGTCAGGACGGTCAGTGCCTGCCGGTCCGGATGCAATCGGGCGGTCGCCTCGAACAGGTGATACAGATTTCGCGCAGGTACGAGGGCGTCATATGGCAGCCGCTCCAGCGCCACGATGTCAGCAATGGAGCCGACAGGGCGCGTGAACCTCGTCGTCATCGGTGAAGGCAGGCCTCCCCCCATTGCTGCAGTCCCTGGCACGGCAAATCACGCATGCCCGCATCGGCATCCGCGACTGCTTCCTCCCGTTTTTGTTCTCTTAGCTTGCCGCCCCGAGTGACGCTTGCCTCGGAGCGCAAAGCTTTTGCATGGCCGCGCAAAGTTGGCTTGCGTAGAGCCGCTGGGCAACTAGAATTGCGGAACGGTCCTTGTGCGATGCAAAATGCAGCTTGGGCTGCTCGCGATGGATGACCGATGGAGCTCGTGTTCACAACGGAAAGCCTCGAGCCTTCCAAGCGTTACGCTGCCTGGCAAGGCGCCATTTGCGACGTCTATGTCCATGTCGACGTCGAGGCCGAGCAACGGTCCGACTATCAGGGCTTCATCCGGGAAGCACGATTTGGCGTGCTGACGATGACCGACGTATTGCTGTCGGAGCAGCGGATATCGCGACGGGAGCGGCACATCGCCAGGCTCGACAAGGATTGCTACTACGTCGAATTCGTTCAACAGGGCAAGATCAACGTCCTGCAGGCCGGCCAGACGCTGAATACGAATCCCCACGTAGGTGCAATCTTCTCCGCGGCCGAAGCCTACGATCTGGAGTGCGTAGGGAAGGTTAGATCCCTCTATCTCGAGATTCCGCGCAAGGAATTTTCGTCGCGGTTCACCGAGAACCGGATTCCGGTTGCGATGACTATTGCGACCGGACGCGGTCTTGGCCGGATCGCCGCCGAATTCTGTTCGACGTTGGCATCGGAAGCATCGTCGGTCGATGAAGCGGCGAGGTCGCGCCTCGGCGAAGAGCTGATGGATGTTTTGGCTCTCGCCCTGGACATGGGCGACAAGGACCAATTTTCCGAGGACGCCACGGCTCAGAAAGCCCGCCTGCGCTCCGTCAAAGCCTGGATCGAGAAGCATCTCACCGACCACGACCTTTCGCTCGAGAAGATCGCACGGAACAACGGGGTCTCGCTCAGACACCTGCACTATCTTTTTCGACTCACGGACATGTCGGTGTCGGAGTGGATTCTCGACCGGCGCCTGCAACGGTCCTACGATATGCTGACACGACTTGAGCAGCGCGTGTTGTCGGTGACTGAGGTCGCCTACCAGCTGGGATTCAGCAGCTCGTCACACTTCAGCACCGTGTTCCGGCGGAAATTCGGGCATAGCCCGTCCGAGCTACGCCGACGATAGGCCGATGCTCAGTGGCCGAGCGGCGCATGAGGCACTCCGCCGAGCTCCAACACGTCCGCGCCGCCCACGCGACCATCAAACCTCGATTCACTCGACAGCTTGACCTTCCAGCAATTGTGCCGCCAATCGCAAGGCACATCAAGGTCGGCACAGCGACGAGAGGCTGATCCATTTGCAGGTAGCGGACCGTCGCCAAACACGAGAGCTGTTCGGGGATATTCCGGTCGAGAGGTAGCGCTGCCGTTGCAGGCATCGTCGCGGCGGTCAGCGACCACCATGCACCCCTGCGCCACCAGGTCTGACGCATTCAAGCAGACAGACATGTCGACGCCGAGCGCAGGAGTCGCTTGGGATGTCGCCGCAGCGCTTGGACGAACGCAGTGGATCTGCACGGTTGACGGTGCTCACGCGCCGCCTTGCCCGAAGGTCCAGACGGGAATGCCGAGGCGGCGAGCCTTGTCAGCGAGATTGCCTTGGATCCCGGAGCCCGGGAAGACCATGGCGCCGATCGGCAGCGTCGCCAGCATGGCGTCATTGCGCTTGAAGGGGGCGGCCTTATTGTGTCTTGTCCAATCGGGCTTGAACGCGATCTGCGGCACCTTGCGGTTCGATGCCCATTTGCTGGCGATCAGCTCGGCCCCCTTCGGCGAGCCGCCATGCAGGAGGACCATGTCCGGATGCTTGGCGTGGACCTTGTCGAGACGATCCCAGATGAGTACGACGTCATTGAAGTCCGGTCCGCCGGTCAGTGCGATCTTGGGGCCTGGCGGCAGCATGACCTCCGTCTCAGCCCGATGCTTGGCAGCAAGGAAATCGCGGGAGTCGATCACGGCCGCCGTCAGCGTGCGATGGCTGACCTGCGATCCCGACCGCGGCCGCCACGGCGATCGCGTATGGAGCTCGAAGGCCTCGGCGGCCAGATCGCGGAACAGCTCCATGGCGTTGCGACGCTCGACCAGTGACAGTCCTTCCGACGTCAGGCGCTCGAGCTCGACCGAGCGCACCTCCGAGCCGTTCTGCTCGCGCTGACTCGAACGCTGCGCCTGCTCGTTGTCGTCAAGCTCGCGCTCGATGCGCATCGTGGCACGGTGGAACAGGTTGACCGTTGACCACAAGAGCTCCTTCAGCTCAGGCTCGAGGCGCGTCTCCGAGAGCGTCGCGACCAGGGCGTCGAAGATATCGGCGACCGCGCCGGCGATGACCCTGCCTTCAGGGAGCGGCCGAGGATCAGGCTCATCGTCGAAGGGGCGGTAGCCGTACAGCTGGAGTTCGGTCAGGGCGTTGTCGGTGCTCGACTGCGTATCGTGCGGCTCATGCATCTCGTCTTGCTGGTCGGACATGGGGACCTCGTCTATGTTCGGTGACCGCGTCGATCGCGGCCTTCCATGGCGATCACCAAGACGGCGGGAGGACCGGACCAGAACCCGCTGATCCCTTCGAGCAGCGGGCCGGAGCGACAGCGGAGGATGGCGGTGTGCGCGGCTATTTTGCCTCGCGATGCAAAGGCCCGCCTGCGGGCCGGCGGAAAATAGCCACGCACCGCCATTGCCGGACCGGACCGCCTGCCGTTCGATCGCCTCTCAGAAGGCCCCGGCGCGGCTCTCCGACGCCCTGACGAGATCCCCCTGTCCCGACGACGCGCGGCGAGCGCCGAACGACTCTCCAGCGTCGAGCCGACGTTTAGGTCGCAGCCGCGCTCACGAAACGCTCGGCATCTTCGGGCAGCAGCTGTTGACGCAAGACGTCCAGGAGCTTGGCTGTCCCTGAAACGCGCAGGTCTTCGTTGAAGTCGTCCAGGCGAGGGCATAATGCGATCGCCTCGATACCGGCGTCCAGCGCGCGTGCCGTCAACGTCTCTGCCGCGGCGATACCAGCAGCATCAGCATCGACGGCGACATAGATCCGGCGCAACGTGGCCGGCCAGAGCAGATTCGCCAGATGATTGGCCGAGAGCGCAGCAGCAACCGGCAAGGTCGGCAGCACCGTCCGCAACGACAGCATGGTCTCGATGCCCTCGCCGGCCGCAAGCACGTCCTTGGCGGTCCCGAAGCGCACGGCATGCCCAAGCAGATCGCCCATCGCCCGCCGCGGCGTGTCGATTGGCGCCTTGCCAAGCCTGCGATCGTCGAAGCCGTCGGGATCGAGCCAGGTGCGATGAACCCCGGTGATATGCCCCTCGAGGTCGGTCACAGCGGCAATCAGCGCGGGCCATGTCTCAACATCGGTGGCATCGTCCGGCCGATAGTAGCAGCGTGGATGAAAACGGAGACCATCAGTGCCTGCGCGCGGGTCGATACCGCGATGAGCAAGATAGGCCTCGCCGCGCGTTCCAGACAGCGGCTGCCCCATCGCAAACAGCCGGCGAGCCGCTCTGGCGGAGTCGCGGGGGCGCACAGCGTTCACAGCACCGACTGGAGGCTTGCGTTCCCAGTCCGGCAGCTTCAGAAAACGGCGCGCCTCCTCGGCAACCTCGTGAAAGCTGCTCAGGCCACAAACCGAGCCGATGACGTCGAGCAGATCGCCATGCTCCCCGGTCGCAGCATCCGTCCATTTGCCGGCCGGCCCCTTCAATGAGGCGTGCAATCGCACGAACAATGATCGGCCCGGCGTGTTGTTGACATCACCGACCAACCAGTAGCGTCCCTGACGTCTGCCGCTGGACAGATAGTGACGGCACACCGCCTCGGCCTCACGCGCAAGGCGGCGCGCCAGTTCAGACGCGTCGTCTGACATCACGACAGCTCCCGCCCGCGGACCTCAGCAATTGGAAACCGCTCCAGAACGCTGGCTAGGATCGCCGGGCCGCTTGCATCGGTCGGCACGAACATCCGCAGCCTCCACGAGATGATCTCGCTGAACAGCCCGGAGGCCCTGAGACAATCCCGTAAGCCCGCAGGGAAGCCCAAGAGCTCGATTCGGTTGGCGCCCATGACGCGCACCCTCCGCAGCTGCAAGCCCTCATGAAGATCGAGTACGTAGCCGTCACGCAGCACGGATGTGAACGCGTCATCGGGAGCGAGCGAAGGTCGCTCGGTCGACGCTGCGGTGACCCAACTGAGTGGCACCTTGCGGCCGATGATGCGCTCGCCCGCATCGGTCTGGAGCCGGTAGACCCGCGCGGACTCCTGAGGGAGGCGCTTCCAGATCGGCAGCAGAAGCCCTGTGACGAGGTAGATCGTGGTGGTCGTGAACTCCGGAATGGATGCGAGCTCCGCACTCCAGCCAGCCTTGAACTGCTCGCGGTCTGCCTCGGCCCAATCATGCTCGGCCAGCCTGGCGAGCGGCAGAGTCTGGCGTCGCATCGGTCCGATCAGATGGACGCGCTGCTCGATCTCGCCATCGTCGAGCAACCAGCTCGGCGCCGGCACCTGGATCGCCGCTCGGCCCGAGCGGACGTGGATCACTGGAACAGCGCGGCGTTGCAGCAGCCGCTCCAAGGCCTCGTTCAGCGATATCGGCCGGTTGCGGTCACGCTGGGCGATGGTGACGAGATGCGTCTCGGCACCTGTCGCCGGATGGGTGTTGATGGTGCGCCGCTCCATGACGACGAAGCTTTCTGCACGCAGCGTCTCCAGACCGGCATCGAAAGTCCCGGATGCGATCGCGCCCTCGATCCGCGCCGCGAGCAACTGCTCGAACACCGTGAACAGGATGTTCTGCAGCTCGATGGTCAGCGCCAGCAGCCGGTTCAGGAATGTCGTGATCGGCGGCAGCTGGTCGCGAAGGCCGTTCTCGTCCGTGAGCTTCAATCCCGTGGCCTGCTCGAACCGCTGCAGCGAGCAGCTCCCCAATTGCCCACGGGCGAGCAGCCCATAGAACTGACGCAGGGCATCGCGGGCGTGCGGGCTTTCGAGGTTGTCCTCCGGCCGGAACAGTCCCTGTCCGCCGGTCTGGCGCTGGCCACGGGTGATCGCGCCCAACGTGTCGAGCCGGCGCGCGATCGTCGACAGGAAGCGCTTTTCGGCTTTCACGTCGGTGGCGATAGGGCGAAAGAGCGGTGGCTGCGCCTGGTTGGTGCGATTGGTCCGGCCAAGCCCCTGGATCGCGGCATCCGCCTTCCAGCCTGGCTCCAGCAGATAATGCACCCGCAGCCGCTTGTTCGTCGCCGAGAGCTCGGCGTGGTAGCTGCGGCCTGTGCCGCCGGCATCCGAGAACACCAGGATGCGCTTCCTATCATCCATGAACGCTGCGGCCTCAGCGAGGTTGGCAGAGGTCGCCCTCGTCTCGACCACCATCCGATCGCGGACGCGGACGATCCGTCTCGACCTGCCCGTGACCTCAGCGACCATGTCCGTGCTGAAGCGCTGAACGATCTGGTCGAGCGCACCCGGCACCGGCGCGAGCGAAGCGAGATGTTCGATCATCCGATCGCGGCGAGCGACCGCTTCGCGGCTCTCGACCGGCCGGCCATCGCGAGTGACCGGACGCGACAACAGATTGCCCTCGCGATCGGTGAACGGCTCGTAGAGCTGGACCGGGAAGGAATGGACGAGATAATCGAGGACATATTCGCGCGGCGTGATGTCGACCTGGACGTCGCCCCACTCCGCGGTCGGGATCTCGGCCAGCCGGCGCTCCATCAGGGCTTCACCTGTGGAGACGATCTGGACGACCGCGGCGTGGCCAGCATCGAGATCGCGCTTGATCGCCTGAATCAGCGTCGGCGTCTTCATCGAAGTCAGGAGGTGCCCGAAGAAGCGCTGCTTGGCCGACTCAAAGGCCGAGCGCGCGGCCGATTTGGCCTGGGGGTTCAGCGTGCCGGTTGCGCCGGTGATGTTGGCCGCCTGCATCGCGGCCTCGAGGTTGTTGTGAATGACCGCGAACGCCTCGGCATAGGCGTCATAGATCCTGACCTGCTCGTCCGTGAGCCGGTGCTCGAGCGGCTCGTATTCGACGCCCTCGAAGGACAGCGAGCGCGCCGCATAAAGCCCGAGGGCCTTGAGATCGCGCGCCATCACCTCCATGGCCGCGACACCGCCCTGCTCGATCGCCGCCACGAAGTCCGCCCGCGTCGCAAACGGGAAATCCGCGCCGCCCCACAGTCCCAGCCTCTGGGCATAGGCCAGATTGTGAACGGTGGTCGCGCCTGTCGCCGAGACGTAGACGATGCGGGCATTGGGCAGCGCGTGCTGCAACCGCAATCCGGCGCGGCCCTGCTGTGAAGCCACCTGATCGCCCCGATCGCCCTTGTGGCCTGCGGCGTTCTGCATCGCATGGCTCTCGTCGAAGATGATCACGCCATCGAAATTCCGTCCCACCCAGTCAACGATCTGGCGCACGCGGGAAAGCTTCTCGGCCTTCTCGTCGGTCCGCAGCGTGGCGTAGGTCGTGAAAAGGATGGCCTCATCGAGCCGGATCGGCGCCCCCTGGCGGAAGCGCGACAGCGGCGTGACCTGAAGCCGCTCCATACCGAGCGCTGCCCAGTCGCGCTGCGCGTCCTCGATCAGCTTGTCGGACCTGCTGATCCAGACCGCCCGGCGCCGGCCCTTCAGCCAATTGTCGAGCAGGATGCCGGCGACCTGGCGGCCTTTTCCGGCGCCCGTGCCATCACCGAGGAACCAGCCGCGCCGGAAGCGGACCGCCGTCTCCGTGTCCTCGCCGGCCGCACGGACCTGGTCGAAGGTCTCGTCGACCGTCCAAAAGCCGGCGAGGAGTCCACCATGCGCTTCGCCGGCAAAGATGAGACTCTCGAGCTGCGCGCCGGACAGCACGCCTTCGGTGACGATCCTGGCCGGAAGATGCGGCCGATAGGACGGCTTTGGCGGTGCGACGGAGGCCATCGCCGCCGACTGCACGAGTTTCGTGGGATGAGGCTGCGCGCCCGGAATCCGGATCGACTGCAACTGATACGTCTCATAGAGCGCGTCAGTCAGGCGAGTTCCTTCGTCGGAGACCTCATCCACGATGTCGTAGGCAAGCTCGCAGCCCTCAGGCTCACTGGACGTCGGCAATGGAGAGGAGCATGCGGGATCCAGATCCCGCGTCGAACGAATTTTCGCACGCTGCCCCACCTGA
Source organism: Bradyrhizobium sp. SZCCHNS3002 (assembly GCF_032377435.1). Taxonomy (NCBI): domain Bacteria; kingdom Pseudomonadati; phylum Pseudomonadota; class Alphaproteobacteria; order Hyphomicrobiales; family Nitrobacteraceae; genus Bradyrhizobium; species Bradyrhizobium sp. SZCCHNS3002. The sequence continues at coordinate 120,961 of NZ_JAUHHY010000004.1, forward strand.
GCGACAAACCGGCTGGCCATCAGCGGCCGTGGTGGCACGAGAGCCGTGATCCAGCCGAGCAAGGTCCTGACATCAGGTGCCACGCCTGCAGATTGCGGAAACACACGAGCGTCCGGCGCTGGGCGCTTGTCGATCACGAGCATCCGTGTGGCGGTCGTCGTGCCCTGCCGCGCATAGACTGCGCCATCGATCGCCGCGGAGAACACCAGACGACCGCGCTCCTGCAGATGCACGAAGGCATCCGTCCAGGTCGGATTGTCGGGCGCAAGGCCGGCGGCCGTGATTGCGACCAGTCGCCCATCATCTCCAAGCCGTGCGAGGGCCGAAGACACATGGCGCAACGCCGTATCGGCCAGCGGACGGTCCACACTCGCGGTCGCGGAGAACGGGGGATTCATCAGAACCACGCTTGGAACGAAGGCCGCATCGAGATGATCATCGATCTGCGCGGCGTCGAAGCGGGTCACGGTCAGACCCGCGAACACCCGATCGAGCAAGGCTGCGCGACTTGCAGCGAGCTCATTGAGCAGAAGCGAGCCGCCAGCAAGCCCCGCAAAGACGGCCATGATTCCTGTCCCCGCCGATGGCTCGAGCACCCGATCGGCCGAGGTCACTTGCGCCGCCGCGGCCGCAGCGAGCGCCAATGGCAGCGGGGTCGAGAACTGCTGAAGACTCTGGCTCTCGAGCGAGCGCCTGGTGTGGCTCGGCAGGAGGGCCGCGACCTTTGCGATCATCGGCAGCATGGCCCGGGGAGTGCCTTTGCTGGCCTTGATCATCGCTGGACCGTGCCTGACGAGGAATAGCACAGAGGCGATCTCACAGGCTTCGTAGGCCGTCTTCCAATCCCAGCTTCCATCGGCGTCACTGGCGCCAAACGCAGTCTGCATGACCAGGCGCAGGCACCTGGCATCGATCCGCTCGCCACGGGTAAGGTTTGGCAGCAGCAGCTCGGCCGCACGAAGGACGGCCTTGGCGCGCGCAAGCAGCGCGAAGGGCGCCGCAGGTGAGCTCGTCTCGGTGATCATGTCGAGGAACCTTCAAGGAGAGCGGAACACGGAAGAGCACCGCCGAACGCTCTCTCGGGTCCGGCGGACTCAATCGCGCAGCTCCGCCTCTCTCACTCTCGAGCTGCTCGACGCGACAGGGACCTCCATGAAAAAAGCCCGGCCGATCTGACCGGGCTTTCACTTCGCTTTCTTCAGGTTGGGGTCGGCCGCTAAGGCAAGCTGATCATTCCGCGGCCACGATCTCCTCCACGTCGTCAGCGCCGTCCGTCGCCTCCTCATCCTCACTGAGGAACGCCGGCAGGCTAGCGGAATCGACGCCATCGACCGCCTGCGTTACCTCGGCATCCGCGCCACGCAGGGGCTCGGGTAACCAGCGACTGCCTTCAAGCAACCGCTCGGCTTCACGCGCCATGTCCGGCTTCCTCAGATGCTCGATGAGCTGCGCCGACGCTTCGCCCTTCGCTTCTCGCACGGCCTGCAGGATGCGGTGCTTGGTGACGCGACCGAGATAGGTGTCGACGGTGGGCTTCCAGCCGGCGCTGATCATGTCGAGCCCGACGGCGCGCGACAGATGGTCGGCCTGCTGGAGGCGCCCGCGGACGCCATGGGCGGACAGGCGGCCTTGATGTACCCGGCTGGCCGGCTCAAAGATCGCGTTCACCGCTTGCGCGGCGCAATGGGCGAACAGCTCTGCCTGGGCCGCTCCGTCCATCGTCGTCAACGCTGCCCAGAGCTCCTTGTCGTTGGCCGGCAGCTTCGCCTTCCAGGCCGCGTGACGCGCGGCGATCGCCTTTGCCGGAGCGCTGTCCTGCAGGCCCGGCGGCTGCGCCGGGAAGCTCGGGGTGCGCAGCGAGATCTCCAGGCAGTTGAGGACTGACCCGTAGGGATAGAAGGCCGCGAGCACGAAGGTGTGCAGCACCGCCTGGAAGGCGATGGATGGCTCTCGGCCGAGTGCCTCACGAAGGGCGAGCGTGCGATACGCCGAGAGCTCGCTAATCAACCGGTCGGGCAGCGGCCGATCGACATCCTCCGCGCCGTCAGGCGCGTCCTGCTCGCCGTGACCGATGACGATTGTCGCCGCCGGCACCCTGCCCTCCATATCCGGAATGGCGGCCGCAGTGTCCCTGTCGTGACCAGCTTCGGTCTCCGGCTCATCTTCCGACACCACGGCCTCATCCTCGGGTCGGACGAAACCGCGGGCGACGCGCAGCCGGCCTTCCGAGTCGATGCTGACGAACGCGCCAGCGCGCGCCATCTCGGCTGCATCGAAGATCATCGGCCGCTCGTCAAAGGACTGCAGCGCCGCCTCGATCTCACCGAGACGCTGATCGATATCCTCAGGCAGTTCATCGGCCTGACCGTGTTCGGCCTCGAGCCCGGCCTGCTCGGTCCGCAGCGCTTCCATGGTCGCCCGTTCGTCGGCGGTGAGCTCTGCCGGCTGCCCGTGAAGCTCGCGCAAGCCATGAGTATGCCCGAAAGGGAAGTCCACGGCGGCCGCGATCCACTTCCAGCCCTCAAGGCCTATCCGCTCCGCTTCCGCCTTCAGCTTCTCCGCCACGAGCCGATCCAACAGCGCGACATCGTGGAGCCAGCCGCCATCGTCGGCCTCGAACAGATCCCGCAGCACAGCGCCGCCGGCCATCTCATAGGCAGTCAGCCCTATGAACTGGACCCTGCGATCGAACGCCCGAACCGTCTGCTCGGTGAGCTGCCGCCGGATCTGGTAGGGCGTATCGCCGCCGGAACGGCTGACCTTGTCCCAGACCTCCTGTTGGCGTGCGTGATCCGACGTCACCGAAAACGCCATCAGCTGCTCCAGGGTCATGTCGTCGGCGGCATACACGTCCAGAAGCGCCGGCGAGACCGCGGCCAGCCGCAGCCGCTGCTTGACGACCGCAACGGTCACGAAGTGCCGCGCCGCGATCTCCTCCTCTCCCATGCCGCCGTCACGCAGGGCCTGGAATGCCTGAAATTGATCCAGGGGATGCAGACCGACACGCTGGTCGTTCTCGGCGAGCGAGTCGTCCAGCGCCGAACCGGAATCGCGCACCACGCAAGGCACGGCTTGTGTTTTCGCCATCCGCTTCTGCTTGACGAGGAGTTCGAGGGCACGGTAGCGGCGGCCGCCCGCCGGCACCTCGAACATCCCGGTCTCCTTGCCGTCAGCATCGAGGACGGCCCGAACGTTGATGCTTTGCAGCAGCGTCCGCTCGGCGATGCTCTCCGCCAACTGTTCGATGGAAATGCCGCCCTTGACGCGGCGTACGTTGGATTGGCTCAGCACCAGCTTGTTGAAGGGGATGTCGCGCGACGGCGACAGCGTGATCTTCTGGGCGGCTTTGGTCATCTCTTGGTTCTCCGCGAAGGGTAGCCCGGAGCCTCTCTCTCAGGCCTTCACCCCTCGCAGAGCACCTCTCGCCCTCTTCCTCTCCTCTGCTCGTTGAGCACGCTCAGGCAGCGGTGCAAACCGGTCCGATCGCCTCAGTGCCGCCAGCCGCACCAGGTGCGAAGCCGAGGAGATAGTCGGCCACGCGGCTTGCCTGGCTCGCCGCCCGGACGATAGCGCGACTGTCCTCGCGCAGGACATCGAGCCAGAAGCCGATATAGTCCGCGTGGCGCAGGGTCGGCACGATGCCAAGCGCCGCGCAGCTGAAGGCCGATGCTATCTCGGCGATCAACTCCTCGAAGGCGTATTCGCGGCTGCCGAACCGCCCCGACAAATCACGCTTGAGCCGGGAGGCATGACCGCTGGCATGCGCGAGCTCATGCAAGGCTGTGCGGTGCCAGTTGATCGGCTCGAAGAACGCCGCAGGCGGCGGGACCTGCACGAAGTCCTCGACCGGAGCATAGAAAGCCCGGTCACCGCCAATCCGGAAGTCGACGCCACTGTTCGTAATCAACGACTCCACGGCGGGCTGGATGGCACCGGCCGGCGCCGGCGGTGCCGCGGTCGCGATATCGTCCGGCAGAGCCGAGCATTGGTCGGTGTTGAAGACAGTAAACCGCTTCAGAAACGGAACGGCGTGCGCCTCATCGCCGGTTTCGCGCGCACGCCGCCGTTCGTCGGATGGGACGAAGCGATCGGCATAGACGACCGTGACACCGCGTTCGCCCTTGCGGACATGGCCGCCTAGAGACAAAGCCTGTCGAAACGTCAGCCAGCTCTGGCTGCGAAAACCGCGCTCGATCACCGCTCCCCAGAGTATCAGAACGTTGATCCCTGAGTACGATCGCCCGGTCGCGGCATTACCGGGCAAGGTAAGCTGAGCTTTCGCAGCTTGCCTTCCCCATGGCTGGATCCAAGGCACGCGGCCGGCCTCCAGCTCACTGATGATCTTGCTCGTAATCTCCTCATAGAGGCTCGCCCGGCCTTCACCGGCATGCGCTCCAACTCTCCGTTCCTGCATCGCGGATCTCCGCGACGGGCGCGGCAAAACTCTCTCGCCGCTTCCAACCCGTCACGGCCAACTCGGCCTGCACTCTTCCTCTAGGAGAGCCATGAGCGCACCAACCGTCTACCGGTCAGTCCGCATTCGCTTTGCTCCGGAGGAGGCGGCCCGCGCGGGTTCGGAGGAGATCGCCTCACCTGGGCAGCCGTAACCGTCGAACCAAATTTCGCTTAAACGGAATTTTGCCTTGCGCCGTCGGGCAAATCAGTGGTTAATAAGGTGCTGGCTCAACTCGGGAGACAGTGATGGCCGAACAATCAGATCCGGCATCCGACCTTGTTCAAATCTCCAAAATGAACGGCGATTTCCGACGCAACTACGGACCGTTCCTTGGAGCGTATCTCTACTTGCGCTCTATCGAAGCCGTGCGCCAGCGCCCTTTCCGGCGGATCGGGATGTTTTCACTGATCGGGACCGCTGTCGCTGCATTGTTCGCACGACACGCCTGTCCTTGGTAAGCAGGCGGACCAGCGCCCGGGTAAGTTCACTTTCCGTCTTGAAGTAGGCGACGCCATGATCGGCACGCCCATGTTCACGGAATCTGATCATGTTGCTGTCGTTTGGAACCGTTGGCATCAGGACGTAGTCGAGAATGGCCCTATTATGTTCATCTAGCCGGATTGCTACGATCCACCCGACCGGTAGACGTCGACACGAGACCGTCCAAAAGGGAGAAAATCCCGGCCGCGCTCCAGCCGTCCAGTAAGCCACCCGAAAATAGATCTGCCACTTCTTGTCAACAATCAGATGCTGCTCTGGAACACCGACGTTGATCCAAAGGCTTTTCACGCTGTGAAGGTTTGCGCCGCATCCTTCTTTTTCCATCCTTTGGCAAATGCGTATGGCGAGAGCTGAGAGTGGCTCAACCCACTCCTGACGGATGTCCATGTACTCACAGCGTCGCTGCGACTGATATCCAATCAGCCTGTAGGCGTTTCGCAAAGTCCCGAAATGATCAACAAAGGTTCGGGCGGACGGGAGCTCGGCCGTTGCGTTGATGATCGTCGGGGTGAGACGCCCCTCCTTCTTCAATGTCTTCTTCAGACGGAGCAGCATCTCCTCTTCACTGATGTCGACGCGCCTCTCTTTCATGATTTTCTGAACAGCAAGAAAGACGTCATTCGAAACGATAGGTTCAAAGCAATGTTCAGCACGGACCCATAGGTTCGGGGGATTGTTGATACGCTCACCGCCCAGCTTGCTTGACTGCCGGTTATAGACCAGATTGCCGACGTAACTTTCGTTTCGCAGCATGCGGCTGATCGTGGGGGCTCTCCAGGGCTTCCCTCGGCACCATACCCGGTTGCGATTGAATTCCTTTGCGATGGCCTTCTCGGACTTCACCTGAAGGAAGCGAGCGAAGATCCGCCTCACAACGGCGACCTCGTGTGCATCGCCAGGCCGCAGACGAATATGATCGGTCTGAAGATATTTCCGCTCTCCCTTTCCCATGACCCCCTTCGGCTGAAGGCGCTCGTCGACCAGAACGCGTTCAAGGCCGTAGCCAATGGGCCCGCCGGGCAAGAATCCAAGTCGAACAAAGCGGCAAATACCCGTATGCACCTTGACCGACAGTTCACGGCTGTATTCGGCGGCCATGACCCTTTTGAGGTTCTTGACGATGTTAGAGAGCATGCTGCCATCGTTGTCGAACTGCTCGGCGCAATAGTTGACACTGATCCCGGCTTGCTTGCAGACAAACTCGTAGTGTGCAGCTTCGTCGGCGTCCTGGAACCGCCCCCACCGGCTAATGTCGTAGACGAGGATGTGGTTGAACTCGGCGCGTCCATTGCTGACATCCTCGATCAGCTTGGCAAGTCCCGGTCTGTTCTTGATCTTGAGACCGCTCTCACCATGGTCAGCATAGGTCTTGACGATCGCAAGTCCATGGGCATGCGCGTAAGCCGCGATCGCTGCAGCTTGATTTTGGATTGAGTACCGCTGATAGTCCGTGGACATGCGGACATATTGCGCTGCGCGCCCATCGAGGGATCGGGGGAGATGGGTCTCACGGACGACGAGTGCGTTTGACACTGATCACGCCTCCGACGGGTTGTCCAAGCAAGCAGACGCCAATTCCGGGCCGCTGACAAGTCTGCGTGCCCGTCGTGAGAATGCGCCCCTCGGTATGGCCGCCGGTTGTCGCCATGTCCCGTGACCTCGAAGAGTGCACGGTCCTTCCTCAGCAGTTGCTCCCTGATATCGCTCGTCTCGGTCAATCAGACCGAGACCTGGATCGCTGGGTTGATGATAAGCTGGACCGACGGAGGCCGCTTCCGCATGTTGGCGGAATGAATCCTCGACATGCCGTCTCGAGCACGAGGTCGGCTTTGCCGGCGCCCAAGCGCGAGGCTTGTCATCCCAGCTCGGCAAGCTCGTTGGATGGGTAGATTTGTTCCTCCATCCATTTCAAGGCCGCTATCAAGCTGGCTCTGCCCGCAGGGTCCTGTGCGATCGTCCTCAATGAAATTGACGGGTATTTCGACAGATCAGCTTCGCGAAGGTCCGCCCCCTTGATTGCGTTGAACCGCTCCAGCAGCTTGTGTCGAGCATCCATCGATCCGAATATCGGCTTGTTCTCAAGGGCCCCAAATTGGAGCCATAGCTTTCCGTCCGACGACAGATATGTTGGATTGATCAGCACCCCGCCTGGTTTGAATACCGGATAGACCGAGCCATTCTCCTTTCCCGTCCCAAAGACGAGGGGACGTTTTCCTCCCTTGGCCATCCATGCAAAGACTTCCCTCGCAACATTCAGCTCATCGGACCCGACGGTCCGGGACAACTTCTCGAACAGGCTTTGTTCATTCCACCTCGTCACGGCCCCTAGACGTTTTCGGGTCATGGCCTGAGTCTGACCGTAGATTGTTGGTACGATCGTCTTTAGATCCTTGTTGACGAACTGACGCAGCTCGACCGCCAGAACTTCCACAGGATTCATCTGTCTGTTGAGGAATTCCACGACACGGCGTAATTCGACGGGTATCACGTCAGCGAGGAAAATGAGCCGAATCTTTTCAGCTTGAAGATTTGTGCCGACCCGTTCCCAGAATTCGTTGATACTGGTCTCGGTGCCGAGCAGCTCTCGAAGCGCAGCCTCCGACGTAAGGCCTTGCTCCAGACAGGTTTTGTCCAGAGAGGATTGCAGCCCCTCTACTGACCAGTAAGACGCACAGTTGGCGGCGTAGTCCAGCATTTGACCAATGAACTCCCGCCGGAGACGGCTATCGCTCTGCCGCTTAATCTCCACCAAGGTCAGGATGCCATCCTGGTCGATAAACACGTGGTCGATCGACCATAGAGACGCACTCGCCTCCCCCGTCGAGATCGGCTGCTCGCGCTTTACGAGGAGCCATCGCCTTGGGCTCTGCGGATCGATCTGATCGCCAACAAGCAACTCCGGAAATCGAGCCAGCAAGCGCTGGAAGTCGTCTTCGGTCGCAAACTGGCCTGGTTCCATCGCGACCAGAGTGTCCTCCCCCTTCAGCAAGAAGACCCCAGAAAGCCCAGTCATGTTTTCCCCTCAAATACGTTTCTTCTCGGGATCCGCAGGGCGCCCAGTCCATCACGTAGCGCCACAACTGGACTCGCGTGTCATCCGCTATTCGTCCAGGAGGTCCAGAAACCGTTCGATCCTTCGCAGGGGAGGCTCGCCGCTGCGCTCGGCATAGATGAGCCGATTGCCGTCACGCTGCAGCAGGCGTGAGCACGATTTTCGAATCCGCCCCGGAAGCAGCATGGCCGCAATCGCCTCGGGCCCGACATCGAGACGCATGATCCCGCGCTCCCTGCAATTCACCCTGAGCCTGGCCACAGCGAAAAAGTCGCAGGCCGCCGGTGGCAGAGTGCCGAAGCGGCGTTGCGTTTCGTCCTCGAGTTCTTCGAGTTCGTCATCCGTCCGGCACCGCGCGGCGCGCGCGTAGATCTCGAGCCTGAGCGCCTCCGACTGCACATAATCCGACGGAAGCAGCTCGGCGATGGGGAGGTTCAGCTCCGGAACCCAAAGGGCGGACATCCCTTCGCGGTCGCCCTCGAGCGCCAGGGTCAGCAGATGGCCATACAGAGTCGGGCCGAAGACCTGCACGTGGCCGGACTGCCGATCCGACAGCATGTCGCCGCCGCCGCGCAGGTCGAGATCACGCGCGCTGATCGCAAAGCCAGCGCCCGGGCGGTTCAGCTCCTCGAGAACGGACAGCCGCTTCTCCGACCGGTCGGAACCGCCCTCCGTCAGGAAATGCGCGAACGCGCGAATGCCGCCCCGCCCCACCCGACCGCGGAGCTGATGCAGCTGCGCCAGGCCAAATTTTTCAGGCCAGCATACGACGATGGTATTGGCCCGCGGGATATCGAGACCGCTCTCGACGATGTTGGTCGCGAGCAGGACGTCCGCATTGCCTTCGACGAATTTCATCAGCCTTTCGTCGATCTCGTCTGCAGGCAACCTGCCGTGAATCGCAATGATCCGAAGTTCGGGCGCCAGCGCGTGGATCCGGGCCAGCATCGGATCCAGATCCTGAATCCTCGGGCAGATCACGAAACTCTGGCCATTGCGCCGCTGCTCGCGCACCAGGGCGGCGGCGATCGCGATGTCGGAAAGCGGCGCCACCTTGGTCACGACCGGAACACGATGAACCGGGGGCGTCGCAATCACGCTGAGATCCCGCAGGCCGGTCAAGCCTGCAGCGAGCGTGCGTGGGATGGGCGTCGCGCTCATCCAGAGCCTATGACCGCTATTGTTGAGACCGGACAGCATGGCCTTGTCAGCCGCACCGAAATGCTGCTCTTCGTCGATGATGATCAGGCCAAGATCGGCAAACTTGATCTCCTTGGCAGCCAGCGACAGTGTCCCGACGACAACTTTGAGCTCACCGCTCTTCAATCCTTCGCGCACCTTGCGCGCCTCGGCCGTCGACGCAATCCGCGACAGGTTTCCGACCTCGATGCCGAGCGTCGCAAAGCGCTTGCGGAACGTCTCTACATGCTGTCGCGCCAACACCGTGGTCGGAACGACGATCGCAACCTGCTTTCCCGCCAGGACGGCGGCCGCAGCGGCGCGCAACGCGACCTCGGTCTTGCCGAAGCCGACATCGCCGCAGACGATGCGGTCCATCGGGTGCCCCGACGCGAGATCATCGAGAACGTCGCGGATGGCCTGGGCCTGATCCGGGGTGGTGAAATACGGAAACCGCGCGGCGAACTTCTCATAGGTGGCCGGCCGCGGCACGAGCTTCGGCGCCGGCCGCCGCCGGCGCTGGTTCATCTGCTTTGCGACCTCCTTGGCGACGACATGGATCTCGGTCTCGGCCGCGGCGCGCCGCGGCCGCCATGAGCTGCCATCGGCCTTGTCGAGAGAGGTGTCGCCGAGCTCAGCCGCGTAGGGCCAGATCAAGGCCAACTCCGCAAGAGGCACCAGAACGGCATCATTCTCGGCAAACACCAGCCGAGCCATCTCACGAGCAGAGACTCCGGCACTGCCCATCGACCGCAATCCGCCAAGCCGGGCCAGTCCACGTTGCAGATGAACGACCACCGATCCAAGCTCGGGCAGGTCCACGGCTTCGAAGCCAGGTGTCCAGGCCCAATTCGTGGGCTGCGGCTGATGCGCCCTGCTGCCGAAAACATCGGACGCGGTGATGACGACAATTGGTTTCCGCCCAGGAATGATGAAGCCGGCGTCGAAGCCGGCCAGCAACGCCGTTTCTCTCCGGCCCCTGGCGGTTGCCTGCGCCCAATCAGCGGCGCATTCGGCTTTGACCCCGCTCATCGCCGCCATCAGCCGCAGATCCGCCTCGACCGCAGCAGCAAACACGAGACGCGCGTCGCGACGCTGGGCTTCGTCGACAAAAGCGCGCAGCGTCTTTCGGGGCGCGGCTTCCTTGAAGAACTCCGGCGTTGCTCGGTATGGCGCTGTCGTCGACAGCAGAGCGATCCTCTTCGCCGCTTGGTCCCATTCGCGACGGCTCACATACGCACGATCACGCTCAGCGCGGGAAGCCGCGTCCTCGATCGTGCTCAGCCACGTGTCCGCGTGCTTGGGGACCTCCGCATCGGCAATCCACTTGGCTCGCGCGCAGTAATCGAACAGAGTGGCTTTGTTCCGGGCTCGTTCCTTGAACGCAAGCCGCTCGGACATCGGATCGATCTGAAGCTGCTTGAGCTCGGAGATCACCTCCTGATTCAACGGATTGAAGGCGGCAATCCGCCATATCCTGCCCCCGGAATGCTCGACCCTGAACGGGCCGCGCGCGCCGGCAGGAAAGATCTCGAACGTGTTTCCGTGAAACAGCACCCCGCCGGGATAGTCCGGGCTGTCATCCAGGTCATATCCGAGCGCACCAAAGCGCGATTCGAACTGCCGCTCAGAATAGGCGTCGCCGACCCGCAGCAGCATGCCGATCCCCGACCAGTCCGCCGGCAGCGGAAGGCGCTCCATCAGCGCCTCCACGGTCGTGATCAGCAGGATCGGCCTCTTTGCGAGCGCAAGACGCCTCAACACGGAACTTCGTCTGCCGGCGATGTCACGCGACGGCTCGAGCAGATCGAATGGCAAGGTGTTCAGTCGTGGATAAACGAGCACATCACACGCCGGCTCGAGAACCAGAATGATGGACGCTAACCGCTCGGCTCTGCGCTCGTTCTCGGCGAGATATACGAGGCCGCTTCGACCAGCCCCTTGCCACCGTTCTACGAGGTGCAGTGCCAAAAGTCCCAGTGGCGATGCGGAGGATACGGCAAGCCTCGCAGCCGCTGCCTTTTTAGGCGCACCCAAGATCTTCTTGCGTGGAGACGGCTTCTTTGGTGCGGTGGTGGATTTTGGTGCAGTCGTCTTCCGCTGCACAGAGCTGCGGGAAATACGAAGGACTGAGGGCAAAGATTTCGGCTCGCGTATCACTGAGGGCGCCGGGAAAAGAGCCCAGCCATCTGACGACACCTAGCGGATTCGGGTCAACAAGGCACCCAAGATCTGCAATTTACTGCAGTTGCAGAATAAATCGCCGCCAGCCGAATCGTCCACATCGTGGTCGAACACTTGATCGACGAGACTGAACTGTTCAACAGCGTCGGCGAAAAAGGAGACCTTTGTCCCAGCTTCAGGTCCGACGACGAAGCGCATCTCCGCGACGGACCAGATCTGCGTGACGTCCCAAGAAATTCAGAGACAATCCCTAACCGGCAAAATGATGCGCTGAGTGTAAGGGCGCGTAGTTTCCCTCGATCATGTCCCCGCTAGCGCAAGTTCGACCCTTGCTCACTGATAACTGGCCAGCTCGCACGTTGTGAACAATGAGACCGCAGCGGAGCGAAGGCAGAGAACGCACCCGCAGGAGGGGCAGCATTGCGGCCATCGCGTCAGCGGTGGGCCCCGGGGCCGAGTGCAGTCGTGAGACCGGTTAACAAGGCACCCGCGTTTGGGGCACTGATAGCGGTGCAGCGAAAGCGGCAGCCCCGAACGCGAGTGCCTCCGGCGATCGACCCCATAAGTCCGTTACACGGCCAGGTGCCCAGTCTTTCCCGCGCACAACACCACTACTGACAAACCGCGAATCATACCGTAAAGGTAGCTTTTGTTATCTGCACAGACTCGCGGTTGTTTCGACATGGACATGCTTTATCCAGCTGAGCACATGATTTTTTCTCGCGGAATCCTGGGTTCGAGTCCCGGCGCGCTCACCACGCTGGAAATATCGCAACCTTGGTGCACGATTGAGTGCTCTAGAAATCGCTTCGGTAAGCATTGGGTAAGCGGCAGCGACGATAAGCCGGATGACTATATCCCTCCTAGGCGCCAAACCATCGGAGAGATCTGCCCGCGGTGCGGCGCCGTGCTCACGATGGAGCGCCTCTACACCTGCTCCGACAAGGGCTGCCCGTATCCCGATTTTCCCGGGCGGGAGTAATCGCCGCGATCCCAAGGGGCGCACCAAAATGCAGTTTTGTGAAGCGCCCATTGTTGGTGCACCTCACCGGCGAAGGCTACCGTATTCACACATCGATGCTGAAGAAGGGAAAAGCGTCTGATTCCGTGGCGTCTTGTTGCGGAGCAGGATAGCATTGAGTTCGGCTGGGACGGTTTGACGAGCGTCGCGTGGAATAGGGGCGCCTTTCTTCTGAGCGTCTCGTTGCGTTTGGGAGGCGGAGGTTGCGTGTGCGCCGGTTAGGCGGCACGCGGGCTGGAAAGAGTCGCCTGACGCCGCTTCTGCGCAAAGAGGCGGTCAGCAGCACTGAGATGCAGGCAGCCGCACGGACGGCCGAACGTTGCCCGGGCCGTCATGTTCTGGCGATCCAGGACACGACTGGGCTGCGCTCGCAAGGCGGTCGGGGTGAATATCTGCACGCTGTCATGGCTCTGGATGAGTAGGATGGAACGATCCTTGGGGTGATAGATGGCATCTTCCTTGATCGCCAAACCAGCGGGCGGCCCGTCTGCGCCGATTGAGAAGGAGAGCTTCCGGTGGCTGGCAGGTAGCGGTCGGTTGGCCTCCGTCTGCCCCGGCGCAGCTTCGATCATGTTGATTGCCGATCGTGAGAGAGCGACATTTTTTAAAGCGTTTTCCTTCCGTCCGAAAGGTGTCGAACTGCTGGTCCGTCTAGGCACAGGTGAACACGCGTCGCAATCTGGCAGTCAGCCCGTTTTCGACCTGTCCGCTTGAAACTCGCTTCTACGAAACTGTATCCGAAACACGCACTGAGGCTCTGGAGCCCTTCCATCGACACGCTGCGGCATCCTAACTGCCTTGAGCGAAGGTCCCCTCCTGCGAGTCCAGAGCAACCGAGCTTGCAGGGTCGCCTTAGCCAACCGCCAGCCGGGCGATCGAAGCACCTGTATGAGCATGATTGAAAACGATGATATCAGGCAGCGCCGCCTCGTCCATTTCAAAGACGGGTGCCGCTACGGCAAATTTGGCAAGACAAAAGCCTATGAGCTGATCGCGAGGGAGCAGATCAGGGCCTACAAGATGGGAGGCAAGACACTCATCGATCTCGACAGCATCGATGAGTATCATGCCTCGCTGCCCCGCGTTGAATCGCGCGCAACGATCTAGGCTGACTTGCGCAGCGGCTGGGTAGCTCTCTTGCGCAAGTGGTCGAGGCGATCAGCCCAATGCTGCATCAAGCGCACGCGCTCGCTCCAATAGGCTGCCCGGTTGTAGATCCCGCGGATTTTGTTCTTGTCGCCCTTTGCAAGCTGGCGCCGCACCACCTCGTCGCGGCGCCGCCTCTTCTTCTCATCTGTTTCGTGGGCGAGTTGAGCTTCGACCACGTCGCCGTCGAATGCGCCTTCTTCATTGAGCAAGGTTGAGGCGCTGGAGCGGAAGCCGTGCGCGCAATGGTCGCCACCGGGGCCGGTATCGTAGCCCATGATCCGCAATGCCTTGTTGATCGTGTTGTCAGACATTGGCACATCATCGTCGTGCGAAAACAAGTAACGGCCACGGCCGGTCAAAGGACGCAACTCGGCCAGAATGGCCAGTGCCTGGCGGGACAGCGGCACTTCGTGATCATCGCGCATCTTCATCTTTTCAGCGGGGATCACCCAGATACAATTCTTCTCGTCGAACTCTGCCCACTCGGCCAGCCGCAGCTCGCCAGGGCGCACCATGGTCAAGGCAATCAGCTTGAGCGCGTAGCGGACGAGTCCGCCGCTCTTGGCGTCATAGACCTCGATCCGGCGCATCAGATCGCCGACGTCTTCGGGATCGGTTAGAGCGGGGCGCGGGTTGCCTTTGGGTGCCTTGGTCAGAGCGTGTTTCAAGTCGCGGGTTGGGTCGCTGTCACAATAGGCGGCGCCAACTCCAAACTGGAATACCCGCGACGCCGTCGATCGTAGGCGCCCGACGGTGTAGAACCGGCCGCGAGCTTCGACGCGGCGCAAAGCGGTCAGCAGCTCGGGCGGGCCAATCTCACAGAGCGGCCGCTCGCCAATCTCGCGATTGAGCTGATCGAGATTCCATCGCTCGCGCTTGATCGTCGCCTTGGCCTTGTTCTCTTTCTCTAGCTTTGTGGTTGCCCATTCCTCGCCGACCGCCCGAAAGGTGTGCTTGAGCTTGTCGTCTTCGCGGCGCCTCGCCTCTCGCACAGCGACTGGGTCCTGCCCCTGGTCAAGCAGCTTTTCGGCTTCGTGGCGCTTGTCGCGCGCGGCCTTCAGCCCGACGCCGGGAAAAGTCCCAAACGACATGTTCTTGCGCCTACCTGCGTAGCGGTAGCGGTAGAGCCAGAGCTTGGTTCCATTGGGCCGGACCACCACGCTGAGGCCCTGGCCGTCGGCAAGCGCGTATTCCTTCTCCGCCGGAGCAGCATTGCGGATCTTCGTGTCGCTCAGCTCATCCATGGGCACGCCCCTCACGATCGGGCGACACGCCAGTGTACCCGGCCTTTCCAGTGTACCCACAGTGTACCCGAAAACGCCGGATGCCCCCGAACGGCCGCGAACCGTCTGGAACGTCACTATATCACGAAGAGGCTGATTTTATGTCGATTTTCGAAGGCCGGCGAACCAGCGTGGGCGAAAAAGAACGAGGCCGGAAATGGGATGGTGCCCAGGGGCGGAATCGAACCACCGACACTGCGATTTTCAGTCGCATGCTCTACCAACTGAGCTACCTGGGCAGGTCTCGTGAAGGGCAGAAAAGCCCGGCGAGCCGGCGGGTTATAGTCAGAGCGGGCGGCGCTGTCTACCGCCCTGAGGCGAAGTTTTCACATTCCTTTTGCGGTTGCGCAGCCACGCGGAGTGCGCGCCGATGCCGCCCGGCACCGCCGCCGCAACAGCATGAGAATATTGATCTATTCGACGTCGTCCTCGTCGCCCTCAGTGGCCGGAATGACATAGGAGCCGCTCAGCCAGCGATGCAGGTCGACGTCGCGGCAGCGGGGCGAGCAGAACGGGCGCGAGCCTTCGGCGGCCGGCCGGTTGCAGATCGGGCAGCGGCGGACGGGCTTGGCCGGGGTGGCGGTCTTCGGGCTGGTCGATTCGTCGGGCATGGCCGCTATCTAGGCGCGCGCGGCGACCGATGCATCCCCTCGTTCGCGTCAGACGCCGACCGTGTTCAGCCAGCCGAAGCGGATCGGGAAGCCCTCGCCGGCGAGCAGCGTCGTGGTCTCGTACAGCGGCAGGCCGACGACATTGGTGTAGGAGCCGACCATCTTCACCACGAACGAGCCGGCGATGCCCTGGACGGCGTAGCCGCCGGCCTTCCCCCGCCATTCGCCGGAGCCGATATAGGCCTGGATGTCGTCCTCGCTGAGCCGCTTGAAGCGGACGCGGGTCTCGACCAGGCGCTGGCGGAACGCCTCCTTCGGCGTCACCAGGGTGATCGCGGTGTAGACGCGATGGTTGCGGCCGGACAGCAGCCGCAGGCACTGCGAGGCCTCGTCGACCAGATTGGCCTTCGGCAGGATGCGGCGGCCGACCGCGACCACCGTGTCGGCGGAGATGATGAAGGCGCCGCGCAGCTCGTCGTCGAGCTGGACGGATTTCAGCGCGGCATCGGCCTTGGCGCGGGCCAGCCGGTTGGCGCAGGCGCGCGGCAGCTCGCCGCGCTTCGGCGTCTCGTCGACGTCGGCGGGGCGCAGCGCATCGGGCTCGATGCCGGCCTGATTGAGCAGCGCCAGACGCCGCGGCGAGCCGGATGCAAGAACGATTTTGGGACGGCCGAGCATGCTGATTTCGCTGGGGGATTCGGAAGCGGCGGGGCGTGCGCGCGGAACCTATCGGAAGGGCTGCCATTCCACAACCCGAAGGCTGCGACAAGGCTGCGACGGGCCTGCTCTACGGCGCGAATTTGAGCGGGGGACGACGTTGGTATTTCGGTTCGATGACACCTGCGGTGGAACCGGGAACCTACAAGCCCGCCGGACCGGGCTTGCCGAAGCGCTTGCGGATCCGCGTGAACAGCCCGTCGCAGACCTCGCGATAGGCCGCGAGCTTCTGCTCGCGATTGCCGTCGGCGCCGGTCGGGTCGGGCGTCGGCCAGTATTCGACGTCGGCGGCGATGGTGCGGGTCAGCTCCAGGGCCTTGTGATGGGCCTCGGGCGAGAGGGTGATGATGAGGTCGAAATTCAGCCCCTCCCAGTCCTCGAGCTCCTCGAAGGTGGTCGGCTTGTGCTGCGAGATGTCCTGGCCGAGTTCGGCCATGACCGACACCGCGAACGGATCGAGCTCGCCCTTCTTGACGCCGGCGGAGCGGACATACAGCGCCTGCGGAAACATCTGCCGCAGCAGGCTCTCGGCCATCGGCGAGCGCACGCTGTTCTGGCCGCAGGCGAACAGCACCGCCTGCGGCTGGCGCGCGCGCGGCGGCCCCTCGGCCATGCGCCTAGGCGCCCTTGGCCGAAAGCTGGGAGGCGCGCATCGCGGCCGGCGGCATCACTGGCCCTCGCCCTTCCAGTGCAGCACCGTGATCAAAGTGAACAGCCGGCGCGAGGTCTCGAAGTCGACCCGCACCTTGCCCTTGAGCCGCTCCTGCAGGGTGCGCGAGCCCTCGTCATGGATGCCGCGGCGGCCCATGTCGATCGCCTCGATCTTGTCGGGGGTCGCGGTGCGGATCGCCTGGTAGTAGCTGTCGCAGATCATGAAGTAGTCCTTCACGATCCGCCGGAACGGCGACAGCGACAGCAGATGCGTCACCACCGGGGTGCCGTCCTCCTTGCGGATGTCGAACATCAGCCGGTTGGCGGTGATGCCCAGATGCAGGGTGAAGGGACCGGCGCCGTCGGCGCCCTCGGGCGCGAACAGGTTCTCCTCGACGAGGTCGTAGATCGCGATCGCCCGCTCGTGCTCGATGTCCGGACCGGAGCGGCCGATCGACTCCTCGTCGAGCGTCACCGCCACGATGCGATTGGTCCGGTCGTCGCCTGGCGGGTGCTGGGTCATGGCAGGTTGAGGCGTATTCCCACGGAGCGTGAATGGGCGTCGAGACCCTCGGCCTTGCCCAGAGTCATCGCCGCTGGCCCCAGCGCGCGCAACTGCTCGGGGCCGCATTTCAACAGCGACGTGCGCTTCATGAAGTCGAGCACGCCGAGACCGGAGGAGAACCGCGCCGAGCGCGCGGTGGGCAGCACGTGATTGGAGCCGCCGACATAGTCGCCGATCGCCTCCGGCGTGTGCGCGCCGAGGAAGATGGCGCCGGCATTGCGAACCCTCGCGGCGAACGCGTCCGCGTCGGCGGTCATGATCTCCAGATGCTCGGCGGCGATGGCGTCGGCGAGCGGCACGGCCTGATCGAGATGGTCGACCTCGATGATGGCGCCGAAATCGGCCCAGGACGCGCCGGCGATCTCCGCGCGAGGAAGCGTCTTGAGCTGGCCCTCGACGGCGCGGGCGACGTCATCCGCCAGGCGGCGGCTGTCGGTGATCAGGATCGACTGCGCGCTGGCGTCGTGCTCGGCCTGCGCGAGCAGGTCGGCGGCGATCCAGTCGGCATTGCCGCTGTCGTCGGCGATCACCAGCACCTCGGAGGGGCCGGCGATCATGTCGATGCCGACCTTGCCGAACACCAGCCGCTTGGCGGCGGCGACATAGGCATTGCCCGGACCGACGATCTTCGCCACCGGCGCGATCGTCGCGGTGCCATGCGCCAGCGCGGCCACCGCCTGGGCGCCGCCGACGCGGTAGATCTCGGACACGCCGCCGAGATGGGCGGCCGCCAGCACCAGCGGATTGAGCTTGCCGTCCGGCGCCGGCACCACCATCACGAGGCGCCCGACGCCGGCGACCTTGGCGGGAATGGCGTTCATCAGCACCGAGGACGGATAGGCCGCGGTGCCACCGGGAACGTAGAGACCGGCGGATTCGATCGCGCTCCAGCGCCAGCCGAGCTCGACGCCGGCGGCGTCGGTGAAGCGCTGGTCGGCCGGCAGCTGCTTGAGGTGAAAGGCCTCGATGCGGTCACGGGCGAATTTCAGCGCGTCGACGGTAGCCGCGTCGCAGGCCTTCACCGCGGCCTCGATCTCGGCGGGCTTCACGCGCAGCGACGCGGCGGTCAGCTCGAGCCGGTCGAACTTGCGCGTCGCCTCGAGCAGCGCCGCATCGCCGCGCCTGGCGACGTCGTCCACGATGGCGCGGGCGGCGGCTTCGACGTCGGCGGAGGTCTCGCGCTTGGCGGCGAGAAACTGCCGAAACTGGGCGTCGAAATCGGTGCTGGCGCGGGACAGGCGAATGGGCATCTCTGGCACTTTCCGAAGGGGTGGCTGCCCCCGACCTCCTGCTCAATGGCGCGGCAGCGCGAGGCCGTCAACCCTTTGAACAGGCGCCTACCCGGTCAGCGGCGGGACGCCATCGATATCGCTGGTGCCGAGGTCGTCCTCGCCAAGATCGGTCAGCTCGCATTCCAGGCATTCGACATCCAGCCGCAATGCGCCGCCGTGGGAGAACAGCAGCAGCGCGCTGCCGGCCGGCGGCTCGGCGCCGGCGTGGAATTCGATGCCGATCAGCTCCAGCACGGCCTCGGGCGCGGCTAGGTCGATGCGGCGCGACTTGCAGGCCAGCACGCGGTCGAAGCGCAGCGCTGCCAGCAGCCGGCGCGGCTCGCTCTCGCCATGCAGCGCCTGATCCCAGTCGAGCCGGTTCATGCCGATCACCAGCCGCTTCTCGGCCTGGCGCCAGATGATGTCCGCCGCCTGCACCCGCGCGTCCTGCACATGGGCCGAGATGACGGCGAGATCGTCGGCGTCGAGCGCGATCAGTTTGAGCCGGTCGGTCACGGCATCATCCCTTCAACCTCACTCGCGAATGCGCTCGATCGTGGCGCCGCAGGCCTTGAGCTTGTCCTCCAGCCGCTCGAAGCCGCGATCGAGATGGTAGACGCGATTGATCATGGTTTCGCCTTCCGCAGCAAGGCCGGCAATCACCAGCGACACCGAGGCGCGCAGGTCGGTCGCCATCACGGGCGCGCCGCGCAGATTCGAGGTGCCCTCGATCCGCGCGGTCTCGCCGTCGAGACTGATACGCGCGCCGAACCGCGCGAGTTCCTGCACGTGCATGAAACGGTTCTCGAAGATGGTCTCGGTGATCGCCGAGGCGCCCTGCGCGCAGACCATCAGCGCCATCAGCTGGGCCTGCAGGTCGGTCGGGAAGCCGGGGAACGGCGCGGTCGTCACCTGCACCGGGCGGATGCCGTGGCCGTTTCTGACGACGCGGATGCCCTCGGCATCGCTCGAGATCTCGGCGCCCGCCTCGGTCAGCACGTCGAGCGCCGATTGCAGCAACGCCGGCCGCGCGCCGGCAAGGCGGACGTCGCCACCGGTCATGGCGGTCGCGATCGCATAGGTGCCGGCCTCGATGCGGTCGGGCAGCACGGTATGGCGCGCGCCATGCAGCGACGCCACGCCCTCGATCTCGATGCGGGGCGTGCCGGCGCCAGAGATACGCGCGCCCATCTTGTTGAGACACTCGGCGAGATCGGTGATCTCCGGCTCGCAGGCGGCGTTGGTGATGACGGTCGTGCCCTTGGCGAGCGCGGCCGCCATGACCGCGACATGAGTGCCGCCGACGGTGACCTTGGGAAAATCGATCGTCCCGCCGCGCAGGCCGCCCGGCGCCTTGGCGACGACATAGCCTGCGTCGATGTCAATGCTGGCCCCGAGCCGCTCCAGCGCCATGATCAGGAGATCGACCGGCCGCGTGCCGATGGCGCAGCCGCCGGGCAACGACACCCGCGCCTCGTGCATGCGCGCGAGCAGCGGCGCGATCACCCAGAAGCTGGCGCGCATCCGCGACACCAGCTCGTAAGGAGCGGTGGTGTCGATGATGTTGGCCGCGGAGATCTGCAGCGTCTGACCCTGGTATTGGCCATCGCCGGGACGCTTGCCGACCGACATGATGTCCACGCCGTGATTGCCGAGAATGCGCTGCAGTTGCGCGACGTCGGCCAGCCGCGGGACGTTGTCCAGGATCAGTGTCTCCGGCGTCAGAAGGCCCGCGATCATCAGCGGCAGGGCGGCATTCTTCGCGCCCGAAATCGGAATGGTGCCGTGAAGCGGGTTACCGCCGACGATGCGAATGCGATCCATGCTGGTCCTGCTGGGCTGGCCGGAAAATTGGGCTAAGGTCGGCGCAACAGGACCGACATTACGGCGATTTGATGAGTTCGCAACGGCAGGTCGCAACCGGCGGGAATTCATCCCCTGACGGTGCGGCCCGCCGCGGCGGAAGGCGCGAATCAGACCGGCGGGACCAGCGCATCGGCCAGAAACCCGTGCAGCGCGGCGACGACCTGGGCGCCCTCGCCGATGGCGCCGCCGACGCGCTTGACCGAGCCGGAGCGGACGTCGCCGACCGCATAGACCCCGGGCACCGAGGTCTCGAGCGGCGACACCATCCGCCCGGCATTCTGCTCCGACTGCGCGCCGGTGACGACGAAGCCGGCGCGATCGAGCGTGATGCCGCAGCCGTCGAGCCAGCCGGTGGCGGGATCGGCGCCGACGAACAGAAAGAGATTGCTGATGTCGGCCGGCGTCTCTTCGCCGGACAGCCGGCTCTTCAAGGTGATGCGTTCGAGCCCCGTGTCCGCCCCGCCATCGAGCGCGACGACCTCGGTGTTGAACAACAGCTCGATGTTCGGCGTCGCCTCGATGCGCTCGATGAGATAGCGCGACATCGACGCCGCGAGCCCGCCGCCACGGATGATCATCCGCACCTTCTTGACATGGCCCGACAGAAACACCGCGGCCTGCCCCGCGGAATTGCCGCCGCCGACCAGCGCAACCTCCTGCCCGGCGCACAGCCGCGCCTCGATCGGCGAGGCCCAGTACCACACGCCCCTGCCTTCGAACTCCTTGAGCCGGGCAAGATCAGGCCGGCGATAGCGCGCGCCGCTCGCGACTACCACCGCGCGCGCCCGCACCTCGTCGCCGCCCTCGAGCGCCAGCACGAAGGCGCCGGCCTTGCGCTCGCAGTCGAGGGCATTGACCGACACCGGGATCATGATCTCGGCGCCGAACTTCTGTGCCTGGTTGAAGGCGCGCGCGGTCAGCGCGAGGCCGGTGATGCCGGTCGGGAAGCCGAAATAGTTCTCGATGCGCGCGCTGGCGCCGGCCTGGCCGCCGAACGCGCGCGAATCCAGCACCGCGACCGTCAGCCCCTCCGACGCGCCATACACGGCGGTGGCGAGGCCCGCCGGCCCGCAGCCGACGACCGCGACGTCGTAGACCTTCTCGCCGCGCGGCCCGCCGATCATCCCGACGGCACGCGCCAGCTCGGTCTCGCTGGGATTGCGCAGCACGCTGCCGTCGGACACCACCACCAGCGGCAGCTCGGCCGGCGTCGGCGAATAGCGCACGATCAGATCGGCCGCGTCGTGATCTGTGGCGGGATCGAGCAGATGGTGCGGAAATCCGTTGCGGGTGAGGAAGCTCTGCAGCCGCGCGATCGCGGCCGATTGCGGCGGCCCGATCATGACCGGGCCGCCGGCGCCGCCCTGAATGAGATTCACCCGGCGCAGGATCAGCGCCCGCATGATGCGCTCACCGAGCTCGGCCTCGGCGATCAACAGCGCGCGCAGCCGTTCGGGACGAATCAGGATGACCTCGACGTCGCCCTCGGCATGGCCGTCGACCAGCGCGACGCGGCCGGAGAGCTGGGCGATCTCGGCCAGAAACTGCCCTGGCCCCTGGTCGATCACCGGCGTGACGTGACCGAGACCGTCACGCTGGGTGATCGCGACATGGCCTTTGAGAATCACGAACATGCCGGGGCCGGGCTTGCCGGTCTCGAACAGCAGCTCGCCGTCACGATAGCTCTGGATCTCGCCGAAGCCGCGCAGACGCGCGATCTCCGGCGGCGTCAGCTCCGGAAACGTCTGGTCGAAGCGCGGCAGCGTCTTCGCGAGCTCCGCCCGTTGTGCCGCCGCATCCGCCGTCATCCCGTCATCCGCTGCCATCACGCCCACCCCGCCTGCCATCTGCTCAACGCTTCGAATCGTCCGGACCGCCGGCAGCGGCCTCGTCCAGGCCGCGCTCCTCGGCCGTCACCGGCTGGCTGCGCGCGCGGCTCTGTGCCTTGCGGCGCTTCAGGTTCTCGCGCAGCGCCTGCTTCAGCCGCTCCCCGCGCGCGCCCTTCGGCGCCGCCTTCCCGGTCTTATCCGTCATCCCTTCCCCCCGGTCACCCCATACCAGAGGCACAATTGGGGCCGCAGATGCGAAAGCCAAGAGGCGTTGGCGACGCAGACGGTAGGTTCCGCCCGGCCGGCCGTCGCCTGCCCGGATGGGGAGTTGCCGCCGCGGCGACGGCCAGTTGGGCACCTTGAGCGGCCAACCGCGAGAATCCGCCGCGAGCGGGCGATTTCGCGCCGATTCGGAGGTCTTTCGCTCCATTTCCATGCATCACGCTGACGTCTTTCCCGGAAAACCGGGCGAGCCGCGCTTGCGCAGGCGGGGACCTTGTGGCAAGAACCGCCCGCGTTCGGTCGCGCCCTTCGGGCCGGTCCCCGCCAGTCCCTTTGCTGCCGTAGCTCAGTGGTAGAGCACTCCCTTGGTAAGGGAGAGGTCGACAGTTCAATCCTGTCCGGCAGCACCAGGGCATCATTCCCCCAACATGATCTTCGGCGACGCCTCGGGACCACAGGCTACGCGCGGATGCGCGTCATCGGCCTCGCGGCGCAATTTGCGTCCGAGCTCTGCTGCAGCACCGCCCTCTCCGGAAATCGAGGGCGCAGGAAAGGCCGGGCGCTGGCCGCGCCCGTGGCCCGCCTGCGAAAGAAAATGCAGGCGGCAGGTACCACAGGTCTGGCCGAACACACCCGGCCCTCCCTGCGCAATGGGCTTACGGCTTATACGCGCTCTCCCTGGGGACCGGGCTTTGTTGCCCCCATCACCCGCGATGCGCGCGACGCACATCAGCGAGCTTGACCTCAGCGTCGGGAGGCCAGGACCACGCGATTTCACCGTCCGTATCGGAGTTGTTCGTCCGCTCGCGAATGCGCGCTGCAACTCCGACCCGGCCACCGCATCCCACACCCAACGCTCGTGACGACTCGCGAACGCCCCTCTTCGATGAGCACGGGACGGCCAGAAATGTGCAAGTGATTTGCCCGACGACACAAGGGGAATGAGTGCGGCAGAGTGGCACGACGGGCAGTTTTAGCAGAGCTGGGATGCAGGCGGCGGAGGGGGCTTTGTTTGGTGCAGTCCAGCAGCGTCACCGTAATCCCGACATCCAGATCAGGGGCCTTGGAGACATCGGTGTCGTGAATGCACGCACTTCACCAAAGCCGACGGAAGCCGGAGGACTGGCTGCTACACGGACGTCTAATGGAAGCGTGGCGACCGCTGTCGTTGCATTTCGCTTCGCGCAACTGATGTGGAAGCACGGCGGTCGTACCTTGCGGTCGGGCGCCCGCGAGACAGATCGAGATTGGTTTGATCTTGCCTGTCATGAGATTGCCTCAACAGAGTTGCCGAGGCGATCAATCATGAATGAGGATAAACCCGCCGCCCGCTATTCAACGCCTGTGAGACCTTCACCTCACGTCCACATTTCATGCGTATGGAAGCTGCAAGGCTCAGCGTCCACTGGCTCATGCTAGCGTCGGGAAAGACGACGAATGGCGGCGCAGTGCTCTCCGTCGACGCGATGAGCTTCATCGGCGCCCTGCCGATCGACAATTACAACGGTGCGGCGCGTAGCTCTAATGTACATAAAGTTATGCGGTTTAAATCGATCTTTGAAGTTGACTCGAT
This sequence comes from Bradyrhizobium sp. SZCCHNS3002, assembly GCF_032377435.1. Classification (NCBI taxonomy): domain Bacteria; kingdom Pseudomonadati; phylum Pseudomonadota; class Alphaproteobacteria; order Hyphomicrobiales; family Nitrobacteraceae; genus Bradyrhizobium; species Bradyrhizobium sp. SZCCHNS3002. The sequence continues at coordinate 145,091 of NZ_JAUHHY010000004.1, forward strand.
CATACTGCTGATACATCCTAAGGGTGTATCTTAGTCACGAGAAAACCTGGCTGGTCTTCGATGCAACGGGAGCAGATCGAAGCCATAACTCGCGATATTGGGCAACAAGAAATTCTTGAACGTGAAGTTCTTGCGATTGCCTCTCGCGAGAGGCAGCGCATCGGGCGTGAACTCCACGACGGGCTCTGCCAATCGCTCGCCGGCTTAGCGGCGCTAGCTGCGGCGCTGTGGCGAAGTTTGGCGGCGAGTGGCCAACCGAGTCCCGCCGCGGCCGCGGCCGAACTCGTACGATTGCTGAACGAGACCATCGGCGAGGCGCGTGACCTCGCTCGTGGGCTCAGCTCGATCGGCCTGAATAGCGCGGATCTTGTCGGCTCCCTTGAGAGCCTCGCCCGCAACGTCAGCGCCGCTCATGGCGCCTTTTGTGCGTTTGTGGAAGATAACCCTTGTCCCGATCTTGGCCGCGAAACCACGAGCCACCTCGTGCGCATCGCCCAAGAAGCCGTCCGCAATGCGGTCAGCCACGGCCGAGCCGACGAAATCGAGATCCGTCTGGCGTGCACTGCAGGCTCGGGACTATTGAGCATCCGGGACAACGGTGTCGGGCTTCCCGAAAAATGGCGCGATCATGACGGCATCGGGCTTTATACCATGGACTACCGCGCGCGGGCGATCGGCGGTTCTCTCACTGTGGAGCCGCAGGCCCGTCGCGGCGTCATGGTTGCGTGCGCGTTTCCGCTGTTATCGAATTACGAACGGCAGGAAAGTATCGGCGATGCCCACTTGCCTGGCTGAAGCCGCGGACGCGGTGCGGAAGAGGCTGCTTGTCGTCGACGATCATCCCGTGCTGTGCCGCGGGTTGATCGCCCTCATCGAGGCGGAAAATGGCCTCGCCGTTCACGGCGCGGTCGGTACGCGCGTGGCCGCGCTCAAGACCATCGCGATCAGTCGCCCTGATCTGGTGATCGTAGACCTTGCTCTCGGCGACGAGGACGGCCTAGACCTCGTCAAGGAAATCAAGGCGCGTCATCCCGGCGTTCGCTCGCTGGTGCTTTCGATGTACGACGAAGAGGTGTTCGCCGAGCGCGCGCTTTGCGCCGGCGCCCTCGGCTATGTCACCAAACAACAGCTCGAATCGACCGTGATCGCTGCCATTCGTCGGGTGCTTGCAGGCGAGACCTACATGAGCGAGGCTCTGCAGCGGCGGCTGGCTGAACGATGCGTCGGCGCGCGACCGCTTGAGGCCGCCTCGCCGGTGCGCACGCTGAGCGATCGCGAATTGCAGGTATTTCGGCTCGTTGGTCAGGGCCGAACCACGCGGCAGATCGCTGGTCTACTGAACCGCAGCGTCAAAACGGTAGAATCCCATCTTGAGCACATCAAGAATAAGCTGGCGATCGAATCGGCTGCTGAACTCGCCCAACGCGCGGCTCAATGGGTTACAATCGCCCGATTGGGTTGAGTCATAAAGTTCGCCCAAGTGCGCGGTTAGTGTCATACACGTCTGCCATGCCGCCGATGACTTCTCGACCAAGCCGCTTTCCGGCAAGCGCGACGGCCGAACACGCGGTCTGGTCCATGGTGCTAAAGCGGACTGCGCGATCAGCACGGCGCAAGCGGCGTCTGCTCATTGTGGACAGTCACCCCTGATGCGGCGCAGGCTGACCGCGCTGATCAATGCTGAGCCCGATCTTGTCGTATGTGCCTTGGCGGCCATCCAACGGGATGCGCTCGTGGCCATCGCGGCCACGAAACCGGATCTAGGGATCGTCGATCTGTTCCTTGGCGATAGCAATGGTTTGGATCTGGTGAGAGACGTTCGCGCGCGCTTTGTTCGTCTGCCGCTACCTGGATTGAACAGGCATGATTCGCCGCAATACGTCCGCCGCGCTTTCGAATCCGGCACCGACGGCTACGTCGCCAAGCGGGAGATGACGGAAGACCTTCTGGTGGCGATCCGCAGCGTGCTGCTCGGCGACCCTTACGGCGCACCGGCGCCTTGATCCATGCCCGTCTGCGTCCGGCAAGTTCACGCGTGCGAAGCTGGGCGGCCCATGGGGGATTCTCCCAATGCGAAAACGGGGTGCGACCCCGATGTCGGTTTAAGTCTCCAGCGTTAGCATTGGTAGCTACCAATGTCGTGCCCGCTTTGACGACCGAAATGCTGGTCGAGCCCTTCGCTTATCGGCTCGATCGAGACCATCACCGCTTCAAATGGGAAAAAGACGATGAGAAATATCTGCACCGCCGCCGCAATAGTCGCGATTGTTTTCATTCCTTGGACCGTCCATGCGGGCACTTGCTACAAAAACCTAGGTTGCAAGGGCACGACGTCGACCACTTCTTGCAAGACATGTCTTGGAAACCCCTCAAAGGGAGAGGGTTGGAAGGAAAACTCAAAGAGCAGCTGTATCGGAAACTTCAACCATTGTCCGGCGGTCCGTTAACGGTACTGGCGCTGGTCCCGCGCCCCGGCACCAGCAAGGCCGTCTCCGGCCACAAGATCCATCCCTATCTGCTGCGCGGCGTCAGCATCACCGATGCCCAATCACGTCTGGGCGGCCGACATCACCTACATTCCGATGGCGCAGGGGTTCCTGTATCTGGTGGCGATCATCGACTGAGCCACCCGGGCGGTGCTGGCGTGGCGCTTGTCGAACACGATGGATACGGGCTTTTGCATCGCTGCGCCCGACGAGGCGATGGCGCGGCACGGCCGGCCTAAGATCTTCAACACCGATCAGGGCGCGCAGTTCACCAGCTCAGCCTTCACCGGCAGGCTGGAGGCTGCAGGCATTGCGATTTCGATCGACGGACGCGGCCGTTTCATGGACAACATCTTCATCGAACGATTGTGGCGCTCGATCAAGTATGAGGAAGTGCATCTGAAAGCCTATGCTGACGGGCGCGAAGCGCGAGACGGCATCGGCTCATGGATGACCTTTTATAATCATCGCCGCCCGCACCAGGCGATGAACAATCAGTTTCCCATGGCGGCATGGCGCGCCGGCATGGATGTGATCGAGGCGGCCCAGACTGTGGATATGCCGCTTCGCTTGGACAACGCAAACGCGTTGCCCACATCCCCACAGCAGGCCCAGACGCAGCAGCAGGAAGCTGCTTGATTTGAACGACAGGGCAGGCGCGATCACACCTTAATTTTCGGCGATCCATGGTCCCGTGCGTGGGGTCCACTTCAGTTGAACGTGTCTCGCAAGCTAACATCCGCCTGGGGTTATGGATTCCCGCGTTCGCGGGAGAACGGGGCAGCCGAGAAGAACAAAGGGCGCGATCGGTCCGATCGCGGAGCATCTGCAGCAGCGCAGATCTGAGTAGCTGTAGCCCGGATGAGCGGCACCGATATCTGAGGGGGCTGGCCCCGCATGTCGCTTGCGCTCATGCGAGCTATAGCTGCTGCGATCGGGTGGCGATGCGCGGCCCTCGTCGAGGCCACGCATAATGCACCCTCACGCCGCCCGCACCGAGTCCAGGAAGCGGCTGACCTCGTTGCGGAGGCGGCTGCTCTGGCCGGAGAGCGACTTCGCGGCGGACAGCACCTGCGACGAGGCCGAGCCGGTCTCGTCGGCGCCATGCCGGACGCTGGCGATGTTCGCCGACACCTGCTGGGTGCCGTGCGCCGCCTGCTGGACGTTGCGGGAGATCTCGCGCGTCGCCGAGCTCTGCTCCTCGACGGCGGAGGCGATGGCCGAGGCGATCTCCGACATCCGGGCGATGGTCTCGCCGATCTCCTTGATCGAGCCGACCGACTCCTGCGTCGCCGCCTGGATGCCGCCGATCTGCTGGCCGATCTCGCCGGTCGCCTTGGCGGTCTGCTCGGCCAGCGCCTTGACCTCCGAGGCGACCACCGCGAAGCCGCGTCCGGCCTCGCCGGCGCGGGCGGCCTCGATGGTGGCATTGAGCGCGAGCAGGTTGGTCTGGCCGGCGATTGCGTTGATCAGCTCGACGACGTCGCCGATCCGCGCCGCCGCCTTGGCGAGCTCCGCGACGTTGTCGTTGGTCCTGCGGGCCTGCGCCAGCGCCTCGTTGGCGATGCGCGCGGAGTCCTGCACCTGACGGCTGATCTCGTTGACCGATGAGCTCATCTCCTCGGCAGCCGCGGCGACCGAATGCACGTTGGTCGAGGCCTCCTCGGACGCCGAGGTGACGACGGTGGCGAGCTCCAGCGAGCGGCCGGCGGTCGTCGTCAGCGACGAGGCCGAGCGCTCCAGATCGGCCGACGCCGACGACACGATGCCGACGACCTCGCCGATCGCCATCTCGAACTCGCGCGTGAAACGCTCGACGCGCTGGCCGCGCTCGATCTTGGCCTGCGCGTCGGCCGCGGCCGCCTGCTCCGCGCGCTTCTTCTCCAGCAGCGCTTCCTTGAAGGTCTGCAGCGAGCCGGTCATCGCGGCGATCTCGTCGTCGCGATCGATCGTCGGGATCGCCACGTCGTCATGGCCGGCCGCCATCTCGCCGATCAGGCCGGTCAGGTTCACGATCGGGTTGATCACGCGGCGGCGCAGCAGCATGGTGACGAACACGAGAATGCCGGCGAGCGCCGCGACCACCGCCGTCGCCAGCGCGAGCATCAGATAGGCCGCATCGCGCGCCGCGACGGCGCGGTCACGCGCCTCGGCGATCGCGGCGTCGCGCACGACGAAGAACTTCTGCACGGCCGGGACGACCGCCTCGGCCAGGCTGTCGGCGGTGAGTGCGTAGTTGAGATCGCCGAGCCCGGCTGCGATGTCCTTGTCGACGATCGGAACGGCGCGTCCGAAATAGGCGTCACGCGCCTCCTTGAACGCCGTGAGCAGCCGCTCCGGGTTGCCGAGCTGGTCGATGCCGGCATCCAGGCGCTCGCGGTCGGCTTCGGTGCGGCCCTGGGCGCGGTCCATCGCCGCCTTCTCGGCCGGAGTGACGGCGCGGCGGGCGCTGAGCGCCGGCGACAGCGCGGCAGCCCGGCCGCCGGCGGTCACGCGCAGGTCCTGCGCGGTGCGGGCGACGTCGAGCAGCGTCGTCAGCGACGCGTCGGCATTGGCGATGCGGTTCTGCAGCTGGTTCAGGATCGGCTCGATCGCCAGGGCGACCTGGGTGACCCCGGGGAGAAAGCTCTTGATGACGGCCGGATCACGCGCGTTCAGCGGCGCGGTCAGCGTGGGGTCCACCTTGGCGAGGATCTCGTTCAGCTTGGACGAGGCCTGGTCCAGGCTGCGTGTGATCGCCTCGCTGTTGGAGACGTTCGCCAGCTGCGCGCGCGCCCTGGCGAAGGATGCCTCGGCCGATTGCCTGATCTTGCGCACGCCTTCGAGCTGCGCGGGCGTCGCGGGCGAATCCTGGAATATGGGCGTGATGTAGGGGGCGCGATGGCCGACCACGTCCTGCGCGTAGAGCAGCACGGCGCCGAACGCCTCGACCGTCTTGATCGCCTCGGCCTTGTTGCTGACAGCCCTGACCTGCTCGATCACGACTTGAGCAGAAGGGAGGACGGCCAAAGCCGTCACCGACAGCATGGAAATTGCGAAAAGTCGGCCGATCTTCATTATTGCCCCCGGATTGCGCGGGCTCACGCTAGGTTCCGTATGATTAAGGTTGCGCTTAATTCGACCCCCGTAGTTCCACGGAGACGTCGCGCGTCCTTGATCGGAGACACGGGCGCCGGACAGGTCATCCCGCCCCGCTCGAAGAATGTCCTGACGCGCGGCGACGACTTGGGGTTGAGTCCAGCTTGGGAAATTTTGGACGGCCCTACAGATCGAAATTCGTCGGCAGCATCACGACGTCGCGGATGGTCATGCCGCGCGGACGGGTCAGCATGAACATGATCACCTCGGCGACCTCCGAGGGCTCCAGCAGGCTGCCGGACTCGCGCGCCTCCTTCAGCTTCTCGGCCGGCCAGTCGGCGATCAGCGCGGTGACCACCGGGCCGGGCGAGATCGCGCCGACGCGGATGCCGTGCTTGAACACCTGGCGCCGCACCGTCTGCACGAAGCAGTCGATCGCCCATTTCGACGACGCATAGACCGGCTCCCACGGCGTCGGGTAATGCGCCGCGAGCGAGCTGGTGACGATGATGTCGCCCGACCCGCGCGCGATCATGTGCGGGAGAACGTCGCGCACATTCTTCATGACGACATTGACGTTGAGGTTCAGCATGCGGTCGATCGCGTCGGTCCTGGCGTCGACGAGATCGCCGCCGAGATAGCTGCCGGCATTGGCGTGGAGGATGTCGAGCCGTCCGGCCGCATCGAGGACGCGCGGCAGAAGGGTGGCGCAATCAGCGGGATCGAGCAGGTCGATCACGACGGGGATCACGGCGTCGCCATGGGTCTCGCGCAGCTTCGCCAGCGCCGCGGCGTCGCGATCGATCATGACGACGCGCGCGCCGGCCGCCAGCATCGCCGCGCTGCTGGCCAGGCCGATGCCCGACGCCGCGCCGGTGACCGCCGCCACCTTGCCCTCGAGTTCCCTGCCCATCGTCTCCTCCTTGTCCGGCCAGACTACAGCAAACCGCGCCGCGTTGCCGCACTCCGTTGGACCCATCGCGATCCCCACGCGTTGCATCCCGGCCGCCAGCATCACCCATGAAGAGCCCGATGGAGACGATCGAAGCCTATCTCGCCCGCAAGCATCAGGAGCTGCAGCTCCTGAATTGCTGCCTGCGGAGACCGCATGCGCTGCCGGCGCCGCGCTCGGTGATGGAGGTCATCCGGCGCAAGTTTCAGCTCACGGCCGCGCTGAAGGCCGAGCACGCGCTCAGCGACTGGACCGCGACAGAGACGGCCTGGGCGGATGCGGACGATCATCGCGCCGGCCCGTTCGCCTTCAGCTACGACTATCAGCGCGCCGATCTCGACGTGCGCGGGCCGTCGTTCTACGCGGCGGGCGAGAGCCGCCATGACACCATCTACACCATCTCCGGCATGGCGGCGATCGCGGCACTGCTGCTGGCGACGCGGCCCGTTCTCGGCACGGCGGACCTCTTGATGCTGCCGGGCTCCTATGGCGAGACGCAGGAGCTGGTCGCGGCGCATGCGCGGCATCTGCGCCCGGTGACGCTGACCCGCGACCTGGCCGCCGCGCTGGCGCAGCGCTCGCCCGCGCCGCGGCTGCTGCTGATCGATTCCAGCGCGACCGCGCCGCGCTTCGAAGCCGTGCTGGGTTGCGACCGCCCGGCGATCGATCTCCTGATCTTCGACACCACCTGCTTTGCCAACGGCTCCGGCCGCATTCGCCGCGTGCTGGCCTGGACGCGGCGCTGGGACGTGCCGGTCGTGATGGTGCGCAGCCACACCAAGCTCGACTCGCTCGGCGCTGAATATGGCCGGCTCGGCTCGGTCGCTTTCGCCGATTGGAGCAAGGCCGGCGCCGCGGGCCGCGTTGTGCTTCGGACGCTGCCGGACGAGACGCGCAACGCCGTCAGGCTGCTCGGCGGCGCGGCGCTGCCGGCGCATTTCCCGCCTTACGTCGGCCTGCCCGCCTATCGCGAGCTGACCGCGCGGCGCGTCGGCGCCATCCTGCGCAACAGCCGGCGGGCGCGGCGCCACTTCGCGACCGCGCTGCGCGGCCTGACCGCGGAGCTCGACTTCGCGCACGGCCTCTACCTCACGCTCGCCGGTCGCGCGCCGCTCGACGAGGCCACCGCCCGGCAAACCGCAACCGCCATGAGTGATGATCTCCGGCGCGCCGGGCTGCCGATCCGCCACGCCGGCAGCTTCGGCTTCGATTTCGCTGCGACGGAATGGTTTCACGACGCCACCACGGATCGCTACAGCGTGCGCGTCGCCGTGCCCGACCTGCCGACCGCGATCTGGGACGAGCTGACGGACGCGATCGCCGCGTGGTGGTCCGCGCATCAGGGCCGATCCGCCGCGGCGTGACCGCTGCGCCATGGCAGGCGCGTTGCTCCCTCAACGGCAAACGATTTCGAGGTCACGCGCACCGCTTCGCGAGGAGGACCGACAGCCCATCCCCTCACAGCCATCCGCGCCGGCGGAACTGCCAATACAGCACGCTGCACACGGTGGCGATGAAGCCCAGTACGGCATAGTAGCCGTATTGCCATTTCAGCTCCGGCATGTGCTCGAAGTTCATGCCGTAGATGCCGGCCACCGCCGTCGGCACGGCGAGGATGGCGGCCCACGCCGCCAGCCGCCGCGCGATGTCGGTCTGTTGCGCCTGGCCGGCCATCATGCTGGCCTCGAACACGAAGGCGAGGATCTCGCGCAGGGAATCCGCATCCTCCTCGGCGCGCTTGGCGTGGTCGAGCACGTCGCGAAACAACGGCGCCATCTCGGCATCGATCGCGACGTTGTCGACATGCTCGAGCCGCTTGCAGACGTCGACCACGGGGCCGACGGCGCGGCGCAGCCGCAGCAGGTCGCGCCGCAGGCGATACAGCCGGTCGACCTCGTGGCGCGCCAGCGGCCGCTGCAGCACCACCTCCTCCAGCGTCTCGACCTCCGCCATGATGCTCTCGGTCACCGGCCGGTAGTTGTCGACGATGAAGTCGAGGATCGCATAGAGGATGTAGTCCTCGCCCTTGGCGAGCGAGCCCGGACAGCTCTCGCAGCGCTCGCGCACCGCGCCATAGGAGGTCGAGGCGCCGTGGCGCACCGAGACCACGAAGCCGGGGCCGACGAAGATGTGGGTCTCGCCGAACACGATGTGCTCCTTGACGAGCTGCGCGGTGCGGGCGACCACGAACAGCGCATCGCCATAGCGCTCGACCTTGGGCTGCTGATGCGCCTTCGACGCATCCTCGATCGCGAGCTCGTGCAGGCCGAACTGGTCCGCCACGCGCTGCAGGAGCGCCGCGTCGGGCTCGTGCAGCCCGATCCACACCACGTGGCCGGGCCGCTTGCTCCAGTCGCCGGCGTCCTCGATCGGAATGTCGGCGACGCGGCGGCCATTGGCATAGGCACCGGCCGCGACCACGCCCAGTTCCCGTGGCTCACCGCGGGGCTGAAGGACTGGCGCATCGGCCGGTGTCTGCACCGTGACGTGACGCATGGTTGGATCTCCGCTCTCCAGCCCGACTTTCGATGCGAGGAGTCGCCTGGTCAAGCGTCGCATCAGGTCACGCCGGTCGGGCCGTCGAGCAATTGCCTGACGCGGCGGACCAGATCGGTGCGGCGGTACGGCTTGTTGATGATCTCGAACTCGCCGATGTTGGCGTCGGCGCGCTCGACCGCGGCATCGGAATAGCCGGTCGTCAGCAGCACCTTCAATTTCGGCTGGCGCTTGCGCGCCTCGCGCGCCAGCACGGTGCCGTTCATGCCGCCGGGCATCACGAGATCGGTGAACAGCAGATCGAAGCGGACCTCCGAATCCAACAGCTCGAGCGCGGCATGCGCATTGGCCGCGACCTCGGTACGATAGCCGAAATCCTCCAGGATCGAGCGCGCCAGCTCGGCGACCTCATGGCGGTCCTCGACGATAAGGATGCGTTCGCTGCCGGTGCGGTCCATCGCCATCTGCGGCCGGATCGACGGCGCAGCGATCGCCTGCTCGGTCGCCGGAAACAGCAGCTGCACAGTCGTGCCCTGCCCGACCTCGCTGTAGATATAGGTGCTGCCGCCGGACTGGCGGGTGAAGCCGTAGACCATGGCGAGGCCGAGCCCGGTGCCCTTGCCCTCCTCCTTGGTGGTGAAGAACGGCTCGGCGACCCGCGCGAGAATATGGTGCGGAATGCCGACGCCGTCGTCCGACACCTTGAGCGCGACATAACGCCCGCCCTTGGGCACGCCGAACTGCACGATGTCCTCTTCCGCGATCTCCTTGTTCTCGGTGCGGATGGTCAACGTGCCGCCATGCGGCATCGCATCGCGTGCGTTGACGAACAGATTGAGCAGCGCGACCTCCGCCTGGGTCTGGTCGACGCGGCTGTTCCACAGGCCGGGCTGCGCCTTGACGACGATCCGCACGCTGTCACCGAGCGTGTGGCGCGCCATCTGCACCATGGTCTCGATCATGTTGTTGAGGTTGATCGGCCGGCTGTCGAGCCGCTGCTTGCGCGCGAACGACAGCAGCTGCTGGGTGAGGGTCGCGGCGCGGTTGGCGGCCGAGCGGATGTTCTCGACGGCGCGGCGGTGCCGCGGGGCAAGCTCGCTGACGGCGCCCTGCAGCGTCTCGGTGTAGCCGATGATCACCTGCAGGATGTTGTTGAAGTCGTGCGCGATGCCGCCGGTGAGCTGGCCGATCGCCTCCATCTTCTGCGACTGCACCAGCGCGCTCTCGGCGTCGCGCCGGCGCGACACGTCGAGCTGCGAGCCGAAATAATAGACCAGCTCGCCGTCGCGGTTGTAGACCGGGCTGACGAACAGCGCATTCCAGAACGCAGCGCCGTTCTTGCGATAATTGAGGATCTCCACCGCAATGTCCTGGCGGTTGGCGATCGCGGTGCGGATCGCCGCGATGGTGTCGCGGTCGGTGTCCGGCCCCTGCAGGAAACGGCAATTGGCTCCGACGATCTCGGACAGCGCGTAGCCGGTCATCTCCAGGAACGCCCGGTTGGCGAACAGGATCGGATTGTCAGGCTGGCGCGGATCGGTGACGATCATCGGCATCCGCGTGGTCTCGACGGCCGCGAAGAAGATGTCGTGGCGCTCAGACGACAGATCGGATGCATCGCCGCTGTCGACAATCGCGCGATCGCGCTGCGGCCCGTGTTCCAACATGCTTCCTTGCTCCGCCTTCCATCGCCATGACATGCAGGGTCGCGCCGGCACCGGCGTGAGTTGTGCAACGCCTCCTTCGATATGCCGCTGGATGGGATCGGGTTCCCGCAGGCCTGCTTGCGCGCGGAATAACGGACACAGGACTCACGAAAATGCGACGCGGCGGCGCGGGAACGAATCCGGCGGATACGGAAATACCCGCGCCGAGGGGCCGCGGCCTACGTCACCGGGCAAAACAACCACGTCGACGGCGGGCTGGTGCGCAGCCGGTGAGGCGGTGCATCGCCGTCAGAACATCTCGAAATATTCGCGCTGCTCCCAGTCGGAGACCTCCGCCTGGAAGCGCTCGAGCTCGGCGTTCTTGATGAAGGTGTAGTAGTCGACGAAGGTCGAACCGAACGCCTGGCGGAAGAACGCGTCATCCTTCAGCGCATCGACGGCCTCGCGCAGCGATTTCGGCAGCAGGCTCGCCTTGGTCTCATAGGGCACATCGGCCGACGGTCCCGGCTCGAGCTTGCGGTCGATGCCATCGAGGCCGGCTGCGATCTGCGACGCCATGTAGAGATAGGGATTGGCGGCGGGCTCGCCGATGCGGTTCTCCAGGCGCGTGGCGCGATCGCCGGGGCCGCCGAGCACGCGGATCATGACGCCTCTGTTGTCGCGGCCCCAGATGGCACGGTCCGGCGCCAGCGAATAGGCGCGGTAGCGCCGGTAGCCGTTGATCGTCGGCGTCGAAAACAGCGCCGAGGCGCGCGCATGCGCGAGCAGGCCCGCCATGTAGTGGCGGCCGAGCGCGGACAGACCTTCGGCATCCTCGGTCATGAAGGCGTTGCCGCCGTCGCGCGCCACCAGCGACTGGTGCAGATGCCAGCCAGACGACATCACGTTGGGGATGCGCGGCCGGCACATGAAGGTGGCGTGATAGCCGTGGCGCTGGCAGATCTGCTTCACGGCGCTGCGGAACAGCACCATCGTATCGGCAGGCGCGAGCCCGAGCGCCGGCTGCAGCACGAATTCGCACTGGCTCGGGCCATATTCGAGCTCGATCGAGCGCAATGGCAGGCCGAGCGCGACGAGATTGGCCCTGATGATCTCGAGCGCCGGCTCCATCTGATCGAAGCGCTGCTCGGTGAGATATTGATAGCCCTGGGTCAGCAGGCTGACCGTCGGCGGCACGCCGGGCTGACCGGGCGAGCCGGCATCACCGGGCGCGAGCCTGGGATCCTCGACCTTGAAGATGTGGCACTCGACCTCGAGGCCGGCCATGAACTGATAGCCACGCTGTTCGAGCGTCGCCAATGCCGACCGGTAGAGATTGCGCGTGGCGAACGGGACCGGCGCACCGTTGGCGAAGTACAGATCACAGAGCACCCAGCCGGTGCCGGACGCCCAGGGCAGGACGCGGAACGTGGTGGGATCGGCGACCATCAGTGCATCGCTGCCGCCCTGCATCTCGGCCATGCCGAAGCCACCGCCGGCGGTGAACACCGGAAACACGGTGCGATGCGAGGTGTCCTTGGCGAGCAGGGTCGTCGTGATCGAGCAGCCGTCCTCGAGCGAGGACAACGCAGCATCGACAGTAAGCGTCTTGCCGCGCAGGATGCCGTGCTGGTCCGGGAACGAGAAGCGGATGGTGGTGAGGCCGTGCTCCTCGGCGAGGCGGCGCATGCGCACTGCGGCCTCGGCCTGCTCGGCGGTCCACAACTGATGCTTGGCGACGAAACTCAACGATGGCTCCATGATGCATTGTCAAACTGCGAGATCATGGGCGCAGTCTTGCGGCGCGCGAGCCCTAACCTCTCCCCGCTTGCGGGGAGAGGTCGGATTGCATCGTCAGATGCAATCCGGGTGAGGGGGGACAGGTCCAACCACTCGCACTTCCCGTGCGGCTGCCCCTCACCCCAACCCTCTCCCGGTGAAGAACGGGGAGAGGGAGCGCACTGCGCTCGGAGCGAGAGCTGGCCAACTACACCGAAGGACATATGCGCACTCACGCCTGCCATCACTCCGCCGCGCTCAGATGCGGCGCGAGACGCACGATATCCGCCGGCACCGGCGCTGCCCAGGGGGCGTTTCGGCGGCGGCGGACGTCGACTTCCATCCAGTAGGTCTCCCAGCCGCGGGTCGGGCCGATGCCGTCCATCGTCGCCGGGCCCTGCACGCTGCGGGCCCCGGCGGCATCAAGGAACAGCATCGGCGGCTCGCCGTTCGCGACCTTCTCGATCTGCTCGCGCAGCATGCGGCGATATTGGATGATCGCCTTGTCGGATTGGCCCAGATGCTCGCGGGTGCGGTCCTGGATCCGGCCCATCGACTCCACCGCCCACTGGTCGTGCACGTTGATGTCGTTGCCCATGCCGGTGTAGGTCGCGGTCTCCTGCTCTCGTGGATCGAAGCCGTAATCGTTGCTCTTGTTCTTGCGCGACCGATAGTCCGGCAGCTCATAGAGCTCGAGCCGCTGCGCCCGCATCTTCGCCCGATCCACCGGCGCGCCATAGCTGGTGAAGATCGCGTACCAGTAGCAGGTCTCGTCGTCGACCGGCACGTGCCACTGCGTGATCGTCATCTCCGTGCTCATCGGAATCACGAAGGCATGCGGGAACAGCTGATTGGTGACGCGGACATGGGTGCGTTCGGCATCGATCTCACGCAGTGCGATGATGCGCAGGCCGTATTCGGTACGCTCGACATTGATGATCGGACGATCGTACTCGCGCAGCACCTTGGTCATCGGCAGCTCGCTGTCGGCGGAGGCGCCGCGGAACTGCTTGCCATAGGCGGTCGACGTATCCTCGTCCTCGAAGAAGCGGTGCAGGAACGAGGCATGCGCGGGGTCGATGCCGACCTCCAGCGCTTGCAGCCAATTGCACTCGATCAGGCCCTTGAAGGCGAAGGTGTAGGTATCGGGCGCGGTGAAGCAGTCGAGATCGGGAAACGCCGGGGCTGCACCATCGCCGAGCCAGGCCCAGAGGATGCCTCCCTTCTCGATCACGCGATAGGCGCGCTGCTTGACGTTCTTGCACAGCGGCGAGCCGGCCGGTTCGGCCGGCGTCTCCCGACAATTGCCGTCAGCGTCGAACAGCCAGCCATGGAAGGCGCAACGCAAGCCGCCGTTCTCCAGCCGTCCGAAGGCGAGATCTGCGCCGCGATGCGGACAATCGCGATCAAGTAGTCCGTAGCGGCCTTGCGCATCCTTGAAGAGCACGAAGTCCTGACCGAGCAGCTTCACCGCGCGCACCGGGCGCTCGCCTGCGAGCTCATCGACCAGTGCGGCCGGCTGCCAGTACATCCTCATTAGTTTACCGGCGGGCGCGCCGGGTCCGACGCGCGTGATCAGGTCGTTCTGCTCCTGGCTCATCATGATGGCCGTCTCTCCTGTTCCGTCGCAAGTCGGGCGTTGAGCGTCACGCGATCATCTAATAATGTTCGTTAGACGAACACATGTTCGCCCAGATTAGATTCGCTTTAAGTGGGGAGAAGCGCAAGTGAAAAAGCTACAACCGAAGCCGAGGGGCCAACGGACTGCAGCTTCACTGCGGCCGAAAACAACAACAGCGGATCATGTCAGGCCGATGCCGAAACTGAAGCGCACTGATGAGGAGAAGAAGCAGGCTCGGGGCGACGGTCCCGAGTTCGTGGAAGCGCTCGATCGCGGCCTGCGGGTGATACAAGCCTTCAGCCGCGAGGGCCGGCCGATGACGCTGAGCAAGGCGGCGGAACTCACCGGCCTCGCCCGCGCCACGGTGCGACGGATTCTGCTGACCCTGAAAGCCTCCGGCTTCGTCCATGGCGACGACCGGCTGTTCTCGCTGACGCCGCGCGTGCTGCTGCTGGCCTCCAGCTATCTCGCCTCCAACCAGGTCAACAGCGTGATGCAGCCGTTGATGGACAGCACGGCCGGCGAGGCCCGCGAGGTCTGCTCTCTCGCCGTCCTCGACGGCGACCAGGTCGTGTTCATCGCGCGCGCGACGCCGGCGCGCATGTTCTCCACCGGCCTGGAGATCGGCTATCGGCTGCCGGCGTTCTGCACGTCGGTCGGCCGCGTGTTGCTGAGCCGGATGCCGGACGATCAGTTGCGCCAGGCCGTCGAGCGCATGACGCTGACCGAGATGACGCCGCAGACGATCACCGACAAGGACGCGTTGATCGCGTCGGTCACGGCCGTTCGGGACGACGGCTATTCGCTCGTCGACGGCGAGGCGGAGGAGGGTTTCCGCTCGATTTCCGTGCCGATCCGCCGCTATGACGGCGGCATCATCGCCGCCGCCAACATCGGCGGCCACGTCGATCGCATCGGCGTCGACGAGATGAAGGAGCGCTTCCTGCCGCTGCTGAAGAAGCTCGCCGCCACGGCGCAGCCACTGCTCGTCTGATCCTTCGACAAGAGGCACCGGGCTCGGCTGCAGCCGTGCCGGCTCGTGCTCGCGCATTGGGCCACAGCACCTTAAGCTTCGCATCGACCTCGCTGCCGCGAGTGCCACTGTTTCATCCGGCAGCGACGTCGCCGGACGCGTCCTCGCTGCTGCCGAGCGAGCAGTCGTCTCTCGTTCCATCAACAGCGTCGGCCCGCGCTGCTCCGGCAAGAGCTAGACTTCGCGCGGATATGTTTCCTCCGGGTGCGACGATCGCTCCGATGTCATCGCCGACAGCCCGGTGCTATCAATTCATCGCCGCGACGGAACGAGAGCGCCGGGCGTCAACAGCCACGTGAAGTTACCAGCCGCTCGAACTAATCGTTGTGGTCGCAGGCCTTGCGACGCCGGGCCGCACGCCCATTACGTGATATTATCGTGACGCCCGACCTCGTTTGCCACGATTGACGGTCCATCCAGGTATCATCGCGCTGCATGCGATGGTGGCATGATCCGGAGCGGAAGTAGTTAGACCCCTTCCTCGCGCGCGAATTGCGGACGACGCCACCAGATTGCCGCGAATGACGCCGTAATCACGAAAGCCAGAGGCGCCGCGGCCCAAGCAGCATCGCGTGCGACCCGATCACAGCGATCATCCGGCTGGCCATCCACTGTCGCGAAGAGGCGCAGGATGAGCCAGGACAAGGCTGGGAACGAGGTCGTCGCCCTGGGACGCCGGGCGCGAGCCGCAGCACATCGTTGGACATCGGCCGCCTCTCGCGCGTAAATGGCATGCCGGGCGGACGACACCCGGACATGCAGGTGAACGCCGTTTCCGGGGGGAAGACCCATGACTGATGCGCTGCCGCTCGTGCTGGTGCCTGGCCTGATCTCGTCGCCCCGCATCTATGCGCCGGTGATCCCGGCGCTGTGGCGGCTCGGGCCGGTGATGGTGGCGAACCACGTCCGCGACGACAGCATGGCCGCGATCGCGCGCCGCATCCTCTCCGAGGCGCCGCCGCGCTTCGCGCTCGCGGGACATTCGATGGGCGGCTACATCGCGCTCGAGATCATGCGCCAGGCGCCGGAGCGCGTGGGTCGGCTGGCGCTGATCAACACCCAGGCGCGGCCCGACACGCCGGAGGCGAGCGCCCGCCGCCGCACCATGATCACCCGCGCCAAGGAGGGCGACTACCACGGCGTGGTCGACGAGCTGTTCTCCGGCTTCGTCCATCCGTCGCGCCAGGATGATCCGCGACTGCGCCAGCTCGTGCACGACATGGCCGAGGAGGTCGGCGTCATCGGCTTCATCCGGCAGCTGACGGCGATCATGTCGCGCCCGGATTCGCGGCCGACCTTGACCGCGATCCGCTGTCCGACCCTGGTGCTGACCGGCGACACCGACAACACCATCCCGAACAGCCTGTCGAAGGAGATGGCCGACGGCATCGACGGCAGCTGGCTGGTGGTGCTGGAGAATTGCGGCCACCTGCCGCAACCCGAGCAGCCGGAGGAGACGGCGCAGGCGCTGATGGAGTGGTTGCGGGGGTGAGATGGCCGTCGAGCCGTATGAAACTCCGGACGGTAGCCGATGGCAACTCTCCGGAATGCAGCGTATATTGCGTCCATGCTGGACAACGCCAAAATCGCCAAGATCGCCCGCGAGGTCGCCACTGCGAATCTGAGCAGCTCCGCCGCGGTTACAGACGTCACCACAGCGCCCTATGCGGACTCCGAAGGCCGTGATGCCCTGCGGATCACCATCGTATTGAGCCCCATCCAAGGGACCAGCATCGAGGGAGAAGCAGTGCTGGATACGCTGGTCCAGATCCAAGAGCAGCTCCGGGCTGCAGGCGAGGACCGTTTTCCGCTGATCGAATACGAGGCGGAGAACGAGCCCGTTGGCGATACTTAATCCGGAGCATCTGTTTCAGCAGGCTGAGCCGTTGATCGCTCCGCCTGCAGCGGGGCCACCGCGACAGGTGAACATCCGTCGCGCAATTTCCGCTGCCTATTATGGATTGTTTCATGCAACGCTCATTGCCGCTGCAGATCAATTCGTTGGCAAGACGAAACAAGGGACACCCTTATACGCCCTCGTCTATAGAGCCGTGGATCATCGAGACCTCCGATTGCTATGCGAGGAGGTCAAAAAGTCGAAGCTTTCCGCAAAATACCTGCCGTTTGCACCTTCCGGAGGCTTTGGAGCAAACCTTCACGCGTTCGCATCTGCTGTCCTGGAGCTACAGGAGAAGCGACATGAAGCCGACTATAATCCGATGATCCGGGTCAAAACCCTGGATGCGCAGCTCGCCATCAGAATGGCGAGAGCTGCACTGACGAGCTTCGAGGCCGCCCGCGTCCAAAACCAGGACGCGTTCCTGACATCGTTGACGTCGTTGTTATTTCCGCCCCGCTGAGCGCGGACATCGTCAACTACGCTTCGCCGACTCTTCCCTTCCCCACCTTCAACCCATCCACGAACACGTCGAGCAGCCGCAGCACGCTCTGCTGCCAGCCGGTCTGGTCGTGCATGTAGCACATGCCGATCAGCGCGCGCAGCACGTCGTCGGCGCTGATGTCGCCGCGGATCTCGCCGGCCGCGACGGCACGCGCCAGCAGCGCGCCGATCGAGCGGGTGAGGTGGCCGTGCGAATAGGCGGCGAGCTCGGAGTTCGCGGTCATGACGATCGCGAGAGCGGCCATCATGCCCTTCTTGGTGGCGACGAACTGCACCGTCGAGCGCAGCCAGCGCCGGAGCGCCTCGACCGCCGACGGCTCGGTCTTGAGCTCCTCGGCCAGCTCCGCGAGCTGCTCGACCTCGCGCCGGTACACGGCCTCGAACAGGTCCTCGCGGGTGGGGAAATGACGATACAGCGTGCCGATGCCGACGCCGGCCTGGCGCGCCACCGCCTCCAGGCTCGCCTCGGCGCCGCCGACGCTGAACACCGCCTTGGCCGCCTCCAGCACGCGTTCGCGATTGCGCTGGGCATCGGCGCGCGGCTTGCGATGGCGCTCTTGTGGTTTCGTCTCCATCTCACCAGCTCTTGATGACGGACCGTTCATGTCCCCTTGCTAAACGGAGGAACCCTCCGTATAAATAGACCTGCCACCCGGGATAGCCAACCTTGCTGAGCTGTCGTCCCGCGGTCGCTGGATCTGGACGGACCACCGCCCGTAAGGCGGTGCCCGCTGCGATCCGATTAGGCCATCGCTTCGATCGGAACAACGCATGAATTGGACTGTCAGACTCACCGTCAACGGTGAGCCGCGAACGCTTGCGCTCGACGACCCCAGGGTCACCCTGCTCGACCTCCTCCGCGAGCGCCTCCACCTCACCGGCACCAAGAAGGGCTGCGACCGCGGCCAGTGCGGCGCCTGCACCGTCCTGGTCGACGGCCGCCGCATCAACGCCTGCCTGACGCTGGCCGTCAGCCTCGACGGCGCCGCGATCACCACCATCGAAGGACTCGCTCAAGGCGACCAGCTGCACCCGGTCCAGGAAGCCTTCATCGCCCACGATGCCTTGCAATGCGGCTTCTGCACGCCCGGCCAGATCATGAGCGCGGTCGGCCTCATCAACGAAGGCCAGGCCGGCAATGATCCGGAGCGCGTGCGCGAAGGCATGAGCGGCAATCTGTGCCGCTGCAGCGCCTATGTCGGCATCGTCGAGGCCGTGCTCGACGCCCAGGCGACGCTCACCGAGGACAAGGAGCGCGCGGCATGAACCGGTTCGACTACGTGAAGCCGTCGACGGTCGCGGAGGCGATCGTAGCGGCCAGCGCGCCCGGCGCCGCCTATCTCGCTTCGGGCACCAACCTGCTCGACCTGATGAAGGGCAATGTCATCAGGCCGGCGCGGCTGGTCGACATCTCCCAGATCAAGGAGCTCGCGCGCCTCGAAACGCTCGGCAATGGCGACGTCCGGATCGGCGCGCTGGTGCGCAATGCGGACCTCGCGCATGACGCGGCGTTCGCGCGCGACTTCCCGGCGGTCGCCGAAGCGCTGCTGTCGGGCGCGTCGGCGCAGCTGCGCAACGCGGCCAGCGTTGGCGGCAATCTGCTGCAGCGGACACGCTGCGCGTATTTCTACGACACGGCGTCCGCCTGCAACAAGCGCACGCCGGGCGCAGGCTGCGACGCGCGCGGCGGCGACACCCATCAGCACGCCGTGCTCGGCTGGAGCGAGGCCTGCATCGCCACCAACCCCTCGGACTTCTGCGTGCCGCTCGCCGCGCTCGATGCGATCGTCGAGATCGAAGGCGGCTCCGGCCGGCGCGAGGTCGCGCTGGAGGCGCTGCATCTGCTCCCCGGCACCACGCCGGAGCGCGAGAGCGTGCTCGCGCCGGGCGAGATGATTGTCGCGGTCCGGCTGCCCGCGGCCGCGCGCGCGTTCGCCAGGCATGCACGCTATCTGAAGGTGCGCGAGCGCAATTCCTACGCCTTCGCCGTCGTCTCCGCCGCGGCCGGTCTCGTGATCGAGAACGGCACCATCACGCACGCACGTCTGGCGCTCGGCGGCGTCGCCGCCAAGCCGTGGCGCGCCCACCCGGCCGAAGCGCTGCTCACGGGCCAGCCGGCCACGCCGCACACATTCCAGCACGCTGCCGAGATCGCGCTGCGCGATGCAAAGCCATCCGGTGACAACGCCCACAAGATCCCGCTCGCGCGCAGCCTGATCATGCGCGCGCTGGCCGCCGCAGCCGAGGGCACGCCGTCGCGCGTGCCGGCGCTGCCGGCCTCTCCCTTCTCCGCCGTTCCAGGAGCACTTCATGACGCCTGAGCTCAATCTCTCCCGCGATCCCGCCCATGTCAGACACGGCTCCAACGTCGGCCAGCCGCTGTCGCGCGTCGATGGCCGTGCCAAGGTCACCGGCACGGCGCGCTATGCCGCCGACAACAATCCGCCCGGCCTGCTCTATGCCGTGCTCGCCGTCTCCAGCATCGCGCGCGGCCGCGTCGTCGCGCTCGACGTCGACGCCGCCAAGGCGCATCCCGGCGTCGTCGAGGTGATGACCTCCGCCAACCGGCCGCCGCTGCACGCCGATCCCGACGGCAAGCCGAACCCGTTCGCATTCCGCTTCGAGGCGCTGCAGAACGACCGTGTGCGCTACGCCAACCAGCCGATCGCGCTGGTCATTGCCGAAAGCCTGGAAGCCGCGACCGAGGGCGCCGCGCTGCTGTCGCCGCGCTACGAGGCCGAGCCGGCCCGCATCGGTCTCGATGCCGCTGACGCCTATGTTCCGCCTGTCGTCGGCATGGGTTTTCCCGCCGAGAGCCATCACGGCGATATCGAGGCCGCGCTGGCCGGCAGTGACAAGCAGATCACCGCGATCTACGAGACCCCGCCGCATTACCACAACGCGATGGAGCCGCACGCGATCGTCGCCGAGTGGCAGGGCGACAGGCTCATCATCGACACACCGACCCAGGGCCTGGTGATGATGCGCGGCCGCCTGGCCGAGCTGTTCGGCATCGCGCCGGACAACATCCTGATCCGCAGCCCCTATCTCGGCGGCGGCTTCGGCGGCAAGGGCCTGATGGCCGGCCCGCAGGTGCTCGGCATCCTCGCCGCGAAGATGGTCGGCCGGCCGGTGAAGCTGGTGGCGCGCCGCGAGCAGCTCTACGGCCCGTTCGGCCATCGCTCGCCGACCCGGCAGACGCTGCAGCTCGGCGCCAGCAACACCGGACAATTGTCGGCGATCCGTCACCACGCGAGGATCGCAACCTCGAGCTTCGAGGACTTCTATGAAGCCGCGGCGCATGTGACGCACACGCTCTACGCCGCGCCGGCGATCGCGACCACCTACGACGCGGTACGCATGGACACCGGCACGCCGCTGTTCGTGCGAGCGCCCGGCATCGCGCCGGGATCGATCGCGCTGGAGAGCGCGGTCGACGAGATGGCCGAAGCCTGCGGCCTCGATCCGCTGGCATTTCGCGTCAAGAACTACGCCGAGGTCGAGCCGGCCACCGGCAAGCCGTTCTCGTCGAAAGCGCTGCGCGAGTGCTACACGCAAGGCGCGGAGAAGTTCGGCTGGTGGGATCGGCCGCTGAAGCCGCGGATGATGCGCGACAGAGACGGCTTCCTGGTCGGCTGGGGCATGGGCACCGCGACGTTCCATGCGCTGATGTTTGCAGGCCAGGCCCGCGCGGTGATCCGGCGCGACGGCACCGGCGTGGTCGAGAGCGGCGCGCACGACATGGGCCAGGGCGCCTGGACCGCGTTCGCGCAGGTCGCGGCGGATTCTCTCGCGCTCGAGCTCGATCAGGTGACGTTCAAGGCCGGCACCTCCGACCTGCCGGATGCCGGCATCGCCGGCGGCTCGGCACATACCGCGACCGTCGGCACGGCGATCCACAATGCCGGCGCCGCCGTCATCGCCAGGCTCGCGGAGCTCGCGACCTCCGATCAGCATTCGCCGCTGTTCGGCGCCGGCAATGCCGGCGTGATCGCGCGCAACGGCCGGCTGCTCCGGCGCGACGACGAGGGCCGCGGCGAGAGCTATGCCGACATCCTCGCACGCGCCGGCCTCGACGAGGTCGAGGGCTCCGGCAGCGGCATGCCCGACCCTGCCGCCAACGAGCAATACGCGATGCATTCACATGGCGCGGTCTTCGCGGAGGTGAAGGTCGATCCCGATCTCGGCCAGGTCCGGGTGACTCGCATGGTCGGCGCATTCGCGGCAGGGCGGATCATCAACCCGAAGCTGGTGAAGAGCCAGCTCGTCGGCGGCATGATCTGGGGCATCTCGCTGGCGCTGCACGAGGAGGCGGTCACCGACCGCCGCACCGGCCGCATCATGAACGCCAATCTCGGCGAGTATCACGTGCCGGTGAGCGCCGACGTGCCGGCGATCGAGGCGTTCACGGTCGAGGAGCACGATCCGTTCGTCAATCCGCTCGGCATCAAGGGCGTCGGCGAGATCGGCATCACCGGCTCGGCCGGCGCGGTCGCCAATGCGGTGGCGCATGCGACCGGCATCCGCATCAGGCGGTTTCCGGTGCGGATCAGCGATCTGGTCTCGCGTCAATGACGTGAGCGCGGCAACGAAACCCGTTCGAAGCAATGCCTCCGTTCTCCTGACCGAGAGCGGAGGCCAGCGACCTCGCTCCGTTTACGCCGCTTGCCGCGCAAAGGTCCGCCTGAACCACGCCAGGAACGCCTCGCGGTTCTGGCCGGCGTCGAACTCGACATGCAGCGCGTCCTTGTCGCGGGCGCGGACCCGATAGGGCACGCGGCCATCGAAGCCGCTGAACTCCATGACGCCGCGATCGCCGATGCCCGGCTCGGGGTCGAACCGGAACCAGGCGCCGCCCTCGGAAATATCCACCAGATCGGCTTTCACCACGCCCTTGCGATCGTCGACGACCTTGATCGGCAGGGTCGACTTCATCCGCGGCGACTGCCGGCGGTCGGCTTCGGCGGTCGCGGTCCTCACAGCCTTCACCAGCGTGGCGCGGAGCGAGGTCAGGCCCGTCGCCACCGAGCCGATGGCGCTGCGCACCTCGGCGGCCCGATCGTTGACCATGCCGGCATCCCTGCCGACATTGCCGATCTTGGACGACACGTCGCGCGCCGCGCTGGCCGATGACTGGACCGAGCGGCTGATCTCCTGGGTCGCCGCGTGTTGCTCCTCCATCGCCGCAGCGATCGAGGCCGCGACCTCGTCGATCTCGGAAATCTGGCTGCCGATGCCTTCGACGACGTCGACGGTGGCCTGCGTGGTGGTTTGTACCTCGCCGATCAGGCGCGAGATCTCCTCGGTCGATTTGGCGGTCTGATCCGACAGCGACTTGACCTCGGCCGCAACCACGGCAAAGCCGCGGCCGGCATCGCCGGCGCGCGCGGCCTCGATGGTGGCATTGAGCGCCAAGAGGTTGGTCTGCTCGGCAATGCCGCCGATCAGGTTGGAGACCTCGGCGATCTTGTCCACGGCCGTCGACAAGGAGAGCATCGTGTTCTTGGCCTTCTCACGCCCGGTCACCGCCGATTTGGTGATCGTGCTGGCGCGCGCCACCTGGCTCGAGATCTCGCGGATCGCCGAGCTCAGTTGCTCGGCTGCCGACGAGACCGTCTGGGCATTGGAGAGCGACTGCTCCGAGGCGGCGGCCACCGATTGCGCATCGGTCGACAGCTCCTCGGCCAGTTTCGAGAGGCCTGCGGCCACGGCCTCGACCTGGCGCGATGCGCCGGCCGCGGCTTCGACGGACGTCTCGGTCTCGCGCTCGATCACGTCGGCCATGTCGAGCATGGCGCGCTTCTTGTGCTCCTCGGCGGCCGAGCGATCGCGCTCCTGCCTGTCGCGCAGGCTCGCGTTCTCGAGCGCGTTGGTCTTGAAGATGCTCAGCGCGCCCGCCATCGCGCCGATCTCGTCGCCGCGTTCGGAATAGGAGATATCGGCCGACAGATCGCCCTCGGCGATCCGCCGCATCAGGCCGGTCATGCGCGACAGAGGACGGACGACGCCGAGCACCAGACCCGACATGCCGGCGACGACCAGGGCCAGAACGATGCCTGATACGCTCCACACGATGATGGAGATGCTGCGGTCCTGGGTCGCCGCCGTCGCCTCCATGTCCGAATTGAACTTGTTCGCCTTGTCGACCAGCGTGTCGATCACCGCGCGGTGGGCGGCGTAGGCGTCGGCCAGCCGGGCATAGGCGGCATCGGCCTTCGCCATGTCGCCGGAGCGCAGCGCCGGGATCAACTCGGCTTCCAGGGCCTGCCAGAATTTCCGGACCTCGCCGTCCGATCGTTCAACCAGCAGCGATTTCAGATCAGGCTGCAGCGCCGAGCCGGTCCAGAACGTCTTGCGATCCTCATAGTCCTTCTTCAGTTGCGCCAGCTTCGTGACATGCGTGTCGAGATCTTTCGGCGTCCGGAGTGCGAGGGTCGCCTCGAGATAGGCCTCGAGCACATATTCAGGCGGCGGCAGGATGTCGGCCACCAGATCATTGCCGAGCTTGATCTTGTCGTAGAGCGGCCCGCCGACCTTGAGCTCGCGCAGCGCAAAGGCGCTGGTCAGCACGACCGCACCGAAGCCGAGTGCGAGCACGAGGCCGAAAGCCGCAATGAACGTGGAAATGGAGAGACGCATCTTCATGGCGGCGGCACATTTCGCTGGAGCGTGGACTGCACCCGCCGTCGTCCCGCCGGAGCCCTCTCCGTTCGCTTGCATGGAGATGGTCGGTCCGGAACGACCGGCATCGAGTCGTTAATTTGATCAGCGTGCACAACCTTTTCTCAGGGAAGGTAAATTTCCGCCCCCGTAGAAATGCGGTGCAGCCCGTTCGGCCGGGGATGCAGGCGCTCCTCCCACTCTGACCTGGCGCAAGGCGGCGGGAGGTGGATCTGCGAACATTCAAGCGTCGTTGCTGCAGGAGCCACCAGGAGCCACCATGTCGAAA
The DNA here is from genome assembly GCF_032377435.1 of Bradyrhizobium sp. SZCCHNS3002. Classification (NCBI taxonomy): domain Bacteria; kingdom Pseudomonadati; phylum Pseudomonadota; class Alphaproteobacteria; order Hyphomicrobiales; family Nitrobacteraceae; genus Bradyrhizobium; species Bradyrhizobium sp. SZCCHNS3002. The sequence goes on from NZ_JAUHHY010000004.1 coordinate 169,532, forward strand.
CCCATCCCGGACAAGGCCGAGATCGCGCTCGAATATCCCGACAAGTTCTATGCCGGCACGTTCGAGCATTCCTCGCGGTTCGAAGCCCATCTCGAATCATCCGGCCTGGCATTGACCCTGGAGCGGCCCGGCCCCGAGGACGTCCGAAAATCGATCCGCATGCATCTGCACTTTGGACTGCTCGCCGGGATTCTTCGCGAGCTCGCCGCCGGCATCGCTTCGATGCCCAAGGACGACATCGTTCATCGCGAGCAGCTGCGCGACGCAGTCGCGGATCTGCATCGAGCCCTTAACGCGCCTTAACCGGTTGTGCCGCGACGGCACAGCAAGGCGCGGCGTTAACTCCCGGTTCAGCCTTCGTTAGTGCATTGCTAACTACGCCAGAACCTTTGCCCGGAGAAAGTCGGGTTGGAAGCCGGTGTGCTGCGCGAGTGACAGCATTTTACTCAAAAGCGATCTATCTCCGATCCATCGACGGCGCGCGACGCGCGAGCCTTGTTAGTTGAGTATCGGAGACCCGCCATGAAGAAGATCCTGTTCGCAACCGTTGCAGTCGCCGCGCTGGCTTCGGCCCAGTCCGCTTTCGCCGCCGATCTCGGCGCCCGGACCTACCCCTACGCCACCAAGGCGCCGCCGGCCTACGCCGCTCCGATCTACAACTGGACCGGCTTCTATCTCGGCGCCCATCTCGGCGGCGCGTTCTCCAGCGACAACAATTTCTCCGGCCTCGCCACTGGCAACAACTCCAACGGCCGCTTCCTGGGCGGCGTGCAGGTCGGCGCCGACTGGCAGTTCGCCCCGACCTGGGTGATCGGCGCGGAAGGCCAGTACAGCTGGCTGAGCGGCAGCGTCGGAGCAGCATTCCCGGGCGGCTACGCCTACACCAACAGCCAGCGCGGCCTCGGCTCGATCACCGGCCGCTTCGGCTACACCTGGGGTCCGGGCCTGCTCTACGTGAAGGGCGGCTATGCCTATTCCGACAACAACGAGAAGGTGACGTTCGCCGGAACGCCGGTCGGCTTCGCGACCAGCGGCGACCACCGCAACGGCTGGACCGTCGGCGCCGGCCTCGAATACATGTTCGCGCCCAACTGGTCGGCCAAGGCCGAGTATCAGTACTACAATTTCGGCAGCGCCACCTTCACGGCGCCCGCCGCGCTGGTCCCGACCGGCAGCTTCACCACCGACGACCACACCTTCAAGGCTGGCGTGAACTACCGCTTCAACTGGGGCGCTCCGCTCGCGGCCCGCTACTGATCCGCAGGCGTCAAATAACAACAAACGACGGGAAGGCCGGCAGCGATGCCGGCCTTTTCTGTCATAGGTTATCGAAAGCGCGGCCGAACAATCCCTTCCATCCCGTTAAATGCCGCGCGGTGAAATGCGAAAATCCGCGAAAATTCGGCACGCCCTGAGTAGTTTCCCTGATTTGTTAACCGCCGGCCCCGATACTGCCTGCAAGCAACAGCTACAAATAGTGCATATTGGGGGACACCAGAGATGGCGATTCGGTTCAGCTTCAGCAGGATGCTCGGGGCGCTGCGACCCAAATGGGGCGTCCGCGGCAGCCTGTTCGCAGCCTTCGCGGTGATCGCCGGCATGGCGATCGCGATCAGCGTCGCTGCGGGACTGATGCTGCGCCACGTCGGCGGCGCTATGGTCGAGCTCTCGGGCCGCGACATTCCGCGCCTGACCTCGAGCCTGCAACTGCTGGCGCAGAGCTCCAGCCTTGCCAGCCTCGGCCCGGCGCTGCTGCAGTCCCAGAGCGAGGACGCGCTCAACGACCGCCTGAAGAAGATGCAGGAGATCCAGAAGGCCACGCAGGAGCGCCTGAGCGAGATAAGCGCGCTCGGCGCCGCGAAAAGCGTCGTGGCGCCGCTCGCCGAGACCATCAAGAACATCAACGAGGCCAACCAGAGCCTGGTGTCCGCCGCACGCGAGCGGCTCGACGTCGCAGCCCTGCACGACAAGCAGTATGACGCATTGCGCAAGGCGCAGGCGGACTTCACCGCCGCCGCCAACGAGCCGATGCTGGATGCGCAGACGCAGCTCAACGCCGTGCTCGGCGCGGCCGAGGTGTCGGCGGACGACGCGACGGCCGCCGCCCGCTTCGTCGAGCAGCTCGGCAACGTGATCGCGTCCGGCAACCTGCTGGTGGCGCAGATGGCTGCCGCGCTATCGGCGAACGACAGCGACACGCTGGAGACGATCGAGCGGCAGTTCAAGGAAGCGCTGGCGCAGCTCAAATCCAATCTCGAATTGCTGCCGACCGGCCGCAGCACCAAGGCGATCCACGACGCCGCGCTGAAGCTCGCCGCGCTCGGCGAGGGCAAGACCCGCGTGTTCAAGACCCGCGAGAAGGAGCTCGACGCCAACGATTACGGCCAGACCGTGCTGGAGGAGACGCGCAAGCTCAATGTCGGCCTCGACATCAGCGTGCAGCAGCTCGTCGAAGGCGTTCGCAAGTCAACCGAAGGTGCCACCACCACGGCGGGCCGCGACATCGAGCTGGCGACGCTCGGCATGGTCGGCGCCGGCGCAGCCACGCTGCTCGGCTCGGTGCTGTTCGTCTGGCTCTATGTCGGCGGCAACATCCTGCGCCGGATCAAGCGGCTGCAGCAGGCGATGCAGACGCTGTCGGGCGGCGACCTCGACACCGAGATCGCGGCCTCGAAGCAGCGCGACGAGATCGGCGCGATGGTCGACACCCTGCAGGTGTTCCGCGACAACATGGTCCGTGCCCGCACCCTGGCCGCAGAGCAGGACCGCGAGAATGCCGCCAAGGCCGAGCGCGCCGCGCGCATGGAGGCCCAGATCGCCACGTTCGAGGCGACGGTGCGCAGCGCCCTCGGCACGCTGCAGAACTCCGCCACCGCCATGCAGGCGACCGCACAGAGCATGTCGCAGACCGCCGACCAGTCCAACTCGCTGGTCAACGCGGTCGCGGCGGCTGCCGAGGAGACCTCGGTCAACGTCCAGACCGTGTCGGCCGGCACCGAGCAGTTGTCGTCGTCGATCGCGGAGATCAGCCGCCAGGTCGTGACCTCGGCCCAGATTGCCAAGAAGGCGGTCGAGGAAGCCGGCGCCACCGACTCGACGATGCAGGGACTCGCCGACAATGCGAGCCGCGTCAGCGTCGTCGTCGACCTGATCCAGGCGATCGCCTCGCAGACCAACCTGCTCGCGCTCAACGCCACCATCGAGGCGGCGCGCGCCGGCGAGGCCGGCCGCGGCTTCGCGGTGGTCGCGCAGGAGGTGAAGAGCCTTGCCAGCCAGACTGCCAAGGCCACCGACGAGATCCGTTCGCAGATCGCGAGCATGCAGCAGGTTGCGTCCTCGGCCGTGTCGGCAATCCGCAACATCGGCGGGACGATCGCCGAGATCGACAACGTCACCACCGCGATCGCCGCCGCCGTGGAGCAGCAGGGCACCGCGACGCACGAGATCGCCCGCAACATCCAGCAGGCGGCCTCCGGCACCACCGAGGTCTCCAACAACATCACCGGCGTCTCCAGCGCCTCGGCCCAGGCCGGCACCTCCGCCAACGAGGTGCTCAGCGCCTCGGAGGCGCTGCGTCGCGAGGCGGAGACGCTGCGCGCCGAGGTCGACGCGTTCCTGACCAACATCAGGGCGGCGTGAAGCGGGAGGATCCGGGACGCTGCGCCTGCCGCGTCCCGGAATGCCGTCCAGCCATGCCGCTTCCACCGCGTTTTTCGGCTGGCGCTCGCCCGCGGCGGCCGTTAATCGATGAGGCATGACCAAGACAGACACCGTTCCCTCCTCCGCCGAGGCCCTGCGCTATCCCTGGGAGCAGCATCCCGGTGAGGACCAGGTCGTCGAGGTCGCGCCCGGCGTGCTGTGGCTGCGCCTGAAGCTGCCGTTCCGCCTCAACCATGTGAACATCTATCTGCTCGCCGACGGCGATGGCTGGGTCGCGGTGGACTCCGGCTTCGGCAACGAGGAGTCGATCGCCGCCTGGACGCGGCTGCTCGATGGCCCGCTGAAGCATGTGAAGATCACCCGGCTGATCGTCACGCATTCGCATCCCGACCATGTCGGCCTCGCCGGCTGGATCGTCGAGCGCTTCGCCTGCCCGCTGGTGATGTCGCAGGTCGAGTACCTGCAGTCGGTCTATCACCAGAACCGCGGCACAGAGGAGCGGCGCAACGCGCAGCGGCTGTTCTTCCGCCGTCACGGCATGGACGAGACCCTGACCGACAAGCTGCTCGGCCGCGGCCAGGAATATCTGCAGCGCGTCTCGGTGCTGCCGGCCTCTTACCGCCGCATCTCCCATGGCGACGAGATCCAGATCGGCAGCCGTCGCTTCAAGGTCATCACCGGCGGCGGGCACGCGCTCGACCAGGTCATGCTGTACTGCGCCGCCGACAAGCTGTTCCTGTCCGCCGACCAGGTGCTGAGCAAGATCTCGCCCAATGTCAGCGTCTGGGCGGTCGAGCCCGACCAGAACTCGCTCGGCGAGTATCTGGCGTCACTGGCGAGCCTCACCACCACCCTGCCCTATGACGTGCTGGTGCTGCCCGGGCATGGCGTGCCGTTCTACGGGCTGAAGACGCGCATCAAGCAGCTCGCCGACCACCATGAGGAGCGCTGCCGGATGATCGCGGACGCCTGCCGCGACGAGACCAAGACCTCGGCGCAGCTCGTACCGGTCGTGTTCCACAAGCACGTGCTCGATGCGCACCAGATGGGCTTCGCCGCCGGCGAGCTGATCGCGCATGTCAACTACATGCTGGTCGAGGGCCGCCTGACCGCCCGCGACGTCGACGGCGTCCTGCATTATCGCACCACCTGAGGCTGCGGGGCCGCAACGCCGCCGCGGCGCCGCAATCCCGGCGCCGTTCGGCCGAGATCAGCTCCCCCTTGGACAAATCGCCCAATTCCCGCCGCGGGATTCCGGCTCGACAGCCGCTCTGGAAACGCTCTAAGAAGACCTCACGCCACGCATGCCGCGAGGTTTTCGCTTCAGATGCTGCACTGCAGCGCGCCAGTTCGGGTTTCGTGATGGACTACAGCCAGTACTTCAGTGCCGCCCTCGGTCGCCTGCATGATGAGCGTCGCTACCGTGTCTTCGCCGATCTCGAACGCATCGCCGGCCGGTTCCCGCATGCGACCTGGCACTCGCCGAACGGACCGCGCAATGTCGTGATCTGGTGCTCTAACGACTATCTCGGCATGGGCCAGCACCCGAAGGTGGTCGGCGCGATGGTCGAGACCGCCACCCGCGTCGGCACCGGCGCCGGCGGCACCCGCAACATCGCCGGAACTCATCATCCCCTGGTGCAGCTGGAAGCCGAGCTCGCCGACCTCCATGGCAAGGAAGCGGCGCTGCTGTTCACGTCAGGCTATGTCTCCAACCAGACCGGCATCGCCACGCTCGCCAAGCTGATCCCGGATTGCCTGATCCTGTCGGACGCGCTGAACCACAATTCGATGATCGAGGGCGTGCGCCAGTCCGGCTGCGAGCGCCAGATCTGGCGCCACAACGATCTCGCCCATCTCGAGCAGCTGCTGATCGCCGCGGGCCCGAACCGGCCGAAGCTGATCGCCTGCGAGAGCCTGTATTCGATGGACGGCGACGTCGCGCCGTTGGCTGAGATCTGCGATCTCGCCGAGCGCTACAACGCGATGACCTATGTCGACGAGGTGCATGCGGTCGGCATGTACGGCCCGCGCGGCGGCGGCATCGCCGAGCGCGACGGCGTCATGCACCGCATCGACATCCTCGAAGGCACGCTGGCCAAGGCGTTCGGCTGCCTCGGCGGCTACATCGCCGCCAAGGGCGAGATCATCGATGCCGTGCGCTCCTACGCGCCGGGCTTCATCTTCACGACCGCGCTGCCGCCGCCAATCTGCTCGGCCGCCACGGCTGCGATCAAGCACCTGAAATCGTCGAGCTGGGAGCGTGAACGCCACCAGGACCGCGCCGCGCGGGTGAAGGCGGTCCTCCACGCCGCCGGCCTGCCGGTGATGACCAACGACACCCACATCGTGCCGCTGTTCGTCGGCGATCCCGAGAAGTGCAAGCAGGCCTCCGACCTGCTGCTGGAAGAGCACGGCATCTACATCCAGCCGATCAACTACCCCACGGTCGCCAAGGGCACCGAGCGCCTGCGCATCACGCCCTCGCCCTACCACGACGACGGCCTGATCGACCGCCTGGCCGAGGCCCTGCTGCAGGTCTGGGAACGCCTGGGACTCGCGCTGCACGAGAAGCCGCTGGCGGCGGAGTAGTTATTCGATTTGCTGTGGTGAGCCCGCGCACGTTCCCGCGACGGCGGTACGCTCCCCTCCCCCTTGCGGGGAGGGGAGCAGACCGGCCGGGCCGCGAGGACGTCGGCTCTCATCGACTGGGGCGGTGAGCGAAGGTGAGACGGAACAGGCCGGCGCTGCGGGAAGCAAGACCGATCGCGCTTAAGGACGCCCTCGTCATTCCCCGCGCGCCGGAGGGATAGCTATCGCCCCGCCTCCCCCAAAGCGCTAAGCTCGCGGCCAATTCCCGGGGCGGAGCGATCGAGGAGTTCGCGTAAACACCATGCTGCACGACTGGGGCGTGATCCTGGCCGCGTTCGGCTATATCGGGTTCCTGTTCCTGGTCGCCAGCCGCGGCAACCGGGCCGGTGAACGGCGGCCGTCACGGCTGGCCGGGCTGATCTACCCGCTGTCGCTCGCCATCTACTGCACGTCCTGGACCTTCTTCGGCTCGGTCGGCTTCGCCTCGCGCAACAGCGTCGACTTCCTCGCGATCTATCTCGGGCCGATCCTGATGGTCGGCGCCTGCACGCCGCTGCTGCGCCGAGTCATCCGCCTTGCGAAGTCGCAGAACATCACCTCGGTCGCCGACCTGATCGGCGCCCGCTACGGCAAGAGCCAGGCGGTGGCGGCGACCGTGGCGCTGATCGCGATCATCGGCTCGGTGCCCTACATCGCGCTACAGCTCAAGGCGGTGGCATCGTCGCTCGAGACCATCATGGTCGACGACCGCGCCTTCGCCCATATCCCGATCGTCGGCGACATGGCGCTGATGGTGACCTTGGCGATGGCGATCTTCGCGGTGCTGTTCGGCACCCGGCAGACCGACGCCACCGAGCACCAGCACGGGCTGATGCTGGCGGTCGCGACCGAGTCGATCATCAAGCTGGTCGCCTTCATCGCCGCCGGCGCCTTCGTCACCTTCGTGATGTTCTCGCCGGTCGAGCTGATCGAGCGGGCGATGAAATCGCCGGAGGCCGAGCGCGCGCTGGAATACGTGCCGGGCATCGGCAGCTTCCTGACCATGACCCTGCTGTCGTTCTGCGCCGCGATGCTGCTGCCGCGCCAGTTCCATGTCAGCGTGGTCGAGAACGCCGACGATGCCGAGGTGTCGCGCGCGCGCTGGCTGTTTCCGCTCTATCTCGTCGCGATCAATCTGTTCGTGATCCCGATCGCGCTCGCCGGCCTTATCACCTTCCCGTTCGGCGCCGTCGACAGCGACATGTATGTGCTGGCGCTGCCGATCGAGGCCAATTCGCAATGGCTGTCGGTGCTGGTCTTCGTCGGCGGATTGTCGGCGGCGACCGCGATGGTGATCGTCGAATGCGTCGCGCTGTCGATCATGGTCTGCAACGACATCGTCGTGCCGCTGGTGCTGCAGCGCCAGCAGGAGCAGCGCGAGATCGGCCGCGACTTCGCCGGCTTCCTGCTCGGCACCCGCCGCATCGCGATCTTCGCCATCATGGTGATGGCCTATTTCTACTATCGCGCGCTCGGTAACACCCAGCTCGCCGCGATCGGCCTGCTGTCGTTCGCCGCCATCGCGCAGCTCGCGCCGAGCTTCTTCGGCGGCCTGTTCTGGCGGCGCGCGACCGCGCGCGGCGCGATGGGCGGCATGCTGGTCGGCTTCGCCGTCTGGCTCTACACGCTGTTCATCCCGAGCTTCCTCGACACCTCGACCGCCGGCATCCTGTTTCTGCAGCACGGCCCGTTCGGGCTCGAGGCGCTGCGGCCGCAGGCGCTGCTCGGCACCGATTTGCCGCCGCTGCTGCATGGCGTGCTGTGGAGCCTGTCGCTCAATCTGCTCACCTACATCGTGCTGTCCCTGGCGCGGCAGCCGTCGTCGATCGAGCTGTTGCAGGCCGACATCTTCGTGCCGGCCGAGCTGACGCCGAGCGCGCCGAGCTTCCGCCGCTGGCGCTCGACCGTGACGGTGCAGGACATCCAGAGCACGGTCGGCCAATATCTCGGCCCTGACCGCGCCCGCGCCTCGTTCGAGGCCTTCGCCGCCCAGCGCAACTTGCCGCTCGATCCGGCCGCGCCGGCCGATTTCGAGCTGCTGCGCCATGCCGAGCATCTGATCGCCTCCTCGATCGGCGCGGCGTCGTCGCGCCTGGTGATGTCGCTGCTCCTGCGCAAGCGCACGGTGTCGGCCAAGGCCGCGCTCAAGCTGCTCGACGATTCCCATGCCGCGCTGCATTTCAACCGCGAGATCCTGCAGACCGCGCTGAACCATGTGCGCCAGGGCATCGCGGTGTTCGACGCCGATCTGCAATTGATCTGCTCCAACGGCCAGTTCGTCGACCTGCTCGGGCTGCCGCCGGATCTGGTGCAGATCGGCAGCCCGCTGAAGGAAATCCTCGAATTCATGGGCACGATCGGCGCGCCCACCTATGAGGACGGCGAGGCGCTGCTGGCGCGCCGGCTCGCCGCCTACACCACCGAGGGCGAGCCTTATCTGGAACGCCTCGCCGACCGCCACATGGTGATCGAGGTCCGCACCAACCGCATGCCGGGTGGCGGCCTCGTCATCACCTTCACCGACGTCACGCCCTCGTTCGAGGCCGCCGAGGCACTGGAGCGCGCCAATGCGACGCTGGAAAAACGCGTCCGCGACCGCACCGAGGAGCTGACGCGGCTGAACTCGGAGCTGGCGCTGGCCAAGAGCGCCGCCGAGGACGCCAACATCTCCAAGACGCGCTTCCTTGCGGCGGCCAGCCACGACATCCTGCAGCCGCTGAACGCGGCGCGGCTCTACGTGACGAGCCTCGTCGAGCGGCAGACGGCCGGCGAGGATTCGCGCCTGGTCGAGAACATCGACGACTCGCTGGAAGCGATCGAGGAGATCCTCGGCGCGCTGCTCGACATCTCCCGGCTCGATGCCGGCGCGATGACGCCCTCGGTGTCGAGCTTCAAGATGGCCGATTTGATGCGCTCGCTGGAGATCGAGTTCGCGCCCGCCGCGCGCGCCAAGGGTCTGGAGCTGGTGTTCGTGCCGTCGTCGCTGCCGGTCGAGTCCGACCGCCTGCTGCTGCGCCGGCTGCTGCAGAACTTCATCTCCAACGCCATCAAGTACACGCCCAAGGGCCGCGTGCTGGTCGGCTGCCGCCGCCACGGCCAGTCGCTGCAGATCGGCGTCTACGACACCGGCGTCGGCATTCCCCCGGTCAAGCGCGGCGAGATCTTCAAGGAATTTCACCGTCTCGAGCAGGGCGCGCGGATCGCGCGCGGCCTCGGCCTGGGGCTGTCGATCGTCGAGCGCATCGCGCGCGTGCTCAATCACGGCATCGCGCTGGACTCGCGGCCCGGCCGCGGCTCGGTGTTCTCGGTCACGGTGCCGATTGCGAAAGCGATCAACCACACTGCCGCCGTCACCAGCGCGACGCCGCTGGCGACGACGCCGATTGCGGGCGCCCTGATCGTCTGCATCGAGAACGATCCGGCGATCCTCGACGGCATGAAGACCCTGCTGACGGCGTGGGACGCCGAGGTGATCGCCGTGCCTGATCCGGAGTCCGCGATGGAGGCGATCGCGGCGCGCGATGGCGCCGTCACCGGCCTGCTCGTCGACTACCATCTCGACCGCGGCAACGGCATCGCCGCCATCCGCGACATCCGCCGCCGCTTCAACGAGGCACTGCCCGCGATCCTGATCACCGCCGACCGCAGCCCCCACGTCCGCGCCGCTGCCCGCGACGACAACGTCGCCGTGCTCAACAAGCCGCTGAAGCCGGCGTCGCTGCGGGCGTTGTTGGGACAGTGGCGGATCCAGCAGATGGTGGCGGCGGAGTAGGAACGCCGGTCGGCGAAACGGCCGCTCGGGCTACCGCACCTCCCGCGGTGGGCGCCCCGACACCCGGCTGAACACACGCGAGAACGCCGCGGCGCTGTCGTAGCCGACCTGCGAAGCGACGCTCTTGACGGACTTGCCCTTGGCAAGCAGCTGCCGCGCCAGCGTCATGCGCCAAGCCGTCAGATAGTCGATCGGCGTTCGGCCGACGCGCGCCCGGAACAGATCGGCGAAGCGCGTGCGCGACATGCCGGCGATATCGGCGAGATCCTCGAGGCTCCACGCCCGGCCCGGCGCGTCATGGATCGCGGTCAGCGCCTTCGCCAGGCGCGGGTCAGCGAGCCCGGCGAGCACGCCGCTCTCGACCGCGCCGCTGGCGACGACGTCGCGGACGATCAGGATCAGCAGATAGTCGAACAGCCGGTCCAGCGCCGCCTGCCGACCGCCGCCATCGGCAAACCCCTCGGCGACCAGCAGGTCGCAGACCGGCGTGAGCGTCGGATGCCCGGCGAGCGGCAGCACCACGAGCTCGGGCAGTCCCTCACCGATCGGATTGCCCTCGGCGCCGCCGAGCTCGACGGTCGCGCAAACGAGATCGGCACCACGCTCGGGATCGACGACGAAGCGATGCGTCCGTCCTCGCGGAAAGAACATCAGGGTCGGCTCGTGCAGTTTCAAGTCGTCTGCGCCCGGCTGGGTCAGGGTCAGCACGCCGGCCTTGAACAGGTGCAGATGGCCCTCCGGTCCGAATTCCACGGTGTTGCAAAGGTTGCCGGAGAAGAAGGTCCGAGCCCGCGGCGTGACATGGGCAAACAGCGCGGCAAAAGGGTCCATGGGACGATCTGCAATGTTTCTGGCACCTAAAGCCACACATAGTCCGGCATGGAGGGGGCGTGCAAGCCCGCACCTCACACCAAGGATGTTCCCATGCCCCGCATTGCTCCCGTCGACACCGTCAGCGCCGATGCCGGCGTCGTCGCCACGCTGTCCGCCGTGAAGGCCAAGATCGGCATGACGCCGAACCTGTTCTCGACGCTCGCGCAGTCGGGCGCCGCGCTGAACGGCTACATCGCCTTCTCCGATGCACTCGCCAAGGGCGCGCTCACCGCGAGGCAACGCGAGATCGTCGCGCTCGCGGTCGCCCAGGCCAATGGCTGCGAATATTGTCTCTCGGCCCATTCGCTGATGGGCAAGGGCGCAGGCCTCAGCCCGGACGGCCTCCGCAAGGCTCGCGAAGGCACCGCTGATGACGCCATCGACGCAGCCGTCGCCCGCCTCGCGCGCCGCGTCGTCGACACCAAGGGACAGGTCGCCGACGCCGACCTCGCCACGGCGCGCGCGGCGGGTCTCGACGATGGCCGGCTGATCGAGATCATCGCGAACGTCGCGATCAACGTGCTGACGAACTACGTCAACAACGCCGCGCACACCGACATCGACTTCCCGAAGGTCGCGCTCACCCTGCAGACGGCTGGGTAAGGAAGCCTCCCAGACGATCCATGCCGTCGCGCACTGCATCTGACAGCGTCTGTTGACGGAGCATCCTCGAACATGGCGCGGCGGCCGGGCGCAAACCCCGGCCGCTGTCGCTTGCGAGGGGCGCAGAACATCCTTTGAGGCAAGAACTAAGGTTCTCCCCTCGCGCCCATCCGCTCCACGAGATAGTCCACGAACACGCGCACGCGCGCGGGCATGTTGGGACCGCCGACGAACACGGCGTGGAAGACTTCCCTGTCGCCGGGATTGAACGCCTCGAGCAGCGGCACCAGCCGTCCCTCTGCGATCGCGTTGCCGAGGCTGAAATCGCCGACGCGGGCGATGCCGACGCCATCGAGCGCGAGCTGGCTGAGCGTGTCGCCGCTGTTGGCTTCGACGGCGCCGCGCAGCTTCAGCGCATAGTTGACGCCGTCGCGGCGGAACGGCCACACCGGCTCGGCGCGGCGGAAGCTGAAGTTCAGGCAGTTGTGGTTGGTGAGGTCTTCCGGAGTCTGCGGCACGCCCCAGCGCGCCAGATAGTCCGGCGAGGCGACGATGGTGCGGCCATTGTCGCCGAGGCGCCGCGCGGTGAGCGCGCTGTCGGCCAGCGGACCGCCGCGAATGGCGACGTCGGCCTGGCCCGCCGCCACATCGACGAGGCCGTCGCTGAGATTGATGTCGACGAGGATGTTCGGATAGCGCCGCACGAACTCGCCGAGCAACGGCACGATGCAGATGCGGCCGTGCGACAGCGCGGCGCTGACCCGGATGCGCCCGCGCGGCGCGCCCTGATCCGCGATCGCCTGCTCGGCCTCGTCGAGATCGGCGAGAATGCGGCGGGCGGCCGCGAGATAGGCCAGGCCCTCGGCGGTCAGCGTGAGCACGCGCGTGGACCGCAGCAGCAGCCGCGCGCCGAGCCGCGCCTCGATGCGGTCGAGCGTGCGGCTGACGGCCGACGGCGTCAGCCCGAGGCCCCGGCCCGCGGCCGAGAAGCTGCCGCTGTCGGCGACCGCGCAGAACACCTCGAGATCCCGGGCGCGGTCCGCGCTGGCCAGTACCATCTTTGCGTCCAGATCAAAAATCCTTGGCGTCACTACCCTCTAATACCGCGATTGGGGTTCGTCTAGCTTTGCGTGCATCAACACGATGCAACCTACGGAGACCGTCATGACCCTGCCCCGCCTGCTGCAAAACACCGCCCTCGCCGCCACCGCGCTCACGATGCTGACCAGCGCCGCCCTCGCCGACGCGACCGAGGCGCCCGGCAATTTCCCGAAGAGCTTCCGCAACCAGGAGATCCCGACCAACGGCACCACGCTCCACGTCCGCGTCGGCGGCACAGGACCCGCGGTGGTGCTGCTGCACGGCTATGGCGACACCGGCGACATGTGGGTGCCGCTCGCCGCCAAGCTCGCCGAGAACCACACCGTGATCGTGCCCGATTTGCGCGGCCTCGGCCTCTCCGCCCGCGCCGACAAGGGTTTCGAGAAGGCCAACCAGGCCGAGGACATCACCGGCGTCATGGACGCGCTGGGCGCGCGCACCGCCGAGGTCGTGGCCCACGACATCGGCAACATGGTCGCCTATGCGCTGGCAGCGCGGCATTCCGACCGCGTTACCAAGCTGGTGCTGATGGATGCGCCGGTGCCGGGCATCGGCCCGTGGGAGGAGATCCTCAAGAACCCGCTGCTGTGGCACTTCCGCTTCGGCGGCCCCGACATGGAGCGCCTGGTGGCGGGGCGCGAGCGCATCTATCTCGACCGCTTCTGGAACGAGTTCTCCGCCAACCCTGCGCATTTCCCGGAGGCCGCGCGCGTCCACTACGCGGAGCTCTATGCCGGCCCCGGGCGGATGCATGCCGGCTTCAGCCAGTTCGCCGCCTTCGATCAGGACGCCATCGACAACCGCGCCTGGCTCGCGGCCCATGGCAAGCTGACGATGCCGGTGCTGGCGATCGGCGGCGCGGCGTCCTTCGGCCCGACCATGGCGGTGGTGGCGCGGGCCGGCGCGAACAACGTGCAGGAGCAGGTCATCGAAGGCTCCGGCCATTGGCTGATGGAAGAGCAGCCCACCGCGACGGTCGCTGCGATCGACGCCTTCCTCACCGGGCAGCCGGCCGCCACGCCGTCGTCGCGCTGATCCTCGCGCAACTGATCCAACGCAGCAGAAGGCGCCGATCATGTCGACCCACGCTCTCGATGATGCGATCGGCGCGGCCAACGCCGCGCAAAAGCCTGCGGTCATCTTCATCCACGGCCTGTGGCTGAAACCCAGCTCGTGGGACCGTTGGGTCGAGATGTTCGCCGCCGCGGGCTATGCCGCGCTGGCGCCCGGCTGGCCGGCGGAGGTGGGCGGTGCCGCCGCCCCCGAGACCATTGGCGAAGTGGCGGCCCACTTCGCCGCGATCGCGGGCGCGCTCGACCGGCGCCCCGCCGTGATCGGCCATTCCTTCGGCGGCCTGATCGCGCAGATCCTCGCCGGCCGCGGGCTGTCGGCGGCGACGGTCGCGATCGATCCGGCGCCATTCCGCGGCGTGCTGCCGCTGCCCGTCTCGGCGCTGCGCTCCGCCTGGCCGGTCCTGCAGAACCCGCTCAATGCCAACCGCAACGTCAGTCTTACCCCCGAACAATTCCGCTACGCGTTTGCGAACTCCGTGCCGGAAGCCGAGAGCGACGCATTATACGAAACCTACCAGGCGCCTGCCCCGGGCCGACCGATCTTCCAGGCCGCGGCCGCCAACCTCAATCCCTGGACCGAGGCCCACGTCGACAGCGAGGCCGTCGAACGCGGCCCGCTGCTGATCATCTCCGGCGAGCACGACCACACCGTGCCGCCCTCGGTCGCCCGCGCCGCCTACGATCGGCAGAAGCGCAACCAGCACGCCGTCACCGAATTCGCCCAATTCCCGCAACGCGGCCACTCGCTGACAATCGACAGCGGCTGGCGCGAGGTGGCGGAAACGGCGCGGGGGTTTGTGGGGCGGTTTCTTTAGCGTTCGGCCACTCCGTACTTTAGCGGGGGTCCACTCGACGACTACGATCTTGAGAGGGCCGGAGGAGGAACTGGCTCGAAAAACGGCGGGTTTGACCGAGTTGAAGCGAAGTCGGCGACCCAAACGCAGATCGCGGCAGTTGACACAGCCCATGGTTGAACCTTACCAGACAAAGCCTAGAAAGTTAGTTGATCCTAGATTTGAAATTTCCCGATTGGATTTGGTTTGGTGGGGCGATTTCTTTTCGTCTTGATTGTGCTTACGGGCACGCTCCTCAACGCGCAGTCACGCCCTATAGGGACTATCGGTCGGAGCGGCCCCCTTCCGCTTGCGTGCGACCAGAACATTATTGCGTTCGGAGGAAACATACGAATTACTCTTCCCGCGGCGACTGGCATCGAAGATGGATGCGATATCGTTCTCGTCAACGAAGAGTCCGATGCCGGCAAGCTCTTGATCGACTTCCCACAAGACATCAACCCACGGCTTTATCCAAACCAGTCGGTCGGAATAACAAGCTACAAAGGTCGTTGGATTTCGACGCGCAAGCCCGGTCGATACAAAGTTCCGAATGGAAGTTTGAAGATCCTCGTCGATAATGACGGCGATGATGGCAACGACGGCATCAGCAGGCCAGTGAAGTATCTCGCCACCGCCGTTCAGCTGATCCAGCAGGACCTCGACACCCGCCAATCGCTCGTAACGATCGCGCCGACCATCGGCCAAACCTTCAAAGATGACGCGGTTGCCATTAGTGGGCAGCCCCTGGGCAGCAATTTGATCGCGCTATCTCCGAACGGAAACGGAACGATAAAGCTGGTGCATGCAGCGACGTGCATTACGGCAGGCGACAATGGCGAGCTGTTTCTATGGGCGGATCAATTTGGGCCGCAGGGGCAGATCGAGATGCACTGCAATAGGGACAACAACCCGAATACACCGCAAATGCTCGCACACAACAACGGAGTTTTCGACGGCTCAGGAAAGCTCGTCTTTCACGGATCTGGCGACAAGGATATCGCTATTTCGTTTGACGGTCCAACGGCAGGCTCGTCCTTCAATGGCGGAATCCAAGTCGCCGGTCATTTCGATATCGTCTGGCGCATGGAGCAAGGCGGAGGGCGGTTTACGCTAGGCTGCAGCTCTCAAGGATGCGCCAGCATAGAGCCGATAGCGGACGAGTCGGGCGACATGCCGAGCATCAACCGATTGTTTATGGTCATCGGGAGCGAACAGCTACGTATCGGTAATTGCCCCAGGAGGGATGGCTATCGCAAGGTGGGCCCATCCATTGTCGGAGGCAACGGCCTGCTCGTGAAGTTCGGCTGCTTTATCCCGGGTACGCGCGACGGCGTGCCACTGATGACGCAGAACGGAAAAGTGTACGACTCAGCTTACTGACTACCCAAAGACCTCAAAATCAGGGGGGCTAGCTGTTGGCGCGCCAACCAGACCGAGGCGAATGGGCGGAGGTGAACCGTATCAGCCGTGATCAGCCCTTCGCGACGGTTATCTCCGAGGAAAGCAAGGCACCCCTCTGCGCTACAGAACGCTTGCATTTCGTCCACGAAGTCGAAGGGCTCGTCGCGCTTCAGCTGCGATTGAAACTTTTTGGTGAACGACATCAACTCGTCATCGAGGTGACCCGGTATATACCGCGGGGTCGACTTCCAATACTCATCCAGAATGATCTTGTGCAGAAAGCGCTTCCAATGCGGCCGCTGACCAAGCACGAGCACCTTCTTGACGCCATACCCCTTCACCATCATCGAAAACTTGCGGATGTACTCGATGTCGAACGAGTTGTTCGATGAGAGCAACAGAACATCGGGCGGATCGATCTCGATCCGACGCAGCGCAAAGTAGTTCGCCATGTTACAGTGGTGAGTTTCTATGATGTGCTCGATAATTGGACTGACCTGGCAGCCAGAACTGTGGATCAGCAGCACCGAGACATCTTTCGGAAGAACTTCATTGAGCCCGTAATATAGGTCCGCAGCATTAGAATCCCCGATAATGAGCACACTCTTGTCGGAGTGCCGCATATAGCAACTGGGATCGATGGCCTTTCTTGGCGCGAGCGTGGGGACCGGACTATCCCAGGCGTAAAAGTTACATCGGTTCTGCATGATATCCTGAGCCTCAGCCTGGATCAGCGGCGACCCGCCATAAAAATACGCCGCATATTCACGCTTGTCCTCGTCGTTGATCCGGCCCGGGAAACCCTGCATCGCGACATCGAGGAGCCCAAATGCGCCGATGGCGATCATCGCCATTGCGAGCCCTGGCACCATCCAGACCCGCCGCTCGCCAGACCGTATGGGCTTCTCGAGAAACTGATAGGTGCCCCACGCGAGCCCGACTGACGCACCGACCAACAACGTGATGACGGCCTGCGGGGGCGGCGAGGCTCCATAGTGGATGCGCGCGAAAGTCAGCAGCGGCCAGTGCCACAGATACAATGGATAGCTGATCAGACCAATCCAGACCATGACTGGATTTGAGAGGAGCACCCGGTTGAGCCAAGCCCCCGGCCCAGCGAGGATGACCAGGTAGCTTCCAAGAACCGGCATCAGCGCCCACCAGCCCGGAAACTCTTGTCGGCGCGTGATCATGAGGACTGACGCACCAATCAGCGCGATAGCCACGACCGAAACGAAGTCGCGGTAGAACTTTCTCTCATCCACTCCGCCGCGTTCGAAGAGAACGGACGTTATCACCGTTGCGAGGCCATTTTCGATCCACAGCGCCGCCCGCGGCGTCGAAAATGCCAGATAGGCTAGAATGCTGCCCGTCGCCAGCTCCCAGAAGCGGGCGCCAGGGGAATAGAATGCAGCAACGGGGTTGGATGGCGTAGCCTTGATGTTGAAGACGAATGAAGCTGCGAACATTGCGACGAAAACCGTGAACAGGTTCAGGCGCAGCCGCCAGGCAATCCAGATCAGCGCCGGCCACACGAGATAGAACTGCTCCTCGATGCCAAGCGACCAGAGATGCAGCAGGATTTTGGTGTCTGCCGCGACGTCGAAATAGTTGGCTTCCTGCCACAGAGCAAAGTTGGAAACAAAGCCCGCGCCAGCGGCCACATGCTTACCGAGCAGACGGAAATCGTCTGGCAGTAGCAGAAGCGCGCCCGCTGCTAACGATGCGGTTAGCACGAGCGCGAGCGCGGGAAATATCCGTTTGATCCGCCGGGCGTAGAAGACCTGAAAGCTGAATGTGCCACTTTCCAGCCCGCCGAGAATAATTGATGTGATAAGGAAGCCCGATATCACGAAGAAGATGTCGACACCGACAAAGCCGCTTCGGAGCGTGCCAGGGAAGGCGTGAAAGGCGACCACGGAGAGAACGGCGACAGCTCTCAATCCGTCGATGTCTGGCCGGTAGAGAGGCCCATGGACGGCGTCCCTGGCGTGGCGCACCTCGGCTGGTGAATGCATAACGACCCGCTCTCTTCCGCACGCGCCCAAATACTTCCGGCGCGAGCAAACTCATTAATCTGCAATTTTTTGGCGATCAAACCCGAAATGGTGACGTAAGCTCAAACGCCGCTGACATTTTCATGTCCCCTTTTGCACCCAGTCCTGTGGACCTCGGTCAGTTATTCCTCCTCTACGTCTGCCTCCGTTGTCCCCAGCGACGGCCGTTTGCCGTCAGCCGATGCTCGGATCAAACCCACCAGCGCGTCTCGGCAGAGCCACCGGCTGCTCGCAGCTTGAGCGCGATCAAGGACCGCGCGCGTTCGCTGGCTCCAAGAGTCCTCGGAACTCCAGTCCTGTTCAGCTATCGATTCAGATCGACAAATTCACAGCCCGTCGAATCTTATTTCTTTTTCCCAGAAATCATGATACATGTTGCGCCATCCCGTGCCCGCCATGAGGGGCGCTTCGCGATCGTCACGAACGTGGGGCGCGGGATGCGGTGGGCGCGTCGGGTCGCAGCGGGCTTAGGTCTCGCGGACGAACGATCCGGTGCGCACGGTCAAGCCGTGTGGTCCTGGCATCCCGGTGCTGATGCCAAGTCCGTGACGACGATGTTGCGGATGACGGGGGCAAGAACGCCGGTCCCCGGGGAGAGCTCGGAGCAGCCGTCAAAACCATCGCGCAGGGAGGGCCGGGCGTGTTCGGCCAGACCTGTGGTGACTGCCGCCTGCTTTTTTTCTGCAGGCGGGCCACGGGCGCGGCCGGCGCCCGGCCTTCCCTGCGCCCTCTGCTTTCGAGAGGGCGAAAGATCAGCAAAGCTCGGACGCCGATGGCGCCGCGAGGCTGAGAAGGTGTGTCGCGAAAGGAGATCCGAAGTTGAACGCAGTCGTTCAATGCGTGACCACGGATGGTCCGACACGATCGGCCGACGCTGCGCACCGAGCCGGAGCGCAATCGTACAATCCTCATTGTCGTCATGGCCGGGCTTGTCCCGGCCATCCACGCATTTCGGCGCACGATGCGCGACGTGGATGCGCGGGACAAGCCCGCGCATGACGAGCAAACCAATTGAAAGCTCGTTTGGCAATCACACGTGGCCGCCGCACAGCAGCCTGCCCGGGGTGACGCTACCTAGCGCGATGCGACCGTCACTTCCCCGTCGGCACGTCCTGCCGCCACGCACTCCCCGCGATCTTCGCCGCGGCGATCACCGCCTGGGTCCGGCTCTCGACGCCGAGCTTCTGCAGGATGGCCGAGACATGTGCCTTGATGGTCGCCTCGGAGACGCCGAGCTCGTAGGCGATCTGCTTGTTGAGCAGGCCCTGCGACAGCATCATCAGCACGCGCACCTGCTGCGGGGTCAAGGTGACCAGGCGGTCGCGCAGCCTGGTCATTTCAGGATCGGCGCCGGCGGCCAGGTCGGTGTCGGGCGGCACCCAGACCTCGCCGTCCATCACCTTCTTGATGGCATCGCGCAAGGTGTCGACGCCGAACCGCTTCGGGATGAAGCCGGAGGCGCCGAAATCGAGCGAGCGGCGGATCGTCGCGCCGTCGTCGCTCGCCGACACGATGACGACCGGGATCGCCGGATATTGCGCGCGCAGATAGATCAGGCCCGAGAAGCCGGAGATGCCGGGCATGGTGAGGTCGAGCAGCACCAGATCGACCTCGGAATCCTTTTCCAGCAAAGCGGTGAGGTCCTCGAACGAGCCGGCCTCGTCGACCACGGCCTCCGCGAGCACGCTCGCGACTGCCTGCCGCAAGGCATTGCGGAACAACGGGTGATCATCGGCAATGACGAGATGAGTGCTGGCAGCCGCCATGAATCCAGACTTGACCTTGCGAGACCGACGACATGCTGCAACTGCACGCGCCCGGTTTTCCGTAAAATACTCGCCCGGCCACCGGTTGCATGCAAGCGTGCAATTCCACTTGCAGGGAAGGCGGTTAATCCGAACCTTGTGCAACGCAACATCGATAGCGCGACGGCCGCTCAGCGAACTTGATCCGCCGCAATGTCCCCATCTTTCCCGCGCGCCGCAGAGGGCAGAGCCGAAAGTCGTATTGGGGCGGGTTTCACTGCAATGTTACTGAAGAGCAAGGTCTCCGCGACCTGCGCCGTCCAAGTCCGGCATGCGGAGGCGAAAGCCATCATCACAACAATCATGGGGAGCGAATGCCGATGTCAACAATGGTAGCCACACAAGCGAGAGCTGGAGGCATGACGAAGGACGAACGCTTCGTCATTCTGGCCTCCTCTCTCGGCACCGTCTTCGAGTGGTACGACTTCTATCTCTACGGGTCGCTGGCCTCGATCATCGGCGCGCAGTTCTTCAGCGACTATCCGCCGGCCACCCGCGACATTTTCGCACTGCTCGCCTTCGCCGCCGGCTTCCTGGTGCGTCCGTTCGGCGCCATCGTGTTCGGCCGCATCGGCGACATCGTCGGCCGCAAATACACCTTCCTGGTCACGATCCTGATCATGGGCCTGTCGACCTTCATCGTCGGCCTGCTGCCGAACGCCGCGACCATCGGCTTCGCGGCGCCGGTGATCCTGATCGGCCTGCGCCTGCTGCAGGGCCTCGCGCTCGGCGGCGAGTATGGCGGTGCCGCAACCTATGTCGCCGAGCACGCCCCGATGGGCAAGCGCGGCTACTACACATCCTTCATCCAGACGACGGCGACGATGGGCCTGTTCCTGTCGCTGCTGGTCATCCTGTTCACCCGCACCATCATCGGCGAGGCCGACTTCGCCAAATGGGGCTGGCGCATTCCGTTCCTGGTCTCGGTGCTGCTGCTTGGCGTCTCCGTCTGGATCCGTCTGCGCCTGAACGAATCGCCCGTGTTCCAGAAGATGAAGGACGAGGGCAAGAGCTCGAAGGCGCCGCTGACGGAAGCGTTCGCGAACTGGGGCAACGCCAAGATCGTGTTGCTGGCGCTGATCGGCGCCACGATGGGCCAGGGCGTGGTCTGGTACACCGGCCAGTTCTACGCGCTGTTCTTCCTGCAATCGATCCTGAAGGTCGACGGCTACACCGCCAACCTGCTGATCGCCTGGTCGCTGCTGCTCGGCACCGGCTTCTTCATCGTGTTCGGCATGCTGTCCGACAAGATCGGCCGCAAGCCGATCATCATGGGCGGCTGTCTGATCGCGGCGCTGACCTTCTTCCCGATCTTCAAGATGATCACCACCAACGCCAACCCGGCGCTGGAGAAGGCGATCGAGGCGACGAAGGTGGAAGTGGTGGCTGATCCCGCCGGCTGCGGCGATCTGTTCAACCCGGTCGGCACCCGCGTCTTCACCGCGCCTTGCGACACCGCCCGCGCCTTCCTGGCCCAGTCCTCGGTCAAGTACTCGACCGTTTATGGTCCGGCCGGCTCCGGCGTGAAGGTCACCTTCAACGGAAAGGAAGTGCCCTACACCGATGCGAAGACCAGCAACCCGGCGCTGACGGCCGCGATCGGCCAGGCCGGCTATCCGAAGGCGGGTGATCCGTCGATCGTGAAGATGGCGCATCCGTTCGACGTCTTCCGTCCGCAGGTCGCCGCGATCATCGGCCTGCTGTTCATCCTGGTGATCTTCGTCACCATGGTGTACGGCCCGATCGCCGCGATGCTGGTCGAGCTGTTCCCGACCAAGATCCGCTACACCTCGATGTCGCTGCCCTACCACATCGGCAACGGCTGGTTCGGCGGCCTGCTGCCGGCAACCGCCTTCGCGATCGTGGCCTCGACCGGCGACATCTATGCCGGCCTGTGGTACCCGATCTTCTTCGCGGTGATCACGGCGGTCGTCGGCTTCCTGTTCCTGCCGGAGACCAAGGACGTCGACATCCAGCAGCACTGATCAGGACGCGGGCGGCGACCCCGCCCGCATCTCCTCCGAGCGAACGGCCGCGGATCACTCCGCGGCCGTTCCGCATTTCAGACCCACGGATTTTCTCTTTATGGCCTCAGGCCGCGCCGATGAACTGCAACACCAGCTCGCGCCGATGCGGACGCGCGCGATGCTCGATCAGATAGAGCGCCTGCCAGGTGCCGAGCATCATGCGGCCGTCCTGCACCGGCACCTGCAGCGAGACCGAGCTCAGCATGGTCTTGATGTGCGCCGGCATGTCGTCGGGCCCCTCGGTGTCGTGCACCCAGCCGGCATCCTCCGGCGCCAGCCGCGCCAGCGCCGTGGTGAGATCGTGCAGCACGGTGGGATCGGCATTCTCCTGGATCGTCAGCGACGCCGAGGTGTGGCGAACGAACAGGGTCACCGCGCCTTCCCTGGCGGAGACTTCACGCAGGAATGCCTCGACCTCGCGCGTGAGATCGGTGAAGCCGCGGCCCGAAGTCTGCACCGTCAGGATCGACGTCACCACCGTATCGATCGCAACAACCGAAGGTGCCGTGCGCGAGGCCGATCGTGCCGACATGGATGCAGCCTCCTCGAAGCGGTCTCAGATCCTGCCCGAGACGTCCTTCTGCACCCGCGTCGCCATGTCGAGCAGCCGCCGCCACGCCTGCTCGAGGAACCCCATCATGCGGTCCATGTCCTGGTCGCTGGGCAGCGGGATCTCGAGCTTTCGCGTTCCGTCAGCAGACTTCGACTCTCCGGCTCGAGGCTCCGCCTTCTTCAATTGATCGGACTTGGGCAGCGCCTGGTCCTTCGGCAGCGGCTCGTCGATCTTGCCGGAGATGCTCTGGTCGCGCGACGCGAGCTGGCCCTTGAGCTTTTCATTCTCCGCCTGCAGACGGCCGATCTCGGCGTCCAGCGCGGCGCGCTCATCAGGCACCGCGTAACAGGCAAAGCCCGATCCACCGCTGTTGTTGCACATCGAGACCGCACCGGTCTTGGTATCGAGCCGGATCACGCCGTCCGATGTCGTCGACATCGTGTAGCGTCCCTTGTCGCCGTCAGGCGTTGTGTCCTCGACCGCAAACGCCTCTCCGCCCAGGCAGCTCAACGCCAGCAGCGCGAGGAGCGGCGGCCGGTAGGGCTTCGTGAGACTCATGGCTGGCTCTCCCAGGCGCATTCGCAACCGCCGCCATGCACGCCGACATTGTGTCGCGGCCATGACGTTGCCTCAGGTGCGATCCGCTGCCACAGGCCGCACCTATGTTTCGGACGTATAGGCGGAGCGACCGGATTTCAACGCGTCCGCCAGCAGTTCGAGCCGGTCCTGCCCCCAGAATATCTCGCCATCCAGCACGTAGGCCGGCGATCCGAACACGTCGGCCGCGATCGCGTCCTGCCGGTTCTGCTCGTAGGCCGCCCCGACCACGTCCCTCGCCGCCTGCGTCACGAGATCGCAGCCCGGCAGTCCGGCTGCATCGGCCAGGCCGGCGATCACCTCGGCATCCGCAAGATTGAGCTGCTGCTCCCAGATGGCCGGGAAGGCGCGCTGCAGATAGGGCTCCGGATCGAGGCCGGCCTGCTGCGCCGCAATGACGACGCCGTCGGCGAGCCGGGCATTGAACGGCCAGTTGCTCGGCTGGATGTGGAAATCGAGACCGCGCTTGTCGCGCCACCGCTTCAGCTCGACGATGCGATAGCGCTGCCGCGCCGGATGGCGCTTGGCCAGCGGAAGCCCGCCGGTCTCGGCGAACAGATCCACCAGCATGACCGGCTTGAGGTTGACGCTCGCGCCGTGGCTCGCGGCGATGTCGCGGAACAGCCGGTGGCCGATATAGGCCCATGGCGACTGCAGCGAGAAATAGTAATCGATCTGGCGCGACATGCGGGTTCCCGTGCTGGTTGGAGTTCAGCGACATCGGATCAGAGGGCCCTGACAGGGGCAAGATCGCAGTTGCACAGAACACTGTTGATGCGGCGCGGTGACACGCGCGACCGATCTGACGAAAAAGCCGAGAAGACGAGCAGAATCAGGCATCTAACAGTTCAACACGCAATCTTGACTTGGGGGGATGCGGTCAGTATGGTCCGCGCGGCTTTAAAGGGCGATGGGGCGCTATTTCCTGACACTCGCGGCAACGGATCGGGTCTCCACACATGGCGGATAAGCACATGGCGGATGGCACGAACGAGAGCGGCGGACACGGGGATCGCGACAAGTCGCCCGATGAGGTTGCGCTTTCCGCAAGGCTCGGAAGTCTCGACCAACGGTTGTCCGAATTTCGCGACGGCCGAAAGATCGGGGCTGATCAACCTGGAAACGGCGGCGGTGACACTGCAGCCCGGGCTTCGGCCATGGCGCGTGGCCTGCGACTGTCCTCCGAGTTGATCGCCGGTGTCCTCGTCGGTGCGGTGCTTGGCTGGGGCTTCGACCGCTTGCTGTCGACATCGCCCTTTGGATTCATCGTGTTTTTCCTGCTCGGCTTCGCGGCCGGCGTGTTGAACGTGGTGAGATCCGCAGGCATAGCTCCCGACAGGCCCCGCCAGTGAGACATGCGCGGAAGACCTCGGCGCGGAAGACCAACGAGTGAATTGCAAAGCGCCGGCGTGGCCGGTGAACAACTGAGACGCCACGCGGATGATCGATCCGATCCATCAATTCCACCTCAACAAGATCTTCACGATCGGCCACATCGGCAATCAGGAGATCGCCTTCACCAATTCGTCCGCGTACATGCTGCTCGCGGTCGTGCTGATCGCCGTCATGATGATGGCCGCCGGGCGCGCGCTCGTGCCGGGCCGGTTCCAGTCGGTGGTCGAGCTGTCCTACGAATTCGTCGCCAACACCATCAGAACCAGCGCCGGCTCGCACGGCATGACGTTCTTCCCGCTGGTGTTCTCGCTGTTCACGTTCATCTTCGTCTCGAACATCGTCGGCATCATCCCCTACACCTTCACCGTCTCCAGCCACATCATCGTCACCTTCGCGCTGGCGCTGCTGGTGTTCCTGACGGTCATCATCTACGGCTTCTACAAGAACGGCCTGAAGTTCTTTAAGCTGTTCGTCCCCTCCGGCATCCCCGCGGTGATCCTGCCGCTGGTGGTCGTGATCGAAATCATCTCCTTCTTCTCCCGTCCGATCTCGCACAGCGTCCGTCTGTTCGCCAACATGCTGGCCGGCCACGTCACCCTGAAGGTGTTCGCGAGCTTCGTGACCATGCTCGGTGCGCTCGGCTTTGTCGGCAAGGTCGGCGCGCTGTTGCCGCTCGGCCTCACGGTCGCGCTGACCGGCCTCGAGCTGATGGTCGCGTTCCTCCAGGCCTACGTCTTCACGATCCTCACCTGCATCTATCTCAACGATGCTATCCATCCGGGCCACTGATCCGGCCCTCTCTACCAAACCCCTCAAAGGAGTTCGTTTCATGGATCCGGTTGCAGCGAAGTACATTGGCGCGGGCATTGCCTGCATCGGCATGGGTGGCGCGGGTGCCGGCATCGGCATCATCTTCGGCAACTACCTGTCGGCCGCTCTGCGCAATCCGTCGGCCGCCCAGGGCCAGTTCGGCAACCTGATTTTCGGCTTCGCGGTGACCGAAGCGCTCGGCATCTTCTCGCTGCTGATCGCGCTGCTCCTGCTGTACGCCGTCTAAGACGGCCTGAGCCGGACAGGAGAAGCCCGTGGCTGAAAGTCATGGCGAGGCCAAGGGCGGCGAGGCCAAGGGCACCGCAAGCGCCCATACGGAGGCCGATGGCGGGCATGGTTTCCCTCCGTTCTCGAAGGAAACCTTTCCCTCCCAGATCGTCTCCTTGGTGATCGCCTTCGTGGCGCTGTACGTGATCGTCTCGCGTGTGGCGCTGCCGAAGGTCGGGGCCGTCATCGACGCCCGCCAGAAGTCGATCGACGGCGATCTGGCTGAAGCGCAGCGGCTGAAGGATGAATCCGAAGCCGCGATGAAGGCATATGAGAGCGAGCTGGCGACGGCTCGTGCCCGTGCCCAGGCGATCGGAGCCGAGACTCGCGAGAAGCTCGCGGCCTCTTCGGACGCCGAGCGCAAGGCGCTGGAAGACAGCCTCGCAGCCAAGCTCGCGGCGGCTGAGGCATCCATCGCCACCACGCGCACGACCGCAATGAGCAATGTCCGCGGCATCGCCGCAGATGCAGCCAGCGCGATCGTGAAGCAGCTCACCGGCAAGGCCCCCGCAGCCAAGACGGTCGAGGCTGCGGTGGATGCATCGTTGAAGGGAACAGCCTGATGCATTTGCTTGCTGATCCGGAAACCTGGGTCGCGATCGCCTTCGTGATCCTGATGGGCCTGTTCGCCTATCTCGGTGTCCACCGCATGGTCCTGACGGCGCTCGACCACCGCGCCGAGCGCATCAGGAACGAGCTGGCGGAGGCCAAGCGGCTCAAGGAAGAGGCGGCCAAGGTGCTCGCCGATTACAAGACCCGCCGCGCCAGCGCCGAGCGTGAGGCCGAGGAGATCGTCACCAGCGCAAAGGCGGAAGCCGAGCGCATCGCGGCGGAGGCCAAGGCCAAGATGGAAGACTTCGTCGCCCGTCGCACCAAGGCCGCCGAGGGCAAGATCGCCCTCGCCGAAGCCCAGGCTCTCGCCGACGTCAGGTCCGCTGCGGCGGAGGCCGCCGTCCAGGCGGCAGCGACCGTGCTGTCTCAGTCGGTCAAGGGCGCTCTTGGCGAAGACCTCGTCGCCAAGGGCATCGCCGAAGTCGGCCGCAAGCTGAACTGAGCGGCAGCCCATCTCATCCATCATCTTCAAAAGGCCGGTGCGATTCCATCGCACCGGCCTTTTGCTATTCACACTCTCCGGCGACCGCTTCGCGCAAGGGCAATCGTCACCTCCGCTTCTTGCCGTGCGGCCGCTCCGGGGTCAGGGCCTGCGGGTCGAAGCCGATGTAGAAGACGTAATTGTCGGCATTGGCGCCGGGCGGCGGCACCGGATAGACCATGTCCTCGGCGACGATCGTGAACGGCACGCTGCCGTCCTCGGTCATCTGCACCGTGGTGCGATACGACTTGGTCGCGATCACCTTCTCGCCGATGCCGCCCTGGACCACGGCAATGCGCATCGGAATGTCGACGCTCGCCGGCGCGCCCGCGGGGCCGGCGACGATGCGCCCCTGAATGCCGATCTTGGCGGTGATCTCGGCCCCGTTGAGATTACATTCACGCGCGGTCTTGGTGATCGACGCCTGGAACCGGACGTCGTTGCCGACCGCCTGCTTGCCGGGCGCGGCCACGGCGTAGGTCGAGGCGCCGGCGCGAATATTGACCGGCGGACAGGTCAGGCCATCGGTCGGATCGACCGGCGGTCCGCCGCTGGCGGGCAGATTCTGTTGCCCCTTGTCGTCCGAGCCGCCGCCGAACAGGCTCTTGAAGCGGTCGGTCAGCGATTGGGCGGCGGCCGGCGGCGCCGCGCTCGCGGCTCCCAAGGCCAGCAGCACGGCTGCCAACGTCCCAGCCCTGATCACGCTCGTCTCTCGCATCGTCTGATATCCCCGGCAACTCGGTCGCCCAGCCAAGGCGTCTATACCCATTTCAGAGCCCGGAACCAGCCCCGATCGGCCTCTCCCGCGGCGATCACGATCACGATTGCTACCCCCGGAAATCCTCGTGCAGCAGGCCGTAGAGATAATGGTCCTGCCAGACCCCGTTGATGCAGAGGTAGCGACGCGCCAGGCCCTCGCGGGTGAAGCCGCATTTCTCCAGCACGCGGATCGACGGCGTATTGGTCGGGATGCAGGCCGCCTCGACCCGGTGCAGATTGAGCTCGCCGAACAGGGTCGGCAGCAGCAGCCGCAGCGCCGCCGTCATGTAGCCATGATGCGCGAACGGCTGCCCCATCCAGTAGCCGATGGTGCCGGCCTGAACGATGCCGCGGCGGACATTGGCGAGCGTGATGCCGCCGAGCATGGCGCCATCCTGCTCGCGGAAGACGATGAACGGATAGGACCGGTCGGCCGAGATGTCCTCGGCATAGCGGCGCAGCCGGCGGCGGAAGCCGGAGCGCGTCAGGTCGTCGGACGGCCAGATCGGCTCCCAGGGCGTGAGATAGTCGCGGCTGATCTCGCGCAGCCGCGCCCATTGCGCGTAATCGGCCATCTGCGGCGCACGCAGCAGCAGGCCCTGGCCGCGCGGAGCCAGCGCAGCCGGTCCGTTGGATGGCAAGCGAAACAGGGCCATCTGTGATGCTCCCCCTGCTCTTTCCGGGTCGAAGCCTGCTCCGACCCACCCCAGATCTCCAATGCCGAGATCTCCAAGGCCAAGATCTGGCGAGATTCAAATGCGCGCGGACCGCACCGAGCCGAACCACGCTCAGTGCAGTTGGGCCTTCGATCGCGAACCGGTCAGACCTTCGGCGAAAGTGACCGCCGTGTCCAGACCCCTGCCGGTGCCGAGCGCGACCACCGCCGGCTTGCTGCGTGCGAGCAGCGCCCGCGCCGCATCGCGCGTGCTCTCGACGCTGACCGCCTCGATCTTGGCGACCAT
Organism: Bradyrhizobium sp. SZCCHNS3002; assembly: GCF_032377435.1. Taxonomy (NCBI): domain Bacteria; kingdom Pseudomonadati; phylum Pseudomonadota; class Alphaproteobacteria; order Hyphomicrobiales; family Nitrobacteraceae; genus Bradyrhizobium; species Bradyrhizobium sp. SZCCHNS3002. The sequence continues at coordinate 197,828 of NZ_JAUHHY010000004.1, forward strand.
CTCCTGCAAGGTCTGCGGCCGGCCATAGGCCAGGATATGCCGCGCCAATTGCTCGGCACGGGCACTGCAGCTCTCCAGCGCCATCAAGAGCCCGGCCTTCATCTGCGCCTTGGCGCGGGCGACCTCGGCCTCGCTCAGGGTCTCCACCGCATTGCCGATGATGTCGACCACGACCTCCATCATCTCGGGGGCGTCGGCCGGATCGGTCCCGGTGTAGAGGCCGAAGAACCCCGTGTCGCTGTAGGGCGCGTGGAACGTGTAGACGGAGTAGCAGAGCCCCCGGTTCTCGCGCACCTCCTGGAACAGCCGGGACGACATGCCGCCGCCGAGGATGTTGGTGAACACCTGCAGCGAGAACAGCGACGGGTCGGCCTGCGGCACGCCCTCGAGCGCAAGCGTCAGATGCGCCTGCTCGAGATCGCGATGCACGACCCGCGAGCCGCCCTTGCCGAACGCCGCCGGCAGCGGCTTCGGCCCCTCGCCGCCATTGAAGCTCGCAAAGCGCTTCGTCACGTCCTCGACCACCCGCTGATGGTCGACGGCACCGGCGGCGGCGACCACCATGTCGGGGCCGCGGTAATGCGTCGACAGATAGCCGTGCAGCTTGTCGCGATCGAACGCCTCCAGCGTCTTGGCGGTGCCGAGCAGCGAGCGGCCCATCGGCTGGTCCGGAAAGCACAGCTCGTTGAGATGCTCGAACACGACGTCGTCAGGCGTATCCTGTGCCGCGCCGATCTCCTGCACGATCACGTTCTTCTCGCGCTCCAGCTCCTCCGGCACGAACGACGGATTGGCGAGAATGTCGGAGAGCACGTCGAGCGCCATCGGCACGTCGGCCTTCAGCACGCGGGCGTAATAGGCCGTGGTCTCGGTCGAGGTCCCGGCATTCAGATCGCCGCCGACGGCCTCGACCGTCTCGACGATCTCGCGGGCGCTGCGCGTCGTCGTGCCCTTGAATGCCATGTGCTCGAGCAGATGCGAGATGCCGTGCTCATCCGGCTTTTCGTCGCGGCCGCCGACGCCGGCCCAGACCCCGAGCGCGGCCGTCTCCAAATGCGGCATCGTGTCGGTGACGACCGTCAGCCCCGTCGGCAGCTTGGTGACTTCCACACCCATCATGCAATTCCCTGCTTGGCGGCCCGGCTGACCGAGCGGATGAACTTCTCCACCTCGGCCTGGTCGTTCCGCATGATCCTGATGTCCTCGCGCCTGCTCATCAGCCCTTCGAGCCACACCGGCAGATGCGGCCGCATCCCGCAGGCGGCCTCGACCGCGTCGGGGAATTTGGCGGGATGCGCGGTCGACAGCACGATGTTCGGCACCGACAGATCCGTTCCGTCGCGATCGGCCACCGCCAGCGCCACCGCCGTGTGCGGATCGACGAGATCGCCGGCCTCGCGGAAGGCGGCGCGGATCGCAGCGGCGGTCTCGGTCTCGTCGGCGCGTCCGGCGTCGAAATCCGCGCGGATCGCGGCCAGCATCGCATCCGGCAGCACGAAGCGGCCGGACTGCTTGAGGCCGTCCATCAGCCGCCGCACGGTGCCGGCGTCGCGGCCGCCGGCTTCGAACAGCAGCCGCTCGAAATTCGACGACACCTGGATGTCCATCGAGGGCGAGGCCGTCGCATGCACCTCGCGCACCTCGTAGATGCCGGTCGCCAGCGTCCGGGCGAGGATGTCGTTGACGTTGGTCGCGACGCGCAAGGTCCGCACCGGCAGACCCATGCGCTTGGCGACGTAGCCGGCGAAGATGTCGCCGAAATTGCCGGTCGGCACGGTGAAGTCGACGGCGCGGTGCGGCGCGCCGATCGCGACCGCCGAAGTGAAGTAGTAGACCACCTGGGCGACGACGCGCGCCCAGTTGATCGAGTTGACGCCCGACAGCCTGACCGAATCGCGGAAGCCGTGATGGTTGAACAGGCCCTTCACGATCGCCTGGCAGTCGTCGAAATGACCTTCGATGGCCAGCGCATGCACGTTCGCCGCGCCCGACGTGGTCATCATCCGCCGCTGCACCTCGGAGATGCGGCCATGCGGAAACAGCACGATGAGGTCGGCATTGTCGCGGCCGGCGAACGCATCGACCGCGGCGCCGCCGGTATCTCCCGACGTCGCCACGACAATGGTGGTGCGCTCGCCGCGCTTGGCGAGCACGTGGTCCATCAGCCGCGAGATCAGCTGCATCGCCACGTCCTTGAACGCCAGGGTCGGGCCGTGGAACAGCTCCAGCACGAACTGATGCGGTGCGGTCTGGTCGAGCGGCACCACGGCGGGGTGACGGAAGGTCGCATAGGCCTCGTTGGCCATGCGGCCGAGCTCCTCGTCGGAAATCTCGCCGGCGACGAACGGCTTGATGACTTCGACGGCGACCTCCCAATAGGGCCGGCCGAAGAACGACGCGATCGTCGCCGGCGTCAGCTGCGGCCAGGTCTCGGGCACGTACAGGCCGCCGTCACGGGCGAGCCCGGTCAGCATCACATCGCAGAAGGTGAGCGCGGGGGCTTCCCCGCGGGTCGAAACATAGCGCGTCAAACCGCTCTCCTGACCTGCGTCACTAGGCCATAACCCGTTGATTGAATTCGAAATCGGAACCGCCCGGCGGCAACATGGTCCGGCACCATAATGGTTTTGGCCCGTGGGCGAAACCGGTTGTTGGCACAGCAATGGTCGCGGCTCCGGGTTACGGCGGCGTTACGCCGGCGCGGGGTGGCAGCACACGAAGGTGCTCCGTCCCAGTACGCCGTGGCGACCATGGTCAACCGCACTGCCGCGGCCTACTGGATCCCCGCCTTCGGGCATGGCGGCGGTGGAGGCGGCGCCCCGGCCCGCAAGACACAGCTTCTTATCCTCGCGGCGCGATCGGCACCCGAGCTTTGCGGAATCTCGTCCCTCCGGAAACGGAGGGCGCAGGGAAGGCCGGACCTCGACTGAGGCCCGTGGCCCCCGTGCGAACAAGAATGCACGGGGCAGGAACCACAGGTTCAGCCGGATGACCCGGCCTTCCCTGCGCGATGGCTTACGACTTATACGCGCTCTCCTCGGTGCACCGGGCTTTTTGGCCACCGTCATCGACGCGATGCATCGGCACCAGCGCCAACTTGATACCAGCGTCGGGGTATCAGGACCACGCGACTTCGCCGTCCGCGCCGGCCGCACTCGTCAGTTGCAGCCGACCCGTCCATCGCATCCCACCCCAACGTCCGTGACGACGCGTACGTCCCTCGCTGGCGAGGCGGAATGGGAAGAGACAACCATGATTTCGGAAAAAATGAAAGCAAAAAATTGCCGCCGGTCGATGCTGAACTGATCAGCGCGTTGAGGATGCTTACATAATCAGTTTTCCGGCGCGGCCGAATTCTCGATATCGGACGCCAGCTCATGCCGTTTTGGATAGCCCGTCGGGCGACTCAAATCAGGGTCGCGACGATCGCGGTGGCGAGGCGCGGTGCGTAGCCCGCTAATCAAACCGAGGCGGCCTCACCGGCCTTCGCGTCGGCCTCGGCAAACACCGCCTTGGCTGCGAACAATCCGTTGAGCGCGGCGGGGAAGCCGGCATAGACCGCCATCTGCATGATCACCTCAGTGATCTCGTCGCGGCTGAGGCCGACGTTGAGGCCAGCATGGATATGAACCTTCAGCTGCGGGCTGGCATTGCCGAGCGCGGTCAGCGCCGCGATGGTCGCGATCTCGCGGCTGCGCAGATCGAGGCCGGGGCGTGAATAGATGTCGCCGAACGGAAACTCGATCACGTAGGTGGCGAAGTCCGGCGCGATGTCGGCGAGCGCCGCGATCACATTGTGGCCGGCCTCGCCGTCGATGCTATCGAGCGCGCGCCGGCCGCGCGCCAGACGGTCCTGATCGGTGTTGGCGCCGGATGGCGTGGCGCCCGGCATCGGGCTCGTCGTCGTGGCTTGGCTGGGCGTTGACTGCGTCATCATCGTTCGTCCTCTCGCTGCTGCCGGCATAACCGGTGATCTTGCCGTCGAGAACGAGAAGGCAATCCTGCAGGCTGGCGACGCGCGCCCGGACCGCCTCGCGATGACGCTCCAGCAGCCGGCATCGTTCCGGCTCGGTGGCAGCGCCGCCCGCGCGCAGCTCGGCGTAGCGCAGCATGTCCCGGATCGGCATTCCCGTGGCCTTGAGGCGGCCGAGGAATTCGATCCAGGTCAGGATCGATGCGTCGTAGTCCCGCTGGCGGGCATGATCGCGATCGGCCCTGGGCAGCAGCCCGATCCGCTCGTAGTAGCGGATCGTATGGGGCGTCAGCCCCGACTGCCTGGCCAGCTCGCCGATCTTCATGCGCGCTTTATCTCCATTCACGACGCCAGGCAGGCTACGGGTTCGAGCGCGCTCTAAGTCAAGCGCCGTTTTGCCCGCCGTAGCCCGCATGAGCGAAGCGACATGCGGGGGCCGGTGCTGAACCCGCATGTCGCTTCGCTCATGCGGGCTAGGAGGTCATCGGCTGGCGGTTACTGCCTCCACACGCCCCTGCCGAACGCCCAATGTTCTCACGACGTCCTCTCGTCGGTCGAACAGCACCCAAGCCGGATCGCCTTCGGCTGTCATGAAGGATGTCACGTAGAGCTCATCCGACAGACCTACGGCGATTTCGGGTAATCGTCCAACGACCGAAAACTCCACGACGGTCTTGTTACGGATGTGATCAAATGTTGCCGCCCACAAGGACTCCTCGCTCCAGCTTCCGCACAAGATCGACGAGTTGTCTTCGATACGCCAGCTCCACTCGATCATCAGGCCAAACTCTCCCTCCGGATTACCAAGCGTTCCGTCGCGCCGGGTACAGCTGGTGAGATGCCCAAACTCCAAGAAAATGGCCGAGCCAGCGCCTCGCCACACGTGGGAAAGTGGCAACCCGATCAGCGGATCACGGAATGTCCGCAGAAGATCAACACCATCATCACTCAACTTCGGCTCCTAAGACAGCCGCCCGTCTCATCTTGACCAATATTTGACTTCTTAGCAGGCCGCGACATGCGGGATCGACAGCGGCCCCCATATCGCTGTCGCTCACGCGGGCTACGCGTCATCGAGCGGATCTGCGCCGTCCCCTCGCCCACACCGCGAAGGCCACGATCAGCGCCGCGGCGAGTGAGAACCAGGTGATCGCGTATTGCATGTGCTCGTCGCGCAGATGCGGCGACAGCGGACCGGGTTTTGGGATGCCGTTGTCCGGCACCGGCGTTTCCAGGTCGATGTAGAACGGCGCGACCTCGCCCCAGCCGAGCGTCCTGGCCATCGCGCGATGGTCGCGCGTGAACCACAGCCGCTTGTCGCGGCTCTCGGCCGCGGTGAGCAGGCCGGCGGCCTCGGGGAAGCGCAGATAGCCGGTGAGAATCACGGGCCCGCCGGTGACGAGCTTGCCGACCTGCCGGTCCTGGATGCTGCGGTCCTGCATCGTGTTGGCGACGAAGCCGGCGTCGATCACGATGGTCTCGCCAGACGCCAGGCGCGCGGGGAGGAACGCCCAGGTGCCCGGCCCGGAGACGTCCTCGCGCACGGCCGAGCCGGCGCTGTAGACCATCGCATCCGGCAGCTTTGCATAGGTCGCGGTGAAGCTGACGCGGCGGAATTCGTCGCGCTCCGGCGTCAGCGTGCGCCAGTCGCTTGGCGGAGGCAGCGGCGCGGGTGCTGCGGCGACACGATCGGTGAGCGCGGCGATCAGCGCATGCTTCTCGGCACGGCGCTGCAATTGCCAGACGCCGAGGCCGATGAACAGTGCGACCATGACGAAGGTGAAGGCGGCGAAGGCGCGGGAGGAGGTGGTGGGACGGGCGGAGGTCATGCGGCGACTCCGACGCTGCGCGCCGGCTTGAGTTCGATGGTGTCCACACGCGTGAGATAGCCTCCCGCTTTCACCGCGCGGACAGTGCGCTCCCCTCCCCCTTGCGGGGAGGGGTTGGGGGTGCCCCAGCAAAGACTGCCGTTGAGGCTACCCCCCTCCCCAACCCTCCCCCACAAGGGGGGAGGGAGCGCAGCGTGTTTGCGGCGAGGGCTTACCTTTTCTTTCGCGTCCGGAAGCGGCTTGACCCATGTCCCGGGAGACAGACCGCAACGGCAGGACCTGAGCAGCGCTTCAAAACCGGAGCGCCGCTCCGCGGAACTCGGACCGTTCATCGCGGCGTCTTGTCCACCAAACGCCCGGGGGCGGCCTTGTGGTGGAATTGCAGGGCGATCAGCAGCGATTTCATCGCGCGCAGCGGCAGCAGCGTCGTCACCAGGATCAGCGGCCCCCAGAGCGCGGCATGGACCCAGAACGGCGGCTGATACTTCACCTCGACGATCAGGGCGGCGCCGACCACGATGGCGCCGGCGAGCATCATGATGAAGATCGCCGGACCGTCGCCGGTGTCGATGAAGGCATAGTCGAGATCGCAGGCTTCGCAACGCTTGCGCAGGTTGAGGAAGCCGTCGAACAGCTTGCCCTGGCCGCAGCGCGGGCAGCGGCAGGCGAGCCCGCGCAGGACGGTCTGGGCCAAAGTGACGGGCGGATGCGTGGTCATGGTGTCTTGCCCCTGGGCGGCCGGGCGGCGCCCCCTGGTGATACAACCGGAGGCGGCGACGGCGGATCACATTTCGATCAACCGCCGGGCACCGCCGCAAACGAGAAAGGGCGGCCCGACGGCCGCCCCTTCTTAGCACGTTCGACGGAACCGGTGCGCGCCGGCTTCAGTGCGCGCCGTGGGCCATCGCCTCGGCGCCGTGGCCCCAGACGTAGATGCAGATAAACAGGAACAGCCAGACCACGTCGACGAAGTGCCAGTACCAGGCGGCGAACTCGAAGCCGAGATGCTGCTTGGGCGTGAAGTGGCCGGCATAGGCGCGCGCCAGGCAGACGATCAGGAAGATCGTGCCGACCAGGACGTGGAAGCCGTGGAAGCCCGTCGCCATGAAGAAGGTCGAGCCGTAGACGTGGCCGGCGAACGAGAACGTCGCGTGGCTGTACTCGTAGGCCTGCACGCAGGTGAAGGTCGCACCCAGGAGGATGGTGAGGATCAGGCCGTATTTCAGGCCCTTGCGGTCACCCTCGAGCAGCGCGTGGTGCGCCCAGGTCACCGTGGTGCCCGAGGTCAGCAGGATCAGCGTGTTGAGCAGCGGCAGATGCCAGGGATCGAAGGTCTCGATGCCCTTCGGCGGCCAGACGCCGCCGAACAGGGCGTCGCGGGTCGCCTGCACCTCGTAGTTCGGATACAGCGCGGCATTGAAATAGGCCCAGAACCAGGCGACGAAGAACATCACCTCGGAGGCGATGAACAGGATCATGCCGTAGCGGTGATGCAGCTGCACCACGCGGGTATGGTCGCCCTTGTACTGCGCTTCCTTGATGACGTCGCCCCACCAGCTCGCCATGGTGTAGAGCACGCCGATGGTGCCGATGCCGAACACGATCGGCGCGGCGCCGTACATCTTGTGCATCCAGCCGATCGCGCCGAACGCCATGATGAAGGCCGAGACCGAGCCGACGAACGGCCAAGGGCTCGGATCGACGAGATGGTAGTCGTGATGCTTGGCGTGCGCCTCAGCCATGGCAAGTCTCTCCCCAGATCGATGCCGGTCGCGCCGGCACGGTGTCGTTCAACAGCGATGGTCCCCGGATATCGGATTTCCGCACAGTCACAGTCATAGGCTGCCCCGCGGCTTGTCCGGCTCGCCCGCAGCGACCGGCTTCGGCGTGTCGCGGACGGGATAGAAGGTGTATGACAGCGTGATCGTCTTCAAGCTGTCGTTCTCGTGATCGGCTGCTATCGCCGGATCGACGTAGAACACCACCGCCATCTCGCGGGTCTCGCCCGGCGCCATGGTCTGCTCGGTAAAGCAGAAGCAGTTGATCTTCTGGAAGTAGGCGCCTGATGTCAGCGGCGACACGTTGTAGGCCGCCTGCGCCATGGTGGTGCGCGCCGCCTCGTTGGTGACCTTGTAGTAGACCGTGACCACCTCGCCGATCGCGACATCGATCTCGGTCTTCTCCGGCTCGAACTTCCAGGGCAGACCGCCGGCGACATTGGAGTCGAAGCGCACGGAGATCCGGCGCGCCAGCGGCGCCGCGGATGGCGCTGATGTCGCCACCTGCGTGGTGCCGTTGAAGCCGGTGGCGCGGCAGAACCAGTTGTAGAACGGCACGGCGGCATAGGCCGCGCCCACCATCAGCACCGCGACGGCGCCGCAGATGCCGCCGACCAGCGCATCGCGGCTGAGGCCGCGGCGCGGCGCGGCCGGCGCGGTCGCCGGAACGTTCTGGTCGGTTGTCTCCATCGCGGTCTGCTTCGTCCCGTCCTGCATCGCGTCTCTACATCGGCCGATTCAGCACCGCGGGACCCTTCACCATGGTCACCGCGAAGAACAGCACCACCAGCACGCCGAGCGCGAGCGCGATCGCGATCGAGCGGCGGCGCCGGCTGCGCAGCTGCGCCTCGGTGAGGACGATGCCCTCTGACTCGTTTCGATCCGCCATCGTGGTCGCCATGTTTTCCAGTCTCGCGCCCCTTACCAGATCAGCGGCGCGATCATGCGCGCGACCGCTTCGAGTCCGAGCGTCGCGAACAGCACGAACAGATAAAGGATCGAGAAGGCGAACAGCTTGCGGTTGGCGCGCAGCGAGGCGCTGCGCTCGCGCTTGCGGAACACCTCGACCGCGAGCCACAGCATGCCAGCCCCAAGCGCCAGCGAGACGACGCCGTAGACGGCATCGAAATAGCCGAGCGGCCACGGCGCAGCCGCGATCGCCACCAGGACGATGGTGTAGAGCAGGATCTGCAGCCGGGTCGCGTCCGGGCCGGCGACCACCGGCAGCATCGGCACGCCGGCGCGGGCGTAGTCATCGCTGCGGAACAGCGCCAGCGCCCAGAAATGCGGCGGGGTCCAGAAGAAGATGATCAGGAACAGCCAGAGCGGCTCCGGCGCGATCGATCCGGTGGACGACACCCAGGCGACCACCGGCGGCAGGGCGCCGGCGGCGCCGCCGATGACGATGTTCTGCGCGGTCCAGCGCTTCAGCCACAGCGTGTAGACGACGACGTAGAAAAAGATTGTGAAGGCGAGCAGCGCGCCGGCGAACCAGTTGACGAGGATGCCGAGCGTCAGCACCGAGAAGAACGACAGCGTGATGCCGAAGGCCAGCGCCTCCGGGCGGGTGATGCGGCCGCGCGGGATCGGACGGTTGGCGGTGCGCGACATCAGCGAGTCGATGTCGCCTTCCAGCGCCATGTTCAGCGCCCCGGAAGCACCGGCGCCGACGGCGATGCACAGCAAGGAGGTGATGGCGAGCACGGGGTGGAAATGGCCCGGAGCGATCAGCAGGCCGATCAGCGCCGTGAAGATCACGAGCGACATCACCCGCGGCTTGAGGAGCGCGAGATAATCGCCGACATCGGCCTCGGAAATCCGCGGGCCGACGGCAATGGCGTTCTGATCAATGACCGACACGACGAATCCAGACTTCAATTCAAACGGCCCCGACGCATGTCGCGTCAGCACCTCGCCTCAAGGATTCCGACGGCGCGCCCTCAAGCGCGCTGCCGGCGGACATCGATGCGGCGCCGGATCGGCGCCGCATCGCGAGAGCAGGGTTACTGCACCTTCGGCAGCACCTCGAACTGGTGGAACGGCGGCGGCGAGGACAGGGTCCACTCCAGGGTCGTGGCGCCCGGTCCCCACGGATTGTTCGCCGCCTGCTGCTTGCGCATGAAGGCGTCGACGATCCCGTAGATGAAGATCAGCACGCCGAATCCGGAGATATAGGAGCCGATCGACGAGACCAGGTTCCAGCCGGCATAGGCGTCGGGATAGTCGATGTAGCGGCGCGGCATGCCCGACAGGCCGAGGAAGTGCTGCGGGAAGAACACGAGGTTGACGCCGATGAAGGTCACCCAGAAGTGCGCCTTGGCGATGGTCTCGTTGTACATGTAGCCGAACATCTTCGGGAACCAGTAGTACCAGCCCGCGAAGATGGCGAACACCGCGCCGAGCGACAGCACGTAGTGGAAGTGCGCGACGACGTAATAGGTGTCCTGCAGCACGCGGTCGACGCCGGCGTTCGCCAGCACGACGCCGGTGACGCCACCGACCGTGAACAGGAAGATGAAGCCCACCGCCCACAGCATCGGAGCACGGAACTCGATCGAGCCGCCCCACATCGTGGCGATCCAGGAGAAGATCTTCACGCCGGTGGGCACCGCGATCACCATGGTGGCGGCGACGAAATAGGCCTGCGTCGCCGAGGACATGCCGACCGTGTACATGTGGTGCGCCCACACCACGAAGCCGATGCCGCCGATCGCGACCATGGCGTAGGCCATGCCGAGATAGCCGAACACGGGCTTGCGCGAGAAGGTCGACACGATCTGGCTGATCATGCCGAAGCCGGGCAGGATCAGGATGTACACTTCCGGATGGCCGAAGAACCAGAACAGGTGCTGGAACAGCACCGGATCACCGCCGCCGGCCGGATCGAAGAAGGTGGTGCCGAAATTGCGATCGGTCAGCATCATGGTGATGGCGCCGGCGAGCACCGGCAGCGACAGCAGCAGCAGGAACACCGTCACCAGGATCGACCACACGAACAGCGGCATCTTGTGCAGGGTCATGCCCGGCGCGCGCATGTTGAAGATGGTGGTGATGAAGTTGATCGAGCCGAGGATCGACGACGCGCCGGCAAGGTGCAGCGACAGGATCGCGAAGTCCACCGCCGGTCCGGGATGACCCGAGGTCGACAGCGGCACATACATCGTCCAGCCGGCGCCGACGCCGTTGGCGCCGGGCTCGCCCTCGACGAAGGTCGAGGTCAGCAGCAGCGCGAACGAGGCGGGCAGCAGCCAGAACGAGATGTTGTTCATGCGCGGAAACGCCATGTCCGGCGCGCCGATCATCAGCGGCACCATCCAGTTGCCGAAGCCGCCGATCATCGCCGGCATGACCATGAAGAAGATCATGATCAGGCCGTGCGAGGTCACGAACACGTTGTAGGTGTGGTTCTCGTGGAAGAGCTGCACGCCCGGATACATCAGCTCGATGCGGATCGCGATCGACATGGCGGCGCCGATGATGCCGGCGCAGACCGCGAAGATCAGATACATCGTGCCGATATCTTTGTGGTTGGTCGAATAGATCCAGCGCCGCCATCCGGTCGGGTGGTCGTGCGCGTGATCGTCATGGCCTGCATGGGTCGCTACGTTCGTCGCCATTGTCCAATCCTCAGTGTCCCCGTGGACCGCCAAGGCGGCCCTCAATCTTAGCGTTCATCCGCGCTCGGCTACTGCGACACGCCCGCAGCCGACGCATAGGTGCTCGTGGGCGCGCTGGCGTACTTCTTCTTGGCGTCCTCGACCCAGGCGGTGAATTCCTGATCGCTCACGACGCGCACCGCGATCGGCATGTAGGCGTGATCCTTGCCGCACAGCTCGGAGCACTGGCCGTAATACATGCCGACCTTGGTCGCCTTGAACCAGGTCTCGTTGAGGCGGCCGGGAATGGCGTCGATCTTGACGCCGAACGACGGGATCGCCCAGGAGTGGATCACGTCGGCGCCCGTGGTCTGGACGCGAATCACCTTGTTGACCGGCACGACCATCTCGTTGTCGACGGCGAGCAGGCGCGGCTGCTTGTCCTGCGCCAGCAGCGAGTCGAACTCGAACTTGCCGTTGTCGGGATAGGCGTAGCTCCAGTACCACTGCTTGCCGGTGGCCTTGATGGTCATATCGGCCTTCGGCACGTCCAGCTCGAGGAACAGCAGCCGGAACGACGGCACCGCGATCATGACCAGGATCAGCACCGGGATCAGCGTCCAGGCCACCTCGATCAGCGTGTTGTGGGTCGTCCGCGACGGCACCGGGTTGGCGCGCGCGTTGAACTTGACCACCACGGCGATCAGCAGCGCCAGCACGAACAGCGTGATGATGGTGATGATCGTCAGCAGCAGGCCGTGGAACCAGGTGATGTTCTCCATCACCGGCGTCGCGGCCTCCTGCAGCTTGACTTCCCATGGCGCCGGCTGGCCCGTTTCAGCAAACGCCGCTCCACCCGACACGAGCGTCACGCCCGTTACGGCCAACCCCAGCAAGGCGCTCAATTGGCCTTTCGACATCTTCATGCCGTCGCGCTCCCTTCAGAACTTTCCCCCTCGGCGCACCGCCCGCTTCACGCAGCGGCGCGCCGTTCGATCCGCTCTCCTGACAAATGGCCTTCGGGCGGATGCATAGAAAAGCACCTGGGCCAGTTCACTGGAATGACGAAATCTTTCTTCTCAAACCATAATTCTTGATCTATCGCAATGCAGTCTTGCGCCTGATATCGCGCGCCGCGCTGTTCGTCGCGACGAGCGTATTTTCCGGGAGATTGCCGCATGCCGTGATTTCGCGGGCAACGGGCGCTTGACAGGCGTGCGGCGCGATGTAGGCAAACGGGACACGGCCGTTTGCGAGGCTGATTCGGCGAGGCGCAGCGGCAGCGCCCACCAGGGTGCGGCCATTTTGGGTATCGTTTCGTGCCGTACGCCGATGACGCTGTCCTCAAGACGCCATCATTGCCGTATCATGGCGTCGGACGCGCAGATCACCCACAGGAAATTGTCATGGCACCGACCCGGATCAGGGTTTCAACGGACAGGACAGCTGACATGTCGACCCCAGCTGCGAATGACTCGCGCCGTTTGTACCGATTCAGCGCGGTGCGTGCGCGACTCACGCGTGTTGCCGCGATGACCTCCGCCGCAGCGACCGCGGTCGCGATGATCGCTGCGACGGTCGTCGGCGTGCCGCATGCGGCGTGGGCGCAGGGCGCGGTGCGCTCGGTGCATGGCGACTGGCAGATCCGCTGCGACACGCCGCCCGGCGCGCAGGCCGAGCAGTGCGCGCTGATCCAGAGCGTCGTGGCCGAGGACCGCTCCAATGCCGGCCTCACCGTGATCATGCTGAAGACCGCCGACCAGAAGAGCCGGCTGATGCGCGTGGTGGCGCCGCTCGGCGTGCTGCTGCCGTCCGGCCTCGGACTGAAGCTCGACAACCAGGACGTCGGCCGCGCCGGCTTCGTGCGCTGTCTGCCCAATGGCTGCGTCGCCGAGGTGGTGCTGGAGGACAAGCTGCTCGGCCAGCTCAAGACCGCGAAGACCGCGACCTTCATCATCTTCGAGACGCCGGAGGAAGGCATCGGCTTTCCGCTGAGCCTCAACGGCCTCGCCGAGGGCTTCGACAAGCTGCCCTGACGTCGGCTGCGATTGACGGGATTCGCACGATGCCGTGATCGGGCCGTGAGACGGTGTGACGCGATCTCAGCGTGGTGCGTCGAGCGCCAGCGCCATCACCAGCAGGGTCTTGTCGAACCCGTCATCGCCGGGCTCCCGCGGCTGCACCGCCTTGAGCAGGAATCCGGCCTGCTGGTACAGCCTGATGGCGTTGGTGTTGCTGCGGTAAACGGTGAGCTCGACGCGCGAGAAGCCGGCCACCCGCGCCGCCTCGAGCGCCGCCGCCATCAGTCGTCGGCCCAGGCCCTGGTGCCGGAACTGCGGCATTAGGCCCATGCCGAGCACCCCGATCCGGGCATCGATTGGCCCTGATTTGGGCGTGACATCGCACCAGCCCACCACCTCCCCGGCCGAGAGAGCGACGAATTGCGGATATCCCTCGTGGATGTTGTTCAGAATGAAGGCGCGCGTCGACTCGAGCGGCGGCGCCTGCACGAACGACAGATAGCGCCGTTCGCGCGCGACGTAATCGAGCGTGCGGTGGAAGCTCTCGATGTGAGCGGACGTGATGGGAACGATCTCAACCATGTCAGTTCGGTAATCATCCAGCCCCTCGCGCCCCGGCGTCAAAACAACTATCTTGGAATGAACGCTCCGACAACGGATTGACACATGACTGCTCCCACCACCTCCCTGCTCGAGCGCGCCAACCTGGACCGTGATGCGGTCCGGAGCGAGGTCGGGCGTGGCCTGGCCGGCGCCGATGACGGCGAATTGTTCTTCGAATACAGCCAGACCGAGGCACTGACCTTCGACAATGGCCGGCTGAAGCAGGCGACCTACGACACCAGCCAGGGATTCGGCCTGCGCGCGGTGAAGGACGATGCAGTCGGCTATGCCCATTCCTCCGACGTCTCGCTGCCGGCCCTGATGCGCGCGGCCGATGCCGTCAGCGCCGTGCGCGGCGGCTATTCCGGCACGTTCGCGAGCGCGCCGCCGCACACCAACGTCCGGCTCTATGGCGACGACAATCCGCTGGACGCCCCGGGGTTCGAAAGCAAGGTCAAGCTGCTCGGCGAGATCGACGCGTATTTGCGCGACAAGGATCCGCGCGTGCGCCAGGTGACGGTGTCGCTCGGCGCGACCTGGCAAGTCGTGGAGATCCTGCGTCCCGACGGCGAGAGCTATCGCGACATCCGCCCGCTGGTGCGCGTCAATGTTTCCGTCGTCGCCGGCCAGGGCGACCGCCAGGAGAGCGGCAGCAAGGGCTATGGCGGCCGCGAGGCCTATGCCCGCTTCATCGAGACCAAGGCCTGGCGCGAGGCCGCCGACGGCGCGCTGCGCGAGGCGCTGGTCAACCTCGAATCCGTGCCCGCCCCCGCCGGCGAGATGGACGTCGTGCTCGGCGCCGGCTGGCCCGGCGTGATGCTGCACGAGGCGGTCGGCCACGGCCTCGAGGGCGACTTCAACCGCAAGAAGACCTCCGCCTTCGCCGGGCTGCTGGGCAAGCCGGTCGCCGCCAAGGGCGTCACCGTGGTCGATGACGGCACCATGGCCTCGCGCCGCGGCTCGCTGTCGATCGACGACGAGGGCACGCCGACCAGCCGCACCGTGCTGATCGAGGACGGCATCCTGGTCGGCTACATGCAGGACCGCCAGAACGCCCGGCTGATGAACATGGCGCCGACCGGCAACGGCCGCCGCCAGGGCTACGCACACGTGCCGATGCCGCGCATGACCAACACCTACATGCTGGCCGGCGAGCGCGATCCGGCCGAGATCATCGCCTCCGTCAAGAACGGCATTTACGCCGTCAATTTCGGCGGCGGCCAGGTCGACATCACCTCGGGCAAATATGTCTTCCAGTGCACCGAGGCCTACAGGATCGAGAACGGCAAGGTCGGCGCGCCGGTGAAGGGCGCGATGCTGATCGGCAACGGTCCGACCGACCTCAACCGCATCAGCATGATCGGCAACGATCTGTCGCTGGACACCGGCATCGGCACCTGCGGCAAGAACGGCCAGGGCGTGCCGGTCGGCGTCGGCCAGCCGACGCTTCGCATGGATCGCATTACGGTCGGAGGCACGGGCCGATGAGCCTTGAGAAGATGTCCACGGACAAGACCAGCACCAAGGCCCCGCGCACGGGCGCCGTCCGCAAGGAAAGCACCTGGGGCGGCCAGCTCGCGCAGCTCGTCGCGGTCGTCATGGTGGTGTTCGTCGCCAAGGGCGCGATCGCCGAGCCGTTCTACGTGCCGTCGGGCTCGATGGAGCCGACCCTGATGATCGGCGACGCCCTGCTCGCCTCCAAATTCCCCTACGGCTACGGCACCTCGTCGCTGCCGATGCAGATCACGCTGCCGGAGACCGGCCGCCTGTTCGGCGAGACGCCGAAGCGCGGCGACGTCGTCGTGTTCCGCTGGCCGGGCGACACCTCGCAGGCCTGGGTCAAGCGCGTCGTCGGCCTGCCCGGCGACCGCATCCAGATGCGCCAGGGTCAGCTCTACATCAACGGCCAGGCGGCCGCGCTGAAGCCGGACGGCATCGGCGATGCCGAGGACGACACCGGCCGCAACGATCCGGCCTATCGCTACGTCGAGACGCTGCCGAACGGCGTCTCGCACCTGATCTTCAAGATGCGCGACAACGGCCGTCTCGACAACACGCCGGAGGTGACGGTGCCGCCCGGCAAGCTGTTCGTGCTCGGCGATAACCGCGACAACTCCGCCGACAGCCGCGTGGCCTTGCGCGATGGCGGCGTCGGCCTGCTGCCGATCGACAATCTCGTCGGCCGCGCCGATGCCGTGGTCGGCTCCTGGGACCTTGGCTACAAGAACCAGCCGGTCTGGGCCTGGCTGTCCGGCTTCCGGCTGGATCGCTTCTTCACCGCGGTGCGTTGAACGAACGCCGATGACCTTCGACGATGTCAGGGCGCTCGCGCTGGCATGGCCGGAGGTCGAGGACGGCACGTCCTATGGGACGTCAGCGCTGAAGGTGCGCAAGAAGATGCTGGCGCGCCTGAAGGAGGACGGGGACAGTCTCGTCCTTCCGGGCGTGCCGCCGGACGAACGCGCGATGCTGGTGGAAAGCCGGCCGAAGCTGTTCTATTTCACTGATCACTACCGCGATTATCCAATCGTGCTGCTGCGGCTGTCCGAGGCGAGAGCCGCTGACGTCGCGCCGCTGCTGCGGCGGCAGTGGCGGGCACTGGCGTCCCGGAAAGCCGTCGCCGCGTTCGATCGCGGTTGAGCGGTCGGCTTTTTCCCGCATCCGGTGCGGTGGGTGCAGCAATGTCCGCATGATCGGATGCCATTTGCATGCTATCCACGGGCATGACCGAAGAGGACTTCGTCGCGTCAGCGCTCCGCAATCCCGTCAACACGGCGATCCTGGATATGCTGCGCGTGACGACGCTGCCTGATGCGTGGATCGTCGCCGGCTGCCTGACCCAGACGGTCTGGAACGTGCGCACCGGCCGCCCGGTCGATCACGGCATCAACGACTACGATATCTTCTACTTCGATCCCGACACGTCGTGGGATGCCGAGGATGCCGTGATCCGGCGCATGGCATCCTGTCTCGATCGGGTCGATGCCAAAGTCGAAGTCCGCAATCAGGCGCGCGTGCATCTCTGGTATCCGACCAAGCACGGCCGGCCCTGCCCTGCCGTGACACGGTCCACCGACGGCATCGATCGCTTCCTCACCGTGAACACGCAGGTCGGCATCCGACCGGCTTCTGGCGGCTACGAGCTCTATGCCCCCAAGGGCCTCGACGACATCGCCCTGATGATCGTGCGTCCGAACTATACGGCCAATTTCTCGGTGACGAACTACACGGCCAAGGCGGCGCGCTGGAAGGCACTGTGGCCGGAGATCACGGTGATCGCTCCTGAGGAATGATCCACGCGGATAGCAACAGCTCATTCCGGGGCGCGCGGAGCCACGCCCCGGAATGACACTGAGTTGTGGGTCCGCCTATGCAGCTCGGGCGTTAGATCGACGTCGTCAGCTCCGTCAGCCACGCCGGCGAGACGGCGACCAGCCACGCCTCGAGCTGCTTGTCGACGCCGCTGAGGATCGCGACCGCGACGACGACGAAGGCCGCCCCCATCAGCATCTTGCCGAGCTTGCCGGCCGACAGCAGCCGCGCGCGCAGGCGTACCATGGTCGTTCGCGACAGCACCCCGAGCACGACCAGCGGCAGGCCGGCACCGAGGCCGAAGGCCAGCATGGTCAGGCTCACCATCACGAGGTCGCGTCCCTGCGAGGCCAGCAGTGACGCCGCGCCCAAGGTCGGACCGACACAGGGCGACCACACCGCGCCGAGCAGCAGCCCGATCATGAACTGGCCGCCGGCGCCCGACGTTGCGAAGCCCTGGGAATGCCGGTCGGCCCAGCGCTGCACCGGTCCACCTGCGACGGCGAGTTGCGCCTGCCAGGACGGCACCAGCAGCACGACGCCGATCGCCAGCATGATGATCGCTGCCACAAGGCGGAACGCGCCGGCATCGAGGCCGAGGCCGTTGCCTGCGAGCGCGATGAACAGGCCGATACCGGTGAAGGACAGCGCAAGGCCGGCCGCGAGCGCCAGCGCACCGCGCGGATGCGCGGAGGCCGCCGCGCCGAGCACGATCGGCACCAGCGGCAGCACGCAGGGCGACAGGATCGAGAGCAGGCCGGCCACGAAGGCCAGCAGCAGCGCGAGCATGATGCGCTACAGGCTCTTGTCGAGCAGGGCCGCGATCGAGGCTTCCTTGGTGTCGCCGACCGAACGTCCGGTCTCGGTCGTTCCCTTGAAGGTGATCAGGGTCGACTGCATCTGCGCGCCGAACGCTTTCACCACCGGCTTCATGTCGTCGAAGTCGACGCGGAAAATCTTGAGGTCCTTGAATTTGGGTTCTGCCGCGAGCTTGTCGATGATCGGCTTCTGCGCCTTGCAGGTCGGGCACCATCCGGCATGGATCTCGATCAGGATCGGCTGCCCAGCCGCTTGAGCAGCCTTGAAGGCGGCGTCCGAATAGGCGGTCTCGATGGCGGAGGCCGCCTTCAGCCCCGCGAAAGCAAACGTGGCAGCGACTGCTGCGGTGACGAAGAACCTGCGCGAAAACGTCATGACACACCCGATCTCTGCGTTGCGACAGGCAGCCGGCGGCGAAAGCCGTCCGGTGCCGTCGTTCAATACGCAGGAGACGGATGCAATGTTACCCGACGATGCAGAAAATCTGCGGGCCGGACGTTTGCCAGGTCAGCGAACGACGCCCGACGTGAAGCCCGCCTTGCGCCGCGGCGGCTTGATTTCCTTCTTCAGGAAGCAATGCGCCTCCTTGCCGGCATAGCCTGGTCGGGCGAAGGTCCAGGCGCGGCACTTGTTGTCGCCGGTGCAGGCGGCCTTGCAGATCTCCTCGGCGTCGGCGGCCTTTTCTTCCTTCTTGTCCACCGCCTTGTCGCCGCTGCTCTTGTCGCCCTTGTCGGCGGCCTTCTCGGCCTTGTCGCCGCCCTTCAGATCAGTAGTCTTGATGTCGAAGCTGCGGTAGTCGCCGCCGGGACGGTCGATCGACGTCTCGACCGCATCATTGCGGATCTCGACGACACCCGCGCCGCGCACGCCGGAAACGCAGCAATTGTCCGGCACCCGCGACGGCACGCTGTTCTTCAGCCAGCACACCGCACCCGCTTCCATCACGGTCGGATAACTGAAGCTCCAGGCGCGGCAGCGCCGGTCGTGCTCGCACAGCAGCGCGCAATCGGCCGGGTCGCCGGAGGCGATCGGCGCGCTCATGTAGTCGCCGCCGGGGCGATCGGAATAGGTCTGGGCTGAAGCCGGCGTCAGGCAGGCAGCCACGAACAGGCACGCCAGTGCCCTCAGCCATGCCCCGATGAAGCGCCCCACGCGCCGCCGCTGAACCATCCGACCCATTGTTAATGTTCGAGTTTTCTTGCGAGTTTTTAGGCAGTCATTTGATCGCCACGAACCTGTATGGCGGATGAACGGCCCGGACCAGGGGAGCTGCGGAAGGCAAAGCAGCGGCGCCCAGGCGCTGAATCGAACCTGAGACACAAATCGCAACAGAGACGCAACAGAGAACAGGGGACCCGAGCCGCCAACCGCCTCAACGTGGAACAGGCGACGCAGCGAACCTGCGACGGCTGCAGGGACGGCCGTTCCGATCAGAACGCATATTCGTCGTAGGCCGGCTCGACCGAGCCGCCCCACGGGCCGTCGAACTTCTCCAGCATCTCCTCCGCCGGCGAGCGGCCGCAATCGATGATCTGATCGAGCGGCTCGAGATAGCGGCTCTCGTCGCGGCCATTCTGATCGACGCGGTTGCGGCGGCGCAGGCCGTGATGGGCGAGCGTCAGGCACTCCTTCGCCACCTCGAACACGTAGCGATTGCGGATGCGCGTCTTGAAGCCGAGGCGCGGCACGTCGTCGCGCAGGTTCTGGCGCTCGAACGCGGTCCAGTCCTTGACGAGGTCCCAGGCCGCATCGAGGCTGACATCGTCGTAGAGCAGGCCGACCCAGAACGCCGGCAGCGCCGGTAGCCGGCCCCATGGCACACCGTCGGCACCGCGCATTTCCAGGTAGCGCTTCAGACGCACCTCGGGGAAGATCGTCGAGAGGTGATTGGCCCAATCCGACAGCGTCGGCCGCTCGCCCGGCATCGCCGGGTTCTTGCCTGCGAAGAAGTCGCGGAACGAAGTGCCGGAAACGTCGATATAGGTCTCCTCGCGTTTCACGAAATACATCGGAACATCGAGCGCGTAGTCGACCCAGCGCTCGAAGCCCATGCCGTCCTCGAACGCCCACGGGATCATGCCCGAGCGCTGATTGTCGGTGTCGCGCCAGATCTCGGAGCGGAACGTGAGGTAGCCATTCGGCTTGCCCTCGGTGAACGGCGAATTGGCGAACAGCGCGGTTGCGATCGGCTGCAGCGCCACCGAGACCCTGAGCTTCTTGACCATGTCGGCTTCGGAGGAGAAGTCGAGATTGGTCTGCACTGTGCAGGTCCGGTACATCATGTCGAGGCCATACCTGCCGACCTTCGGCATGTAGCTGGTCATGATCTTGTAGCGGCCCTTGGGCATCATCGGAATTTCGGCGCGCGACCAGGACGGCGTCATGCCCAGGCCGAGAAAGCCGATACCGAGCGGGGTCGCGATCTCGCGCACCTGCGCCAGATGCGCCATCAGCTCCGCATGCGTCTGGTGCACGGTCTCGACCGGCGCGCCGGACAGCTCGAACTGGCCGCCGGGCTCCAGCGAAATGGCACCGCCGCCGGTGACGTCATAGAGCCCGATGATGTTGCCGCGCTCCATGATCGGCTCCCAGCCGAGCAAGAGCTTCATGCCTTCGAGCAGCGCGCCGATGCCGCGCGCGCCCTCGTAGGGGACCGGGCGGTGACCGTCGAGCGTGAACGGCGTCTTCTCGTGCTCGGTGCCGATGCGGAAGGCGGACGGCGGCTTCACGCCGGCGGCCAGCCAGGCCACGAGCTCGTCGCGCGACTGCAACGGGGTCATATCGATCTGGTCACGCGCCATGGGAGTCTCGGTTCAGAAGCGCTTCGAGGGTCGCGCGTGGTGACAGGAAGGGCCGCGGACCCCAGGGGGCCGCGGATGTGAATGGGAACGGATGCTTCATCGGATCGCTGCGCCCTCTCCGGCCGCCAACGGAGCGGCCTGACCACAGGAGCAGCCGAGGCGATCCAGCAGCATGCAGAGCTTTGCGGCGTCGGTATCCGACAGCTTGGAGCCGACATGCTTCTCGATCGCGGCCGAATAGGCCGACCACATCCGCTTCTGCAGCTCGCGCCCGGCCTCGGTGATCTCGACGAACTGGCCGCGCTTGTCCATCTTGCATTCGCGCCGGACGACCAGACCTTCGTCGACCAGACGGTCGATCAGCCGGGAGGTGGAATATTGCGGGATCAGCATCTGCCGCTCCAGCTCGACCGGACGCAGCTCGCCGGAGGGCGCGCGCGACAGTTCGAGAAGCGCATCATACCATGCGAGCGGCGGGAACCCGGCCTTCTTCAGCTCCTGCTCGACGCAGTCCAGCACCCGGCTCTGGACCCGCATCAGGCGGATCCAGGCGGCGGTCGCCTCGGTCGATGGTTTGCGTTTCATGGGCCGGCTCGTATCCTCAGATGCGCAGTCTAGCGCATTCGATGCAGCTGCATCAATCTTGACTATTCCATGCATCTGCATGTAAAGGCGGACGTGGCGCCCCGACCGGTTCCACGAAGAAAAGGTCTCACGGAGGGAATACAAGATGAAGCTTTATTATTCACCCGGCGCCTGCTCGCTCTCGCCCCATATCGCCCTGCTCGAGGCCGGCCTGCCCTATGATCTGGTCAAGGTCGATCTGCGCGCCAAGACCCTGGAAAATGGCGACGATTATCTCAAGGTCAATCCGAAGGGCCAGGTGCCGGCCCTGGGGCTGCCGAGCGGCGAAATCGTGACCGAGGGACCGGTCATCGTCCAGATGATCGCCGACCAGGCCAAGGACAAGGGATTGGCGCCGGCGCGCGACAGCGGCGAGCGCTACAAGCTGCTGGAGTGGCTGAACTTCATCACCTCCGAGCTGCACAAGAACTTCGGCCCGATGTTCTCTCCCGTGCTCGCCGACGAGGCCAAGGCGTTCTTCAAGGACCGGGTGATGGGCAAGTTCAAGTACATCGACGGCCAGCTCGCCGGCCGCGACTACCTGATGGGCAGCCAGTTCACGGTGGCCGACGGCTATCTGTTCACCATCCTGACCTGGGCCGACCGGATGAAGTTCGACCTGTCGGCGATGCCGAATCTCGTGGCCTACAAGAACCGCGTCGCGGCCCGCCCCAAGGTGCAGGAAGCGCTGACCAAGGAAGGGCTGATGAAGGCGGGGTGAGCTCGCTGTTGAAAGAGCTCTCTGCTGCCACCCGGGCAGTAGGTTCTCTCCCCCCTTGTGGGGGAGAGATAGAGAGGGGGGTAGCCACGGACACCGTCGCCTGTGGCTACCCCCCTCCCTAACCCTCCCCCACAAGGGGGGAGGGAACGGAGATCGGGCGAGGCCGGCTCCGTGCTAACTCACAACAGGACTAAGCCGCCGCCTTCTTCGGCGGGAAGCGGCCGTAGAAGGTTTCGCCCTTGGCGGCCATCTCCTCCAGGAGCTTCGGCGGCGCGAAGCGCGAGCCGTACTTCGCCGTGAAGGTGTGGCACAGCTCGACGAACTTCTTGGTGCCCATGAAGTCGATGTAGGACAGCGTGCCGCCGGTGAACGGCGCGAAGCCGAAGCCGAGGATCGAGCCGACATCGGCCTCGCGCACGTCGGTGATGACGTGGTCCTCGACCGTGCGCGCGGCTTCGACCGCCTGCACCACCAGGAAGCGCTGCTTCAGCTCCTCGACATCCAGCGTATCCGGATCGAGATGCTTCGGCTGCAGCTTGGCCAGATCCGGCCACAGGCTCTTCTGACCCTTGCCCTTCTCGGGATAGTCATAGAAGCCCTTGGCGTTCTTGCGGCCGAAGCGGCCCTGCTTCTCGACCAGCTCGACCATCAGCTTCTTGTGGTCCTGGTTGATCGCGTTGGGGCCGAGATCGTGCTCGGTCGCCTTCATGATCTTCAGGCCGAGATCGAGCGCGACCTCGTCCGACAGCGACAGCGGGCCGACCGGCATGCCGGCCATCTTGGCCGCGTTCTCGATCATCGCCGGCGGCACGCCTTCGAGGAACATCTCGTTGCCCTCGGCGATGTAGCGCATCACGCAGCGGTTGGCGAAGAAGCCGCGGGAGTCGTTGACGACGATCGGGGTCTTGCCGATGGTGCGGACATAGTCCAGCGCGGTCGCCAGCGCTACGTCGCCGGTGGCCTTGCCCATGATGATCTCGACCAGCATCATCTTCTCGACCGGCGAGAAGAAGTGGATGCCGATGAAGCGGCCCTGGTCCTTGAACTCCTCGGCCAGCGAGGTGATCGGCAAAGTCGAGGTGTTCGACGCGAAGATCGCGCCGTCCTTCAGGTGCTGTTGCGCCTTGGCATAGGTCTCGGCCTTGACCTTGCGGTCCTCGAACACGGCCTCGATGACGAGATCGCAATCCTTCAGCGCGGCGTAGTCGGCGGTGGCGGTGATGCGGCCCATGATCGCCTCGGCCTCGCCCGGCTTGGCGCGGCCCTTCTTGACGAGGCCATCGATCACGCTCTGCGCATGCGCCTTGCCCTTGTCGGCGCTCTCCTGATCGCGGTCGATCAGCACCACCTCGAGGCCGCCGCGCGCCGAGACGTAGCCGACGCTGGCGCCCATGAAGCCGGCGCCGATCACGGCGATCTTCTTCAGCTTGGTCGCCGGCACGTCGGCCGGACGACGCGCGCCCTTGTTCAATTCCTGCATCGACAGGAACAGGCTGCGGATCATCGCCGCCGCTTCCTTGGAGCGCAGGATCTTGGTGAAGTAGCGCGACTCGACCCGCAACGCGGCGTCGATCGGCAACTGCAGGCCCTCATACACGCAGCTCATGATGGCGCGCGCGGCCGGATAGTTGTCGTAGGTCTCGCGGCGATAGATGGCGTTGCCGGCCGGGAACATCATCATGCCGTTCTTCGAGAACACCGGGCCGCCGGGCAGCTTGAAGCCCTTCTCGTCCCACGGCTGAACCGCCTTGCCGCCACCCTTGATCCAGTCCTTGGCCGCCTTGATGAGATCCGCGGCCGGCACGATCGCATCGACCAGCTTGAGCGCCTTGGCTTTGTCCAGCGTCAGCGCTTCGCCTTTCAGCAGCAGGTTCATGGCGTCCTGCGGCTGCACGATGCGCGGCACGCGCTGGGTGCCGCCGGCGCCGGGGAACAGGCCGACCTTGATCTCGGGCAGGCCGAGGCGGGTCTTCGGGTTCTCGGCCGCGACGCGGTAGTGGCACGACAGGGTGATCTCGAAGCCGCCGCCGAGCGCGAGGCCGTTGATCGCGGCGACCCACGGCTTGCCCGAGGTCTCCATCGAGCGGTTGATCTGCGAGAAGCGCCGGCTGGTGTCGAACAGCATCTGGTTGGCGGCTTCCTCACCCTTGCTCTTCAGCACATCCGCATAGATGCGGTTCATGCCTTCGAGCATGGACAGATCGGCGCCGGCGCAGAACGCCTCCTTGGCCGAGGTGATGACGACGCCCTTGATGGCGGCGTCGGCGGTGGTCTGCTTGACGATGGCCTCGAGCTCGTTGGTCGAGGTCTCGTCCAGCACGTTCATCGAACGGCCCGGAATGTCCCAGGTGATCAGCGCAATGCCGTCGGCATCGGTTTCGAGCTTGAAGTTCTTGAAGGCCATATGGATCTCCCTCGGTGCCAGCAGCCGGTCGGCGCGGCGTTGTCCTGTATTCGTCGATCGTAGGGTGGGTTAGCGCAGCGTAACCCACCGCCTCTCGCAACACGGCGGGTTACGCCTCCGGCTAACCCGCCCTACGGTTGTCACACCCGCTCGATGATGGTCGCGGTGCCCATGCCGCCGCCGATGCACAGCGTCACCAGCGCGGTCGCCTTGCCGGTGCGCTCGAGCTCGTCGAGGACGGTGCCCAGGATCATCGCGCCGGTGGCGCCCAGGGGATGGCCGAGCGCAATCGCGCCGCCATTGACGTTGATCTTGTCCTTGTCGATCTCGAACGCCTGCATGTAACGCAGCACGACCGAGGCGAAGGCTTCGTTGAGCTCGAACAGGTCGATGTCCGACTTCTTCATGCCGGAGCGCTCGAACAGCTTCTCGGTGACGTCGACCGGACCGGTCAGCATCATTGCCGGCTCCGAGCCGATATTGGCGAAGGCGCGGATTTTCGCGCGCGGCTTCATGCCATACTTCGCGCCCGCCTCCTTGCTGCCGAGCAGCACCGCACCTGCGCCGTCGACGATGCCCGACGAATTGCCGGCGTGATGCACGTAGTTGACGCGCTCGATCTCCGGATGCGACTGGATCGCCACTGCGTCGAAGCCGCCCATCTGCGCCATCTGCACGAACGACGGCTGCAACTGCGCCAGCGACTGCATCGTCGTCGACGGACGCATGTGCTCGTCCTTGGCGAGGATGGTCAGGCCGTTGATGTCCTTGACCGGCACAACCGACTTGTCGAAGCGGCCTTCCTCCCAGGACTTCGCGGCGCGCTGCTGGCTCTGGACCGCATAGGCGTCGACGTCGTCGCGCGAGAAGCCGTATTTGGTCGCGATCAGGTCCGCCGAGACGCCCTGCGGCATGAAGTAGGCGGGCACCGCCATCGACGGATCCATCGGCCAGGCACCGCCGGAAGCACCGATGCCGACGCGGCTCATCGATTCCGCACCGCCGCCGATGACCAGCTCATGCTGGCCGCTCATGATCTGCGCCGCGGCGAAGTTCACGGCGTCAAGGCCGGAGGCGCAGAAGCGGCTGATCTGAATGCCCGGAACGGCATCGCCGAGACCCGCATTCAGCGCGGCGAAGCGCGCGATGTCGGAGCCGGCCTCGCCGACCGGATCGACCACGCCGAGCACGACGTCGTCGACCGCGTCCTCAGGGATGTTGTTGCGGTCCTTCAGCGCCTTCAGCGGCACGGTGGCGAGCGCGAGCGCGGTCACCTCATGCAGGCTGCCGTCGGCCTTGCCGCGGCCGCGGGGAGTCCGTACGTGGTCGTAGATAAAGGCCTCAGGCATCACGCCCTCCTCATCTGGTCAGATTTGTTGTTGGCATTGACGACGGAGCCGGCGCGCGGCGCGCACCGGCTCTCGTCTGATCCTCAGAAGGCTTCCGCCGGCAATTCCATCACGGTCGCGCAGCCGGCCTGGAGGCGGGCGAGATGCGCCGCCGTCTCTGGCAGCACGCGCTCCATGAAGAAGCGGCCCGTCACCAGCTTGGTGGTGAGATAGGTCGAGCTGTCACCGGCCGCAATCTTGTCCTGCGCGACCTTGGCCATCTTCGCCCACATGTAGCCGAAGGTGACCAGCGCAAAGAGATGCATGTAGTCGGTCGCGGCGGCGCCGGCATTGTCCGGCTTGGTCATCGCGTTCTGCATCAGCCAGGTCGTGGCCTGCTGCAGATGGCCGAGCGCGGTCGACAAGGGAGCTACGAACGGCTTCATCGCGTCATTGCCGCCCTGCTCCTTGGCGAAGGTCCCGACCTCGTTGAAGAACGCCATCACCGCACGGCCGCCGTCGCGCGGCAGCTTGCGGCCGACGAGGTCCAGCGCCTGGATGCCGTTGGCGCCCTCGTAGATCATGGCGATACGGGCATCGCGCACGAACTGCTCCATGCCGTGCTCGGCGATGTAGCCGTGACCGCCATACATCTGCTGCGCCTGGACGGCGTTGGCGAAGCCCATGTCGGTCATGTAGCCCTTCATCACCGGCGTCATCAGGCCCATGTGGTCGTCGGCCGCCTGGCGGTCCTTCGGGTCAGCCGAGCGGTGCGCGACGTCGCTCTTCAGCGAGGTCCACACCACCATCGCGCGCGCGGCCTCGTTGAAGGCGCGGATCGACAGCAGGGTGCGGCGCACGTCGGGATGCACGATGATCGGATCGGCGGCCTTGTCCGGCGCCTTGGCGCCGGTCAGCGAGCGGCCCTGGATGCGCTCGCGCGCATAGGCCACCGCGTTCTGATAGGCGACCTCGGACTGCGCGAGACCCTGCACGGCGACGCCGAGCCGGGCCTCGTTCATCATCACGAACATGCCCTGCATGCCCTTGTTCTCTTCGCCGATCAGCCAGCCGGTGGCGTTGTCGTAGTTCATCACGCAGGTCGAGTTGCCGTGGATGCCCATCTTGTGCTCGATCGAGCCGCAGCTGACGCCATTGCGCGCACCGACCGAGCCGTCGGCGTTGACCATGAACTTCGGCACCACGAACAGCGACACGCCCTTGATGCCGGCCGGCGCACCCTCGATGCGGGCGAGCACGAGGTGGATGATGTTGTCCGCGAGGTCATGCTCGCCGGCGGAGATGAAGATCTTGGTGCCGGAGATCTTGAAGCTGCCGTCGGCCTGGCGCACCGCCTTGGTGCGCAAGAGACCGAGATCGGTGCCGCAATGCGGCTCGGTCAGGTTCATGGTGCCGGTCCATTCGCCGGCGACCATCTTCGGCACGTAGGTCTTCTTCTGCTCCTCATTGCCGTGCACGATGAGCGCCGCCGTCGCGCCCATGGTGAGGCCGCCATACATCGAGAAGGCCATGTTGGCGGAGCACTGGAATTCGTTGACGGTCTGGCTGAGCGTCACCGGCAGGCCCTGGCCGCCATATTCGGTCGGTGCCGACAGGCCGAGCCAGCCGCCCTCGACGATCTGCTTGTAGGCGTCCTTGAAGCCCTTCGGCGTTGTCACGCTGCCGTCGTCATGGCGCTTGCAGCCCTCGAGATCGCCCACGCGATTCAGCGGGTGCAGAACCTCTTCGGCGAGCTTGGCGGCTTCGCCGAGGATCGCCTCGCGGACATCGGCCGAGGCATCGGAGAAGCCCGGCAGATTGTCGTAGCGGTCGATCTGGAACACGTCGTTGAGCAGGAAGGTGACATCTTCCACGGGGGCTTTGTAGATCGGCATCGGCGTCTCCGGCAGGAAGGCTGAAGTTTCAGACTGGGATTTCCACGGACGCGGCAGACAATGCAGGCCGCGGACTGTAGCGGGTTTGAGGCACTTGCGGCAGCCGTCACGTTGCGGCCGTCGGTCACGTCACGACGGCTTGCTCATCGCGGCGAGCTGTTCGCCCATCAGGCGGTGCAGCAGGTTGATCGCCTTGAGCGGGCGGACCATGACCTTGAAATGGGTGATCAGACCGGCGTCGTCGAAGCTGATGATGTCGACGCCGTTGAGCTTGATGCCTTCGATCTCGTTCTCGAATTCGAGCACGGCGCCCGTGGCGTTACGCCACTCCCCGACATACTTGAATCCGGGACCGCCCAGGACTTTCTCGGCACTTGCGAGATATTTGAAGGTGATGTCGCGGCCACGCTGCGGCGTATGCACGACGGGACTTTCGAACACGGCGTCCGGGTGCAGCAGCTCCCGCAAAGCGCCGAGATCGTGAGACCTCATATAGCCGTACCATCCATCGAGGCCGGTCATTGTCATTGGGCGTCTCCTCGGGGCGGAACAGGCCAGCACCACAACCACCCCATATGCACATTGACGCATATGCGCCAGTGTGCATAATGTCAAGCGTGGAGCGGAGCAGAACACGATCAGAAAAACGGGAGCAGTTTCCGGCCATGGCCCTCGGCGACGCCATCCTCGCCTGCCTTACCGAACATCCGATGACGGGCTACGAGCTCGCCAAGACGTTCGACTCCTCGATCGGCTTCTTCTGGAAGACGGACCACCAGCAGATCTATCGCGAGCTGTCGCGGCTGCGCGACCGCGGCTACATCCAAGGTCGCGAGGTGGTGCAGACCGGCAAGCCCAACAAGCTGGTCTACACGTTGACCCCCGAGGGCCGCGCGGCGTTCCGCAGCTGGGCGGCGCGGCCGAGCACACCGGCTTCCACGAAGGACGATCTTCTCGTCCGGCTCTATGCGCTGGGCGCCGCCGACATCGGGCCGATCCGGGCCGACCTGATGGCGCGGCTGGAACATCATCGCGACCGTGCCGAGCGCTACGACCGCATCCTCAAGAAGCATTACGCTGACGGCAGCGTTGCTCCGGCCGACATGGGCAAGCTGCTCAACCTGCGGCTCGGACTGCGCCACGAGCGCATGGTGGCGGAATGGTGCGAAGAGGCGATCACCGCGCTGTCGACGATATCCGGCGCGAGCAGCGTGCGGCCGCTCGATCCATCATCACGCGAAAATGCCGGCTGATACGCGCCGTTTGACAGCGCAAAACTTCTGACCGCGCCGGCGGTAAACTTAACGCGTTATTTACCGTAAAAGTCAAAAGTCGGGACCTGGAGCAGACGATCTGCGCGGACCCGTTCATGTTCATGTCCGGGACGCGTGGGGAGGCTGGAGGCGCTTGGTGGAGCGCTGGAAGCGGAACCGGACGAGACATGAATTCGCGCGTACCGTGGAGTAATGAAGGCATCGACCCGTCCGTCCGTGAAAGGGCCGAGGCCGCGGCGCAACGCGCCGGCATGACGCTGAACGACTGGATCAACTCCACGCTCGGCGCATCGGCCCCGCCCGATTTCCGCGGCAGCCCCGCGCCACGCAGCACGCCGACCGTCAGCCGCGATGCCCGCGAGGTGACCGACATCCATCAGCGGCTCGACTCCATCGCACGGCAGATCGAGCAGATGTCGCGCCCCGTCGCGCGCAAGGATGCGCCGCGCGACGAGCAGGGCGTCGCGCGCCAGCTCAACGACGCGATCTCGCGGCTCGACGCCCGCCTGTCACAGATCTCGACGCCGCTGCGCAAGCCGGACACCGAGGACCGCTATCGTGGTCCTGACGGCGTCGAGCGCGCCGCCGCACAGCTCTACCGGCCGGCCCAGGCGCTCAGCGCAGGCTCGTTCGACGTGGCCGTCGCCGAAATCAGCGCCCGCCAGAGCGAGCTCGACAATGCGCGCCCGCTGCCGTCGCACCAGGCGCCGCCGACCGCGCCTGCCATGGCATCCGCAGCAGCGCCGCTGATGACCCCGATCAGCGCGCCGCTGACGCCGCCGCAACCGGCGGCACCCACTCCCGATTTCTCGCTGCTCGAACGCCATCTGCTGAAGATCACGAGCCAGATCGAGGCGCTGCATCGCCCCGAGGACGGCATCGAGCAGTCGATCGCCGGCTTCCGCAACGAGCTCTCCGAGATCCGTCACGCCATTACCGAGGCGATGCCGCGCCGCGCGATCGAGTCGATCGAGAACGAGATCCGCTCGCTGTCGCGCCGCATCGACGAGAACCGCAACACCGGCGTCGACGGCCAGGCTCTGGCCGGGATCGAGCGCGCGCTGACCGACATCCGCGAGGTCGTCGGCTCGCTGAAGCCTGCCGAGCAGCTCGCCGTCTATGACGAGGCGATCCGCAATCTCGGCGCCAAGCTCGACCTGATCCTGCGCGCCAATGACGACCCCGGCACCGTGCAGCAGCTCGAAAGCGCCATCGCGGCGCTGCGCGCGATCGTCGCCAATGTCGCCTCCAACGACGCGCTGGAACGGCTGTCGGACGATCTCCGCCAGCTGTCGTCGAAGGTCGACCAGGTCACGCAGGCGCGCGACAATCACGACTCGTTCCACGAGTCGTTTGCGGCGCTCGAACAGCGCATCGCCGCGCTGACCTCGACCCTGGAGAGCCGCGAGCCGCCGGCGGCCGCGCCCGACAACACCGCCCAGATCGAGGACGCGCTGCGCGGCCTGTCCGACCGGATCGACCGCCTGCAGGTCGGCAGCGACGGCTCATCGGCGATCACGCATCTCGAACAGCGGATCAGCTACCTGCTGGAGCGGCTCGAAGCCGCCAACGACCCGCGCGGCGGCAACATGACCCGGGTCGAGGATGGCCTGCAGGACATCCTGCGTTATCTCGAACGGCAGCAGGCGACCTTCGCAGCGCTGGCGGAGAGCCGGTCGCAGCGCGAAACGTCGCAGGACGGCGGCCTGATCGACATGGTCAAGCGCGAGCTGTCCGACATCCGCTTCAGCCAGACCGAGACCGACCGCAACACCCAGGACTCGCTCGAGGCCGTCCACAACACGCTGGGGCACGTCGTCGACCGCCTCGCCATGATCGAAGGCGACCTGCGCAATGTGCGCGCCACCGCGAGCCCGCCGGCCGTGCTGCCGCCGCTGGCGCCGCCAATCGAGTCGCCGATGCCGGCCGCACGCGCGACGGCGCCCCAGGCCTATGCCGAGCCGGCCAGGCCAGAGCCTGCCTACCGCCCGGAGCTGCCCAATCCGGCGGCCGAGGAGCCAGCGGGACAGATTGTCGCTCCGGCCGCGGGTCAACAGGCGTTCGCAGCGGCCTCGCGCGACTTCCACGCCGCGCAGGCGCCATCGGCTGCCATGCCGCCGCCGATTCCGCCGAAGGCGATCGCCGACATCCTGGAGCCGCACGCAGCGCAGGCGCCCCGCCCGACCGTCATCGTCCCCGAGCTGCCACCAGATCATCCGCTCGAACCCGGCACCCGTCCGCCTGGCCGGACCGCATCGCCCGCCGAGCGGATCGCCGCGTCCGAGGATGCCCTGAGCGAGCTTCCCGCCGGCAAGCGGGAGCCGGTGTCGACATCGAGCTTCATCGCGGCTGCGCGCCGCGCGGCGCAGGCCGCGGCGGCCGCACAGCCTGTAGACGCCAAGAAGGCGAAGAAGGACAAGCCGAAGGACAAGGCCAAGGAGCCGCCGAAAGACCTCCCCAAGGACGTCGCCAGCGACGCTGTCAAGCCCAAGGCCAAACCCAAGGACAAGCCGACGTTCGCTCTCACCGCCGAGGGCGACGAAGAGGTCTCGACCATCGGGTCGAAGATCCGTTCGCTCCTGGTCGGTGCAAGCGTCGTGGTGATCGTGCTCGGCACCTTCAAATTCGCGATGTCGCTGCTCGACAGCGGCAGCACGCCGCCGCCGATCTCGCCGATGGAGACTCAGGGCGAGGCGCCGCGCGCGCAGATGCCGTCGGCCTCGCCGAGCCTGTCGCCGCGGCCGACGACGCCCGACCAGAGCGCGCCGTCGTTGACCTCGCCGACGCCGCTCGACCGTCAGTCCTACAATCGGGCCATGCCGAGCGAAGCGGAGACGATCGCGATGCTCGCGATCCCGCAGGACGTCGAAAAGCCAGCCACCTTACCCGCTGCCGTCCCTACTGACGTCACCGGCACGATCCCCACCGCTGCCAACGGCCAGAAGCTCGGTTTGGTGCAGGTGCCCGCCTCCGAGAAGCTGCCCGATGCCATCGGCGGACTGGCGCTGCGCAATGCCGCACTGAAGGGTGATCCGACCGCCGCCTACGAAGTCGGCGTGCGCTTTGCCGAGGGCAAGGGTGTCGCGGCGAACTATGAGGAAGCCGCGAAGTGGTATGACCGCGCGGCGCAGGCCGGGCTGATCCCGGCGGTCTTCCGTCTCGGCACCTTCTACGAGAAGGGTCTCGGCGTGAAGAAGGACGCCGACATCGCCCGCCGCTACTACGTGGTCGCCGCCGAGCGCGGCAATGCCAAGGCGATGCACAATCTCGCCGTCCTGGACGCCGACGGCGGCGGCAAGGGCGCGAACTACAAGAGCGCCTCGCAATGGTTCCGCAAGGCCGCCGAGCGCGGCGTCGCCGATAGCCAGTTCAACCTCGGCATTCTCTATGCCCGTGGCATCGGCGTCGAACAGAACCTCGCCGAATCCTACAAATGGTTCACCCTGGCCGCAGCGCAGGGTGACGTCGACGCAGGGCGCAAGCGCGACGATGTCGCCAAGCGGCTCGATGTCCAGTCGCTCGCCGCGGCCAAGCTCGCGATCCAGACCTTCACGGTCGAACCGCAGCCCGACGACGCCGTGAACGTGCCGGCGCCCGCCGGCGGCTGGGATGGCACGCAGGCGATCGCCAAGGCAGCCGCCGCCAAGGCGGCCCTGGCGAAGCGCGCGGCGGCGACGGCGCCGCGCTGACACGGGTATAGCGCCCCCCCTCTCGACATGGACGAGCGCTCGCGCGCAGCCCAAAAAAATCCCCCCGGCTTGCGATCGCGCCGCCATAGTGTCGCGCGGTCGATCGATATAGATTGTCGCGGCGGATCATCACGAGCGCCGCGAGGAGCATCGACAGGTGTCAGCGGGGAACGAACAACCGGACGGCGCGGGCTTCCTGCAGTCGCCGACGGGGCCCCGCGTGCCGCCGCGGACCACGGCGAACGTCGCCGCTGCTCCGCCTCCTCGCCAACGAATGCAGCACGTGACCGACGGCTATCCTGCGGCGTTCCGATGGCGCCGGCTGGCTACCGTCATCTTCTTCGTTGCAATCGTGCTCGGCGGGGGCATTCGCGCCTACCGCGACCTGTCGCAGCCTGACGCCTGGTCGTTCTGGAAGGATCAGTACATTTCGCCAAGTCTGTCGGCGGCGCTGGTCGCCGACCCCGTCCTTGCCGGGCTGGGCGACAGGCGCGCCGTGCTCGCCGTCAGCGGCCCCATCGGACCAGCGGCGGCCGGCTGGCTGCGTGAGCGGATCAGCGAGGCCCGTCTCAAGCCGGGTGACGTGATCCTGCTGTCCTCGCCCGGCGGCAACCTCGACCAGGGGGTACTGATGGGCGAGATCATCCGCGCCCGCGGACTCGCGACCGCCGTCGGCGTGGCCGACAATGGCGGCCGCATCCGTCCGGGCTTCTGCGCCAGCGCCTGCGTGTTCGCCTTTGCCGGCGGGCAGACCCGCTACGGCCTCGATGGTTCGGCGCTCGGCGTGCACCGCTTCACGTCTGAGGCCCGCGGCGCTGACGCGGTCGCCGACACCCAGCGCGTCACCGGTGCCATCCTCGGCTACATGACGCGCATGGGCGTATCGTCGCAGGTCATCGAGGCGATGTCGCAGACCCGCGACATCCGCTGGCTCGATCCGAGCGATGCCGAGGCCATGAGGCTGGTGACCGCGCAGCTCAAGGCCCTTTGACCGAGCCCTCAGAACCCCACGCTCGGCGTCGGCGGATGTGACTTCGGGCGGGAATGACTGATCCCTTCGCTGCGATTTTCGGTTATGCAGGAGCTTGGCGTCCTGCATGGCATGCGCGGGATGCTCGCTCGAAGGATGGCAGAGGCCGCGCGGATGCAGATTTATCTTCCGATCGCCGACATCCCGGTCAACATCTTCCTGTTGCTGGCGATGGGCGCGGCCGTCGGCTTCGTCTCCGGCATGTTCGGCATCGGCGGCGGGTTCCTGATGACGCCGCTCCTGATCTTCGTCGGCATCACCCCAGCAGTTGCGGTCGCCTCGGTCTCCAGCCACATCGCCGCCTCGTCGTTCTCCGGCGCGCTGTCCTATTGGCGGCGGCGCGCCATCGATCCCTCGCTGGCCGCGGTATTGATGATCGGCGGCGCGCTCGGCACGGGGCTCGGCGTCGCCACCTTCACTCTGTTGCGGTCGCTCGGCCAACTCGATCTGATGATCGCGCTGTCCTATGTCGCGCTGCTGACGAGCGTCGGCGGCACGATGTTCTGGGAAGGACTGCGCGCGATGATGCGCGCGCGCCAGGGCGCGGTCGCGACCGTGCGGCGTCCGGGCAGCCATGTCTGGATCCATGGCCTGCCGCTGAAGATGCGCTTCAAGCGCTCGAAGATCTACGTCTCCGTCATTCCGGTGATCGGCATCGGCCTGATCATCGGCTTCCTCGGCGCCGTGATGGGCATCGGCGGCGGCTTCATTCTGGTGCCCCTGCTGATCTACCTGCTGCGTGTGCCGACCTCGACCGTCATCGGCACCTCGATGGTCCTGACGCTCGCGACCATGATGATCGCGACCATGCTGCACGCGATGAGCAATCATCTGGTCGACGCCGTTCTGGCGCTGATCCTGATGGTCGGCGGCGTCACGGGCGCGCAGTTCGGGGCCCGCGCCGGCCAGATGATCCGCGGCGAGCAGCTTAGGCTGCTGCTCGGCCTGCTGATCCTCGCCGTCGGCATCCGGTTCGCGATCGAGCTCGTGATCAAGCCCGACGACCTGTTCACGATCCGCGAGACCGAGATCAGCCAATGACGCCGCTCCGCCTCGCCAGCCTTATCGTCATGCTGCTGCTGGCCGGCGCCGCATCCGCACGCGCCGAGCGCCTGATCGTCTCGGTCTCCAACCATCGCGTGACGGTGACGCCGAACTATTCCGGCGAGGAGCTGGTGCTGTTCGGCTCGGTCGAGAAGGACATCCAGACGCCGCCGGGCCGCACCGCCTATGACCTCGTCGTCACCGTCCGCGGACCGCGGGCCGACATGGTGACGCGACGCAAGGAACGAAAGTTCGGCATCTGGATCAACACCGACTCCCGCCAGTTCCTGAAAGTGCCCGGCTATCTGGCGCTGTTCGCCAACCGCCCCTTCGATGCGATGGCCGCGCCCGAGGTGCTGCGCCGGCAGCAGCTCGGACTCAACAACGTGCTGCTCACGCAGCGCGTCGGTCCCGACTATGCCGATGTCGTCCCGAACGACGCGTTCCGCAGCGCCTTCGTGCGGCTGCAGTCGCAGCACGGCCTGTACCGCGAGGATACGTCCGCGGTGACCTTCCTCACGCCGACGCTGTTCCGCACCGGAATCCCGTTGCCCGCTGCGGTCCCGATCGGCACCTACGAGGTCGAGATCAAGCTGCTCGCCGACGGCGCACTGGTCACCAAGACCGAGACTGCGTTCGAGATCGTCAAGGTCGGCTTCGAGCAGTTCGTCGCGGCCTCCGCCAAGCAGAACGGCTTCGTCTATGGCCTGGTCACCGCCGCGATGGCGCTGATGACGGGATGGATGGCGTCGATCGTGTTCCGAAGGGACTAGTCGCTGTGCGAGGTCAGCGTTCGATCACCGTCCGCACACCTGGCTCCAGCAGCTTCAGCCGCGCCCCGAAGCCGAGTACGTCGAACGTGTTGCGCAGGTCCTGCGCGCTCTGCCGGAAATGTGCCCAGCCATCGGTGTGGACGGGAACGATCAGCGCGTCAGAAAACACCCGGGCCGTCTCGATCGTGTCGTTGGTGTCCATGGTCAGGTGGAACGGCCCGCGCGTCTGCGCCGCGCCAGCAAACGGCAGCACGATTCCCGCACGAAAGCGCCGCGCCACCTCGGCGACGCCGTCGTAGAACACGGTGTCGCCGCTGACATAGATCGGCGCAGACCCTTTCGACTGCAGCACGAATCCGATGACATCGCCCGCGACCGGCTCGATGCCGGCCGGACCGTGGCGCGCCGGGGTCGCCACAACCTTCAACGACCTGCCATTCTTCGTCAGCTCGGTTTCGCTCCAGGGCGCGAGCCCTTCGGCTGACGCACCGAGCCGTATTGCACCGATCTCGGTGGTCAGCACGCGCCGCGCACGGGACAGGAAGGCCCGTCCGCCATGATCGAGATTGTCGGAATGCTGATCATGGCTGAGCAGCACCGCGTCGACGTCGCCGACCGCATCTGCCGTTAGCGCCGGTCGCGAGAGCTTCTCCAGGGTGACGTGCGGCAGCTGATATGTGCCGGGATCGTCGAAGGTCGGATCGGTCAGCAGGCGGAAGCCGTCGATTTCGATCAGGGCGGTCGGGCCGCCGATCAGCGTGATCGCAACGCTCATGCTTGTGCTCCCAC
Organism: Bradyrhizobium sp. SZCCHNS3002; assembly: GCF_032377435.1. Taxonomy (NCBI): domain Bacteria; kingdom Pseudomonadati; phylum Pseudomonadota; class Alphaproteobacteria; order Hyphomicrobiales; family Nitrobacteraceae; genus Bradyrhizobium; species Bradyrhizobium sp. SZCCHNS3002. The sequence goes on from NZ_JAUHHY010000004.1 coordinate 234,131, forward strand.
CGTGCGGGCCGGAGCCCGCGTGACCAGATAGATCCCGAGCGCGACGGGTATGACGCCGAGCAGATCCTGCAGCGCCACGTGCTCGCCGAGCACCACGAAGGCGAAGATCATCGCCAGCGGCGGCATCACGAAGTGATAGGCGCTGGCGGCGGTCGCACCGCAGACCTTCAGGAGGTGAAACCAGAGCACGTAGGCGAGGATCGAGCCGCCGAGCACCAGGAAGACGAACGCACCGATCAGTTGCGCATTCAGCACGATCTCGCCCACGTGCGACACGCCCAGCGCCACCGGCCAGAGCACCAGCCCGGCGGAGAGATTCTGGATTCCGTTGCCGACCCACAGGCTGCCCTTCGGCGCGAGCTGCTTGAAGAGGATGGTCCCGGTGACGATCGAGGCCAGCGCCGCCAGCGTATAGAGGATGCCTTCGAGGTGGTCGGTGCCGACGGACATGCGGTGCCAGACGATCATGGCGACGCCGATGGTGCCGAGCGCGAGGCCCGCGACCTTGCGCAGGGTCAGCGGCTCGCCGAGCAGCAGCGCGGCGAACACCGCGGTGAACACCGGATTGGCCGAGACGATCAGGCCGCCGAGCCCCGCCGACACCGTCTGCAAGCCGGTATAGCCGAGGCCGAGATAGAGTGCGTTGTTGGCGATGCCGATGATCGCGAACACCGCCGCATCGCGCCAGCTCATGCGCAGCTCGCCCCGGATAGCCGGCACCGCGAGAACGAGCACGCCGGCGAGCGAGAACCGCGCCGCGAGCAGCAGGAGCGGCGGACAATAGGTGACGCCGATCTTGCCGGCGACGAAAGCAAAGCTCCACAGCAGGCAGAACAGGCCGATCTCGAGCGGCAGCAGGTTCGACTTCACGGGGGTCACCGCAACGGAGGATACGGACGACATCGGGGATCTCCTTCGTCCTCGATGTAGGGCTGTTCTTTCCCATCTGGAAATTAAATGATAGACTGAAACTCAGTGGTTTTCCAAATGGAGGCCAGGAATGCTCGATCTGGACCTGTTGCGCAGCTTCGTCTCGGTGGTCGAGGCGGGCGGTTTCACCCGCGCGGGCGAGCGCGTCCACCGTACGCAGTCGACCATCAGTCAGCAGATCCGGCGGCTCGAGGACGACCTTGGCCAGACCTTGCTCAACCGCGACGGCCGCGCGGTCATACCGACCGAGGCCGGCGAGCGGCTGTTGTCCTACGCCCGCCGCCTGCTAGCGCTCGCCGAGGAGGCCCGCGACGTCGTCGCGCGGCCGGGTCCGGCCGGCGCGGTCAAGCTCGGCATCCCCGAAGACTTTGCCGCCTACCGCCTCGCAAAACTGCTCGCGGCGTTCTCGCGCGCCCATCCCGATCTGCGGCTCGACGTGCGTGCCGACCAGAGCCTCAACCTCAAGCGCGACATCGAGCGCGGCGACCTCGATCTGGCGCTGCTCAAGCGCGGCGCCGACGACTCACACGCGGCGATCGCGGCATGGCCGGAGCAGGTCTATTGGGTGACCAGCAAGAGCCATCCGGTCAGCCTCGATGCCCGCTCGCTGCCGCTGATCGGCTTCCCGCTCGGCTGCATCTATCGCACCCGCGCGATCCATGCGCTGGAGAGCGAGGGACGCGCCTGGCACATGGCCTACACATCGTCGAGCCTCGCCGGTATCCAGGCCGCGGTTGCCGCCGGGATGGGGCTGAGCATTCTCTCCGACATGTCGGTGCAGGCGGAGCACCGCGTGCTGACGGCCCGCGAAGGCTTTGCGCCGATCGACCGCACCGAGGTCGCGCTGGTCGCCTCGCCGGACGCCAGCCCGGCGACGCTGCGGCTCGCGGACCGGCTGGCCGAGTTCTGCGAGAAGGTGCAGGCGAAGGCGGCGTAGCTGCGTTCGCTCGCGACTTCTGCAACCGTTACGCCCCGCGGGCGGTGCGTCCCCTCTCCCGCTTGCGGGGGAGGGCTAGGGAGGGGGGCCGCTCCAACGGCGGTGCGCGTGGCGCCCCCTCTCCAACTCTCCCCCGCAAGCGGGGGAGAGAGCGCGGCGGAGTTCGTCGCCGGCATGGTCAGTCCAACTCCGAATTTCGACTCCCGACCATCCACTGAACTAATAGCACCTCGCCGCGGCGATGCTGTGCAGCCGGGTATCTCCCAGCACATGCGCGACGAAAGCACGCTTCGGGAACAGCCTGGCGAAGGCTGCGTCGCGCACGCTCAGGCCGCCGGCATAGGCGCCGAACGCCGGCATCACCGCGCGCTCGCCGTCGGAGACGAAGCAGCGGCGCTCCAAAGTGCGCGCCCGCGTCGCCACCCGCGCCTTGGGATGCAGATGGCCGGCGATCTCGCCGCGCGCGCCGGTCGGCTCGTGGCGGAACGTCACCGCGCCCAACGTGATCTCGTCCGCAACCTCGCCGCCGATACCGCGCGGCGCCGGATCGTGGTTGCCCGTGATCCAGACCCAGTCGCGGCCGACCTGGAGATTTGCGATCGCAGCGCGGTCGTCGCCGGTCAGGCGCGTATGCGCATCGCGATCATGAAAGCTGTCGCCGAGCGCGATCACGGTGCGCGGATTGTAGTGTGCGATCACCGAGGCAAGGCGCTGGAGCGTCGCGATGGTGTCGAACGGCGGCAGCAGCGTGCCGCGCGAGGCGTAGCTCGAGCCCTTCTCCAGATGCAGGTCGGAGACAACGAGCAACTGCTGCGCGTCCCATACCAGCGCGCCGGAGAGATCGACGCGCAGCGACAGGCCGGCGATCTCGAGCGCGGCGGAGCGGCCGCGCTGCGCACCACCGTGCTGATCGGGATGAGCCGAGGCGATGGCGATCGGAAGACTCACGACGGCCGCTCCTCGGGGCTGCCCCCCTCCCCGGCCCTCCTCCACAAGGGGAGAGGGAGTAGACCTGCTGCGCCGCGCATTGCGTGCCCCAACTATCAACTACCCCATCGCTTCCTTCACGAGTTCCTCGGCAGCCTCGGCCAGGAGCTCGTCGGCGGCCTCGCCATAGACGGATTCGCGGCCGATTTCCAGCATCACCGGCACCGCCAGCGGCGAGACGCGATCGAGTTCCCGATGGGTGATTCGTCCCTCGATGCGCTGGAGCATATCACCGAGCCGCTTCAGATCGAGCAGGCCGGTGGCGGCATCGGCGCGCGCCGCGCGCAACAGCATGTGATCGGGCTGATGCCGGCGCAGCACGTCGTAGACCAGATCGGTCGAGAACAGCACCTGGCGGCGGGTCTTCTCCTCGGTGGTCGACCGCCGCGCGATCAGGCCGGAGATGATGGCGCAGGAGCGGAACGTGCGCTTCATCAGCGCGGATTCGGCGAGCCATGCCTCGAGATCGTCGCCGAGCATATCCGGGTCGAACAAAGCGGCGAGGTCGAGCCGCCCCTGCTTGACCATCAGCGACATGTCGCCGAGCCCCCACACCGCAAGCGCATATTCATTGGCGACGAAGCCGAGCGGCCGGGCGCGCGCCCGCTCGAGCCGGCGCGTCAGCAGCATGCCGAGCGTCTGATGCGCGAGCCTGCCTTCGAACGGATAGCAGACGATGTAGTGCTTGTTGGAGCGCGGAAAGCTCTCGACGAGCAATTCGCGCCGGGCCGGGATGCGCGACACGTACTTCTGCAACGACAGCCAGTCGCGCACCTGCTCCGGCAACGCGCTCCAGGCCGTGCGGTCGTCGAGCAGGCCGCGCACGCGCTCGGCGAGATAGGTCGACAGCGGAAACTTGCCGCCCATATAGGACGGCACCTTCGGATCGGAGTCGTTGGCCCTGCTGACATAGACCTGGTCCTCGGCCAGCGCCTCGTAGCGCACGATCTCGCCGCTGAACACGAAAGTGTCGCCGAGCGTGAGGCCTTCGATGAACGCCTCCTCGATCTCGCCGAGCAGCCGGCCGCCGCGCGCGATCGCGCCGGTCGCTCCCGTGCCGCCGCCGCGCGCGCGCACCAGCCGCACCTTCAGCATCGCTTCTTCCACGATGGTGCCGACGTTCAAGCGATAGCTCTGCCGCACCTTGGGATTGGCGACGCGCCAGCGGCCCTTCGCATCCTGCTTGATGCGCGCGAACCGCTCATAGGTCTTCAGCGCGTAGCCGCCGGTGGCGACGAAGTCGACGACGTCGTCGAAATCGGCCCGCGACAGCGACGCATAGGGCGCGGTGGTGATCACCTCCGCATAGAGTTCGTCGCTGAGAAACGGCTCGGCGCAGGCGCAGCCGAGCACGTGCTGAGCCAGCACGTCGAGCGCGCCGATGCGCAGCGGCGGCGTGTCCTGCGCATTGTCGGCGATGGCGTCGATCGCCACCGAGCATTCCAGCACCTCGAAGCGGTTGGCCGGCACCAGCACCGCCCGCGAAGCCTCGTCGAGCCGGTGATTGGCACGGCCGATGCGCTGCATCAGCCGCGAGCAGCCCTTGGGCGCGCCGACATTGATGACGAGGTCGACGTCGCCCCAGTCGACGCCGAGATCGAGCGAGGAGGTGCAGACGACGCCGCGCAGCCGGCCGGCCGACATCGCGTCCTCGACCTTGCGGCGCTGCGCGACGTCGAGCGAGCCGTGATGCAGGGCGATGGCGAGGTTGTCGTCGTTGATGCGCCAGAATTCCTGGAACAGCATCTCGGCCTGGCTGCGGGTGTTGACGAACACCAGCGTGGTCTTGTTTTGCTTGATCAGCTCGTACATCTCGGCCAGCGCATGGCGCGCGCTGTGGCCGGCCCATGGCAGCCGCTCCTGCGTGTCGAGCATCTCGACCACCGGCGGCGCGGCGCCGCCGGCGACCACGACGTCGGCCGCAGCGATGCCGCCCCTCGGCTGCGGCACCAGGAAGCGCGCGAGCTGCTCGGGCTCAGCGACCGTCGCCGACAGGCCGATCATGCGCATGTCCGGCGCAAGCCGCCACAGCCGAGCCAGCGCGAGCGACAACAGATCGCCGCGCTTGGAGGTGACCAGCGCATGCAGCTCGTCGAGCACGACGCGCTTCAGCGAGGAAAACAGGAACGGCGCATCGTCCGACGACAGCAGCAGCGCCATCTGCTCGGGCGTCGTCAGCAGGATGTCCGGCGGATAACGGCGCTGCCGCTGCCGGCGCGACACCGGCGTGTCGCCGGTGCGGGTCTCGACCTTGATCGGCAGGCCCATCTCGGAGATCGGCGCCTCGAGATTGCGCGCGATGTCGACCGCGAGCGCCTTGAGCGGGGAGATGTAGAGCGTGTGCAGGCCGGCGGAGCGAACGACGGATCGCCCCGTTGAAATCACCTTTGCAGCTGCCCGGTTGGTTCCTGCTACCCGCGAAGACGAAGGATCGGGATCCGCGGCAGTGGACTCGCCGGATTCGTGCGAGGCGTACCGGCGGGAAGGCGCGGGACCCATCGATACTTCCGCCGGAGGCCCCCCTCCCGGCCCCTCCCCCACAAGGGGGGAGGGAGAGGAGAGAGCGGATTGTTTGGCGCGAGCAGATCGGTCATTCGACGCAGAGGCCGAGCCCAATTCCACCAAGGTTGGCAGGAACCCGGCGAGCGTCTTGCCGGCACCGGTCGGGGCGATCAGCAGTGCAGACCGGTTGGCCCGCGCCTTGTCGAGCAGCGCGAGCTGATGCGCGCGCGGCGCCCAGCCGCGCGCCGCGAACCATTTTGCGAAATGGTCAGGCAGCGCGGCGCTGTCGTCGGACGGGACTGGTGAGACGCGGGGCGGCACCGGGGGAAGGTAGGCAGTCACGCGCGGTTCGTCGAGGGTCGGGGCGATAACACTCGATTGCCTCGACCACCTCCGCCGTCGGCCCAGCCCATGCTGAAGCGCACCAGCGCCTCAGCAAACTCCTTTGTCGTTCCTGCGAACGCAGGGACCCATAGCCACCGGCTTTTATGGGACGATGACTTGCAGTGACGCCTCACCGATTGACCCCGCGGTATGGGTCCCTGCGCTCGCCGGCACGACACCGGAGAGTGCGGCCACAGCTCCGGTGCCATCATCCGATGGAGGGAAAATCCCTACTCTGTCATCGGCTTCTCGGAGATGCTCCAGTCCTTGCCGTCGAAGATCGAGATGTAGAGCGTCTTCATCGGCGTGTAGTCGTCCGGCGTGTAGGCGTAGTTGACGCCATCGAGGAAGAACGGCGAGTGGAAGCCGGCGAGCGTCGTGGCGTGCTTGAGCACGTTCTCGCGGGTCAGCATGTCGCCGCAGCGGCGCAGGATCTCGCCCATCGACACCGCCTGGCCGTAGCCGGCATAGGCGATGGTGTTGTCGGGATCGATGTTGGGCAGGTACTTGGCGCGCAGCGCCTCGAACCCCTTGACGTCCGGGTCGTCCTTCCATTGCGGCACGCCGGCATCCTTTGAGTAGCGGATGGCAACGATGTCCTTGGCGTTCTCGAGTCCGGCGGCCGAGAGAATCGAGCGGCCGGTCGAGCCGGCCGACAGCAGTTGCAGCGGCTTCCAGCCGAGCTCGGCCACCTTGCGGATCGACTGCGACGTCGCCTTGCCGGTGGTGATGTTGTAGAACACGTCGGCGCCGGACTTCGACAGGTTGATGAGCTGGGAGTCCACCGTCGGCTCGGTGAGATCATAGGTCTGCTCCATGATCACCTGCGCCTTGCCGCCGGCGTCGGCCAGCACCTTCTTGAACGGTCCCAGGAAATCGCGGCCGAAATCGTCGTTCTGATAGAGGATGCCGATCTTGGCTTCCGGCTTCACGCTCAGCACATGCTTGGCGAGGATGCGCGCCTCCGTCGGATACAGCGGCAGGCCGGCCATGGTCCATTTGTAGTTCTTGGGGTCGTTCCACTTCGAGGCGCCGGTGTTGAGCAGGAGCTGCGGCACGCCCTTGGAGTTGAGGTATTTGTGCACGGCGGTCTGCGGCGCGGTGCCGAGCGAGCCGTACAGCGCCAGCACCTCGTCCTGCTCGACCAGCCGCCGGGTCGCCTCGACGCATTTCGGCGCGCTATAGGCATCGTCCATCGTCAGGAACTTGACCTTGCGCCCATTGATGCCGCCCTGCTCGTTCAGCATCTGGAAATAGGCCTCGCCGACACGGCCGAGCACACCATACAGCGAGCCGGGGCCGGAATGCGGAATGGTCTGGCCGATCCTGATCTCGGTATCGCTGGCGCCGGCGTCATACTTCTTCTCGGCGGCCCAGACATAGGGCGACGCGATCGTCGAGGCGCCGATGGTCGCAAGCGCGGTGGCGCAGAAATCGCGCCGCGTCAGATGTTTTTTCATTTTTGTCTCTCCCTGGACTGCCGGCATTTTTTGGCATCGGGAGAGCTGCGGCAAGAGCGAAGTTGCCGCATTGGACGCCGCGTGCAGCGCATTCAATAGCGTGTAGACTCAAGTCCTGGTGGCGACCACGGCCAGGCCGCGCACCGGCAATTGCTCCTCGGTCCGCGGCGACGCCGGCGCGAGATGGGCCAGCTTCAATCCCGCGGCCGCAATCACGCCACGGACATATTCCGCGCCATGGGCATAGCGCAGCCCCTTGCCCATGATGACACCGTCGCCGTCATGGGTCTCGACGGTGAAGGTCAGCAGCCCCCCCGGCATCAGCACACGTTGCGCCTCGCGCAACACCGGGCCGAGGTCGCCGACATAGACCATCGCATCGGCAGCAAGAATGAGATCCGCAGACGCATCGTCCTGGCGCGCCAGCCCTGCCGTCATATCGTCGACCTCGAGCCCGGCATAGAGCCCGGTGGCGCGCGCTTCCGCGATCATGCCGGCCGACAGGTCGATCCCGATGATGCTGTCGACATTCTTGGCGAACGCCGCCGCGCCCAGCCCGGTGCCGCAGCCGAGATCGATCGCGCGCTTGAAGTAGGCCGGCTTGCGCTCAGCCGCGCGCACCGCGAGCACGGCCTTGAACAGGATGTTCGGCGCCCGGTAGTTGAGCCGCTCGATCAGCTCGGACTCGAAGCGCGGCGCGTATTGGTCGAACAGCGACTGCACATAGGCCTTCGGCATATCCGACAGCGGCGCGGCACCGAGCTGCATCAGCCGCACGCCGGCGCCATGGCGGTCATCCGGATCGGCGCCCCGGGCGTTCTGGAACGCGGCGACCGCCTTGTCGGTTTCGCCGAGCGCAATCCTGATCTGGCCGAGCTCGAACCACGCCGAGGCGAAGTTCGGCGCGACCTCGATGGCCTGCTCCATCACCTCCGCGGCCGCGGCCAGATCGCCCTTCAATTGCAGGTCGCGGGCGAACTCGTAGCGGCGGTCGGCGATCAGGTCGCCGGAGGAGAGGAAGAACCGGTGGGGCATGCTGGAACCGTGGTCTGGGCGGGCTGTCATTCCAGGAGATGCATGCGCGGGTCAAGCCCGCGCATCCCGGCCGGGAATGGGACAGACTGAAAATCCGGCTGACGAGACCTATATGAACTTGATGCGCCCGCAAGACATTCTGTTGCCCGTTCCGTCCGGCCTGTGCTGCAAGGCCGGCGGCTTTCACATCGATCCCGTGCGCCCGGTCGAGCGGGCGCTGATTACCCACGGCCATTCCGATCATGCCCGTGCCGGCCACGGCGCCGTGCTGGCGACGCAGGAGACGCTGGACATCATGCGGCTGCGCTATGGCGAGAATTTTGCCGGCAACACGCAGCCGATCCGCTATGGCGAGGAGATCAGGCTCGGCGACGTCACCGTGGGCTTCCACCCGGCGGGCCATGTGCTGGGCTCGGCGCAGATCAAGGTGTCCTGCGGCGGGACCTGCATCGTCGCCTCCGGCGACTACAAGGATGCGCGCGATCCGACCTGTGCGCCGTTCGAGCTCGTGCAATGCGACGTCTTCATCACCGAGGCCACGTTCGGCCTGCCCGTGTTCCGCCATGGCGACGCGGCGCTGGAGGTCAACAAGCTGCTGGCGTCGGTGGCGCTGTTTCCCGAGCGCGCGCATCTGGTCGGCGCGTATTCGCTCGGCAAGGCGCAGCGCGTGATCGCGCTGATCCGCGAGGCCGGCTATGATCGGCCGATCTACCTGCATGGCGCGATGGAGAAGATCACGCGCTACTATCAGGACAAGGGCATCGCGCTGGGCGAGTTGCGGCCTGTGAAGGGCGTCAAGAAGGCCGAGCTTGCCGGCACCATCACGCTTGCGCCACCGAGCGCGACCTCCGACCTGTGGACCCGGCGCTTTCCCGATCCCGTCACCGCCTTCGCCTCGGGCTGGATGCGGGTGCGCGCCAGGGCCCGGCAGCGCGGCATCGAGCTGCCGCTGGTGATCTCGGACCATGCCGACTGGGACGGGCTGACCGCGACGATCGCGGCGACCGGCGCAAGCGAAGTGTGGGTCACCCATGGGCAGGAGGACGCGCTGGTGCATTGGTGCCAGTCGCGCGGGCTTGCCGCGCGGCCGCTCGACCTGGTCGGCTACGGCGACGAGGAGGAGAGCGAAGTGGCGGCGACGGAGGACGCCGAGGCATGAACCGCTTCGCCGAGCTGCTCGACCGCCTCGCCTACGAGCCCGGCCGCAACAACAAGCTGCGGCTGCTGACGGCGTATTTCCGCGAGGTCGGGGATCCCGATCGCGGCTACGCGTTGGGCGCGCTGACCGGCGCGCTGTCGTTCAAGCACGCCAAGCCGGCGCTGATCCGCGATCTCATCGCCGCGCGCACCGATCCGGTGCTGTTCGCGCTATCGTATGACTATGTCGGCGATCTCTCGGAGACGGTCGCGCTGATGTGGCCGAAGGGCGCTCCTAATAAGCAGCTCGTTTCCGGGTACCCCCCTCCCCAGCCCTCCCCCACAAGGGGGGAGGGAGCCGAGTGGGACCCGGAGTTTGCATCTCATTCGATAGCGAACGGCAGCTCGAAAAGTGCTCTTGCCCCTCCGAGCTCCGCTCTCTCCGTTCCCTCCCCCCTTGTGGGGGAGGGTCAGGGAGGGGGGTGCCACACAGGCGGTTTCCCTGAAGCGCACACACCCGGATCGCACGCCGCAGGCCACAACAACCCGCCACCGCCGACGCTGACCGAGGTCGTCACCACCCTGCGCACGCTCGGCAAGACCGAGATGCCGCGGCAGCTCGCGCAATGGCTGGATGAACTCGACGAAACTGGGCGCTGGGCACTGCTGAAGCTCGTCACCGGCGCGTTGCGCATCGGCATCTCCGCGCGCCTCGCCAAGACCGCGGCCGCCGCCCTCGGCGACAAGGACCCGCACGAGGTCGAGCTGATCTGGCCGGGCCTCGCGCCGCCCTATCTCGACCTGTTCGCCTGGCTGGAAGGCCGCGGCGACAAGCCGGTCAATCGCGATCCCGCGCCGTTCCGGCCGGTGATGCTGGCGCATGCCGTCGACGACGACGACTTCGCCAACATGAAGGCAGCCGACTACATCGCGGAATGGAAATGGGACGGCATCCGCGTGCAGGCAGTGAGCGGCCGCGAGGCCGATGGCCGCGTCGTCACGCGGCTGTATTCGCGCAGCGGCGAGGACATCACGGCAAGCTTCCCGGACCTGCTGCCCTCGCTGCATCTGCCCGGCGCGCTCGACGGGGAGCTGCTGGTGGTGCGCGACCGTCGCGTGCAGAGCTTCAACGTGCTGCAGCAGCGGCTGAACCGCAAGACGGTATCGCCGAAGCTGATGAAGGAGTATCCGATCCACCTGCGCGCCTACGACCTGCTCGGCGATGAGGAGCACGATCTGCGCGAGCTGCCGTTCGAACAGCGGCGCGAGCGGCTCGAAGCGTTCATCCGGCGTCTGGATGACCCGCGCGTCGACCTGTCGCCGACGATTGCGTTCGCGACCTGGGACGAGCTGAAGGCTGCGCGTGCCAATCCCGCCTCGGCCGGTGCCGGCGACGATGCCGAGGCGGTCGAAGGCGTGATGCTGAAGCGGCGGGACGCGCTGTATCTGCCCGGCCGTCCCAAGGGGCAATGGTGGAAGTGGAAGCACGATCCGCACATCATCGATGCCGTGCTGATGTATGCGCAGCGCGGCCATGGCAAGCGCTCGTCCTATTACTCCGACTACACGTTCGGCGTCTGGACGGCAGGAGACGGCGGCGATCAGCTCGTCCCCGTCGGCAAGGCCTATTTCGGCTTCACCGACGAGGAGCTCCTGCAGATCGACCGCTTCGTCCGCCGCAACACCACCGAGAAGTTCGGTCCCGTGCGGCATGTCGTGCACGAGCCCGAGCAGGGCCTTGTGCTCGAAGTGGCGTTCGAGGGCCTGCAGCGCTCGCCGCGGCACAAATCCGGCATCGCGATGCGCTTTCCGCGCATCAGCCGGCTGCGCTGGGACAAGCCGCCGCGCGACGCCGACCGGCTGGAGACGCTGGAGCGCCTGCTGAAGAGCGAGGCGCTGGCGTGACAGCGTCTCGCGTGTCTAGACCCCAAAATGGCCTGACAATAGGGGACTCGTCATGCCCGGGCTTGACCCGCCTGCGCGGCCGTAGCCGCTTCGGCACGGCGAAGGCCCGGGCATCCATCCTCACTCGAAAGATGGATGGCCGGGTCAAGCCCGGCCATGACAGCATTGAAATGCGCGGCGATCCGCAAATGTCCGGCAGCGCGGAGGAACATTAAATGCCGGCAACCGGCTTGCGGCGCTGAGCCGGGTTCCCCACCTGCCCTGCCGTGCTTTATAATCGGGCTCGCGAATCCGACGAACCCGCCTGGAGACGATGCCATGTCGAACGACGTCAGGGACTATCCGGCCCGCGCCCGCAGCTCGGATGGCCTGTACCGTTTTCTCGGCGGCTCGCCGCTGTCGGTCGCGTTCCGGCTGGTGCTGCTGTCGATCCTGGTCGGCGTGGTGCTGTCGGCCATCGGCTTCGATCCGCTGAACATCCTGCACAGCATCCGGCTGCTGTTCATCCGGCTGTACGAGCTCGGTTTCGACGCCTTCAACTGGCTCTGGCGCTACTTCCTGCTCGGCGCCGTGATCGTGATCCCGATCTGGTTCCTGTCGCGGCTGTTCGCCCCGCGCGGCCGATAGAGAGCCGCAGCCGATGCAGCTCCGCTTCGTCGGCTGCGGCGACGCGTTCGGATCGGGCGGCAGGTCCAACACCTGCTTCCATCTGACCGGCCAGCGCACCAACCTGCTGATCGACTGCGGCGCCTCGTCGCTGCCGGCGCTGAAGCGGCTCGGCATCGCCTGCAACGCGATCGAACTGATTCTGATCACGCATTTCCATGGCGATCATTTCGCCGGCCTGCCGTTCCTGCTGCTCGATGCGCAGTTCTCACGGCGAACGACGCCGCTGGTGATCGCCGGCCCCGCCGGCATCGCGGCGCGGCTGACGCAGGTGATGGAAGCGCTGTTCGAGCATTCGTCGACGACGCCGCGCAATTTCGAGCTGTCGGTGATCGAGCTGGTGCCCGAGGAGACGATGCGCTTCGGTGACATCAGCGTGACGCCGTTTGCGGTGGTGCACGGCAACTCCGGAGGGCCGTTTCTCGGCTACCGCATCGAGGCGGAAGGCAAGGTCGTCGCCTATACCGCCGACACCGAATGGACCGACAGCCTGATCCCGCTCGGCCGCGACGCCGACCTGCTGATCGCCGAGGCCTATACCTACGACAAGGCGGTGAAGAACCATCTCAGCCTCGCGACGCTGGAGGCGCATCTCGATGCTATCAGGCCGAAGCGGCTGGTGCTCACCCATATGAGCGACGACATGCTGGGCCGGCTGGACCGCATCGACCACGTGGCCGCGCATGACGGCATGAGTATCGACCTCTAGCCGGGAGACGCGAAAGGTCGCTAAGAACGGCAGAGACGCGCGTGTCGCGCGTTTCGCCAATCAAAGAGCCGTTCTTGACCGCTTCAGCCAAAGTCACGACTGCGCAGGTGTTCGACATCGCGGGCCCCGCGATGATCGCCAATCTGACCACGCCGCTGATCGGCATCGTCTCGACCACAGCGATCGGCAGGCTCGGTGAAGCGGCCATGCTCGGCGGCGTCGCCATGGCCTCGGTGATCTTCGACTGCCTCTTCTGGCTGTTCGCGTTCCTCCGCGCCAGCACGCTCGCCTTCACTGCGCAATCGCTCGGCGCCGGCGAGACCGACGAGATCCTGATGGTCCTGGTCCGCGGCCTCGTGCTGGCCGCGCTGATCGGCGTCAGCCTGATCGCGCTGCAACTGCCGCTGGGCGCGATCATCTTCGACATCATGGGCGGCAGCGACGCCGTGCTGAGCGCGGCCCACAGCTATTTCATCGTCCGGATCTGGTCGGCGCCCCTGGCGCTCGCCAACTACGTGCTGCTCGGCTGGCTGGTCGGACTGGCGCGTGCGCGGCTGGCCTTGGGCGTTCAGGTCGCGATCAACCTGATCAACATGGCCGCGACCATCCTGTTCGTCCAGGTGCTGCAGGCCGGCATCGCCGGCGCGGCGATCGCCGCCGTGATCGCGGAAACGGTCGGTGTCGCGATCGGCCTCGTGCTGGCGCGCCGATTGGTCAAGGCCGACGCCCGGATGTCGCGTGCGGCGCTGCTCGACCGCGCCAAGCTGATGCACATGATGGCCGTCAACCGCGACATCATGATCCGCACCGCGGCGATGATCGTGGCCTTCCTGTTCTTCACCTCGCAAGGCGCGCGCGCCGGCGACACGACGCTCGCCGCAAACGCGGTGCTGAACAATTTCCTGCTGGTGGCCGCCTTCTTCCTCGACGGGCTCGCCAATGCCGCCGAGCAGCTCTGCGGCTACGCGTTCGGCGCGCGCAACAAGGACGCCTTCGCCGGCGCCACGAGGCTGGTGCTGACCTGGGGCTTCGGCTTCGCGCTCGCGGTGGCCGCGATCTTCGCGCTGTTCGGGCCGGTGCTGATCGACGTGATGACGGCAAGCGATGCCGTGCGCCGTGCGGCGCGCGACTACCTGCCGTTCGTGGTGGCGTCGCCGCTGCTGTCGGTGTTCGCCTTCGCATTCGACGGCGTCTATATCGGCGCCACCTGGGCGCGCGACATGCGCAACCTCATGGTGGCGGCGCTGGTCGTCTTCCTCGGCACCTGGCTGGCGCTGCGCGGCTTCGGCAATACGGGCCTGTGGATCGCGATGCTGAGCTTCTACGCGGCCCGCGGCGGCTTCCAGGCCGCGCGCTATCCGGCGCTGTTGCGGGCGTCGTTCGGGAAATCATGAGGGTCGTAGGGCGGCGAAGCGCAGCGTTCCCGCCGCCTTCCTTGACGTGCAAATGGTGGGCACGCTGCGCTTTGCCCACCCTACATTCTTTGTCGACGATAGACCGCGCGCTAGACCGGCCAATCCTCGGCGGTGATCGTGGCGGCATCGGCGCCCACGATCTCCGACAGCGAATCGCGTCCCGTGCGCAGCAGGGTCGAGGTCAGGTCGGCCTTGATGCTCTCGACCAGGCCGAGGCCCTTGTAGACCAGCGAGGAATACAGCTGGATCAGGCTGGCGCCGGCGCGGATCTTGGTCAGCGCGGCGCCGCCGGTGTCGATGCCACCGACGCCGATCAGCGGGAACGCGCCTTCGACGCGCACGAAGGTCTCGGCCACCATGCGGGTCGACAGCCGGAACAGCGGCCGCCCGGACAGGCCGCCCTGCTCCCTGGCGCGCAACTGCTCGCGCAGCGAGCTCGGCCGGGCGAGCGTCGTGTTCGACACGATCATGCCGTCGACGCCGCGCGAGCGGGCGACGTGGACGACGTCGTCGAGCTCGGCGAGGCTGAGATCGGGGGCGATCTTGAGCAGAACCGGGGTGTCACCGGATTTCCGCCTGATACGGTCGCGCGCCTCGAGCACCTTGGACAAGAGCTCGTCGAGCTGCGAGGCCTGCTGCAGATTGCGCAGGCCCGGCGTGTTGGGCGAGGAGATGTTGACGGTGAAATAGCTCGCCACTGGCGCGAAGGTCTCGATCAGCCGGACATAGTCGGCGACGCGGTCGGCCGAATCCTTGTTGGCCCCGACATTGACGCCGACGATGCCGCCCTGATGAGCGCGGCCGGCCAGCCGGCGCAGCACGATCTCGGCGCCGTCATTGTTGAAGCCCATGCGGTTGATGACCGCCTCGTCGCGCTCCAGCCGGAACAGCCGCGGGCGCGGATTGCCGCTCTGCGGCCGCGGGGTCACCGAACCGATCTCGACGAAGCCGAAGCCGAGCCGCAGCAGCGCGTCCGGCACCTCGGCGTTCTTGTCGAAGCCGGCGGCCATGCCGACCGGGTTAGGGAAGTTCAGCCCGAAGGCGCGCACCGCGAGCTTGGCATCATCCGGTCGCGGCTTGATCGCCGGCAGCAGCTTCAGGCCCTGGATGGCGAGCCGGTGCGCATCCTCGGCGTCGAGCCATCGGAGCAGCGGCAGCGAGAGCTGGTCGAAAGCGCGGATCACGGCTTCAATTCCGGAAGGTCGTGGCCGCCATCGGCACGGCTGTGCATCTGGTGAACGGCGGTCACGGCGCCGAGATCGAGCTCGCCATACAAATGCGGGAACAGCTCGTCGTTGCGCGAGCGCTCCCAGCGTAAGCCTGCCCCCAGCGCATCCGCCTCGACCTCGACCAGGAACAGCGCGCTCTGCCCCGAGAAGTGCTTCCGCGCCGTCTCCGGCACCTGGGAGGCGGTCGAAAAATGGATGAACCCGTCGCGCAGATCGTCCGCGCTGCCGCGGTACACGCCCAGCCGCTCCGCCTCGCGCCAGGCCGAAGCTGAGCAGATTTTGTAGATTTTGGGCACCTTCGCGCGGTCCTGGCTTGAGCTTGAGTTTGCTGATGTTTTCGGGAGCGGCCGACCGTATCGGCAGGGGGCGGCGAACTCAAGCATCGTTTGCCCGGGACAGTTCAGCGGCTGACCCGCTCAGGTTGTATCCGAGCGACGGCGAATTCGCGAGGGTGCAACCGGTTCCTCAGCAAGAGTTAACCTGATTCGGCTTTCCTGTTGCGCGCGATTCGCAGCCGATCATGCCCACGCTTGAACCTTTGGAGATTGTCATGGACCGCCGCCACGTCTTGAAGGCCCTGGCGGGGCTCGCCCTGTGCCCCGTCTGCGCCACCCCGGGCTTCGCCGCCGAGGGCGCCCCGCACTGGAGCTATGAGGGCGCGACCGGACCGGCCAAATGGGGTGATCTCGACGCGGCCAACAAGGTCTGCGGCGTCGGCACCCAGCAATCGCCCATCGACATCGAGCACTCGACTCGGGCCCAGCTGCCCGACTTCAGGCTGAACTGGGCCAGGACCGCCGACACCATCGTCAACAACGGCCACACCATCCAGCTCAACTTCGCCGATGGCAGCAGCACCATGAAGCTCGAGGGCACCACCTACAAGCTGCTGCAGGTGCATTTCCATCGTCCGAGCGAGCACCAGATCGGCGGCAAGAACTATCCGATGGAGGCGCATTTCGTGCATCGCGCCGCCTCCGGCGGCCTCGCCGTCCTCGGCGTGCTCATGACCACCGGCCGCCCCAACGCCGCCTTCGCGCAGATCGTCGCGACGATGCCGGACAAGGAGGGTCCCGCGGTCAAGGCTGATCCGCGCATCAATCCCCACATGATGCTGCCAGCGCGCCGCTCCTATTATCGCTATGCCGGCTCGCTGACGACGCCGCCCTGCTCGGAGGTGGTCGAATGGCTGCTGCTGAGCGAGCCGGTCTCGGTCGCGGAAGCCGACGTGGCGAAATTCGCCAAACTGTATCCGATGAACGCCCGCCCGGTGCAGAAGCTCGACCGCCGCTTCGTGCTGCAAGGGGTGTAGTTCGCTCGCCGCGCGGCGGTGGAAAGCGCCGCCGCGCATTCCGCCGTCGTCCCGGCGAAAGCGGAACCCATACCGCGGAATCCTGATTGGTTGAGAAGATGGCGGAGACCCTCCGCCACATGTTGGCCGGTGGCTATAGGTCCCGGCTCAAGGCCGGGACGACACCTTTTGTGTCATGACCAGCGTTGGCCTTACGCGCTGCGTGCCAATGCCCCGTCGATCATCGCCACCGCATTGTTCAGGCCGTAGACCGCGACGAAGGAGCCGAAGCGCGGGCCCTTCTCCTGGCCGAGCAGCACCTGGTAGAGCATGTTGAACCAGTCGAGCGACACGCCCGGGCGGCCGTCCTTGCCCTTCTTGGCGTGGTCGAGGAACGGCTCGCGGCGGCCGATCTCGTAGACCACGTTCTGGATGTCCTCGGCCGTCGCCTCCGCCGGCAGGTTCGACAACGCGTCGCGCAGATCCTGCAGCGCCACGCGCTCGCCCTCGGTCGGCTCGCGGAACGTCTTGGTGGGCGCGACGAAGTCGCGATAGTAGTTGATCGCGTAGCCGACCATCGCATCGAGCTTGGGATGGGTTTGCGGCGTCACGCCTGGCCGGTAGCGGCCGATGAAGCCCCATAGGGTCTCGGCATTCTCGGCGTTCGACGACGACACCAAGGTCAGCAGCAGTTGGAAGGTGACGGGCATGTCGGCCTTCGGCGGCTTGCCGGAATGGATGTGCCAGACCGGATTGCCGAGCTGCTGCTTGGCGTCCTGCCTGGAGAAGCCCTCGAGGAACTGCTGGTAATCATCGACGTTGCGCGGGATGACGTCGAAATACAGCCGCTTCGCTGCCTTGGGCTCGCGATACATGAACAGCGACAGCGATTCCGGCGAGGCATAGCGCAGCCACTCATCGATGGTCAGGCCGTTGCCCTTCGACTTCGAGATCTTCTGGCCCTTCTCGTCGAGGAACAGCTCGTAGTTGAAGCCCTCCGGCGGCGTGCCGCCGAGCGCCGCGCAGATCTTGCCCGACAGCTTCACCGAATCGATCAGGTCCTTGCCGGCCATTTCATAGTCGACGCCGAGCGCGTGCCAGCGCATCGCCCAGTCCGGCTTCCATTGCAGCTTGCAATGGCCGCCGGTGACCGGAACGGTCATCCGCTCCTTGGTCTCGGGATCGTCATAGGAGATCGTACCAGCCTTGGCGTCGTGCTCGACGATCGGCACGTACAGCACCAGCCCGGTGCGCGGGCAAATGGGGAGGAACGGCGAGTAGCTCGCCGCGCGCTCCTCGCGCAGGGACGGCAGCATGATCGCCATCACCTTCTCCAGCCGCTCCAGCATGCGCAACAGCGCCGCATCGAACTTGCCGGAGGTGTAGTACTCGGTCGAGGAGGCGAATTCGTAGTCGAAGCCGAACCGGTCGAGGAAGGCGCGCAGCCGGGCATTGTTGTGCGCGGCGAACGAGGGATACTCGTTGGAGAACGGATCGGGGATGCGCGACAGCGGCTTGCCGAGATGCGTGGCCAGCATCTCCTTGTTCGGCACGTTGTCCGGCACCTTGCGCAGGCCGTCCATGTCGTCGGAGAACGCGATCAGGCGGGTCTTGATCTTGTCCTCGGTCAGCACGCGGAAGGCGTGGCGCACCATGGTGGTGCGCGCGACCTCGCCGAAGGTGCCGATGTGCGGCAGGCCGGACGGGCCGTAGCCGGTCTCGAACAGCACCTCGTCCTTCGGCGTCTTCTTCAGCCGGTTGACGATCGCCTTCGCCTGCTCGAACGGCCAGGCGTTGGAGTTTTCGGCAAGCGCGCGCAGGTCGCTCGGGCTGGTCGGGACGAGATCGATCGTGGACATCTGAAGTACCGGTTTCGAAGGAGCAAAAAACTAACACAGGGCGTCATCGCGAGCGAAGCGAAGCGATCCAGCCGTCACAAGGCTTCTGGATTGCTTCGTCGCTCCGCTCCTCGCAATGACGGTGGATGCGCAGCGACGGCGGGCCGGGCGCATGACGCCTTCGCCCACCCGGCAGGTGAAACTCTAGAACGGGCTGATCGAGAAGTAGCGCAGCCACAGATCGGTGTAGCGGCCTTTTTCCCAGACCCGGAACAGCGCCCAGTTCAGCGCCTGGCGCAGGAGGTCGTTGCCCTTGCGCACGGCGATGCCGACGCCCTCGCCGAAATAGCGGCTTTCGACGAAAGGTCCACCGGAAAAGGCGCAGCAATCGCCGGAATCGGTGCCATTGACCCAGAACGCCAGCGAGATGCCGTCACCGAAGATCAGGTCGACCTCGGAGCGGCGCAGCGCCTGCCGCAGCGCTTCGTCGTTCGGATAGGTCTTGATCTCGGCGTCGGTGAACATCGCCTTGAGGTAGGCCTCGTGCGCGGTGCCGGCGACGGCACCGATTTTCTTGCCCTCGAGAAATTCGGGGCGGATCTCGGTCATGACGGCGTCGCGGCGGGACACGAAACGCGCGGGCGCGCGGTAATACGGATCGGAGAAGTCGGCCCGCGCCCGCATCTGCGGCGTCACCGCGATCGAGGCGATGATCGCATCGCCCCGGTTGGACGACAGCGCGTCGAGCAGGGTTTCGAACCGGCGCATCTGGACGGTGCAGGTGACCTTGATCTCGTCGCAGATCGCCCTGGCAAGATCGACGTTGAAGCCGGCCGGATTGCCGTCCGGGCCGGTGAAGTTGAACGGCGGATAGTCGGTCTCGGTCAGGAACCGAATCACGGTGAGGCGCGACAAATCAGGCCGCTCCGGCCGGCGTCGCGGATCCCAGAAACCAGGGACGGCCTGCGGCGCCGCCTCGACGACCGGCCGCACCGGCGCTTGGGCGCGCACCTCGGTGCCGGCTGCTGCGAGGGCGAAGCACAGCAACGCGCCGGCGACGGCGAGACGGGTGGATTGCACAGGCTTTGACAAGACGGTCGGCATCAGCGGTCCCGATGGTCACCGCCTTATAAAGCATCCCAGCGCAAATTCGAGGCTGGATTCGGCCGGGAGGCAGCCGCCCGGCTGGAGCGTTAACGCGCTCAGAGGTATTTCTTGAGATCCGCCGCAGCTTCCTCGGGCGTCCGCTTCAGGTTGAACGGCGCGACGAACCGGCCGTTGCGATCCATCAGATACACCAAAGCGGTGTGGTCCATGGTGTAGTCGCCGTCCTTCAGCGGAACCTTCTTGGCATAGACGCGGTATTCGGTGAGAACCTTCGCCAGCACCTCGGGATCGCCCGTCAGGCCCTTGAGATGCGGGTCGAAGCTAGAGAGGTAATCCTTCATCGCGGCCGGATTGTCGCGCTCCGGGTCGACCGAGACGAAATAGGCGTTGACGCTGTCGGCATCCTTGCCCATCGCGCGCAGCACCTCGGAGATCTCGAACAGCGAGGTCGGGCAGACGTCAGGGCAATGGGTGAAGCCGAAGAAGATCAGGGTCGGCCGCCCCTCCAGGCTCTTCTCGGTGACGACCGCACCGCTCTGGTCGGTCAACTGGAACGGGCCGCCGATCGCCGCCGGCGCCGCGATGTTGCGTCCGCCGCCCATGACGAGGAACATCAGCGACAGCCCGATCACCAGGCTGGCGGCGAAGGCTCCGACGATCACCAGCGGACGGGTGATATTGGACGGCATTGCGCGCTCCTTCACTGTCTCTCAGAAGCAGGCCTGCAAGCCGGCCGCGAGGGTCTCGAAGAACACCGCGGTCCCGTACTGCGCCCACATCGTCACGGCCCCGAGGACGAGCCCGATCGCCGCGAGCCCCGCCGCGATGGCCGGCACGGCGGCGGGACGCCGGGCTTGCGACACGGACGGTATCTCTTGCGGCGCTGAAAGAGGCTGCATGATGGCGTACTCATCGGCCGGAGCCGACCACGCGGCCCGCCCCTCAGACTCCAGATAAGCCCCGCAACCGGTCCAGGCAAGCGCCGCAGTCGGGCGGCCGATCAGCCCAAATGCCAGCCGTTATCAATGGGAGGCGGAGGCCTTGGCCGCGGCCGGAGAGATGGCCGGCGCATTGGGCGCGACATGCGAGGACGAGGGCGAGGATGCCTGGGCATCCATGTAGCAGGGCTTGTACATCGCCTGCAGCTCCTTGCCCTTCAGGAAGATCATCCGGGGCGTCAGGCCGCCGCGCTGGGTGATCCAGCGGCGGATCGGCGACGGGTACATCGAGTACAGCATCTGGGTCGCCTCGGGATTGGTGACGGCCCGGCCGTTGGCGCCGAAATCCCAGGCGGCGTGGAAACCGAGATTGGCATGCGAGGTGACGCAGATCTTCTCGTGCGGGATGGCGCCGAGCACGATGGTGCAGGCCGATGCGCAGAGCCCGTCGATGATCACGTACTCCCCGGAAGACCGCAGGCCCTGGTACTTGTCGACATAGGTTCCGATCCGGCCGCCGCGGTCATCGGCGATCCGGACCACGGCCTGGCTGGCGCCGACCCCCGACAGCAACAGAACGACCGCAAGCAATCCCGTCCAGAATTTCATGTCGAGCCCCAGTGCAACCCGGCGAAACCGATCTGACCGACTTTGGCACGCTTCGTGTGATGCGCTTCTTGTGATGCTTGGACTGCGGTGGACCTTGCAATCACGACCCCATCCGCAGAACCGGAACGCGAAGGCCAAATCCAAATCGCACATGCAGCGTGTTTCGAGATCGTGTTTTTGTCCAGGAGAGCGCAGCGACCAAAGCCAAATTCACCGCGAGTGTTGCAAGCCCGCTGCACCAATGAGTCGCTACCACCGAAAATGGCCGAACGCTGGTTCCGGACATGGCGGTCGCGCCACGAGCAAGGCGGAGGCCCGGCATGATTCGCCCATCGGCGCGGCAGCGGCGTCACGGCGGCACGAACGGCACTCCGGAGAAACCCGGGGGCCGCGCTTTCGCACGACACACCCCAATCAGGGCGGGAGGCGAGTCCCGCGGATCGCCGGCCCAGCGGCGCTGGTGCGGTCCCGATGGCGGGTGAGGGCTCGCGCGGGCATGGCGTCATGCGACGACGTCAAGAGAGGCCGTCGATGCAATCACAAGTTTGTGCCGTCCGCTCCTGGCCCTGCGCCGCAATGACTGCGGTGGGGTCAGGCGGCACCGCGCCGTCTGATCGGGAGAGGGAAGCGAGGTCGCGCCGACATCGCGCCAGCAGCCGGGAGACGATCGGCCTCCCGACGCTCACGGCCCCGGCGGATCGAACTAATTATCGGGCAGCCGAATCCGCGCACCGAAGGTGACGAGCGGCGCATCGGCGGCGCCGAGCTCGATCTGCCGCTCCGGCACCTCCTGATAGCTGCCGTCTTCAATCTTTTTTAATTCATATTGCCAGACCGTTAACGTCTCGCCACGCGCCAGCGCATCGCGGATGCGGCTGGCGCCGCGTCCCGGCAGCTTGACGAGGTCGTCGCGCATCATGCCGATCATCGTCGGGCTCTCACCGCGATGCAGCTCGAAGAAGACCATGCGATTGGGCTTGTCCTGCGGCTTGAGCACGGTATCCGCCGTGAACAGCACCAGGCAGATCGCGACGGCAATCCACTTCCAAGTGTCGGACATCATGAGACGCATTCCCCGCACCGCCGCCGCGCGAGACGTAGGCCTCGCGCAAACAGGCGGCAACTTACAGTTCTGTCATTCCGGATGAGATGACGTTCGACGTAATCGATTCGCTGCGCGCCGGGCGCGATGATGGGCTCCTCATCGTTCACAACATGGAGAGCACCGATGACCAACCCGACCGAGATCGCCGAGAGCTACATCGCGCTGTGGAACGAACGCGACGCCGCGCAGCGCGGCACCGTGCTCGCGCGCAACTGGACCAAGGATGCGCTCTACGTCGACCCGATGATGCGCGGCGAAGGACGCGACGCGGTGGATGGCCTGGTCGCGGGCGTGCAGCAGCGCTTTCCCGACTTCCGCTTTCGCCTGGTCGGCGCTGCGGACGGCCACGGTCCTCATCTGCGATTTTCCTGGGAGCTCGGCCCCGAGAATGCGGAAGCCCCGATCCAGGGCACGGATTTCGTCGAGCTGGCCGACGGCCGCATCCAGCGCGTCACCGGATTTCTCGACAAGGTCCCGCAGGGCGCCTGATGGACGCTCCGACCGGTCCGGCGTCCGTTGCGGTGCCGGCCTGCCGCGATGGCCGGGCTCCCATGCGCGGATGCGCGACCTGCCTTGCGATGATTGCGCTACGTCAACGTCGGACGCGATCCGCCGCTGCAGAGCTTCTGCTCGCAACGGAGTCCAGGATCGCCGGAGACGGGCGTGCAGCAATCAAATCCCATCGATGATCACGCCATGGCGGCCGGCACGCTGGCCGCCATCACCACCCTGCCCGAGCTTTGGCGCTGGCGCGTCGCACAGAGCCCGGACAAGCCGGCCTACCGCCATTTCGACGCGCGAGGCGGCCGATGGGCGAGCTTCAGCTGGCGCGAGATCGATCTCGTCGTCGCCCGCTGGCGGCGGGCGCTTGCGGCCGAGGGCTTCGACCGGGGCGAGCGTATCGCCATCCTGATGCCGAACGGGATCGCGCATCTCGCGATGGACCAGGCGGCGCTGTCGCTCGGCCTGGTGCCGGTGCCGATGCACGCCGTCGATAACGCCGACAGCATCGCCTACATCCTCGCCGATTCCGGCGCCCGGCTGCTGCTGGTCGATTCGGACGCCCGCTGGGAGGAGATCGCGGCGGCCGGCGAGGCCCTTCCCGAACTGCGGCGCATCGTCTGCGCCGACCGACAACCGGCTGGCCCGACCGGCGATCCGCGCCTCGTCGATCTGGACGCGTGGTTGAACGCAGCCGGCAACGCCGCGCCTTCCGGCGCCCAGGCCGCCATCGCGCCGCACGACCTCGCCGCCATCGTCTACACCTCCGGCACGACGGGCCGGCCCAAGGGCGTGATGCTGTCGCACGACAACGTCGTCTCCAACCTCAAGGCGATTCATCAACGGCTCGCGGCCGACACCGACGACGTGTTCCTGTCGTTCCTGCCGCTGTCGCACACGTTCGAGCGCACCGCGGGCTATTATTACCCGATCGCCATCGGCGCCTGCATCGCCTATGCGCGGTCGGTGAAGCAATTGTCCGAAGATCTGGTGGAGGTCCGTCCGACGATCCTGATCTCGGTGCCGCGCATCTATGAACGCATCTACTCGCTGGTCATGCATCATCGCGGGACCGCAAACCCGCTCGAACGGGCGCTGCTCGACCTGACGATCGCGATCGGCGGCCGCCGCTTCGATGCGCAGCATGGGCGCGAAACGAGCCTGTCAGCGTTCGACCGTTTCGCGTGGCCGCTGCTGCGGCGCCTGGTCGCCGCCAAGGTGCTGGCCCGGTTCGGCGGACGGCTGCGGGTCGCCGTCAGCGGCGGCGCGCCGATCGCCGAGCCAGTGGTGCGGCTGTTCCTGGCGCTCGGGCTCGAGGTGCTGCAGGGCTACGGCATGACCGAGACCTCGCCCGTCGTCAGCGTCAACACGCCCGACGACAACGACCCGCGCACCGTCGGTCGCGCCCTGCCCGGCATCGAGGTGCGCATCGGCGACAATGACGAACTGATGGTGCGCGGCCCGAACGTGATGCTCGGCTACTGGCGCCGGCCGGAGGAAACCGCGCGGATCAAGGAAGCGGACGGCTGGCTGCACACCGGCGACCAGGCCCGCATCGATGCGGGACGCATCACCATCACCGGTCGGATCAAGGACATCCTCGTCACCTCGACCGGCGAGAAGATCGCGCCTGCCGATCTCGAGACCGCGATCCTGACCGATCCGCTGTTCGAGCAGGCAATCGTGATCGGCGAGAACCGGCCGTTCCTGGCCGCGATCGTCGTGCTCAATGCCAAGGGCTGGGCCGAGCAGCAGGCGCGGCTCGCGGCGCACGGCCAGCGCGGCACCGAGGCCGAGGCGGCATCGCTGCTGCGGCACATCGCCCGCGCCGTGAAGGCCTATCCCTCCTACGCGACGCCGAAAGCCGTGCATTGGACCTTGGAGCCGTGGACCATACAGGAAGGCCTGATCACGCCGACCTTGAAGAACAAGCGCCCGGCGATCGAGCGTGCTTTCGCGACGGAGATCGAGGCGATCTATGCGAAGCGGGTGGCGCCACAGACTGCCGTTTCAGGCTCAGCCCGCGGCTGACCCGCTCGCATCCCTGGTCTCGCGCCGAGGGCATGCTGGCGAGGGCACGCCGGCGAGGTCCGTGCGCCGGCCTCGGCGAACCTTACCTGGCCGAAACCGCCAGCGATCCGATTAACCGGAAGGCGCTGCGACGGCGATGCGGAACGGGTTGCTCGGATCGATGGTCAGGGCTCCCTTCGGATCTGATTTGATCGCCCACGACACCGCCCCCTCCGCACTGGTCGAAGCAATGATCTCGGCGGTGTAGTACGGCTGGACCGTCGCTTGGGGGAAGTAGCTGGCCGAACTGGTCCAGACGCCTACGAAGAGCTCGACGCTCGTGTTCGCCGGCGGCGCGTAGAACGCGGTGGGCGTGCCGACCGAGCTGGTTGCGGCGTAGTATTGTCTCGCACGCGCCACGGTCGTGCCCGCCGGCACTCCTGTCCCGGTGACCGCTTGGCCCGCAACGACGCACGAGGGGTCAGCGAGGGTGACGGCGGCCTCGTCTTGGATCAGCGTCGCGGTCGTCGTGCTGACGAAGGTCACCGCGACCGCCGTGCCGGAAGACGTCGGAGGCCAATTGATGGTGACGGCCGATGCATTGACGTCGGTTACCACGGTGCCGGTCGCGATTCCCTGTCCGGATACGGACTGACCGATCTGGACGAGCGACGGGTCTGCGACGTTGAAGATCGCCGTTATTCCTTCGAACAGATCGCCTGTGGTCGTGCTGGTGAAGGTCAGCAACGCGTCGCCATTTTGGGTCGCGTTGGCGCTCAAAGTGATCCCGGTCGACTGAACCACGGCGCGCACGAGAGGATTGCCGGGGCCCAACACGCCCGGACTTTCCTGGCTCGGGAGCAGGACGAAGAAATTGCGTGCCGGATCGGCCACCGACGATGCACAGGCGAGTTGCATGGCGCCAGTGCCGTTGGGCCCCCCCACCCACGATACGGCGAGAGGGCTCTTCGAATCGCGCAGCGGAGCCGAGCCGGCGCCGCCCGCGCTGGTGAAGTCCTGCGCGTAGAGGATGCCGAAATATTTCGAGAAGTCGGTCGCGAAATCGCTCGCAGTCCACGTTCCGTCGGAGAAATCGAGCCACAGGGCATCGTCGCTCTGCAGGTCGAAATCCGACGTGTCCTTGCCGGACTTGAAAGGGATGAGCGGGTACCAGCCGATCGTCTGCACGAAGGCCGCCACGTTGGTGAAGTCAGAACCGGGAGGGGGACCCGACCACCCGACGCCGGACTGCATCGTGGCAAACGTCAGCGCGACGCCCGTCCCGCTCGCGGCGGCGGCCTGGGTCAGCTTGACCATGGTGTCGTTGACGCTGACCACGCTCGTCCCATTCTGTATCCCTTGACCGGAGACGGACTGGCCCGGGAGGGCAATCGAGGGATTGGCGACGTTGGTGATGATCGTCGAACCTTGGGTCAGATCGCCGGTCGTCGTCGCGTCGAACAATGTGGTGAAGGTCAGCGGCGCTCCCGAACTGCTCGCGCTGGCGTTGGCGCTCATGATCACATCGGGCGGCGCGACGCCTGTCACCGTCGTCCCCTCCGGGACGCCTGCCCCCGAGACCTGCTGGCCGACGAAGATTCCCTGCGCCGCAGCGATGTTGGAGATCGTCGGCGATCCGGTCGCGAGGTCGCCTGTCGTCGTGACCGTGGCGGTCGGCACGAATTGCAGCGGGACCCCCGTGCCGCTCGTCGTGGCGGCGAGGCTCATCGTCACAATACTTCCGTTGACGCCCGTCACCGTCGCTCCCGCCGGCACTCCCGCCCCGGAGACGACTTGGCTGGCGAAAATCCCCGATGGATCGGAAACGGTGACGGCCGTCGAATTTGCGGTGAGGCTGCCTGTCGTCTCGACCGGAGGGTTTGGTCCCGCACCGGCAGCCATGAAGGCGACGTAGTTGGCGAGATTTATCGTGACGTTCCCCACCGGCATGTTCATTTCGCTGCTGATCCACGGGATCTCCGCGCCCGGCGCCTGTGGTCCGGACTTGGCGACAGACGGGAAATCAGTGCGGTCGAACACCGCGACCGGGGTGGCATTGGAGATGTCGCGGCCGCCGTTCGGCGCGTCGATGTACTGCGCCACACGCGTCGGCGTCCACGCGATGGTGTACGTATGAAACTCGCTGTAAGGCGCGAAGTTTCCAGACGTGTCGAACAGATACGCCTCGTTGTTGAGCACCGCCGAGGTGAAGGAGTTCGGATCGCTCGTGCCGGGTATGGGGCTCACCCGGAGTATTCCGGTGTGCGTGACGTCGGGCCATCCGGTGAAATCGACGGTATTCGAGGCTTGGCCGGCAGGGCTCCGCCAGTAGTTGAGCGCCACGGCATTGGTCATGTCGAGGTCGGATGGAGCCGCGAGCGACGTCAGCGGATATTTCCAGGTCGTCGCGTCAGGCCAGATCAAATTGGGCCCGGTCTGGTCGACGAGCAACTCCCACCAGGTCGACCCGCGCGCCGGCGCGTGCAGGGGTTGGAAGACGGAGACATTGAATGCGGTCTCCTCGTTGCCACCGGGACCGCTGAGGCCGGCGATCACGCTTCCGAGCGTGCCCTCCGGCGTGAGATCACTTGTATCGATGATCAGCACGTCTTTGACTGGCTGGCTACCGGCGAGGCCAACCGACCAAACGTTCACGGGGGTGAACTGAAAGGTCTGGCCTGATACGGGCGCGCTGGCGGCCTGGCTCAGCGTGACGATCGACGTCGATTGGTCGACCTCGGTGATGAAGGTCCCTTCGGGAAGCAGACCGGGGTTACCCACGGCGGAGACCGCCTCGCCGCCCGAAAGCTGTCCGATCAGGCCAGCCGTGGTGATATCGATCTGATTGAGCTGGCCGCTGTTGATGTTTCCCGAACCGCCCGACGCCGCGACGGTGACCGTGACCGGCCCTGCGCCGAACAAGCCGGTGCCGCTGTTGAGTTTGTTGAGCGCTGTCTGCAGGTCGCCGGAACTGATATTGTAAGCAAGATCACCGGTCTTGGCGCCAGTCGTGCCGTCCTCCAGGACGAACGTTCCGCCGCTGGGCGGAGCGCCCGGCGCGCCCATCCACGTATTGTAGTAGGCCCACATCTGCTGCGCGATGGCCTCATCGGTCCGCGTGAAGCCGAGTGTCCAAGAGGTCGCGGCCGGATCGAGTGTCTGCGAACGCGGATCTCCCAGAGCGACGGTTGCGCCGAAGGTTTGCAGGTCATTCGGTTTTGGCAGCCCGCCCGCGAAGGTGGCGTAGGCCGCCTGGGTCGCCTGGGTGAAGGGGACGAACTCGAAATCGACCTCGTTCCAATTCCAGTTCTGCGCTACGTCGGGCGATTGCGCCGCCGAGGGCGCGTTGGAGTAGAGCCAGAATGCCGAGCAGACGGGACCTGGTGCCGCCTGCATCCTGCAAATGAACAGACCGTAACCGAAGCTGCGGTTGGACTGCATCTGCGCGGAAAGATAGTCGCCGTATCGGGAATAGTTATCGACTCCCGTCGATGAGACAGGCTGCTCTGCCACTGGACGTTCCCCCTTGCCGAAACGAATGTCGGGGCCGATCCGGCCCCTTAACAATCCATGATTGGGCTTGATCTATGATTGTAATGAAAATATATACTCGCGAAACTTGCGCCCTCAGGAATTTCCAGTCAATTGAAATACACCTTAAAGGTGTATTCGATGGCAGTTTTTCGAGGATGAGAGGCGTGATCATGTCCCAGCTGCATCTTGGCAACCGGACGATCTTCAGAACCGCTCCTCCGGCCGGCCGCCGTGTCGTCAGCCGCGCAGGTTGAGGAAGCCAGGGCCGCAACGACGCTCCGGCGCGCGCACGGTCCCTGCCCGTCAGTCGATCGCGACAGCCAAAAGGTCTGCACCTGCCGCGACGCCCATCTTCACGATCTCCCGCGAACGTGGGGTTGGTGTCAGGTTCGAAACCGCGCGGTCCTGATCGATTTGCAGCGAAAGTGCGGAGCGGCAGGGGAGGTCCGCCCTCCACCGGGCGCGCGCAACGCATACCGTCCTGACGCCGCAGCTGCACCTCATCGCGCAGCATAGACCGCGTACTCGTCTTATCCGGCGCTATCGGAAGCGGTGGACAATTCACCTTCGCATTGTCGGCATCCAATGCGGAGCTTGGAGCGGGCGAAGGGAATCGAACCCTCGTATGCAGCTTGGGAAGCTGCCGTTCTACCATTGAACTACGCCCGCGCTCGCCAATGCTTAGCCGACACGATGCGTTTCGCCAAGCGGCTTGTTGCCGCGCGATCCGCGGGCCCAGACGGCGAACGCGAAAGGTCTGCGATGGCCGGATCGCCCGATCGTGATCGGTCGCAACCGCAAGTCTCGGGAACAGATTGGGCGATCTCGCCTTGCCATTGGAGCCGGCGCTCGCGTCGCCGCGCCGTGTGCTGGGAGTTCACATCATGCAGAGCCATGGCCACAAGTCTCCGACCGCCCCCTCGAAAACCCTCGCCTTCATGTCGGGCCCGTCGGCGCTCGACCTCTACACGCTCGGTTGCGGCCTGTTCCTGGCCTTCGCGCCCGCGCTGTTCGGCTTCGCGCGCAGCGCCGGCCGGATCGATGCTGAGCTGGCGGGAGCTGCCGTCGTCGCGCTCTCGTTCGGCGGCCTCGTGGCGTTCGCCGATTGGGAGGAGTGGCTGAAGGTTGCGCTTGGCGTATGGCTGATTGCAGCGCCGTGGCTGCTCGGGTTCGCGCATACATCGGCGATGCATGTCAGCATCACGGTCGGGATCGCCGTGACCTTCCTAAGCCTCCTCGAGCTGTGGCTCGCGCATGATCCTGATTTTGCTGGCGATCGCACCGGAATGGTGAGCCGCTCGTCTGAGCTCTGATCGATCGCGTCTCGCCTGCGACAACAGAGATCGCAACGCAACGCTTGACAACCATCACCCAAATCAGGGCAAACCCGCCCCCGTCACGCCGCGCTGTTAACACTTTGTAAACAAAGTTGATGCGGGCGATCGTGACGATGATATGATGTGCGTGGGGTTGGGGTGGCGTCATGGGGCGTGGGTATACGATCTTTGATACGGCCCTCGGCCGTTGCGGCATTGCATGGAGCGATGCCGGAATCACCGGCGTACAATTGCCGGAAGCGCGGGAAATCGAGACGCGGCGGCGCCTGTTTCGCCAGTTTCCCGACGCACGGGAGCAGCGCCCGTGTTCGAATACTGAACTCGCCATCGAAGGCATCGCGGCCATGCTGCGCGGGCAGGAGGTCGACTTCTCCGACGTTGCGCTCGACCTCGACGGCGTCACGCCCTTCAACCAGCGCGTCTACGATTGCATTCGCGCGATTCCGCGCGGCGAGACGCGCACCGCCGACGCGATCGCAGACGAACTGCACGTGCCCAAGGCGCTGAACTCGATCGCGCAGGCACTGACCAAGAATACGTTCGTCCTGATCGTCCCTTGCCATCGCGTCCGCGACATCGGCAACGGCCTCGACAAGCCGTCGCCCAACAGCGGCATCGTCTCCAAGCGTCGGCTGCTGTCGCTCGAAGGCGCACGGCCTCATGCGGGCCTGACGCTGTTCGACGCGTTTCTCGCCGTCGACCGGCCGCGCGCGTCGTAAGCGGACGCCTCGCGTCGCGCGATATTATCTCGCGCATCGCCCTCCACTTTCCTCCGCAATGCGCTAGATTTGCAGGATGACCGCCACCATCCTGTTCGAAAGCCGTGACGTCACCGTGTCCGAGTTCCGCTGTGCAGCGATGCCGGGCGAGCGTCCCTATGTCGAGCAGTATGCCGGCTACTCGCTGTCCTATGTGCGCAAGGGCAGCTTCGGCTGTCGGCACCGCGGCCGCGTCTTCGAGCTGGTCACCGGCGCGCTGCTGGTCGGGCATCCCGGCGATGAGTTCATGTGTACGCACGACCACGTCTGCGGCGACGAATGCCTGTCGTTCTTCTTCGACGATGCGCTGATCGACGAGATCGGCGGCGACAGGCAGGCCTGGCGGGCCGGCGCGATGCCGCCGCTGCCGGAGCTCATGGTCCTCGCTGAGCTCGCAGAGGCCGTCGCCGCGCGCGAGCAGACCCTGGGCCTCGACGAGATTGGCCATATCATCGCCAGCCGCTTCGTCGCGACCGCCACGGGCCAGCAGGCGCGCGCCGCGACACCAGGCCCTCGCGACCGACGGCGCGCGGTCGAGAGCGCGTTGTGGATCGACGACAATGCGCATGATGACATCGACCTGGCGGCTGCGGCAGGCGAGGCCGGCGTCAGCCCGTTTCATTTCCTCCGGATGTTCGCCGCTACGATCGGCGTGACGCCGCATCAATATCTGATCCGCTCCCGCCTGCGGCACGCCGCGCGGCGCCTCAGCGAGGAGGATACGCCGGTCACCGCCATCGCCTACGATTCGGGCTTTGCCGATCTGTCGAATTTCACCCGCACCTTCTCGCGCGCTGCCGGCGTGTCGCCGGCGAAGTTTCGCAAGGCCTCGCGCGGCGAGCGCAAGATTCTCCAAGACCGTCTGAGCCGCCATTGATTGGATGATCCCGGCGCGTGCGGCAGCCGCATGCGAAGCATGGAGATCATCGATGTACGATCATATCGGCCTCAGGGTCGGCAATCTCGACGCCAGCGTCCGCTTCTACACCGCCGCGCTGGCGCCGCTCGGCCACATCCTCTGCTCCAAGGACGAGGCGTCGGCGGGCATCGGCCCGAAGGGGCAGCCGGCGCTGTGGCTGTATCTCGACAAGGGCGCCAGCAAAGGCACCGCGCATATCGCGTTCCGCGCCCAGGACCACGCGGCGGTCGCCAGATTCCACAGCGAGGGTTTGAAGGCAGGAGGCGGCGACAATGGCGGCGCCGGGCCGCGCACGGACTACAGCCCGACCTATTACGCCGGCTTCCTGATCGATCCCGACGGCAACAACGTCGAAGCCGTATGTCCGTGAGGTCAGCGTCATGGCATCCATCCAGAAGGACATTCCGATCGCGGCCCCGGCCGGTGCAGTGTGGGACGCAGTGCGCGATTTCGGCGCCGTTCATACCAGGGTGGCGCGCGGCTTCGTGACCGGCACCAGGCTCGACGGAGACGTCCGCATTGTCAGCTTCGCCAACGGCAGCGTGGTGCGCGAGCAGCTGGTCGACTGCAACGATCAGCGCCGGCGCCTCGTCTACGCCATCAGGAACGAACGCATCAGCCAGCACAGTGCGTCGTTTCAGATCATCGCGGAAGGCGAGGAGCGCTGCCGGGTGATCTGGACCACCGACGTGCTGCCGCACGAGATCGCGCCCTATATCGAGCAGCAGATGGAGCTCGGCGCGCGCGCAATGCATGACACGTTGGGCAGGCTGCGCGGATAGCGGCTCAGCCGACACGCGCCGGGGGCGGCGCGTGCGCGTCAGGACCGCGTCCGGCCGCCAGCACGGCCGGGCGCAGCTCCAGCGCCGCGGCCGGCTTCGGCCCCCACCGCGTGAGCATGACGCTCGCGAGCGTCAGCACGCCGAGCAGCACCATCGAGGACGCCGCCAGCATGAAGAAGTCGCCCTCGGTCGCGGCATGGCTCAACAGATAAGAGCCACCTGCGGCGATGAACACGAGCCGCACCGTTTGCGCCAGCACCGGACCGATCACCCTGGCTGCGCCCTGCGAAGAGAAGTACATCGAGATCGCCAGGCCGATGAAGGCATACATCGGCGCGGCGACCTGCAGATAGTGCCGGCCGGCGCCGCGCGCGCTCTCGTCCTGGGTGAAGATGTCGACCCACAATTGTGGGACGATCGCGATCAGCGTCGACAGCGCGCCAACCGACGCGAACGACACCAGCCCCGCCGTCCAGGCGATGCGGCGGGCGCGCGCGATTCGCTGCGCGCCGATCGCCATGCCGACCATCGGCACCGAGGCCATGCCGACGGAGAAGGCGACCGTGGTCATCATGAATTCGAGCCGCGCGCCGATGCCGTAGCCGGCGAGCACCGCGGTGCCGAACGACGCCAGCATATGCGTGAAGATCGCGATCGACAGCACGGATTGCAGCGGCGAGAAGCAGGCGACGGCGCCGACCTTGAGAATGTCGGCGAACATCGCGCCGCTGATCCTGAGGCCGCGCAGCTTCGGCCGGACGCGCGCGCGCCCCGAAAATAGGTACCAGCCCATCACCGAGATGCTGACGCAGAACGCCAGCAGCGCGCCGGCGGCGACGCCGCGCATACCGAGCCCGAGGACCAGGCTGAGCGTGCCGCCCAGCACGATCTGCAGCATCGCCGAGCTCAGGATCATGAACGACGGCAGCTTCATGTTGCCGGTGCCGCGCAGGATGCCGGCCATCGAGTTCATCAGCCAGGGCAGGATCGCGCCGCCGAAGAAGATCTGCAGATAGGCCGTGGCATGGCTCAGCACCGCGCCGCGGCCGCCGAGCAACTCCAGCAAGGCCGGGCCGAACACCAGCATGCCGATCATGAAGGTCGCGCCGAACAGCAGCGCGATCAGCAGCGCATGCGAGGCGAGCGTCGAGGCGCGATCGGTGTCGCCGGCGCCCAGCGCCCGTGCGATCGCCGAGGCCACACCGCCGCCCATCGCGCCGCCGGACATCGTCATGGTCAGGATCACCAGCGGAAACACCAGCGCCATCGCCGCCAGCGCCTCGATGCCGAGCCGGCCGATATAGGAGGTCTCGGCGATGACGACGCAGGTGCCGGCCGTGTTGGCGATGATGTTCGGCCAGGCCAGCGACAGCAGGGTGCGCAGGATGGGGCCGTCGACGAGCTTATTCCGCATCGGCTTCTCGGGGGGCGGCAATGCACGCCCCTCGCCGACCGGAGTGTCGGCCAGGCCGATCTCGGACATCTCAGCTCCCCGCTCGGCCGCGCAGGTCGCGGCCGTCTTATCGTTCGATGGCTTGATAGCTGCCGTTGTCGTAGCACATCGCCCCAGCGCACCCAGTGCGGTGAGCGCATTGGGGGTACGCTTCCGGCGAGTAGCTGCATTAAGATACCTAGTTGATCACCAATAGATCGATCCTAGAGCGGCTCGCTCTCCTTTTGGATCAAGGCCATTGATGATGCAACCAAAGCGCGATACGACTTACTCCTATAAACAGGGAGGGCGACATGGAATGGGCCGCGCTGCTTAACGAAGAACGCTTCTTTTGGCCAACTAACTTGGACGTCGACAAGCGGCCAGAAACAGAAAATAGGTCTTGGGTCTTTCAACAGGACGCGGCACGCCTTTGCTCATCATCAGCATTCCGGCGATTGCAGGCTAAAACTCAAGTGCTGCCGTTTCCAAAAACAGACTATCCGAGGACACGTCTCACACATACGCTCGAAGTAAGCAATATTGGCCGACGCTTAGCTTTAAACGTTGGCCGCCGATTGGCAGAGTCCAACGCTTGGCAAACCACAGGACTAGACGCGATCGATTTCGCCGCAAATCTCGTAGAGATTACAGCCGCCGCGTGTCTGGCGCACGATATCGGGAATCCTCCTTTCGGACATGCAGGTGAAGATGCGATCAAGGGCTGGTTCGACGCACGATTTGCTCAGACCCAGCGCTATCCCAATCTGAGCCAAGTTACTGAAGATATACGACGAGATGTTCAACGCTTTGATGGTAACGCGCAAGGTTTTCGAGTTCTCACCTACCTTCAAGGCTGGGGGCGCGAAGGTGGATTGCAGATGTCTCTCGCAGTCCTCGGAGCCTTCTCAAAATATCCGCGGACGTCGAGATTTGCTGTATCAGACAAGTACGGCGTCATGTCGGAGGAAGCCGAGCAGGCAAAGTACATATTCTCCAAGCTCGGCATGAGGGAACTCGAAACCGACGGGAAAGACTTTGAATTCGCCAGACACCCGCTGGCCTACATCGTCGAAGCGGCAGACGACATCGCGTACGTCTCGGCCGACTTGGAAGATGCAGTACGCTCAAGCGTTCTCGAATTCGAGGCCGCCGAGAAAATGCTCCTGTCAATCGCCAGCCGAAGCTCCTACAAGCCGAACCAAACCGAGAGAATGAAGCGGTATAAAGACCTAAAGAGAACTTCAAAGATGGCTCGGCTTCGATATCTCAGGACCCACGCGACTACTGAACTGGTGCGTGAGGCAGAAGTGGTGTTTCTCGATAAACTGACCGCGATTATGGAGGGCACATATAGGGGAGAATTGCTTAAGGATTCAAAGCTCGGCGACGCAATCGCGGACATCAAATCAATCAGCCACAAAGAAGTCCACAATTCTCGCGGCAAGATCGAGAATGAAATTGCTGGCAAGAACGTCATATATGGACTGTTGGACATTTTTGCCGAAGCGTTTGAAACGCTCTTGCATCGTGGGGGACTAAACAAAGTATCAGATTTAGAGCGCAAACTGCTCTTGATTTTCCCATGGGATAACTACTTCCAGGCAGACCACCCGGATGAACTGACAGATCAAGTTGATAGGCTGAATCCTTCTCAGCTATTATATATGCTTGTAGACTTCGTCTCCGGCATGACAGACCGTTATGCATCCAGCATGTTTAGACAACTAACCGGCAACCAGCAACCGTTTGCCAACTGGTAACAGACCAGAAAGATGGAAGTGCTTGTCACCTGAAATGCTTTGATAGTTTTAGTCCCTGCAGCTGATAGTTAGATCCGATCCGCCGCCCATACATCGCGTTCGGCCGCGCCAGCATCTTCTCGTAGACTAGGCGGCCGACGATCTGGCCGTGCTCGAGGATGAACGGCACCTCGCGCGAGCGCACCTCGAGCACCGCGCGCGAGCCCTGCCCGCCGGCGCCGGCATAGCCGAAGCCGGGATCGAAGAAGCCGGCATAGTGGACGCGGAATTCGCCGACCAGCGGATCGAACGGCACCATCTCCGCGGCGTAGTCCGGCGGCACCTGCACGGCTTCCTTCGAGGCCAGGATGTAGAACTCGCCGGGATCGAGGATGAGGCTGCCGTCGGGCCGTGCCTTGATCGGCTCCCAGAACTCCTCGACCGGATAGCCGGCACGGCGGTCGACGTCGACGACGCCGGTATGGCGCTTGGCGCGGTAGCCGACATAGCCGTTCGCATTGCTGCCTGAGAGGTCGACGGACAGAGCGACACCGCCGGCGAGATCCGCATCATCGCGATCCACCAGCCGCTCGGCCTGGTGCAGCGCGATCAATTCGTCCTCCGACAGGACCGCGTCGCGATAGCGGAAGCGAACTTGGGACAGGCGCGAGCCTTCGCGCAACAGGACCGGAAACGTCTTCGGGCTGATCTCTGCGTAGAGCGGACCGTGATAGCCGGCGCCGATCATGTCGAAGCGTCGCGTGCCGTCGGCGATCACGCGGGTGAACACGTCGAGCCGCCCGGTCGAGCTCTTCGGATTGGCGGCCGCGACGATGTCCTTCGGCAGCGCCAGGCTCTCCAGCAGCGGCACGATGTAGACGCAGTTGGTCTCCAGAACCGCGCCGTCGGCGAGCGCGAACTCGTGCAGCTTCAATTCGTCGATGCGCTCGGCGACGGTCGATCCCGGCCCCGGCAGAAAGCTCGCGCGCACCCTGTAGGCGACGTCGCCGAGCCGCAGGTCCAAGCTCGCCGGCTGGATCTGGCTCTCGACGAAATCATATTCGGGAATGATCAAGCCGGCCTCCGCCATCGCCACGATCATGCGATCGGGGAGGATGCCGTGGGCGTCGGCGGGAAGCGAAAACGGCAAGGCCTGATCCTTTGCAGGCGCCGGAACGGCGGCTTGTGGAGCCAATATAGGGTCTTTTGACCGGTTATCCGATGGCCGGCTTGACGGAAAGGCCGGTTGCGACTATGAGCACCACTTATCCCGTGGTGATTTGAGCCGGCCGGCTTGCAGCCACGTTAAATAAGTCGCTAAACAGGCCGGGGACGAATGTGATCCCGGCCTTGAGGAGTTTTCCCAGGCCGGTTTTTTTGTGTCCATCGCGCCGAGCGCGGTGGTCACGATGGAGGTCACATGTCGAAGTCCCCCGCGAAGGCGCCGGTGTCGTTCGCCCAGTATCGTCCCGAAACCCGGCTGGTGCATTCCGGCACCTTGCGCTCCGAATTCGGCGAGACCGCCGAAGCGCTCTATCTGACGCAAGGTTTCGTCTACGCCACGGCCGAGGAGTGCGAGGCGCGCTTCAAGGGCGAGGATCCCGGCTTCATCTATTCGCGCTTCTCCAATCCGACCACGGCGATGTTCGAGCGCCGCATGATCGAGCTCGAGGGCGCCGAGGCCTGCCGCTCGGCCGCAACCGGCATGGCTGCGGTCACCACGGCGATCCTGGCCCCCCTGCGGGCCGGCGATCACGTCGTCGCGGCCAAAGCGCTGTTCGGCTCGTGCCGCTACGTGGTCGAGGATCTCCTGCCGCGCTACGGTATCGAGTCGACGCTGGTCGATGGGCTCGATCTCGACCAGTGGCAGAAGGCGGTCAGGCCGAATACCAAGAGCTTCTTCCTCGAGAGCCCGACCAATCCGACGCTCGACGTGATGGACATTCCCGCGATCGCCGAGATCGCGCACGCCCATGGCGCGCGGCTGATCGTCGACAACGTGTTCGCCACGCCGATCTGGCAGAGCCCGCTCGCGCTCGGCGCGGACGTCGTCGTCTACTCCGCGACCAAGCACATCGACGGCCAGGGCCGCTGCCTCGGCGGCGTGATCCTGTCGTCGGAAGCGTTCATCGCCGAGCACATCCACAACTTCATGCGCCAGACCGGCCCGTCGATCTCGCCGTTCAACGCCTGGGTCCTGCTCAAGGGCCTGGAGACGCTCGCGGTGCGCGTGCGCGCGCAGACTGAGACCGCCGGCAAGGTCGCCGATTTTCTCGCCGCGCATCCGAAGATCTCGCGGCTGATCTATCCCGGACGCGAGGACCATCCGCAGGCGGCGACGGTCAAGAAGCAGATGCGCGCCGGCTCGACCCTGGTCGGCTTCGAGGTGAAGGGCGGCAAGGCGGCGGCGTTCCGTATGCTCAACGGATTGAGGCTCGCGCGCATCTCCAACAATCTCGGCGACGCCAAGACGCTGGTCACGCATCCCGCAACGACCACGCATCAGCGGCTGACGCCGGACGCGCGCGCCGAGCTCGGCATCAGCGAGGGCTTCATCCGCTTCTCCGCCGGGCTCGAGCATGCCGACGATCTGATCGAGGATCTCGACGCCGCCCTCAGCGCGGCGTAGCGAATGGTGAAGTGGCGTCGCGAGTAGACCGATCTCATCCCTGCGCGCTACTTGTCATTCCTCATCCGCACATCACCTCCGGATCCCGGGGTTCGCTCGCGCGGCGAGCGCCCCGGGATAACGCCCGCGGCGTCACATCGGCCGATAGGTCGGCACCTCGGCCGGCGCGTTGATGCCGAGCTTGACCTGGCCAACCGAGCGGATGATGTCGTCGCCGAGCAGTTGTGCGAAGCAGGCATAACCCCAATCGCTCATATGCAAGCCGTCCGAGATCACGAACTCGTTCATCGGGATCGCCTGCCGCTCGTGCCAGTCGCGCATCACCTCGAAGCGCGGGAAGATGCCGGCGTGATGCAGCTCGGCGATGCGGCCGAGCAGCTTGTTCATGCGACCCGCGCTCTCCTGCCGCTCGTTCACGCGCGGCGAATATTGCAGATCGACCAGCACGACATCGGAGGCTGCGGCCTGGATCTTGGCGACGCCGTCCTCGACCAGCCTGGCGGTCTCGGCCGGATCGAGATCGCGCAGCACGGCATTGGTGCCGACCTGCCAGATCACGAGATCCGGGTGACGGTCGATCACCGACGTCTCGATCCGCTTCATCATCTCCGGCGCATCCTCGCCGCCGACGCCGGCATTGATGACGCTGATGTCGACCATCGGATATTGCCGGCGCAGCTGCGCGGCGAGCCGATTCGGATAGGTGTAGTCCGGCGCGCTCGCGCCATAGCCCTGCGTCGACGACGAGCCGAAGGCGACGATCACGATCGGCAGGCCGGAGGCGAGCTTGTTGGCGACGTGCGGCAGCGAAATGAAATTCTTCTTCGCGACGCCCTTCGGCGCCAGGCACGGCACGCGGTTGAAGATGTCGGTGGCCGATTTGGCGACCTGCTTGACCTTGTCGATCGCCCGCTCGGTGATGCTGCGCGATTGCGGCGGCGTGGCCGCGACGCCCTGCCCGGCTGCGGCCGGCGGCTGTGCATCGGTCATGGCCGGCGCGGTCGTCGCCGCAGGCGGCGCGGTCGTGGCCGCCGGGCGCACCGCGGCGATCGGCCCGCGCACCTGATCGTTCGCCTGCGCCAATGTGACGTGTCCGATGCTAGGTCGCAGCTCGCTGATCAGCGGAGTCTTCGGACCGGAGCTCTCCACATCGGACAGCGCGGCGGGTGCAGCCGGCGCTGCGCTCTGCGCCCGTACCGTCTGCGGGCTCAGCGCGAGGGCGATGGCAATGACCGCAACGGCCGAAAGCTTCTCCCATGTCCCGGATACGCGGTGACACTCATTCGACGTCATGAACGACATAATCCTAGTTCTGCTGCGCCGGCCCGATATGCGCCGCGTCGATGATG
This sequence comes from Bradyrhizobium sp. SZCCHNS3002, assembly GCF_032377435.1. Lineage (NCBI taxonomy): Bacteria > Pseudomonadati > Pseudomonadota > Alphaproteobacteria > Hyphomicrobiales > Nitrobacteraceae > Bradyrhizobium > Bradyrhizobium sp. SZCCHNS3002. The sequence continues at coordinate 273,308 of NZ_JAUHHY010000004.1, forward strand.
AACTTCGACAGCGCCCGGCCGATGCAGTCATGAACCTGCCTGGCCAGCTCGACCCCGTGCGTCGGATTGAACAGGTCGAAATCGCCCTGCTCGTTCCACTGCCGCATGATGGCAAACCGATCGAACAGCGGAATGTCGCGGTGCTGCGCCACCACACGCATGTTGTCGACATAGGGCGGCACGGAGATCAATGTTTCCGTCCGCGGACTGTATTGCAGATTCATCAAGACGACGTCAGCTCCTGCTTTCTGCAGCGTCGCCACACCGTCGTCGACCGCCTGCCGGAACTCATCAGGATCGATCGACCGCATGGCGTCGACCGTGCCGGTCTGCCAGATGACCAAATTAGGCCTTTTTCCTTCCACCAGTTTAACGAGATTGCCCGCGACTTCCTCGGCCGTCTTCTTGGGCTGCAGCTCGATGCTGAGATTGACGGCGACCGCCGGCAGCTTGTCCTTCAGCGCAGCCTGCAGACGGGCGGGGTACGCATTGGCGTCGGAGGTGTTGACGATCGAGGACGAGCGGCTTCCGACGACGAGAATATCGAGTGTGCGGCCGTTCTTGACGGCGTCTGCAACCTTCGGGAGCGGGCTCTCGGTGGTCAGCAGGTAGGCCGGCACCTCGCAGTTCTGCGGCGCGTCTTCCGCGCGCGCGGAGGCCGCCAGCGAAACAGCCAGCGCCGCGATACCAAACCTTAACCACGAGACGGACTTCATCAGCCCCCTCCCGCCAGATCGGCGTTGCTGCGCGCACCTTTTCGCGCGGCGCCCTTATCGGCCTCACGCTTGTACCACGAAATCAACGACGCCACCCCCCACATGATGAGGATGCCGCAAAGGCTGATCACCGCGTGCATCATGGCGCCGCCGGACACTTCGGCAAGGACGAAGTGGCCCGCAAACGCCAGAAATACGCCAAGACAGAAGATCTCGAGCGAGTGTTGCCCACAAACAATCAGCGGGCGCAGCCACGGCGACTTCAACAGCGGCCAATCCTTGCGCAGATAGTGCACGGTGAGTGCTGCGAGTGCGAGGAAATGCGCGAAGCGCAACACGTCAAGGTCGGTCTTGTCGATCGGATACATCCACTGCTCGATTCGGCGCGGCATCAGATGGCCGAGCTGCGGGATGTACCAGGTCAAGGTCACGCAGAACGCCGCGACCAGATAGGCGACGCAGAGCCCGAGCGTGATCGGCGAGTTGATGATGCGCGACATGCGATGAGCACCGCCGAGCGCGCACCACGCACCGAACACGAACAGGAGCTGCCAGGCGAACGGGTTGAACGCCCAGAAGCCGTTCGGATAGGCCGTCAGATAGAGATCGAGCTCCCAGGTGAGTGCGTAGAGAACGACCGAGAGCCCGAGCGTGACATCCGGACGCCAGCGCATCAGCCACAGGATCAGCGGCAGGAACAGCATCAGCACGATGTAGAGCGGCAGCACGTCCATGTTGACGGGGCGGAAGCGCAGGATCAGCGCCTGCACGATGGTCACGTCCGGCTGCTTGAGAAAATCCATGATCCCCATCTCTTCGGTGTAGAGCGGGTTCTCGAAGCTGGTCGCGACGTAGGAGATCTCGGCGAGGAAGATCGTGAACAGGAAGACATGGGCGACGTAGATCTGCCAGACGCGGCGCAGGATGCGCGCGGTGGCGACGATGAAGCCAGCATCCTGCATCGCCCGGCCATAGACGAATGCCGCCGTGTAGCCGGAGATGAAGATGAAGATCTCGGTGGCGTCGGAGAAGCCGTAGTTGCGGATCGTGAACCAGGTCAGCAGGTTCGGCGGCAGGTGGTCGATGAAGATCAGCCATAGCGCCAGCCCGCGAAACAGGTCGAGCCGCAGCTCGCGCTCGCCGACCGCCGGGAAGGTGATCGCCGGAGCAGCGGTGGTGGCGGGTGCAGCAGTGGCGGCCGGCGCGGCCGCGACGGCTGATGCTGATGCGACCACAGGTGCAGCCGCGCTCGCCGCGGCGGCGGTCTCCGCAGCCGGCGCGGGTGCGGCGCTGGCTGCGGGGGCGGACGGTCCGGCAAGGCGATCGGCAATCGACGTCATCAGGCACCGCGTCAAGGCTGCCAGCCTTCGAGGCCCGGCAGGGGAAATGTAGGGCCGCGCAGTTTTTGCGCAAGCGATGAAGGACTTATCAGCTGGGCCGTGCCCAGTTTTTCGACCTTGGCGGCCAGCTGGTGGGCGATCGCACGACGCAGGACAGGTCGATCGCCGCCAGGGTCTGCCGGCCGCGCCCGATCCGAGTCCAAGGAACGGACCGCGCGTACGGCCGACAGAGTCCGCGATTCTGGTGCCATAATGCGGAACTGTGTTGAAAGCACGATGGCGTCGCGATTGGTTCCGGCGCGGGTTTCCGCTACAATGCCACCATGTATCGCGCCGTGACTCGCCACATCGAAGTGACCGTCGAACCGAACTTCCTGCCTGAGAAGTCGTCGGTGGCCGATGGCCGCTGGTTCTGGTCCTATACCGTCGTCATCACCAACAGCGGGGAGGAGACGGTGCGGCTGCGCAGCCGCCACTGGATCATCACCGACGGGATCGGCCGGCAGCAGGAGGTGCGCGGCGAGGGCGTGGTCGGCGAGCAGCCGGTGCTCGCGCCAGGAGAGCGCTTCGAATACACCTCCGGCGTGCCGCTCACCACCGCGTCCGGCTTCATGGCCGGCTCCTACCAGATGGAGAGCGAGAGCGGCGAGCACTTCGACATCGCCGTGCCGGCGTTTTCGCTCGACAGCCCGGACGGCGGCAAGCGGGTGTTGAATTAGCCGAGCGTGCACTTGGTTCGGCTGATGACCGATCGTGCACCCGCATTTTTGTACTTGGCTTTCAACGTTCATCGCGTATCGGCCCGGCACACCCGCTGACTTCTGCTCAGCTGTCGTCCCGGGCAAGCGTCCGACAACGCGCCAGCGTTGGCGGATGCGCCGACCCGGGACCCATAACCACAGTGTGCAGTTTGGCGACGGCTGGAGCGACGATGCCGTTTCACCACAAGACCCTGTGGTTATGGTTCCCCGCGCGACGTGCGCAATTGCGCACTAGGCGGGGACGAAACCATTTCTGTCGAAGCGAGATTGCGTCACACCGCCCCTCTCTGACTGACGTCACAGCACTTCGCGTTCTCGCGACGCATCCCGCGCCCGAGCTTTGTCGATTCGTTCGCCCTCTCCAAGCAGAGGGCGCAGGGAAGGCCGGGCCTCGGCTGAGGCCCGTGGCCCGCCTGCGAAAAGAATGCAGGCGGCAGGTACCACAGGTTCAGCCGGAACGACCCGGCCCTCCCTGCGCGATCGGTTTTAACGGCTGCTTCGCGTTCTCCCTGGTGCGCCGTGCTTTCTGGCCACCATCCCCACGCGAAGCGAAAGCTCCGGCGTGAGTTGATATCAGCGTCGGGATATCAGGACCGCGCGACTTGACCGTGCGTGCATCGCCGTTCGTCCGCGCGGACTGATCCACGCTGCGGCAATACACGCCCATCGCATCCCACTGCCAACGGTTCGTGACGGTCGCGAAACGCCCCTCATGCGGCAGCAGAGACGCGCGGAAATGTGCCAGTGATTTGCCCGACGACACAAGTTGTTTGTTGCTGCGACAAAGGAGCGCGACGGGCAGTGCGGTCGGCACGATCCAGGATGAACTAATAGCGACGAAGCACCGGACCATAGGGCGGGCAAAAGGCACTTGGAGGCCCGACGATAGAGGCACAAGTGCACGGCGCCGTGCCCACCGCCCGCGACCACCGCTCGCGATCGTGGGAACGCGATCACGCTCGGAGGCCCCGTCGGGGCCACCGTGCCGCCAGCGCGACGCCCTTCGATCATCCCCGCATGCGCGCGATGCCTTCGGCCCAGGTCACGACCGGGGTGTAGCCGAGGTCGCTTCGCGCCTTGCTGATGTCGAGCGTGAAATCCTGGCCGATCATGCGCAGTGTCTGGCGCGTGATCGGCGGCTTGGAGCGCAGATGAAACATGCGCCAGACGGTCTCCATGACGGCCGCCATGCGCCAGGCGATGCCGAACGGTGCGGATCGTTGGATGGGGGGAACGTCCCGGGTGCCGAGCAGATCGGTGATCACCTGCTTGAGCGTGCCGGCCTGCCCGTCGGTGACATGGTAGGCCTGCCCGCCCCGGCCTTTTTCGGCCGCCAATAGCAGGCATGCGACGACATTGTCGACGTGGCTCGTGGACATGAGCTGTCCACCGCCGTCGGGCAGCGCGAAATGACCTGCCCTCGCGGTTTCGACCATGGCATCGAGCATCGGCATCCCCTCGCCCCAGATCATCGGCGGCCGGACCACGATCGTGCGAAACGCAGCCGTGTTGGCCTGCCGCACCATCTGGTCGGCGTCCGCCTTGGTCGCGATGTAGGGCGCCCAGGACGGCCTTTGCAGCGTCGCATCCTCGCTGACGTCCCTCATCGGCTTCGGACGTCCCATCACCACCGCGGCGGCTCCGGCGGCGACAAATGTCGATGCGCCAGCCGCCTTGGCGGCGGCCAGCATCTTGCGCGTGCCGTCAACATTGGCCTCGCGAAACAGCGTATGAGGGTCCCACTCGCTCAAGTGCCCGGCCACGTGAAAGACCGTGTCGCACCCTTGCATACCCTCGGTCAGCGCCATCTCGTCCTGAAGGTCGCCCCGACGGGTCACGACACCCGGGCCCTCGACGGCCGCCGCCGCCTCGTCGCTGCGAACCAGCGCGACCACTCGCACATTCATCTCCCGCAACCGCGCGATGAGGCGCTTGCCGACGAAGCCGGAGCCGCCTGTGACAAAGACGTTTTTCATGCTACCTCTATAGCGTTGCTATAGCACTCATATAGCACCGCTATAGACCAATGCAAGATCCGTCAGGGACAGTCGATGTCGACCGAAGATCAGATTCTATCCGCCGCCGCTGAAATCCTGGAACGGCAGGGCCCCGAAGCCGTGACGACGCGGGCGGTGTGCCAAGCGGCGGGCGTGACCGCGCCAACGCTCTATCACCACTTCGGTGACAAGAGCGGATTGCTGCGTGCCCTGGTCTTGCGGGGGGTCGAGACGTTCATGACACAGAAGCGGACCAACCGTCAGACCGCCGACGCCCTCGCCGATCTGAAGCGCGGCTGGAACGGCTGGATCGCTTTCGCACTCGAACGACCAAAATTGTTCCGCATGATGATCGATCAAACCCGGTCGGACCCAGGCGCGTCCAGAGAGGCTTTCGGACTCATGCGGGCGGTGGTCGAGCGGCTTGAAGCCCAAGGGCGTTTGACGACCGACGTGGACACCGCGTCACGAACGATCTGGGCGGCTTCGAACGGCGTTCTGACCCTGTTCTTGCAGGACGTGCCGGCCGCCGAGATCAAGCGGTCGAGCGACATATTGCTGGAGGCGCTTGTCGCGAGGTTTGTGCGAACTGATCAGTAATGCGACTCCATCCCATCGCGTCACGATCCGGCGCCCTGTTGCGCATCACGCCTTGCGGGATCGCTCGCTGGGGCATCGCCGGCCGTCCAATCACTCCTGCCGGGCCGTCGCATCGTGAATCGACGGCCTAGTTCTCCGTCACGCCCGCCTCGTGCGGGGTGAACTGATAGACCGAGGAGCAGAACTCGCAGGTGACGACGACCTTGTCGTCCTTGACCATGTCGGCGCGGTCCTGGGGCGAGAAGCTCTTCAGCATGTTGGCGACCGCGTCGCGCGAGCACGAGCAGCGCGCCTGCAGCGGCACGGTGTCGAACACGCGCACGCCGCGCTCGTGGAACAGACGATACAGCAGCCGCTCGCCGGACAGCGCCGGGTCGATCAGCTCGATATCCTCGACTGTCGCGACCAGCGATTGACCCTCGATCCAGGCCTCGTCTTCCTCGACCGCATGCAGCTCGGTACCCTCCGGCGCATCGCCGGGATGCAGATCGGCCTGGCGCAGGCGCTCGGGCGCCTGCGGCAGGAATTGCGTCAGCAGGCCGCCGGCGCGCCAGCGGTGCTTGCCGCCGCTCCACTCCTCGCCGACGGCGAGGCGCACCCGCGTGGGGATCTGCTCGGAGCGGAGGAAGTATTCGTGCGCGGCCTCCTCCAGGCTGCCGCCGGAGAGCGCGACGAGGCCCTGGTAGCGGCTCATGTCGGCGCCCTGGTCGATGGTCATCGCCAGATGGCCCTTGCCGAGCAGGCCGCCGGAGTCCTTCGCTTCCGAGAGCCGCGCCTCGTCATAGCGTGCGTAAGCGCGCAACCGGTCGGGCGCCTGGAAGTCGACAACCAGAAACGAGACCGGACCATCGGTCTGGGTCTGCAGGATGAAGCGACCGTCGAACTTCAGCGAGGAGCCGAGCAGGGTCGTCAGCACGATGGCTTCGCCGAGCAGCTTGCCCACGGGCGCGGGATAAGCGTGCTTGGTGAGGATGTCGTCGAGCGCCGGGCCCATGCGGGTCAGCCGCCCGCGCAGATCGAGCGCCGCGACTTCGAACGGCAGCACGGCGTCGTCGACCGGCACCGCCGAGGGCGCGCGGCTGGTGTCGAGGTTGATGTTGGTAGCGGGGGGATTGGCTGTCATGGGGCGTATTTGGGGTTTTTTGGCACGAATGGAAGGGCACCCCCCGGCTGTCGTCCCGGCTTGAGCCGGGACCCATACCGCGGATGCTATCGAGGGACGTCGGTAGTAGTCACTCGTCTTGCAGCCCACACCAGGCCTTGACGAACGAACCACGATCCCGACAACTAAGCAGAGCAACGGCCACCGCTGCAAACCAGTTCGATCACGCGGTATGGGTCCCGGCTCAAGGCCGGGACGACAATTGTGGTGTAGCGCCGTCGAACCCTACGCCCGCTCGCCGAAGCACCACGCCAGGATGCCCTTCTGGGCGTGCAGGCGGTTTTCGGCTTCGTCGAAGACGACGGACTGCGGGCCGTCGATCACCTCGTCGGTAACCTCCTCGCCGCGGTGGGCGGGCAGGCAGTGCATGAACAGCGCCTCGGGCTTGGCCAAGGACATCAACTTCGAATTGACCTGATACGGCTTGAGCAGGTTGTGGCGATGCTCGCCGTCCTTGTCGCCCATCGACACCCAGGTGTCGGTGACGACGCAGTCGGCATTCGCCACGGCCACTTCCGGGTCGTGGCCGAGATGGATGTCGGCGCGGGTGGCGCGGATGAAATCCTTCATCGGCTTGCCCGGCGACAGCTGCGGGGGGGTGGCGACGTTGAGCCGGAACTTGAAGCGCTCGGCGGCATGCGCCCAGGACGCCAGCACGTTGTTGTCGTCGCCAGTCCAGGCCACGGTGCGGCCCTCGATCGAACCGCGATGCTCCTCGAAGGTCATCACGTCGGCCATCACCTGGCAGGGATGCGAGCGCCGGGTCAGGCCGTTGATCACCGGCACGGTGGCGTGCGCGGCGAGCTCGAGCAGCGCCTCGTGGCTGAGGATGCGGATCATGATGGCGTCGACATAGCGCGACAGCACGCGCGCGGTGTCGGCGATGGTCTCGCCGCGGCCGAGCTGCATCTCGGTGCCGGTCAGCATGATCGCCTCGCCGCCGAGCTGGCGCATGCCGACGTCGAACGACACGCGGGTGCGCGTCGACGGCTTGTCGAAGATCATCGCCAGCACCTTGCCCTCGAGCGGCTTCTTCGCCGGCTCGCGCGCCTTCAAGGTCTTCTTCATCGCGCTCGACAGCGCCAGCACGTTGCGCAGCTCCTCGACCGGCATCTCGGTGAGATCGAGGAAATGACGCGGCGTATTGCCCATGGTCTTGCTCATGATGCGGCCGCCTGCCTGGCAGGTTTGCCCGACAGCGCCGCACAGGCGCGATCGAGCATCTCGACCGATTGTTCGATTTCGGATTCGTTGACGATCAGCGGCGGCAGAAAGCGCACGACGTTGTCGCCGGCGCCCACCGTGAGCAGCTTCTGATCGCGCAGCGCCGCGACCAGATCGCCCGACGGCACCACCGCCTTGACGCCGATCAGAAGGCCCTCGCCGCGGATCTCGGAGATGATGTCGGGATGACGATCGAGAACGGCACCGAGCTTCTGCTTCAACAGCAGCGACATCCTGCGGACGTGATCGAAGAAGCCGGGCGCCAGCATCACGTCGAGCACGGCGTTGCCCGCGGCCACCGCCAGCGGATTGCCGCCGAAGGTCGAGCCGTGCGAGCCCGGCGTCATGCCCGACGCGGCCTCGGCCGTCGCGAGCACGGCGCCGATGGGAAACCCGCCGCCGAGCGCCTTGGCCAGCGACATCACGTCCGGCGTGACGCCGAGCCAGCGATGCGCGAACAGATCGCCGGTGCGGCCCATGCCGGTCTGGACCTCGTCGATGACGAGCAACAAACCGCTGTCGTCGCAGAGCTGGCGCAGCGCCTTGTAGAACGGCAGCGGTGCGGTGCGCACCCCGCCCTCGCCCTGCACCGGCTCGACCAGTATGCCGGCGGTGTGCGGACCGATTGCCTTCTTCACGGCTTCGATGTCGCCGAACGGAACCTGATCGAAGCCGTCCATCGGCGGACCGAAGCCGTCGAGATATTTGGCCGACCCTGTCGCGGCGAGCGTCGCCAGCGTGCGGCCGTGGAACGCGCCTTCGAAGGTGATGATACGGTAGCGTTCGGGATGGCCCTTGGCGGCGTGATATTTGCGCGTGATCTTGATCGCGCCTTCCATCGCCTCGGCGCCGGAATTGGCGAAGAACACGTAGTCGGCAAAGCTCTGCTCGCACAGCCGCGCGGCGAGGCGCTCGCCATCCGGGCTCTTGAACAGGTTCGACATGTGCCAGAGCTTGGCCGCCTGTTCCTGCAGCGCCTTGACCAGATGCGGGTGCGCATGGCCGAGCGAATTGACCGCGACGCCCGAGGTGAAATCGAGATAGCGATCGCCATTGGTCGCGATCAGCCACGCGCCTTCGCCGCGCTCGAACGAAAGATCGACCCGGGCGAATACGGGGAGGAGATGCGTAGCGGCAACACTGGTCATGGCGGATCACATGAGCTGACGGGCCGGCCGAGACACGCGCCACGCGGCGCCATCGCGCATCAGGGACCCCACCCTGGAAAACAAAATGTGCCGCCTTTTCAAGGCGGCACGTACATCTATTGTATGCGGGCAGCGGTGGGAGTCAACTACGCGTCAGCCGATGCATGGCGGGGCCGGCCCGTGAGATTGCGGACGCACGACACGGCTCGAGACGTGCCACAGGGAACCACGGAATGTGTGGACTGCGGCCACCGACTCTTGCGCGAGAGTCACGCCATATTGTAGCGTTTTCGACGTCGAGTACGACATCTCGTGCGGCAGTTCTGATCCCTCTCGAAGTTCTCTGAGTTTGCGTAACGTCCGGGTGCCTCGTGCGCGCCCGGCGAGGGATAAGGGATTCTGCCGCCAGGGATTTTCTTGAGACAGCATCGCAGCGCCGTCCCGGAATTGGCCGGCGCAACGCGAAGGGAAAGGTTCGATGACCGTATTGACCTGGTCCGACGATCGCGTCGAGCAACTGAAAAAACTCTGGGAAGCCGGACTATCGGCCAGCCAGATCGCCGCGGAACTCGGAAACGTGACGCGCAACGCCGTGATCGGCAAGGTGCACCGGCTGGGCCTGTCCGGCCGCGCCAAGAGCCCGGCCACCGCGGCACCGCGCCAGCGCAAGGCGGCCCGCCCGGCCCAGCCGATGATGCGGGTGGCGCGCCCGGTTGCGCGCGGCAACACGGCGCTCGCACAGGTTTTCGAGGTCGAGGCGGAGCCCGATCCGGTTGCATTCGACAACGTCGTGCCGATGAACCAGCGGCTGTCGCTGCTGGAGCTCAACGAGGCGACCTGCCACTGGCCGGTCGGCGATCCCTCGAGCGCGGATTTCTTCTTCTGCGGCGGCAAGGCGCTTTCCGGCCTGCCCTATTGCGCACAGCATTCGCGTGTCGCCTATCAGCCCGCGGCCGACCGCCGCCGCCAGCCGGCGAAGTCGACCACGCGCTGAGCGGTTGGCCGCGACAGGCGATGAGGATGGCTCCGCATCGCCCCGGGGACTCCGGCGGCCTCAACTCACAACGACCATGGACGTGAGCCCGGCCCGCGCCGGGCCGCAGATGCGACGGGCGATCAGGCGCCCCGCGCGGGCTTCGACTGCGGAAAGCAGGCCGTGAAGGCGGCGCCATTGCGCGGCACGCTCTCGATCAGCAGCCGGCCGCGATGGCGGTTGAGGATGTGCTTCACCAGGGAGAGGCCGAGCCCGGTGCCGCCCTGCGCGCGGCTGTCGCCGACATCGACGCGATAGAAGCGCTCGGTCAGGCGCGGCAGATGCTCGGGCGCGATGCCCGGGCCGAAATCGCGCACCTTGACCCGGATCTCCGGCGCGTTCTCGGCGGAGACGGCCTGCTCCAGCGAGACGATCACGCGCCCGCCCGAGGCGCCGTATTTCAGCGCGTTCTCGATCAGGTTCTCGAACACGCGCAGCAATTCCTCGCGGTCGCCGGCGATCGTCACCGGCGCCTCCGGCAGGCTGGTCTCGATCACCACCTGGCGCTCCCTGGCCAGCGACTCCAGCCCGTCGGTGACCTGGCGGATGATGGGGACGACGTCGACCATGGCGTGGGGCTGGACATGCGCCGACAGCTCCACCCGCGACAGCGACAGGAGATCGTCGATCAGCCGCGCCATGCGCGTCGCCTGGATGTGCATGATGCCGAGGAAGCGCTCGCGCGCCTTCGGATCGTCCTTCGCCGGCCCCTGCAGCGTGTCGATGAAGCCCGAGAGCGCCGCCAGCGGCGTGCGCAGCTCGTGGCTCGCATTGGCGACGAAGTCGGCGCGCATTTCCTCGACCCGGCGCAGCGGGGTTAGATCGTGGAACGTCATCAGCATGCATTTGTCGGTGCCGCCGAACGCCGTCGGCACCGGCACCGGCGTGACGATCAGCTCCATCCAGCGATCGACCGGAACGTGATCGTGATAGGTGGCGCGACGGATCTCGGTGGTGGCGATCGCCTCGCGCAGCGCGGTGATGATCTCCGGCGTGCGCAGCGCGAACTGGGCGAGCTCGCCCTTGCGCAGGGCCGGCGCGAGCTGCGCGGCGGCGCCATTGAGGTGGATGACGCGGCCGGCGCGGTCGAGCAGCACGGCGGGATCGGGGATGCCCTCGACCACCGCGCTCACGGCCGGCGCCTCGACCGGGTTGGCGTGGCGCTCCTCCTCGCGCTTGGCGACCGCGCCATGCAGCCGCCACGGCACCAGGGCGGCGGCGGCAATGCACAGGAATACCGCCAGGGCCCGCAGCGGCAGCAGCTCGTCCAGCAGCACGAGCCCGACAAGCGCGAGCGCCGCAGCGAGCAGGATGATCGCGGAATGGCGCAGCCGGTCCGGCCAGGGGGTGAAGATCGAGAGCGAGGTGTCGGAGGGAGCGTCGAGGGCCATCTGGTCCGATTGTTCCCTTGAACTGGCGTCAGGCACCGGAATCGCTGCGTTTCCTCACAAAAGCGGCTTCGGGCGGGGGGCCCGGATCGAGGCTGAGCGCGGCCTGCCGCAGCCGCTTCGACCGCGTGCTGATGATAACCTCGCGAAACGTCAGCAAGATTACAGAAATGAGGAACGGCGCCAAATAATACAGCATCCGGAACAGCAGCATTCCGGCCAGCAGCTCCTCGCGGTCCATCTGCCACAGCCCGACCAGCATCGCGGCGTCGAACACGCCGAGCCCGCCGGGGGAATGGCTGGCGAAGCCGAGCAGGGTCGCCGAGACGAAGATCACGGCCACCACGACGAAGCCGAGATTGGGCTCGTCCGGCACCAGTACGTACATCGCCAGCGCGCAGAAACCGAGGTCGATGATGCCGATCGCGATCTGCAACAGGGTCAGCGGGCCGCTCGGCAGCACCACGGTCCACGGCCCGCGGCCGACCACGCGCGGCTTGGTCCATACCCAGGCGACATACCCCAACAGGCCGACCAGGATCGCGATCGCCACCATGCGGTTGACCCAGGGCGGCAGCTGGTCGATCGAGGCCGCGGCCTCCGGATGATAGCTGATGCCGAGCCCGAGCACGGCGGCATTGCCGAGCCAGAACGTCAGGCCGGCGAGGAAGCAGATCTTGGCGACGTCGATGGCGTTCAGCCCATGGGCCGAATAGACGCGGTAGCGCACGGCGCCGCCGGTGAAGACGCTGGCGCCGACATTGTGGCCGATCGAATAGCTGGTGAAGGCAGCCAGCGCGTTGACGCGGTAGGGCACGTGGTCGTGGCCAATGGCGCGCACCGCGAACAGATCGTAGAAGGTCAGCGTGAAATAGCCGGCGGCGACGAACAGCGCGGCGAGCGCGATCTGATGCGGCTCCGTGCTCTTGATCGCCTCGAGCACCTCGTAGGTGTCGATGCCGCGCAGCATGTGGTAGAGGACGTAGCAGGCGACCGCGATCACCGCGATGCTGATCAGCACGCCGAGCTTGTGCAGGACTTGCTTCTCGCGCAGGAACGTGGCCGCTCTGCGTATGGCTTCAAGCATCTACACCTCTCACCGTGATCCGATCACGACGGCCGGGGATGCCGCGCCCCGGAGGCCGCAGCATCATGTGCGCATACAACGCCCTCGTAGCGCGTTTCGACGCATTGGGGAACACGGAGCGTGCGAACAAAAGCGTACACATGGATATACTTAGCAGGCTTTACGGAAATGCGATGCACCGTTTTGCCGCACATGAGGCAAGACATCAGGCAAAGACGTCAGGCAAGGCATCATGCAGGACGGCGGGTCAGCGCACGCTCCCGCCAGCCTGCAAACCCCAGGTTAAACTTTGGTGAGGAACGCGGATCTCCGGGCTTTCCGGGGCGCCCCATGGCTCGGCGGGTCGGCATGGCTCAACGATAAGCGCGAGCTGCGCGTTTGACAGGTTCGCGCCTCGTCAAACCTTCGTGTCTCGCAGTTGCGATGACCTGGGCACGCGGACGGTGGGCGCGCCCGCCGCAGTCTCGGCAGGTGGCGTCGGGGGCAGTCCGGTGCGGGCGGTTTCAGGCCGCCGATTTCGTCCGCATGCTGCGGATCACCACCAGCGCCCGCAGCCAGGTGCCGATGGCGCAGCCGACGAGGTAGGGCACGAACATGATCAGCAACAGCTCGAGCCAGTAGCCGGCCCGGCCGGGGATCAGGGAGACCACGGCCGCCGCGACCAGGCCGGCGGCCAGCGCCGCCAGCAGCCAGGTCAGCCAGCCCGACACGCGCGGGGCGCGATGCACCACGGCGACCCAGCCCATCGCCAGCCCGATGGCGAATGCGCCGGCCAGCCAGCCCCAGTGAAAGGCAACGAGATAGGCCATGACGTTACCTCACCACGAATTCGATGCGCCGGTTCTGCGCCCGGCCGTCGGCGGTGTCGTTGGCGGCGATCGGCTGGGTGCTGCCATAGCCGATCGCGCTGAAACGATCGGCCGGCAGCCCGGCCTTGACCAGATAATCGACGACCGCCTGGGCGCGCTTCTGCGACAGCACCTGATTGGCCGCAGAGTCGCCTTCAGCATCGGTGTGCCCGATGATCTCGACATTGGCGGAGGGACAGCGGAACGCGATCTCGACGAGGCGGTCGAGCAGACCGGTGGAATCGCGGTCGAGGTCGCTGCGGCCGGTCTCGAAGCGGATCTTGGCCTTGCCGAGCAGGTCGGAGAACAGCTGCTGGCACACCGTGGGATCGACCGGGGCGGCTGCCGGCTTAACCGTGATCTCGGCCTTCACCTGCCAGCCCTGCGGCACGTCCTTGGCGAGCCCGGTCCGGATCTGGGCCGCGGCGGCGTCGTAGAGCGCATCACCGGAAATCTTGATGTCACGGTCAGACACCACCAGCGTGCCGGTCGACAGCCGCGACAAGGCGCCCAGCGCCGGCACCACCGCATTCACGAAATTGGCCGGCGCGCCGAGGCTGTTCTTGAGATTGTCCACGACCTTCTCGCTGAAGAATTTGCGCGATGAGGAGCCGATGACGACGGCGTGGATGTTCTCGTCTGGAACGTTGCCGGCGAGCGTCACGGTCACCGCGACCGGGTCCTTGTAGGCCTGGAAGACATAGGGCGGCGCCTTGACCTCGTTGCTGGCGACCTTGAAGCCGTCGGGCAGCTTTCCGAGCGCGGCCGCGATCGCCTCGCGGCCGCCGAGTTCGCGCGCCATGCCGGACAATGTGACGTCGCCGTCGGAGATCGTGAACTTGCCGTCCTTCAGCTTGGCGATCTGGCCGATCAGCAGCAGCGCCGCATCCTCGAAGCGCGCCGGCGCGCCGCGCGCCAGGCCCATCTGGTCAGCGACCTCCACGCCCGGCAGCGCCGCCCGGGTCGCGTCCATCAGCTTGCCCTTCAAGGCGGGCAACGGCGCGCTGCCACCCAGCGTCACCCGGACGACGTCACGCTCGGCCGACCAGACGAACGGCTTGGCCTCGGGGACCAGCCGGGTCTCGTCGTTGACGAGCCGCACGCCGGCCACGGCGTCGACCGCGGCGACGGCATCGCGGCGCCCGGCCTCGGAAAACGCATTGGCGCGCAGCGAGACATCGCGGCCATCCACCGTGATGCTCGTCCTGTCGAGCACCGCCCCCTTCAGGGCGGCCGCACTGCGACCGGCGAGATCATTCTCCAGGGGAACGGTGCTGGTCCAGGCCGCGAAGCCCCAAAGCACGATCAGCGGGATGACACCAGGCCACCATTTCCCGCTCCACCTGAAAAGTCCGCGCATTCGTCATCCGTCGCATCGAGGAAGCAGAGAGAAAACAAACCCTTGCATGCCTGTCAAACCGGAAATGAGGAGCGCCGCACGGTACGTTGCGACCGCAGGCTAAGGTTTTCTTCAATCATTCGTCGGTAACCTTGTCCCGACACTCACCGGGCCGCATATTTCAGATGAGGCGATTTCGCAAAACCTTTATCCGCGCCGGCCTGGAAGCGCTGTATCTGAGCGGCGCGCATGTCTGGCTGCGCCCGATCTTCTCGGGCGTGGGTGCGATCTATACGCTGCATCATGTGCGGCCGCACCGCGACGCCGATTTCCAGCCCAATTGTCACCTCGAGGTCACGCCGGATTTCCTGCGCGAGATGTTGTCGCACCTGCGCGACCACGACATCGAGATCATCACTCTCGACGAGTTGCACAGCCGGCTGATGGCGAAGGACTTCTCGCGCCGCTTTGCCTGCTTCACCTTCGACGACGGCTATCGCGACAATCGCGACTTCGCGCTGCCTGTCATGCGCGAGTTCGATGCGCCGTTCACGATCTATGTGACCACCGATTTCGCGTCCGGAAACGGCCGGCTCTGGTGGGTGACGCTGGAGCGGCTGGTCGCGAAGACCAACGCGATCGACATCAAGATCGGCGGGCTGTCGTTGCAGCTCGATGCATCGACGCCGGCAGCCAAATGCGTGACGTTCCAGCGCCTGCACGACTGGCTGCGCGCACTGCCGGGCGAACACGACGTCCGGCGCGAGATCAGCGCGCTGTGCGCGCGCTACGACGTCGACGAGGCGTCGATCTGCCGTGAGCTCTGCCTGTCCTGGGACGAGCTTCGGGCGCTGTCGGTGGAGCCATTGATCTCGATCGGCGCGCATTCGATCAGTCACTGCAATCTCGCCAAGCAGACCGAGGAGACGGCGCGCATCGAGATCGCCGACAGCCGTGCCCGGATCGAGAACGAGTTGCAGCGGCCTGTGCTGCACATGGCCTACCCCTACGGCGACCGCGCCGCCGCCTCGCAGCGCGAATTCGTGCTGGCGGCCGCGAGCGGCTACAAGACCGCCGTCACCACCCGGCCCGGCATGATCTTCGCCGAAAGCGCCGATCATCTCACGGCTCTGTCGCGCGTCTCGCTGAACGGCCATTACCAGGACGCCCGCGTGCTGCCGGTGCTGACCTCGGGCGCCGCGACCGCGATGTGGAACGGCTTCCGCCGCATCGACGCGGCATAGGCCGCGTCTTCACACCCCCGATGAATTGCGGCAAATCCTTGCGACTGCGTCTCACTTGACAGTGCCAGCGCGTCCCGCACACAAGCGCGCACGACATAAGCAAAAGGGAGGCACCATGCTCAAGAACCTGTTCTCGCTCGAAGGCCGCATCGCGCTCGTCACCGGCGGCTCGCGCGGCATCGGCAAGATGATCGCGTCCGGGCTGCTCGCGCAGGGCGCAGCGCGGGTCTACATCACGGCGCGAAAGGCCGGTCCGTGCGAGGAGACGGCCAAGGCACTGACGGCGGAATATGGCGGCGAGTGCATCGCGCTGCCGATCGACATCTCGACGATGGCGGGTATCGACATGCTCGCGGCCGAGATCAAGACGCGCGAGCCCAGGCTCGACATCCTCGTCAACAATGCCGGCGCCGCCTGGGGCGCCGACTTCGATGAGTTTCCCGAGAGCGGCTGGGACAAGGTGATGAACCTCAACCTCAAGACGCCGTTCTTCCTGACCAAGGCGCTGGCGGCGCCGTTGCGCGCGGCGGCCAGCGCCGATCGGCCGGCGAAGGTCATCAACATCGCCTCGATCGACGGCATCTTCGTCAACCCGCTCGAGACCTATTCCTATGCGGCGAGCAAGTCCGGCCTGATCCATCTGACGCGGCGCATGGCCGCCAAGCTGATCAAGGACCACATCGTGGTCACCGCGATCGCGCCGGGCCCGTTCAAGTCCGACATGAACAAGGCCGCGCGCGACAACGCCGACGAGGTCGCCGCGCGCGTGCCCGCGGGCCGCATCGGCACCGACGAGGACATGGCGGGGACAGCGATCTTCCTGGCGTCGCGGGCGGGCGACTATGTGGTGGGAAACACGATCGCCGTCGATGGCGGCATCGTCTACGCGAATCCCGGCATTCCAGGCGCGGGCTGGGATAGTTGAGGCCGAATTAGTAACCCAAGGAAAGGTCGACTCCCTCCCCCCTTGTGGGGGAGGGGTGGAGAGGGGGGGGTAAGCCACGAACGACCGTCTCCGCGGCTTCCCTCCCTAGCCCTCCCCCACAAGGGGGGAGGGAACAGACCGGGTCCAGGTCTCAGGTCTCGATCTTCACGTACTCGAAATCACCCGGCTTGTTGTCGATGCCGACTTTCGGGGGTGCGATCCACGACGCGTATTCGCCGATCTCGGTGACGGGATTCATCAGCGAGGAGATGTAGGCGCCGTCGTCGGCCGAGGGCAGCCAGTCGCCCTTGCGCTTCGCCCACGTGCCCTCGTCGATCAGGATGCCCTCGGGCGTCGCATGGACGTCCTTGAACTCGCCGATGGCGCGGTGGAAGGCGGTATGCGGCAGCTTGAGCTGGAAGTCGTAGCCGGCGGTGGTGATGATCTTGTTCCAGCGCAACAGGCCCTTGATGCAGTCCTGCGAGTAGTCGTCGCGCAGGCGCATGTTGAGCGCGGTCAGCGCCGGCTCGTCGACCCGCTTGATCTCGCCGTCGACCAGCTTGAGCACCGGATAGGTCGAGTTCTTGAGCTGGTGATCGTCCTGGATCTGGGTCTCGTGATAGCGGCCCTTGATGCCGGCGTTGAAGGCGTTCGCCGCGTTGGTCGAGACCTCCGAGCCGAACAGGTCGAGCGACAGCGTGTAGTGCAGGTTCAGCTTCTTCTGGATGGTCGGCAGGTCGATGACGCCGAGCGCGCGGACCTTGGCGATATCGGTGGGATCGTCGATGCCGGCGGCCCGCATCGCCTCGACGGTGCGCTGGATGACGCGGCCGACGCCGGTCTCGCCGACGAACATGTGATGCGCCTCTTCAGTCAACATGAAGCGGCAGGTGCGCGACAGCGGATCGAAGCCGGATTGCGCGAGGCTGTGCAGCTGCATCTTGCCGTCGCGGTCGGTGAAGTAGGTGAACATGAAGAACGACAGCCAGTCCGGCGTCTTCTCGTTGAAAGCGCCGAGCATGCGCGGAGAGTCCGCATCGCCAGAGCGGCGGCGCAGCAGCTCGTCGGCCTCCTCGCGGCCATCGCGGCCAAAATATTTCTGCAGCAGGTAGACCATCGCCCAGAGGTGACGGCCCTCCTCGACGTTGACCTGGAACAGGTTGCGCATGTCGTAGAGCGACGGCGCCGTCTTGCCGAGATGGCGCTGCTGCTCGACCGAGGCCGGCTCGGTGTCGCCCTGGATCACGATCAGGCGGCGCATCAGCGCGCGATATTCGCCGGGGACCTCCTGCCACGCCGGCTCGCCATAATGCTCGCCGAACGGAATCTTGCGATCCTCTTCCTGCGGGGCCAGCAGGATACCCCAGCGATAGTCCGGCATCTTGACGTAGTCGAACTTCGCCCAGCCGCGCGGATCGACCGAATAGGCCGTGCGCAGATACACGAGCGACTGCTGGAAGCCTTCCGGGCCCATGTCGTTCCACCAGTCGACATAGCCGGGATGCCAGCCTTCCAGCGCCTTGAGGACCTGGCGGTCCTCGGCGAGATTCACGTTGTTCGGAATCTTGGTCGAGTAGTCGACGTTCATGATGTTCATGTTCATGGCGTGCCTCCCTGAAATCTTCCCGGTGGTCATGCCGGGCCTTGTGCCGGGCATCCACGTCGTTCGTGTCGATGAGCCCGTCATGGCCGGGCCAAGCCCGGCCATGACGGATGATAACTACACGCGCGTCATGTCGTATTGCGGCCGCTCGCCGGTGCCGTAGCGCCGGAGCGCGCCCTCCTCGCCGACCGCGTTGGGGCGCTGGAAGATCCAGTTCTGCCAGGCGGTCAGGCGAGCGAAGATCTTCGATTCCATCGTCTCGGGACCGGCGAAGCGCAGATTGGCCTCGAGGCCGGTGAGACTGTCGGGCGAGAAGCTGGCGCGCTCCTCGAGGAAGACGCGGATCTCGTCCTCCCAGTCGATATCGTCGAGCGCGAAGGTGACGAGGCCGAGCTCCTCGGCCTCATCTGCCTCCAGCGGCTTGCCGACCTGCTCGTGCACGCGCTCGAGCCCGTTGGGATCGTCGAGGAAGCGCGACTGCAGCCGGGTCAGACCGTGGCTCATCGGATAGGGACCGAAATTCATCGCCGACAATTCGATGGAAGGCGCCGGGCGGTTGTCGCCCTGGATGGTGCCGATCAGCATGTAGGAGCGGTCGGAGGCGAACACGAGCTCGGCCAAGGTGCCGGCGAAGCACGAGCCGGGCTCGACCAGCGTCACCAGCGTGCGCGACGTGACGTCGATGCGCTTGAGCACGCGCTTCCAATAGTGCCTGATCTCGTTGACCAGCCAATGCGCCTTGTTGGCTTCGAGGAAGGCGTCGTAGGCCAGGACCTGGGAGTTCTCGCCCTGCGACTTGAACACCAGCATTGCGATGCCGAGTTCGTTGATGCGCAGATGCAGGATGGCGTCATCGAGCTCGCGCGCGACCTGCAGCGGCCAGAACGAGGCGCCCTGCCCGATCATGCCGTCGATGTCGGCCGGCGGCGCGGCCTCGGGAGCTGAGACCGTGATGGTGGCGATGCGGGCGGCGCGGTCGATGTCGACATTGACGAAGCCGTAGCGCACGCTGCTCGCGTCAATGATGCGCTTGAGCGGCGTGAGCGCGACGCCCTTGCCGCTGCCGTTGCGCTTGGATGCGGCCGCGAACTCCCTGGCGCGCTCGGCGACCTTGGCATCGACCTTGGAGTTCGGCGCGATCTCGTCGACGAGACGCCATTGCACGGCGCGCTTGCCCTTGACGCCCTCCTCCGTCGTGCAGAACGCGTCCGCACGGTCGCGGCGCACCTTGCGCTTGTCGACGACGCGCGTCAGGCCGCCGGTGCCGGGCAGCACCGCGAGCAGCGGCACCTCCGGCAGCGACACTGAAGACGAGCCGTCATCGGCGAGGATGATGTGATCGGTGGCGAGCGCGAGCTCATAGCCGCCGCCGGCCGCGGTGCCGTTCACCACGGTGATGAAGCGCTGGCCGGAATTCTCGGATGAATCCTCGAAGCCATTGCGGGTCTCGTTGGTGAACTTGCAAAAGTTCACCTTGTGGGCGTGGGTCGCGCCCGCGAGCATGCGGATGTTGGCGCCGGCGCAGAACACGCGCGGCTTGGCCGAGCGCAGCACCACGACCTTCACTTGCGGGTGCTCGAAGCGCAGCCGCTGCACGGCATCTGCAAGCTCGATGTCGACGCCGAGATCATAGGAATTGAGCTTGAGCTGGTAGCCCTCGAACAGGCCGCCATTCTCGTCGACATCCATGGCGAGCGTCGCCACCTCGCCGTCGATCGAGAGCTTCCAATGTTTGTAGCGGGAGGGATCGGTCTGAAAATCGATGAACGTCTTGCCTCCCGCGAGCACGCGGTCTTCCCCGGCCATGAGTCACCCTTCGTTGGAGTGCTTATCGTTGAGATGCACAATAATTCATGTTATGACTGGCGTCTACCGTTAAATGCCAGAACATGCACTTTGTTTCATGTTTGTGATGCCGGTGACGGCAAGGTGGCTGCGGCGAACTCGGCGATAACGCGCAGGGTCGCCTCGGGCGCCTCGCGATGCGGGGAATGGCCGGTCTTGGGCAGCATCGTCACCTCGACCGGGCAGTAGCACTCCTCCTGGAGGATCTCGACCTGGCGGAGGGTGCCGTACTGGTCATCGACGCCCTGGATCACGGCCACGGGGACGCGGATGTAGGCGAGGTCAGCCGTGATGTCCCAGGTCCGGAACGCCGGATCGAGCCAGGCGCCGTTCCAGCCATGGAACGCATTGTCGACGTCCTTGTGCCAGCGGCCGAGCTTGGTGCGCAGCTCCGTGGTTTCGTAAGTGGTCTTGATCGCGGCGATCGACGACACCGAAACGTCCTCGACGATGACATGCGGCGCGATCAGCACGATACCCTGGAGGCGATGGTCGGCGTGGCTGCCGGCATAGATCGCCGCGATCGAGGCGCCGTCGGAATGGCCGACGAGAAGACCGCGCCGGAAGCCGATCGCGTCGAGCAGCTTCGGCAGGACATCGCGCGCCTCGCGCTGCATGTAGTCGAGCGGGCGCGGCAGAGTGACCGGGCTCGAGGCGCCGTAGCCGGCGCGGGAATAGGCGAGCACGGAGGCGCCGGTGGCCTGTTGGAGCTTGTCGGGGAAGTCGCCCCACAGGCCGACCGAGCCCAGCCCTTCATGCAGCAGCACGATGCAAGGGGCGTCGGACGGCTGCGGGCCGATGAGACGATATTCGAGCTGGGCGGAGTCGATGGTGAGGAAGCCGTTCGGTGAAAGCTGCACGGTCACTCTCTCCTTCGTCATGCCCGGGCTTGCCCCGCCTGCGCGGCCGAAGCCGCTTCGACGCGGCGAAGGCCCGGGCATCCACGCCTTTCTTCGTCGCGGCGGGATGGTTGGCCGGGTCAAGCCCGGCCATGACGACAACTAAAAGCAGGGCCAACTTACGGGCAGGAAGACCAATTATTGGCTCGCCCCCTCGCGCAGCTTGAAGCGCTGGATCTTGCCGGTCGCGGTCTTCGGCAAGGATTCCACCACCTCGATCCAGCGCGGATATTTCCACGGGCCGATCTTCTGCTTGACGTGTTCCTTCAGTGCCTCGTGCAGGGTCGAGCGATCGACGCTCGGGCGCAGCACGACATAGGCCTTCGGCTTCAGCAGGCCCTCCGGATCGGCTTCCGGCACCACGGCGGCCTCCAGCACGGAGGGATGCGTGATCAGCGCACTCTCGACCTCGAACGGCGACACCCAGATGCCGGAGACCTTGAACATGTCGTCGGAGCGGCCGCAGAAGGTGTAGCGGCCATCGGCATCGCGAACATATTTGTCGCCGGTGCGCGTCCAATAGCCCTCGAAGGTCGAGCGGGTCTTGTGGCGCTGATTCCAGTAGCCTTCGCCAGCCGAGGGCGCGTGCACCAGCATCTCACCGACCTCGCCGTCCGGCACGCCCTCACCGGCCTCGTTGACAAGACGAACCTGATAGCCCGGCACGGGGCGCCCCGATGAGCCGTATTTGATGTCCCCGGGCACGTTGGACAGGAAGATGTGCAGCAGCTCGGTCGAGCCGACGCCATCGAGAATGTCGACGCCGAACCGCGCCTTCCAGGCATTGCCGACCGATTCCGGCAGCGCCTCGCCGGCCGAAGTGCAGATGCGCAGAGCGTTGCCGGCCTTCTCATGGCGCAGCGACTCATCGTGCAGCATCGCGGCGAACAAGGTCGGCACGCCGTAGAAGATGGTCGGATTGTAGCGGTTGAGGAGCTTGAACATCAGCGCCGGCGTCGGACGCTCGGAATTGAGGATCGTGGTTGCACCGACAGAGAGCGGGAAAGTCAGCGCATTGCCGAGGCCATAGGCGAAGAACAGCTTTGCGGCTGACAGACAGACATCGCTCTCGCGGATGCCGAGCACCTGGCTGGCATAGGTCTCCGCCGTCGCGGCGAGATTGCCGTGCAGATGGCGCACGCCCTTGGGCATGCCGGTCGAGCCCGACGAATACAGCCAGAACGCCGGCTCGTCCTCGTGGGTGGCGACCGTGTCGAACTGATCGCTCTCGCGCGCGAGCTCCTCGGTGAGCAGCTTGTGGCCGAAGGCATTGGCGCCGGAGACCACGACGCAATCGAGATCGGGCATCCGGCCGACAATGTCCTTCACCACCGGATACAGCGCCTCGGACACGAACAGCACGCGGGCGCGGCAGTCGGCCAGCACATAGGCGTATTGCTCCGAGGTCAGCAGCGTGTTGAGCGGCACCGGGACGATGCCCGCGCGCATGGCGCCAAGAAACACCGCGGGGAAATCCACCGTATCGAGCATGATCATCGCCACGCGCTCCTCGCGGCGGACGCCAAGGCGGCGCAGCATGTTGGCGACGCGGCAGGTCTGCTGTTGCAAACCGCGATAGGTCAGCTCCGAGACCGTGTCCGTGTAGGCGAGCTTGTCGCCGCGCCCCGCCTCGACATTGCGGTCAAGCAGCCACGATACCGCATTGTACGACCTCACGGCATTCTCCCCGGATTTTTGAATTATAATTCATACAAGGCCACCAACATCGCTTGCTGTCAATCCTCCCCGGCATTATGTTTCCTGCTCAAAAGAGTACCTCAGGGATATGACGCCACACAGCGATGCCCCGCGCGACGACGGCCAGTCCGCGGCCGAGACCGATTTCCTCGACCAGCTGGGCCAGCGGGTGCGGCGGATGCGCGGCCTCGCCGGCATGTCTCGCAAGGTGCTGGCCGAGGTCTCCGGGATTTCCGAGCGCTACATCGCCCAGCTCGAGAGCGGCAAGGGCAATGTCTCGATCGTGCTGCTGCGCCGCATCGCCAACGCGATCAACGCGCCGCTCGACGACATCATCCCCGGCGGCGAGCCATCGCCGGACTGGCCAGTCATTCGCGATCTCCTGAAGAAGGCGAGCCCGAGCCAGATCGCCGAGGTCAAGGAGCTGCTTGCCGGCGGCGCATCGGCGCCGCTGCGGCGTTCGTTCTCGGGCATTGCGCTGATCGGCCTGCGCGGTGCCGGCAAGTCGACGCTCGGCAAGATGCTGGCGGCGCGGATCGGCTGGAGCTTCGTCGAGCTGAACAAGGAGATCGAGCGGCAGAACGGGCTGTCGGTTGCCGAGATCATCGCGCTCTACGGCCAGGAAGGCTTTCGCCGCATGGAGCAGGCCGCCCTGGTGCAGCTGCTGGCGCGCAAGGAGCCGATGGTGCTGGCGACCGGCGGCGGCATCGTCTCCGAACCGGTGACCTTCGACCTGATCCTGACCTCGTTCTACACGATCTGGCTGAAGGCCGAGCCGGAGGAGCACATGGGGCGCGTGCGCAAGCAGGGCGACCTCCGCCCGATGGCCGACGACCGCTCGGCGATGGCCGAGCTGCGCAACATCCTCGCCAGCCGCGAGCCGCTGTACGCAAGGGCCAACGCCGTCGTGGATACAGCGGGCCTGTCGGTCGACGCGGCCGCCGCGCGGCTGGGGGAAGCTGTGAAGCCGGTCATCGCCAAAGAGGCCAGGATGTTTGCGCGAGGGTGAACGCGCGCAACGTCAATGCCGGCACATCCCGGCATGCGTTAACCACCGCCGTCATTTTCATACCGCCGATGGTGGCCACACACCCTCCGATTGCTTAATAGATCGTTAAGTGACTGGAGGACGTGTCATGGACAACCGTCGCAACGAGGCCCGCCAACGCGTCTACTATGGCGGCGTTCTGACATTCAACGCCGGCTGCTCGACGCTCGCCTGCGTCGTGCGCAACTTCAACAACCGCGGCATCAAGATCGAGTTGGAAGGGAGCGTGCTGCTGCCCGACCGCGTCGACGTCACGATCGAACGGCGCGGATGGTCGCGGCCGGCCCGCATGGTGTGGCGCGACGGTGCCGGCGCCGGCCTCGCCTTCGACAAGGAGAGCGAGGTCGTCTCGCTGGAATGGGCTCGCACGCTGCGCGACCGCGAACGCACCAACAAGCGGCTCAAATCCCGCCTCGAACAGATTCTGTCGGGGTACTGAGCTGATGTCCGAGGTCTCGCGAGACCGAGACGACCTGCTGCTTGCAGCTCCCGATGCGCCGCAGAGCCCCGCTCGCGCTGCCGAGCGCCGGCCGCGGCTGGCATGGCTGCGGCGCGTCGCCCTCCTGCTCGCCGCTCAATATGTCATCGTGCTGCTGATCGGCATCGCAGCGGCGTCCACCGTGCGATCCTATGTGCTGCCGGAGGTCGTCGACCGCTTCGAGGCCCTCGCAGCGGCGCTCAAGCGAACGCCGCTGCGGTAAGCTCATTCCATTTCCCGCAGCTCCGCGTAGGTGAGCGGCTTGAGGCTGGCGCCATCGAAATAGACGAAGCGCAACCGGCGGCGGCGGGAGACGAAGTTCGACGGCAGCGGATCGTAGCGGAAGGTGCCGCCGCCGAGATGCGGCGTCAGGCTGCCGACATCGGTCAGCGCGTCGATCTCGACGCGCAGCAGCTTGAGGCTCGTGCCGTCGCGCAGGATCTCGAACGGAACCCGCGCCAGCCGCAGGAAGCTGGTCGGATCCGGCGCGGCGATGAAGCCGTCGACAAAGGCAGCCTCGACCTTGTCGAGATCCGGTTCGGCCGCCGCGGCGGGCTTGGCGCCGTCCGGTTGATGCGGCGTCTGCCACTGTACCGGCGAGCGGCCGCCGTGGGGATGGTTGTGACCGGGACCGTGCGGGGGGTGATCGTGGTCATGGTGGTGATCATGATCATGCGCATGGCCATGATCGTGATGATGATGGCCATGATGGTGGTGATGATGACGCATCGCGAGCCTCAGAAGCTGACCGGCTTGTTGATGATGGACTTGTGGCTGCCGAGCTTGCCGTGGGCGACCATCGAGCCGAGCGCCTCGACGACGACGCGCACGCCGATCAGCGCGGTGATGTCCGAGGTGTCGTAGGGCGGCGAGACCTCGACCACTTCGAGCCCGCACAGGCCCTCGGCGGCGACGAGGCCGAGCAGCTTCAGCGCCTCGCGCGGCAGGAAGCCGCCGGGCTCCGGCCAGCCGGTGCCCGGCACGAAGCCGCAATCGATGGAATCGACGTCGAACGAGATGTAGACCGCGTCGGCATCCTTCCAGGCCAATTCCAGCGCGATCTCGGCGGTCTTCTCCAGGCCGATCTTCTCGATGTCGGCGATGGTCAGCACGTTGGTGTTGCGCTTGCGCGCGACCTCGACGCCCTCGCGGGGCACTTGCCAGCCGCCGATGCCGAGCTGCACAAGATTGGTCGGCGACACGTTCGGCAGGTTGGTCGCCCAGTACCAGGGCGTGGTGTGCATGCGCTCGTCGAGATCCTTCTCCTGGATGTCGATGTGGCGGTCGAAATGGATGATGCCGATGCGCTTGTCGGTGCACTGCGCGATGCCGCGAACGCAGGGGAAGCCGATCGAATGGTCGCCGCCGAGCATGATCGGCAGCGCCCCGGACGAGAACACATGCGCGACGCCGCGGCTGATCTGGTCAAAACTCTTTTCAAGGTTGGCGGGGATGGTGAAGACGTCGCCGGCATCGCACAGGGTCATCTGCTCGCGCAGGTCGACGCCGAGCTCGTAGTTGTAGGGCGTGTACAGCGCGGAGATGCGGCGGATGCCCTGCGGCCCGAAGCGGGTGCCGGGCCGATAGGTGGTGCCGGAATCGAAGGGGATGCCGATCACCGCGGCGTCGTATTTGCCGACGTCGCGGACGTTCTCGACATACGGCGCCTTCATGAAGGTGTTGATCCCGGCGAAATGCGGCAGCTCGCCGCGCGCAAAGGTCGGGATCTCGCGATCCGTCAGCGTGTCGGCGCCGGGCAAACCCATGTCGAGCGCCCATTGCTTCTCCCTGCGCCAGCCGTTGCTCGGCAGCCTGCCCTCGGCCTCCAGCGCCTGCCAGCCTTGCGTCGCCATCTTGTCGAAGTCCGGATGGTGACGCCGCATGAGCCGGCGCTGCGCGTGCAATCCGGCGCGGTGCGACCGGCGCATGAGTGGGAATGACATGGAGACTCTCCTTCGTTTCTTTCGACGTTTCTTGAACTGACTATTGCGCCGCCTGCAGGCTGGCGCGGATGAATCCGAGCACCGGCACGGCGCTGTCGCGGGTGAGATCGAGATCGTAGGTGATGCGCGCGCCGAAGCGCTCCGGCGCCTGCGGATCCTTGCGCGGGCGGTCGAGCGCGATCAGCCGGGTGGCGAGGCCGAACGCCTCCTTGATATCGTGGGTGACCATCACGATGGTCATGTTGTGCTCGCGCCACAACGGCTTGATCAGCCCATGCATCTGCGCACGGGTGCCGGGATCGAGCGCGCCGAAGGGCTCGTCGAGCAGCAGGACCCGCGGCTGCTTCGCCAGCGCCTGCGCGATCGCCAGCCGCTGCTGCATGCCGCCGGACAGCGCGCTCGGATATTTGTCGCGATGCTCGGCCAGGCCGACGGCCTCGATCAGCGCGCGGCTCTTCTCCATCGCCTCCTTGCGCGCCGACCCGAACAGCCGCGCCGTGAACGGGCTGCCGGCAAGCTCATAGCCGAGCAGCACGTTGCCGAGCACGGTCAGATGCGGGAACACCGAGTAGCGCTGGAACACGATGCCGCGGTCCGGCCCCGGCTCGGCCGGAAACGGCTGTCCATCGAGCAGCACCGCGCCCTGGGTCGGCCTCTCCTGGCCGAGGATCAGGCGCAGGAAGGTGCTCTTGCCTGCACCTGAAGGGCCAACGATCGACAGGAAGGTGCCGGAGGCGATTTCGAGATTGATGCGCTCGAGCACGACCTGGTTGCCATATTCGACCCAGACGTTGCGGAAGGACAGCGTGCTCATCAGCGGCTCCCTCGCGCATAGGCCCAGGGAAAGGCGCGCCGTCCGAACCAGACCAGCGCATAGTCGAAGATGTAGGCGAGCAGCGTGATCCAGACGACGTAAGGCAGGATCACGTCCATCGACAGATAGCGCCGGACCAGGAAGATGCGGTAGCCGAGCCCGACATCGGAGGCGATCGCCTCGGCCGAGATCAGGAACAGGAAAGCGGGCCCGATCATGAGCCGCAGCCCCTGGATCAGGCGTGGCATGATCTGCGG
This sequence comes from Bradyrhizobium sp. SZCCHNS3002, assembly GCF_032377435.1. Taxonomy (NCBI): domain Bacteria; kingdom Pseudomonadati; phylum Pseudomonadota; class Alphaproteobacteria; order Hyphomicrobiales; family Nitrobacteraceae; genus Bradyrhizobium; species Bradyrhizobium sp. SZCCHNS3002. The sequence goes on from NZ_JAUHHY010000004.1 coordinate 300,705, forward strand.
CAGCACGACGCGGATCGCGACCTGCCAGGTCGAGGCGCCCAGGGTCTGCGCCTTGATCAGCTGCTCGCGCGGCATGTTCTGCACCTCGAGCGAGAGGTCGCGCACCAGGGTCGGCGTAACGCCGATGATGATCAGCACCACCTTGGACAGCTCGCCGAGGCCGAACACGATGAACAGAACCGGCAGCACCGCCATCGGCGGGATCATCGACAGTACCGCAATCAGCGTGCCGAAGCCGGCGCCGGCGATCGGAAGCAAGCCGATGGCGAGTCCGAGCACGAGGCCGATGACGGCGGCAATGCCGAGCCCGAGCGCGAGGCGCTGCAGGCTCGCCGCCGTGTCCGACCACAGCACGTAGTCGCCGGAGCGACGATCCGGCTCGGTCGCGAGCCGCTTGGAGGTCGCGACCATCTCCGAGACCGGCGGCAGCAGCTTGTCGTCGGGATTGTCCGCACGCCGCTGCGCCGACCCCACCACGTAGATCAGCGCGATCAGCAGGAACGGCAGCAGCGCCAGCAACAGCCGGCTGCCCCGGTTCGGGACGACGTTCATCGCACGCGTCATGGATGGCTCCCTAACTCCTCATGGTGAGGAGGCGCGCAGCGCCGTCTCGAACCATGAGGCCCACCTCGGCCTCACCCTTCGAGACGCTTACTGACGCAAGCTCCTCAGGGTGAGGGGTGACACGAGTTGCGCAGCGGACAGACGGCTCAGAGCTTCCCGTCGGCGGCCATCTTCATGAAGGTCGGATCGAAGCGCAGCTTGACATTGCCGGCCGCGCCCAGCGTCTTCGTTGGCGTGGAGATGCCGACCGCGTCCTTCGACTTCACGTTCTCGCCAAGCAGGTTGTGATCGAAGCAGAAGGTGCGCACGAGATCCATGATCTTCGGCAATTCCGGTCCGGTCACGAAGGCGAGCGCGTCCTTCGGCTCATAATACATGAACGTGGTCTTGAGCTGGGTCTCGAAACCGGCGAGATCGGTGCCCGACAGCTTGGCCATGGCCTCGCGCGCGGCCTTGCCCTTCTCGCTCTGGTCCTTCATCAGCGCGATGGTCTCGTACCAGATGCCGACCAGCGCCTTGCCGAGCTCGGGATTGTCCTTGAGCGTCGCACTGTTGACGACCATGAGATCCTCGATCTCGCCGGGGATCTTGCTGGAGTCGAACACCAGCGTCGCGCCAGGCTCGGCCTTCACCTCCAGCAGCTGCGGATTCCAGGTGACCACGGCCGTCGTGTCCGGCGACTTCGCGGCGGCGACGATGTCGGCGTCCGAGGTGTTGACCGTCTTGATGTTCTTCTCGGACAGCTTCGCGGTCTCGAGGCCGCGCGCCAGCAGATAATGCGACACCGAGAGCTCGACGAGGTTGACCTTCTGGCCCTTGATGTCGGCCATGGTCTTGCCCTTCTTGAGCACGACGCCGTCATTGCCGTTGGAGTAGTCGCCCATGATGATGGCCGACGTGTCGACGCCGCCGGCAGCGGGGATGGTCAGCGCATCCATGTTAGTGACGGTGACGCCGTCGAACTTGCCGGCGGTATACTGGTTGATCGATTCGACGTAGTCGTTGATCTGCGTGACCTTGATCGTGATGCCGTATTTGTCGGCCCACTTCCTGACGATCCCGGACTCGGCCGCATAGGGCCACGGCATCCAGCCGACATAGATCGTCCAGGCGATGTTGAATTCCTTCTTCTTCTCGGCTGACGCTGATGACAGCGACGCGGTCGCCAGCGTCGATGCCGCGAGCAGGGCAACAAACAGATTTCGCGCTTTGAACATGTCCAGTCCCTCATCGGTTTTCTGACCGCGGACTGGCATGAAGAACCTCGTGCCTGCCAAGCGCGGCCACTGAGGTCTCCCGGGTTTTTATCCCGCCGTGCACCAGGGCTCTCCCCTGGCGGCTGCTCTCGGACCAGCGTTCTCGACCGAGAACCGGAACCCTAGCTGCCAACTCTGAGCAACTGGAAGAGCAATCCGCGTGCCACGGAAAATGCTTGCGATTCAACGGAACAAATCACAGCATATGCTCAAAAAGACGGCATCACGAATTCATCTTAGGCGATGAGGATCGTCGGCGCTCGGCGGCCATTCATCAGTGGCATGAACCGGTGGCCGAGCGCGAACGACCTCATCAGGTCGGCACGTCCGGTGCTGTGTTGGGAGTCTCGTTGTCATGATCAAGTTGTCAGGGATCGCAATGGCAAGCATGCTGGTCGTGAGTCTTGCGTCCCGAGCGGCCATGGCGCAGAGCGCAGCGGCAGCGGATGCGCCGGCCCAGCCTGCTCCCGCCGCAACTCCCTCTCCGACGCCAAGTCCCTCCCCTGCCGCGGCGGCACCTGCTCCGGCGCCGGCAGCCACGACCGAAAAGCCGGCCGAGACAAAGCCGGCCGCCGATGCGGCCGCCACGAAAAAGAAGAAGCGTACCAAGACCACCCGGCAGGAAGTCGAAGACTCCCTGCGCAGCGGCAAGGTGCCCTCGCGCTATCGCAGCCGGGTGCCGAAGGAATACCAGAAGTACATCCCGTTCGACCGCTGAGCGCGGAGGCGGCGATGCGCAGATCGGCGGCGCCTAGGTTGGCGGCGTCATCTTGACGATGATTCCGACGATCAGCATGAAGGCGAGACAAAGCGCCGTCTCGAGGTCGGAATGAGCAGACCAGAAGCTGCGCAGACTGGCCGCGGCCTTTTTCGGTGCTTCGATTCGGAGATGAGGCGCACGCATTTGCTCAACCTTTGGTAAAGGGTGAAACAAAGTACTACCCTGAAGAATAATCCCGTCCACGCCGCGCCTCAATGCGAAAAATCGGCGTACGCCCGCACGACTATGAAATCTACGCCCCTCGCGCGACGCGATCTTGATTTGAGTCAATCCGCTTCCACGTCGTCATAGCCGGCAGCGCTCCGCCCTCAGATACCGAGATAACGGTGCTGCAGCTCCGGCTCGGCCATCAGTTGGTCCGATGTGCCGTGCCACACCGTGCGGCCACGCTCGATGATATAGTGGCGGTCGCAGATGCGGGTCAGATGCTCGACATTCTTGTCGATCACCAGGATCGACTGCCCGCGCGATTTCAGCAGCGACAGGCAGTTCCAGATCTCCTCGCGGATCAACGGCGCCAGCCCCTCGGTCGCCTCGTCGAGAATGAGGAGTTTTGGGTTGGTCATCAGCGCCCGGCCGATCGCCAGCATCTGCTGCTCGCCGCCGGAGAGCTGGTTGCCCATGTTGCTGCCGCGTTCGGCGAGCCGCGGAAACAGCGCGTGGATCTTGTCGAGCGTCCAAGGATCGGACGCGCCGAGCCGGTTGGCCGAAGCCGCCACGAGATTCTCGGTGACGGTCAGATTCGGAAAGATCTGCCGTCCCTCCGGCACCAGGCCGATGCCGAGCTGGGCGATCCTGTAGGACGGCAGCTTTCGCGTCTCCTGGCCGCTGAAGCGGATCAGGCCGGCGCGCGCCTGGGTCAGGCCCATGATCGATCGGATCGTGGTGGTCTTGCCCATGCCGTTGCGGCCCATCAGCGAGACCATCTCGCCGGGACGGATCGCCAGCGACAGGCCGAACAAGACCTGGCTCAGGCCGTAACAGGTCTCGATGCCGTCGACCTCGAGCAGCATGGCGCTTGTCCCCAGATCACCCATGGCCGACCACCACATGCTGATCGCCGAGATAGGCGCGCTTGACCTCCTCGTTCTGCCTGATCTCGTCCGGTCTGCCCGAGGCGATGATTCGGCCATAGACAAGAACCGAGATGCGGTCGGCGAGGGCGAACACCGCCTCCATGTCGTGCTCGACCAGCACGATCGAGACCTCGTCGCGCAGCTCATTGAGCAGCTTCACCATGCGCTGCGACTCGGTCACCCCCAGGCCGGCCATCGGCTCATCGAGCAGCAGGAGCTGCGGCTTGGTCGCGAGCGCGACGGCGAGCTCCAGCTCGCGCTGCTCGCCATGGCTGAGCTTCGACACCAGCACGTCGGCGCGATGGCCGAGTCCGACGCGCTCCAGCGCGGCGTGCGCGGCGGCGCGCAGCGGCTTGTCCTTGCGCGCGGCTGCGAAGAAACGGAACGAGTGCTTGCCGTCATGGGCTTGCGCCGCCAGCGCGACATTGTCGGCCGCGGTGAAGTCGGTCAGCAGCGAGGTGATCTGGAACGAACGCGCCAGCCCCAGTGCGCTGCGCTTATAGGCGGGGAAATGCGAGATGTCGCGGCCGCCTAAGAAAATGCGCCCCGCATGCGGCGCCAGGTGGCCGGTGAGCTGGCTGATCAGCGTGGTCTTGCCGGCGCCGTTCGGCCCGATGATGGCGTGGATCTCGCCCTTGGCAACGTCCAGGCAGACGTGATCGGTGGCGACGATGCCGCCGAACCGGCGCACGAGATTGTCGACGCGAAGCAGCGGCTCAGCCACGGTTCAACCTCCCGAGCATGCCCATGATGCCGCCGCGGCCGAACAGCACGATCAGGAGCAGCAGCGGCCCCATGATCAACGCCCAATATTCGGTGATCTGCGACAGCACCTCTTCCAGCACCAGGAACACCACCGCGCCGACGACCGGCCCCATCAGGGTGCCCATGCCGCCGAGGATGACCATCACCATGAGATCGCCGGAGCGGGTCCAGTACATCACGGCAGGGCTGACGAAATCGGTATTGTTGGCAAGCAGCGCACCGGACAGGCCGCACAGCATGCCGGCGATGACGAAGCACGCCAGCTTGTACCGCTTCGACGGGAAGCCGATCGCCTGCATGCGCTGCTCGTTGGAGCGCAGGCCCTGCAGCACGAGGCCGAAGCGCGAATTGACGATGCGCCAGATCAGCACCACGACGGCAAGCAGGCAGCACAGGCAGAGATAATAGAACTGCACGCGGTTGCCGAGGTTGATCAGGCCACCGAAATCGCTGCGCTTGTAGACGGTGAGCCCATCATCCCCGCCGTAACGGGCGAGGCCGGACGCGACGTAGTAGGCCATCTGCGCGAAAGCCAGCGTGATCATGATGAAATAGACGCCGCGGGTGCGCAGGGAAAGCGCACCGATCACCAGCGCATAGAGCGCCGACACCGCGATCGCCACCGCGAACTGCGCCCAGCCGGAGCCGATGCCTTCCTGCGCCAGGATGCCGACGGCGTAGCCGCCGATGCCGAGATAGGCGGCATGGCCGAAGCTCATCATGCCGCCATAGCCCATGATGAGGTTGAGGCTGACGGCCGCCAGCGCCAGGATCACGATGCGGGTGAACAGCGTGAGGATGAAAATGTTGCCGGAGAGGTTGGAATAGACCGGCAGCAGCACCAGGCCGGCCACGACGAGTGCGGCCACGAGGCTTGAGACGTTGAGCTGTGATTTCATCTGCGGTTGGCCGGAAACAGACCTTCAGGCCGCGCCACCAGCACGATCGCCATCAGGAGATAGATCAGCATCGACGACATCGCCGGCGCCGCCGTGGACGCCGCCGCCGAGTTCAGCACCTGGCGCAACAGGTTTGGCAGGAAGGCGCGGCCCATCGTGTCGATCAGGCCGATCATGATCGCGGCGATGAAGGCGCCGCGGATCGAGCCGATGCCGCCGATCACGATCACGACGAAGGCAAGGATCAGGATGTTCTCGCCCATGCCGATCTGCACGGTCAGGATCGGCGCCTGCATCAGCCCGGCGAGGCCCGCGAGCGCGGCGCCGAGGCCGAACACCAGCGTATATAGCAGCTTGATGTTGATGCCGAGCGCACCGATCATCTCGCGGTTGGAGGCGCCGGCGCGGATCAGCATGCCGATCCGCGTCCGCATCACCCCGAGATAGAGCAGCAGCGCCACCAGGAGCGCCACGACGATGATGGCGAGCCGATAGGCGGGATATTGGATGCCGGGCAGGATCGTGACCGGGAAGGCGAGCCAGGACGGCAGCGGCAGCGCCAGTCCCGCCGGGCCCCAGATCAGCCGGACGGCCTCGTTGAAGAAGAGGATCAGGCCGAACGTCGCGAGCACATGGTCAAGGTGATCACGCCCATAGAGATGGCGCAGTGCCGTGAATTCGAGCACGATGCCGAGCAGAAGCGTGGCTCCGAGCGCCATGACCGCACCGAGCACGAAGCTGCCAGTCCAGGCCACGAACGTCGCTGCGAAATAGGCGCCCATCATGTAGAGCGAGCCGTGGGCGAGGTTCACGAAGTCCATGATGCCGAACACCAGCGTCAGGCCGGCGGCCAGCAGGAACAGCAGCAGTCCGAACTGCAGCCCATTCAGGAATTGTTCGACGACGAGAAGCATGCCCCTCACTTCACGCTTAAAAAGACGGCGGCAGAACCCGTTCCAGGCGCTGCCGCCATGTCCGTCCCGATCTTAGGCCGGAGATGTTTTAAGCTTCAAGCAAATTCCAGGCCTGTTTCGGCCGCTGGCTCGGAATTCTTTTCGCTCACTTCATCGGGCACTTGTCGTGGAAGCGGTCCTGGTCGTTCTCGACGATGGTGGCGACCGTCTTCAACGAGAGCTGGCCGTCGGTGTCCTTGACCACGTCCTGCAGGTAGAAGTTCTGGATCGGGATGTGGTTGTTGCCGAATTTGAAGGAGCCGCGCAGCGACTTGAAGTTGGCCTTCTCCATCTCGGCCTTCATCGCGTCCTTCTTGGACGTGTCGCCCTTGACCGCAACCACGGCGCTGTTGATCAGCTGGGCCGCGTCATAGGCCTGGGCGCCGTAATAGGTCGGACGCAGGCCGGTGTATTTCTTGCGGTAGTCGGCGACGAACTTCTTGTTCTGCTCGTTCGGCAGGTCGTTGACCCATTCCTGGGCGCCGGGCACGCCGATCGCATTGTCCTTCTGCAGCGGCAGCGACAATTCGTCGACGGTGAAGGCGGTGTAGAGCGGCATCTTCTCCTTGAGCCCGGCCTGCGCGTATTGATTGAGGAACTGCACGCCGGCCGCACCTGGATAGAACACGAAGATCGACTCGGCGCCGGAGGCGCGCGCCTTGGAGAGCTCGGCGGAGAAGTCGAGCTGGCTCGGCCACACCGTGTATTCCTCGCCGACGACCTGGCCCTTGAAGGTGCTCTTCACGCCGGCCAGCATGTCCTTGCCGGCGGCATAGTTCGGGCCGATCAGGAACACCGACTTGACGCCCTTCTGGTTCATGTAGAGGCCCATCGCGGCGGGCGTCTGGTCGTTCTGCCAGGAGGTCGAGAACACGTAAGGCGAGCACAATTCGCCGGCGAGCTGCGACGGGCCGGCATTGGCCGAGATCAGGAAGGTCTGGGAATCCACCGCGGTCTTCAGCGAGGCCAAGAGCACGTTCGACCAGATGTAGCCGACGATGAAGTCCACCTTGTCGGACTGCACCAGCTTCTCGGTCTTCTGCTTGCCGACGTCAGGCTTCTGCTGGTCGTCCTCGTAGATCACCTCGACCGGCTTGCCGTCGATCTTGCGGCCGAGATGGTCGAGCGCGAGCTCGAACGAGTTGCGCATGTCGTTGCCGATCACGGCGGTCGGACCGCTGAACGTCGAGACGAAGCCGATCTTGATGGTGTCGCCGGCAAAGGCCGTGCTCGAAAACAGCAGTGCCGCGGCGCTCGCCAGCCAGAAGCTCTTCATGGTCTTCCCTCCCCTCAAACAAATTCGTTCTTATCGTTGTTTCGTCGCCGCCACGCAGCAGCACGACCCGCGGCGGCGTTTCGCCGCAGCATCCGTCGCGCGGTGCTCATCCTGCGCGCGATCGGCCCATGCACCATAATTCCCGGAAACGGGCAAAGGCAAGAACTATAGTGCTTGTTAAGGATACTGCAGCACAGCAGAAGCCGGCCGCGTCAGCATGACACGGCCGGCTGGGATGCTCGTCATGGCACCCGCAAAGAGCGTCACTTCACCAGCGCGCAACCACCTTCAGCGATCGGACGAAACGCCTGCTCGGCCGGGATCGTCGAGACCAGACGATAGTAGTCGTACGGATATTTCGACTCCTCCGGCTTCTTCACCTCGAACAGATACATCGGATGCACCACGCGGCCGTCGGCGCGGATCATGGTGTCGCCAAACAGCTTGTCCTTGCCCTTCACCGTCTTCATCTGCGGAACGACGTCCTTGGCATCGTCGCTGCCGGTGGCCGCAACCGCATTGAGGTAGGCAAGCGTCGAGGCATAGACGCCGGCCTGGTTGCCGCTCGGCATCTTGCCGTTCATGCCGGGGCGCGCCGCGAAGCGCTTGGCGAAGGCGCGGGTGTCGTCGTCCATGTCCCAGTAGAACGCTTCGAGCAGTTGCAGGCCCTGCGCCGCCTTCAAGCCCATGCCGTGGATGTCGTTGATGAAGAGCAGGAACGCGACCAGCGACTGACCGCCCTGCTGGATGCCGAACTCGGACGCCTGCTTGACCGCGTTGATGGTGTCGCCGCCGGCGTTCGCCAACCCGATGACTTTCGCCTTGGAGCCCTGCGCTTGCAGCAGGAACGAGGCGAAGTCCGTCGTACCGAGCGGATGCTTCGCCGAGCCCAGCACCTTGCCGCCGTGCTTCTCGATGTAGTTGGTGGCCTCCGCCTCGATGCCCTGGCCGAGCGCGTAGTTGACCGTGATGAAGTACCAGTCCTTGCCGCCACGGCCCATCATCGCGGCCGCCGTGGTGTTGCCGGTCGCCCAGGCGTCGTTGACCCACTGGATGGTGTTGGGCGAGCACGCCTTGCCGGTGAGATCGGAGCTTGCGGTCGACGAGGCCAGGAAAGTCATGCGGCTGTTGCGCAGCAGCTCGTTGACCGTGAGGCCGACGGCCGAGTTGGGCACGTCGACGACGGCATCGACCTTGTCGACATCGAGCCATTTCCGCGTGATCGCCGAGCCGACATCGGCCTTGTTCTGGTGATCGGCATAGACGATCTCGACCTTGATGCCTTTGCCGCCGCCGTTGAAATCCTCCGCCGCCATGCGCGCGGCCTCGACCGAGCCCATGCCGTTGGTGTCCTGGAAGATGCCGGAGATGTCGTTGAGCACGCCCACGCGCACGACGTTGTCTGAGATCTCGCCGGCGGATGCTCCGGCCGAGACGCCCAATGATGCGGCCAGCGCGAGCGCACAGGTCCTGAGTTGCTTCATGTGTTCCTTCCCCATGTGTTGCTTGTTTTGATTGTTGTCGAAGCCGTCAGCTCTGCTTGTCCGGGATACGCACGACCAGACCGGCCAGCGCCGGCTGCACCTTGATCTGGCAGGACAGGCGGCTGTTCGGCAGCCGCTCCGCCGCCGTGCCATCGAGCAGCGCATCCTCGTCGTCGGAGACCGGATCGAGCCTCGCTGTCCAGGCGTCGTCGACATAGACGTGGCAGGTGGCGCAGACGGCATTGCCGCCGCATTCGGCGACGATGCCATCGATGCCGTGGGTCAGCGCCGCGAGCATGACGCTGGCGCCGTCCTCGGCCTCCACGCTTTCGCTGCGGTTGTCGGGATGAAGGAAAGTGATCGTCGTCATGGCATGACTCAGGCTGGAGTGCAGGCTGGGGTGAAGGTCACCGGCAGGCTCTCCAGCCCGCGCAGCGTGTTGTTGTAGCGGCGCTTCGGCTCGCCGCTCATCGTGATGCTCGCGACCTTGCGCGCGAGCGCCGTCAACACCGCCTCGCCTTCGAGCCGTGCGACGAGCTGGCCGACGCACATGTGGATGCCCGAGCCGAAGCCGACATGGCCGGAGACTTTTCGGGTGACGTCGTAGGCGTCGGGCTGCTCCCAGCGGCGCGGGTCGCGATTGGCGCTACCTAAGAACATCAGCACCTTCTCGCCTTCGGGGATCGTGACGCCGCCGAGTTCGACATCACGCGTGGTGGTGCGGAAGAAGGTCTGCACCGGGCTTTCGAAACGTACGGCCTCCTCGAACGCGTTGCGCGCCAGCGACGGATCGGCGCGCAGCCGCGCCCATTGGTCGGGGAAGCGCGCCAGGCAATACACCGCGGCGCCGATGCCGTAGACGGTGGTGTCGAGGCCGGCCGAGAGCAGCGAGCGCACCAGCAATGGCGCCTCGGCCGGCGTGATCTCGCCGCTGTCACTGAAGGCGTGGATGCAGGAACCGAAGCCGCCGGGCGCGAGATTGTCGCGCTGGCACTGCTCCGTGACATAGGCCTGATGCGGCGCCGAGCGCTCGATCGCCTGCTGGCGCAGCTCATTCGGCGGCCCGAAGGCGTTGAACACCAGGCTCGCATAGGGGATGAGATGCCCGCGCCCCTCCGGCTTCAGCCCGAGCGCATCGGGGAACACCGACAAAGGGTAGGCTTCGGCGAGATCCGGAATCGCGTCGAAGGTGCCGCGCGCCACGAGTTCGTCGATCCTGGCCTCGGCCGCCGCCATGAAGCCGTCGCGCAGCCGCTTCATGACGGCCGGCGACAGCACCTTGCTCAGCACCGCGCGGGTGCGCGTATGCGCTGGCGGATCCGCCTCGAGGATCAGGCTCGGCGGCCGCCACGGCTTTTCCTTGGCGAAGTCGCTCAGGCCCACGCCGCGGCTGGAGCAGAACGTCTGGGGATCGTTGAGGACGGCGTAGACCTCGGCATAGCGGGCGACGCCGTAGACGTTCCATGCGTCCAGATGAACGACGGGGCCGGCCTCGCGCATCTCCTGATGCGCCGGATAGGGATCGTCGAAGAATTCATGCGAGAACGGGTCGATGGCGAGGTGCGGGATGGCCGGCGCCACGCCGGCAGCGGGGGAAAGACCTGTTGGGTTCATGCGGAGCTCCCGAAGTTTGGCCTTGTCATGCGGCTTTTCCTATCCGTATGAGTGGCGATGCATGGACGCTGGGGATCATGAGCGAGAAATCCGGGACGCCGCGCAAAGCGCCGCCGCGCGAGCCTGAGGGGCACGGCCTCACGCTCGATCTCGACCGCTATGTGCCGGCCTTCATCACCTTCATCGCCAACAAGCTGTCGAACAGCGCCACCGCGTTCTATCAGGGCAATTTCGGCGTCAACGTCACCGAATGGCGGATCATGTCGCTGCTGGCGATCGAGCCGGGCATCCCGGCCTCGCGCATCTGCAGCGTGATCGGCTTCGACAAGGGGCCGGTCAGCCGCACCCTGGCGCTGATGAAGGGCCGCGGCCTGATCGCGATCCGCAACGATCCGGCGGATGGCCGTAGCCATTCGATTTCGTTGACGGCCAAGGGCCGCGCGACGCACGACAAGGTCATCGTCGCCGCGCTGGAACGCGAGCGGCGTCTGCTCGCCTGTCTCGACAAGGATGAGCGGGAAGTCCTGATCACCCTGCTGCGCCGGATCCACGACAATCTCGACGCCGTCACGGGCGCGAGCTGAGCCACGTCGGCGGCCACCGCCGAGCGGCCGCCCTGTCCGCTGCGGCAATCTGTTGGCGCGCGCGCAAGCGGCCGCGCCTGCGTCGAGCAGGCTGCGCATCACGTTCCCGTCCCTTCTTCAAGACGCGGATCATTCCGCGCCTCATTGCTGATCGGGTCGATCGTTCCACAGATTAGTTGCTTTAGCAACGATATATTTTCGGCCGCGCGGGATGTCGCAGCGCGAAAGCGCCGTCGCACGCGATCGATACAATTCTAATTATCGGCGAAGGCGGGCGGCAATTTCAGCCTGATATGCCATGTCGGCCGCGCCCTCGATTGCGGCTCGGCCTGCGGGGAGTGGCGGATGTTGGGGTTCATTTTCGGTTTCAATGCGCGTCTCGGCCGTCTGCAATATTTTCTCGCCTCGCTCGGTCTTGCGCTGGTTTCGGTGGTCCTGATCGTGGTTGTGGCCGTCGGCCTTGCCGCGCTCGCCCCGCAGACGTCGGCGCTGACGGTGAGCTTGCCGATCATGGTGCTGATTGGCCTTTGCCTGGTCGCGAACGTGATGCTGCAGGCGATGCGCTTCCGCGACATCGGCTGGGACCCGGTCTGCGTGATCCCGGCCTGGATCGCCGTCATGGTGCTGGACTACGTGATCGCCGGCCGGTTTCCCGAATACGCGGCGACATCATCGCACCACGGCACGTGGGTTGGCGCGCTGATCAATCTCGGCCTGAGCGTTGCACTGCTGTTCTTCCCCAGCGGGGCTGACGACGTTCCATCGCCGGGAACCACCGTGAGCCGCCCGCCGTCTGCATCGTTCCGGACAGCCCGAGGCGCCGGCTCGGCCACCGAGGCACGGCTCGCGCGCATCACCGGCGGGGAGGCCGAGCGGCGCGGGTACTAGGTGGCGCCGGCGCCCAACCTGCCCATCAATTAGGCAAATCGCCTTCGGCAACCGTGTCCGATCGCCCAACGGCTTGTCGGACGTCATACCAACTCACTGACTTTCAAGATTTTTCCCTTGTCGGGCCCGCATCCCGGCCGTGTACACAATGGCACATGGCTTGCTACGTTCGCAGCAGGATTGGCGAAGCGGAGCGCAATAGAATGGCAGACCAGAGTTGGGGCTCGGACGAGACGCGGAGCGCCGCGTGACCGAGACCATTGCCGAGATCGTCGCCGCCCATCGCGCCGGCCTGACAAAGCCAAGCGACACGATCGCGCGCTGTTACGCCCGGATTCGCGCGCACAACGACCCCGCCATCTTCATCAGCCTGCGCGGCGAGAAGGACGCGCTCGCGGAGGCCGAAGCCCTCGCCGACAAGGACAGATCGCTGCCGCTCTACGGCGTGCCCGTCGCGGTGAAGGACAACATCGACGTGGCGGGGCTGCCGACCACCGCCGCCTGCCCGGCCTTCGCGTACACGCCATCTCGCGATTCCACCGCGGTGGGGCGGCTGCGCGCGGCCGGCGCGATCATCGTCGGCAAGACCAATCTCGACCAGTTCGCCACCGGCCTCGTCGGCGTGCGCTCGCCCTATGGCATTCCGAAGAACCCGGTGCGCGCCGATCTCGTGCCGGGCGGATCGAGCTCCGGCTCTGCCGTGGCCGTCTCGGCCGGTCTCGTGCCGCTGTCGCTCGGAACGGATACGGCGGGCTCCGGCCGCGTGCCGGCGATGCTCAACAACATCGTCGGGCTGAAGCCGAGTCTGGGCATGATCTCGACCACGGGCCTGGTGCCGGCGTGCCGCACGCTCGACTGCATCTCGGTGTTCTCGCTCACGGTCGACGACGCGGTCGCGGCGCTGTCGGTGATGGCAGCGCCCGATCCGCTCGATCCGTTTTCGCGCGACCGCCCCGTGGCCGCTGTGACGGCCTTTCCGAAGGGCGTGAAGCTCGGCATTCCCCGTTCGGGCCAGTTGATCTTCTTCGGCGACAAGGCCGCCGAAGCAGCCTATGCCGCCGCGGCCGCACGCTTCGCCAAGGTCGGCGCCGAGCTCGTCGAATTCGACCTCGAGCCGTTCTATGAGACCGCGCGGCTGCTCTACGAAGGCCCGTGGGTTGCCGAGCGCTATCTCGTGATCCGCGATCTCCTCGCCTCCGATCCCGACGCGATCCATCCGGTGACGCGCGAGATCACCATCGGCGGCGCGCGCGGTAGCGCGGCCGACACGTTTGCCGCGCTGTATCGTCTGCAGGGGCTGCGGAAGGTGGCGGAGCGCACGTTCGCAGACGTCGACGCGCTGGTGCTGCCGACGGCGCCGACCGCCTATACCACCGCGGACGTGCTCGCCAACCCGATCGAGCTCAACAGCCGGCTCGGCACCTACACCAATTTCGTCAACCTGCTCGATCTTTGCGGGCTCGCCGTGCCTGCCGCCATGCGCAGCGACGGCATTCCGTTCGGCGTCACGCTGCTCGCGCCGGCTGGACGCGATGCGGCGCTCGCCAGCCTTGGGCGCGCCTTTCATGCCGACACGGCGCTGCCGGTCGGCGCCAAGTCGATCCCGCTGCCGCCGCTCGCGCCTGTGTCACCGTCACTGCATGGCGACGAGATCGCCATCGTCGTCGTCGGCGCGCATCTCTCGGGCATGGCATTGAACCACGAACTGACCAGCCTCGGCGGGCGTCTGCTCGAGGCGACGACCACCGCGCCGGACTACAAGCTCTATGCGCTGTCGACCACGCCGCCCAAGCCCGGCATGCTGCGCATCGACGATGGCAAGGGCAGCGCCATGGCCGTCGAGCTCTGGGCGCTGTCGGCCGCCGGCTTCGGCCAATTCGTCAACCTGATCCCGCCGCCGCTGTCGATCGGCACCATCCGGCTGGCGGACGGCCGCACCGCCAAGGGATTCCTCGTCGAGCCCGCCGCGCTCGATGGCGCACGCGACATCTCCGAGTTCGGCGGCTGGCGCGCGTATATGGCGCAGAAGGACTGACGGCTCCACGCGCAAAATCGTAGGGTGGGCAAAGGCGCGTTCACACGCTCTCGCCGAGCGAAATAGCAGCGGCGCCGTGCCCACCATGCCGCTGGTGATCAGCTCGCCGTGGGACGGTGGGCACGCTGCCGCCGAACGGCGGCTGCTTTGCCCACCCTACCGCTCGAATGAAAACCTACACCGACACCGCGTAGATCTCGTACTCGCCGCGCACCAGCTCGATATGGGCGCGCATCGCGTTCGCCGCGCCGGCCTTGTCGCCGCGCAGGATGGCGACGACAACGCGGTCGTGCTCGGCATGCGACTTGGCAAGGCGGCCGAGATTGCGGAACTGAGCGCGGCGAAACGGCTGCACCCGCACCCGCGTCGCCAGGGTGATCTCGGCGATGTAGGCATTGTGCGCGCCGGCATAGATCGCGTTGTGGAAGCGCTCGTTCACCTCGTGGAAGCGCTCGGGATTGCCGGCGTGGCTGAGATTGCGCAGCTCCTCGTGGATGGCTTCCAGCCGCTGCCGCTCGACCGGCGTCATGCGCTGCGCCGCGAGACCGGCGCACAGGCCCTCGAGCTCGGCCATCGCCTCGAACATGCCGGTCAGGCGGTCGGCCGAGGGCCGCGCCACGACGGCGCCGCGATGCGCACGCGCCTCGATCAGCCCCGACGTCGCCAGTTGACGCAGCGCCTCGCGCACCGGCGTGCGCGAGACGTTGAAGCGCTTGGCGATCTCGGTCTCGTCCAGCGGCGCCCCCGGCGCCAGCGCGCCGCGCACGATATCGTCGGCGAGCTGCAGGCGCAGCTCCTCCGCGCGCGTGATCTTCGCGACCGCGGGCGGCGCGCGGTCGATGCGCTTGATCTCGGACTCGCGGGCGGGCCGCTGGCGCGTTCGCGGCGGTAGATCGTCCAGGCTCATCTTCAGCCGCCCTTTGCTTCGTCGATGATGCTGACATGGGCGGCGACGATCTTCCAGCCTTCCGGAAACCGGACCCAGGTCTGCATCTGGCGTCCGACCTTGCCGGGCGCGGTGTCACGATAGAACAGCGTCGAGGCGACCGCAGCGTCACGGCCGTAGGTGGTGATCACGGTGCGGGCGGTCCGCCGCATCAGTCCAGCCGGCGAGCGCGCGGCGCGAAACGCCGCGATCTCGCTGTAGCCGTAGAGGTTCTCGCCGATGCCGTAGCGCAGCGTGCGGGAGTCCTGCTTGAACAGCTCGTCGAGCACGGCGACGTCGTTGCGGACCAGCGCCTGTTCATAGCGCTGGAACTGCGCGGTGACTTCCGCGACGACGTCAGGCAGATCGACTTCCATTCTCCAGAACTCCTCTCGGGGCCGGCGCAGCGGCGACGCCAAGCTGTTGCAAGGCGTGGGCCACACGCAATGCGACATGTTCGCACCAGGGCGCCGCGATGATCTGCACGCCGATGGGCATCGGCTCGAGCGGAATCGGAACGGCGACGACGGGGAGCCCGATGAACGAGATCGGCTGCGTGTGAATGCCGATATTGGCGCGCACCGGCAGCTCGACGCCGTCGAGCACGAAGGTCGCCTGCCCGAGCCTGGGCGCAACGCAGGGCGTTGCGGGCGCGATCAGCACGTCGACAGACTTGAAGAGTTCGAGCACCTTGCCGCGATACCAGCGGCGGAATTTCTGCGCGCGGTCCACCATCGGCGCCGGAATCATCGCACCCGCAATCAGGCGGTCGCGCACCGCCGGATCGAAATCACCCGCGCGCGTGCGCAGCCGGTCGAGATGCAGCGAGGCGCCCTCGGTGGTGCTGATGACATAAGCCGCGGCGCGGGCGCGCGCCGCTTCGGGCACCTCGACCACCTCGGTGACCTCTAGCGCAGCCGCGACACGAGCGACCGCTTCGGCGGCTTCAGGAAACAGATTCGTCTGGAAGTGCCCTCCGGCAAGGGCGATGCGCAGACTGCCGATGCCTTGCGAGAGCTGGCCGGAGACCGGCTCCGGCTCACGCGCGGTGCACGCGGCGTCGTCCGCATCTGGCCCCTGCATCACGTCATAGGCGAGCGCGAGATCCTCGACCGAGCGTGCGAACGGACCGAGATGATCCAGGCTCATGACGAACGGAAACGAGCGCGCCCGCGACAGCCGGCCGTAGGTCGGCTTGAGGCCGAAGATGCCGCAGAACGACGACGGCACGCGGATCGAGCCGTTGGTATCGGAGCCGAGCGCAATCGGCACCAGGCCGCCGCCGACAGCGCTGCCCGAGCCGCCGGACGAACCGCCGCTCATCCGCGTCGGATCGTGCGGATTGCGCGACGGACCGTCATGGACGTTCTCGCCGGTGAAGTCGTAGGCGTATTCGCCCATGTTCAGCGCACCGACCAGGACGGCGCCGGCGGCTTCCATGCGCGCGATCAGCGTCGCATCGCGTGTCGCCGGGGTGCGATCGCGGTTGATCCTGGAGCCGGCGCGGGTCGGCAGCCCCTCGACATCGAACAGGTTCTTCACCGCGAACGGCACGCCGGCGAGCGGACCAACCGGCTTCCCGGCCGCAATGTCAGCATCCACGGCGCGGGCCTTCGCGAGCGCCCGCTCGGCGGTGACGTCGGTAAACGAATTGAGCACACCATCGCGGGCCATGATCCGCGCCAGCGCGGCGTCGGTCGCCTCGACGGCGGTGAGCTTGCCGGCGGCGACCGCGGCGGCGACGGCGCTCGCGGTCATCTCGGGAGAACTAAGCGGTGAAGACACTGGCAGGCTCGGCTTCGTCGGGCAGGGAGAATTCGTCGACCAGCTTCGCCATCCTCAGCGAGACCTCGAGATTGGCCCGGATCGCCGGGCGCCACGCGTCCTCGATCGGCAGGGCCAATGCACGCCCGACTGCGTCGATGTAGTCGTCCAATGGCTCCGCCATCAGCTTTTCCCTTCAAGCTTTCACGCTCAATGCGCCGGCAATGGCGGGTGCGGAATCGCCGTCAACAACTCCCGCGTATAGGCATCCTGCGGATCACCTAGCACACGTTCGGAGGTGCCTTCCTCGACGATTCGGCCCGACCGCATCACGATCACACGATCGCACAACAGCCGCACGACATTCAAATCATGGGAGACGAACAGATAGCTCATACCTAACTGCTGCTTGAGGTCCTGCAGCAGATTGAGCACGACCGCCTGCACGGAGACGTCGAGCGCCGCCGTGGGCTCGTCGAGGATGACGAGCTTCGGGTGCAGTGCGATGGCGCGCGCGATGCCGACGCGGGCCTTTTGGCCGCCGGACAATTGATGCGGGAAGCGGTCGAGCAGGTTGAGCGGCAGACCGACCATGGTCGCGAGCTCCTCGCAGCGCGCACGAAGCGCGTCGCGGCCCCTGATATCGCCGAGCTGCAGGACTGGATCGGCGATGGCGCGCGCTGCGGTGAAGCGCGGGTTGAGGCTATCGGTCGGATCCTGGAACACCATCTGGATCCGGCTGCGCAGCGGCAGCCGGGCAAATGCCTGCGGCAGGATGTTGCCGATCTCCTCACCATCGAAGCTGATGCGGCCCGACGTCTGGTCGAGCAGCCGCATCACCATCATCGACGTGGTCGATTTGCCGCAGCCGGATTCGCCGACCAGGCCAACGCTCTCGCCATGACCGACCGTGAAGCTGATGCCGTCGACCGCGCGGAACACCTCCGGCTCGACCGCCGGCCTCCGTCCGAACAGCTTTGACAGTGTCGCGGTAGCGCCCTGGCGCGGATATTCCTTGACCAGCTTGTCGACGAGCAGGAGCGGCCGAACGCTACCCGCACTCCGCTCGCCCTCCCCACTCCGCTCGTCACCCCCGGGCTTGCCCCGGGGGTCCATCGCCTGGAGCGAGTCCTGCGAAGTGGGATGGATGGCCGGGTCAAGCCCGGCCATGACGGAGAGAGTATTAGGCGCCGCCAGCGCCTCCTCCTCCGGCAGCAGATCCCGCAGCGACACGCCGAGGCGCGGCGTCGCGCGCATCAGCTTGCGCGTGTAGGGATGCTGCGGGTTGGCGAAGATGTCGGCGGCCTTGGCGGTCTCGACCACCCGGCCCTTCTCCATCACCACCACGCGATCGCAATAGGCCGCGGCGAGACCGAGATCATGCGTGATCAGGATCGTCGACATGCCCCGGCTCTTGGTGAGCTCGACGACCAGGTCCATCACCGCCTTCTGCGTGGTGACGTCGAGGCCGGTGGTCGGCTCGTCGGCGATCAGGAGCTGCGGGTTGCAGGCCAGCGCCAGCGCGATGACGACGCGCTGGCACATGCCGCCGGACAATTCGAACGGATAGGCGTGGTAGCGCTCGCGCGGGCGCGCGATCTTGACCTGCTCGAGCGCAGCTATGGCCTTCTCGGCGCGATCGGTTGCGGCCGCCTGGGCGTGCTGTTTCAGCACGTCCTCGATCTGCTGGCCCACCTTGCGGATCGGGTTGAGGGCCGCGCGCGGGTTCTGAAAGATCATCGAGATCTCGCGCCCGCGCAGATCGCGCATCGCGCTTTCCTCGGCCGCCCTGACGTCGACGCCGGAGAACATCACCGATCCCTCGGCAATGCGCCCGGCGCGATCGAGGATGCGCATCACCGCATACGACGTCACCGACTTGCCCGAGCCGGACTCGCCGACGATCGCGAGCGTCTCGCCCTTGGCGACGGAGATATCGACATGCTGCACCGCCTTGACGACGCCGCGCCGGGTGGAGAATTCGACCGTGAGATCGCGAACGTCGAGCAGCGGCTGGGCGGTCATGTGTGGCTCCGCGTATTCCCATCGTCATGCGCGGGCTTGACCCGCGCATCCATCAGACCGATGAAGTCTCGCTTGAGGGGATGGATTGCCGGGTCAAGCCCGGCAGTGACGGAGTTTTGTTGGGACACCCTCATCCCATTACGTCCTGCGCTGCGGATCGACGATGTCGCGCAGGCCATCGCCGAGCAGATTGAAGCAGAACACCGCGATCATCAGCGCGAGACCCGGAAACAGCGCGATCCACCATTCGCCCGACACCATGAAGGAGGCGCCCTCGGCAACCATGATGCCCCATTCCGCCGTCGGCGGCCGCACACCGAGGCCGATGAAGGACAGGCCGGCGGCATTGAGGATGGCGTAGCCCATGGTCAGCGACATCTGCACGATCATGATCGGCATGATGTTCGGCAGGATGTGGCCGAGCAGGATGCGCATCTCGCTGTTGCCCGACAGCCGCGCCGCCTGCACGAAGCCGGCGTTGCGGCGGACATTGGCCTCGGCCCGCGCGACGCGCGCATAGAGCGGGAAGTTCACGATCGCGGTGGCGATGATGATGTTCTGCACGGTGTTGCCGAGCGCGGCGACGATGCCCATCGCCAGCACGAACAGCGGGAATGCCATGATGGTATCGGCGATCCGGCCGACGATGCGATCGGTCCAGCCGCCGAAGAATCCGGCGGCGACGCCGGCAAGTCCGCCCATGAAGAACACCAGCGCCACTGATGCGACCGCGATGAAGGTGTCGAGCCGGGTCGCGACCACGACGCGGCTGAAGATGTCGCGGCCGAGCTGATCGGTGCCGAACCAATGCGCCGCCGATGGCGGCTTCAGCGCGGACGCCGTGTCGCTGGCCAGCGGATCATACGGCACGATCCAGGGGCCGAAGATCGCAGCGAACAGGATCACGACCAGAAGCCCGAAGGCGAAGCCCGTGACCTTGTTCTCGGCCAGCACATAGCGCGTGTGCCCGATCAGGGCCATGAGACCGGAGGTGCGGGCGGAGACAGCGGGCTCGAGGGTCGGCGCGACGGTGCTCATCCTTCCAGCCTCACACGGGGATCGATGACGCCATAGAGAATGTCGATGACGAGGTTCAGGACGACGTACATCACGGCCATCGTCAATACGAAACCCTGCACCGGCGCGAAGTCGGAGGCGATCAGCGCCTCGACCGCGTAGGAGCCGATGCCGGGCCAGGCGAACACCTTCTCCACGAGTACGTTGGCGCCGAGCAGGAAGGAGAACACCATCGACAGCGTGGTGATGACCGGAAGCATGGCGTTGCGGAACGCGTAGGTCACGGTGACGGTCGAGGGCGACAGCCCCGAGGCGCGCGCCGTGCGCACGAATTCCGACGACAGAACCGAGAGCATCGAGGCGCGCGTCATGCGCGCGATCGGCGCCAGCGAGAAGATCGCCAGCGTCGCGGCGGGCAGAATCAACTGGCTCAGCGCCGAGCGGAACGCCTCACCGTCACGCGCGATCAGCGTATCGATGAGGTAGAAGCCGGTCACGGGGTCCGGCGCGCTATAAAACACGTCGAGCCGGCCGAGCGGCGCCGGCGACCAGCCGAGCCGGAAGTAGAACACATACACCAGCACCAGCCCGGTGAAGAACACCGGCAGCGAGACGCCCGCGGTCGTGACGATACGGCAGGTATGGTCGATCCACGACCCCGGCCGCGTCGCCGCGAGCACGCCGAGCGGCAGCGCGATCGCGACCGAAACCAAGAGGCCGAGAAAGGTGAGCTCGGCCGAGGCCGGCAGGCGGTTGCGGATCTCGCTGGCGACCGGCTGCCCTGTCGTCAGCGAACTGCCGAGGTCGCCATGGGCGAGATCGACGGTGTAGCGGAAGAACTGCTCGATCAGCGGCTTGTCGAAGCCGAGCTTCTTGCGGATCTGCTCCACCGCCTCCTTGGTCGCCGCGGGGCCGGCAAAGTACGCGGCGGGATCGCCGGGCAAGGCGCGGGTGAGCAGGAAGGTAACGATCACGACGCCGATCAGCGAAGGGATCGCGAAAGCGAGGCGCTTGGCGATGAGCATCAGCATGGCCAAGGTCTCGCCGGATTTTCCACCGCTCCCACGGCAATACGCAGTCTGCTCCCTCCCCCCTTGTGGGGGAGGGCTGGGGTGGGGGGTGAGCCGCGGCGGCGGTGGGTGGGGCTACCCCCCTCCCCGCCCCTCCCCCACAAGGGGGGAGGGAGTGAGAGAGCTCGGCTCACATAACCAAGGCAGCTCACGCAGCTCATCCCTTCACCAGCGCGCGATAATCCAGCCGGCGGTGGAACCAGTACTGATAGCCGGAGATGTTCTTCTGCATCGCGACGTTGACGAACGGTTGATACAGCGGGATGCGCGGCACCTCGGCGAAGGCGAGGTCGACGAAGCCCTTCACATCGGCATCATAGGTCGCCTTGTCGCCCACCGCGGCCGCATCACGCGCGCCGTTGATGAGCTTATCCATCTCCGGCGACTTGTAGCTCATCGTGTTGAACACGGAATTGTTGCCGTGATAGCACCAGTAGAAGAAATACTCGGGGTAATCGAGCCAGCCCGAGAAGATGTTGGTGAAGAGCGGCATCTCCTTCTTGTTCAGCTCGGTACGCCAGTTGGCGCCGGGTACCTTGTTGATCGTGGTCTTGATGCCGAGCTGGGCGAGGCTCTCCTGCACCAGCACACACAAGGGCTCGTTCACTTGCGCGAAGTTGAGATCGAAGGAGATCGTGGTCTCGAAGCCATTGGGGTAGCCGGCTTCCGCCAGCAACGCCTTGGCCTTCTCCATGTCGGTGACATACTTGGTCGGCTGCGGCCACGCCACCTCGGTCGCCTTGTCGGCTGGCGCACCGAACATCGGATTGGCAAGGCCGAACATCACGGCATCGATGATCTTCTGATAGGGCATTGCATAGGCGAGCGCCTGCCGAACCTTGGGATTATCGAACGGCGGCTTGGTCACGTTCATGCCGATATATTGGATACCGTTGGAGATCGGCAATGAGATCACGGTGTGCTTGCCGTTCGACTTCATCTCCTGGAAGTCCTTGTTCGGCAGCTCATAGGAGATGTCGGCATCCCCGCGCTCGAGCAGCGCGCGCCGGTTGCCGGCCTGCGGCACCATGCGCCAGATCACGCGCTTGATCTTGGGCAGCGGACCGCACACCCAGTCGTCGTTGCGCTCCATGATCACTTCGGTACCGGCGGTCCACTTCGTCACCTTGTAGGCGCCGGAGCCCGCGGTCTGCTGCTTGGTGTATTCGAGTCCCCACGGATCCTTGTCGGTGGCGTTCTTCTTCACCAGTTCGGAGTTCACGACGCAGGGTACGATGACGGCGAGATCTGGGATCGTCAGCCGATCCTTCTTCAGGAAATCGACCCGCACCGTGTGGTCGTCGACGATGACGAACTGCTCCGGCTTGGTCAGCGAGCCCGCGCTCATCTGGAAAGTCGGAAAGCCGCCGACGCTGACGGCGCGATCGAGCGACCACTTCACGTCCTTGGCGGTGACCGGCGTGCCGTCGTGGAATTTGGCGTTCTTGCGGAGCTTGAAGGTGGCGGACATGTCGCCGATGGTCATGTCCTCGGCCAGCTCGGGCTTGAACTTGTCGCGGTCGTAATACGGCACGCCGCCCGGGCCACTCTTCATCTCGTGGCTGATCAGGCGGTCGTAGCAGTTCCAGGAGACCTCATAACCCGGCACGTTGGTGCCGACGCCGTGGATGTCGAGGTTGTTGGGACCGCCTTCGGACACGATCAGCAGCGTCTCGGACCGCGCATCGGCCTTGGCGGACGACATGATCGCCGGCGCCATTGGCAGCGCGGCCCCCGCAGCCAGACCGGACACGGATTTCAGAAAATCGCGACGCTTCATCAAATGCTCCCACCAGAATACGACCGGCGGGAACAATGATCGCAAGCTTCGTGCCAAGCCTCACGATCGACTAAGCCGTTGAAATTGCGGGTCTCACGACCTCAAACGTCGCGTCACCTCCATGCAGAATTGCATACATAAGTGCGAATTTGCACAAATTATAGTCTCTCAATACGCCGTGCGACCGATTTACGCAGGCGGGACACCGGAACATCAGTCCGGCCAGATCAGGGCCTGCAACTGATCGAAGTTGCGGACCCTGCTGGGCCAATCGGGAATGCAGATATGCCGGACAGGATCGCTGGCCTGATGCAGCAGCATCAAGGCCAGCAGCCGCCGCTTGAGCTGCCAGGTGACGTCGGCCGGCGCGAATCCGTAGCCGTCGAACAACGCGCGCACGCGGCCGGGATGGCCCGCGGCCATGAAGGCGCTCGGCCCGAGCAGGTCGTATTCACCGAAGCCGGCCATGACGTCGCCGAAATCGAACAGACCGCTGATGCGCCAGCCGTCACCATGGCGAGAGACGAGAAAGTTCTCCGGAATGTATTCGCCGGTCAGGATGACGGGCCGTGGGTCCGGAGGCAGAAGCGCGGCGGCGTCGCGCAGGAGATCATCCAGGCCGGCAAGCAGCGCCTCCGGCAGACCGAGCCGCTGATGGCGGGCGCGGCAGCCTGCGAACTGCCCTCGCAGGAAGTCGGACCAGCGCGGGCCGATCGCGAGCAGTTCGCCAGGGGGCACAAGCTGCACCTCCGCAATCAGCTCTCCGACGTCTCTCAGCAAGGATTGCTTCCCGCGCTCGTCGAGCCCGGGCCAGACCTCCGCGGCCGGAATGCCGTCGAGCCGCGTCATGATCAGATAGGTCCAGCCGTCGCGGTCGCCTTCGTGCAGCAACTCGGGCGTGGCGACCTGCTTCAAGCGTCCGGCGAGCACGCGCAGCGTACTCCGCTCGGACAGAAACTGGCGCCGATGGAACGGAGGAAACAGTTTCAGGATCAGCTCGCCGCCGATTCCCGCGACGAGGTTGGTGCCGGCTGCAAAGGGAGCGAGGCCCGGATGCTCGCAACCGTGGTGGCGCACGATATCGCGCGCCACCGGCAGCCATGCCGCGACATCAGCGCGAAGGCCACGCAGCTCGGCGCCCGCAGTGATGTCCGGCAATCGGCCCATCAGTGGCTCACTCGTGCAACGCCGTCATCAGCGATCCGGGCTCGCGCGCTCGAACTGGCGCAGCAGACGGTTGCCGCGCTCGACGGCGGCATCGAGCGCCGTCTGCGCCGGTTTGCGGCCGCTGAAGGCCTGCTCCATCTCGTCCTCGATGGCATCACGGATCAGCACGAATGAGCCGAGCCGCAGGCCGCGCGAATTTTCCGTGGGCGGATTGAGCGTCACCTGCTCGATCGAGATCGCCGCGCCTGGATTGCGGTCGTAGAAGCCCTGCGCGCGTGTCAGATCGAAGGCCGCCTGCGTGATCGGCAGATAGCCCGTATTCTGGTGCCAGGCGGCCTGAACATCGGGCCGCGACAGATAGGCGAAGAACTTGGCCACGCCCTTGTACTCGGCCGCCGGACGGTCGCGGAGCACCCACAGCGTCGCGCCGCCGATGATCGAATTCTGCGGCGCGCCCGCAATATCGGGCCAGTACGGCATCATGCCGTAGCCGACCTCGAACTTCGAATTCGCCTTGATGTCGGCGCGCGTCGCCGAGGAGCCGATGAAGATGCCGCACTCGCCCTTCTGGAAACGCGGCTCGGCTGCTTGGCCGCGGCCACCATAGTCGAAGACCTTGCTCTTCTGCCATTCCGCGAGCTGGGCGATGTGCCGAATCACCTGTGGATTGTTGAATGTCAGCACGGCGTCCAGTCCGGCAAAGCCGTTGGCCCGCGTGGCGATCGGCAGATTGTGGAAGGCGGAGAAATTCTCCACGTTGATCCAGGCCGGCCACGACGTCGTGAAGCCGCAGGCGACGCCATTGTCGCGCAGCCGCCGGGCGGCCTTGCCGAGCTCGGGCCAGGTCTTCGGCGCCGCGCCCGGATCGAGCCCGGCCGCGCGAAACTGATCCTTGTTGTAGTAGAGGATGGGCGTGGAGGCGTTGAACGGAAACGACAGCATGTTGCCGTCAGCGTCGGCATAGGTGCCGGCGATGGCGGGCAGATAGGCCGACGGCGAAAAGCTCTCCTGCTCGTCGCGCATCAGCTCGTAGACCGGGTAGATCGCGCCCTTGGCCGCCGTCATCGTCGCGGTCGCGATCTCGTTGACCTGCACGATCGCCGGCTGGCTGCGCGAGCGGAACGCGAAGATGGCCGCCGTCACCGTCTCCGTATAGCTGCCCTTGTAGCTCGGCACGATGCGGTAGTCGGCCTGCGACGCATTGAAGTCGGCGGCCAGCCTGTCGACCTGCCTGCCGAGTTCGCCCGACATCGCATGCCACCACGCGATCTCGGTCGCGGCCTGGGCCGTGCTTGCGCCAACAACCGTCCAGAGCAGGATTGCAAACGAAACAGAACGCCAGAGGACCGTCACCGGGAGCCAACTCCAATTCCATGGATGAATCTGCCTGGGCTGAGATCGCAATCGGACCGAAAATGGGGCCCAGCAACCCAGAGCTGCAACAAACTATCAACAAACCATTGACGCGTATCGCTTTGACGTCAGAATGGACTTATAGCACCTGTTCGGGAGAGCATTGAACCTTTTCACATCCGGGCCGACCTCATCATCAAGGGGAAAGTGTTGCCTGTGTACCGCGCCCATCTTTCGTCGATCTCGAGAGTGGACGTCACGCCGGTGCTGATGCGCGCTGAGGCGGGCGCGCGGTACCGCTCGTCCCTTTTAGGCCTCCCGTACTCCGCGGCGCGGTTAAATGCGCCGCAGCATACAAATCCGGGTGCCCGCGGCGGATCGCGCGCAGGCCGGTTCCGTAAGCCCGGTCCGAGGTAGCGATCGTGGCGCGATCCGAGCAGCGGAAATCCGTCGCGCGGCCGCTCAGCCTGGCGGTCCTGGGGCGGGCACGAATCGTGCGCGCGCTGCGGGCGGTTCCGATCCGCTGGCGCATCCTCTCGATCGCCGCGCTGAACTCGGCGGTCGTCATCGTTCTGGCGGCGCTGATCTGGAATGGCGCGACGGTGCTCGGCACGGCCTGGGACGACGTCCGCCAGGTCCGCGAATCCGACAAGGTCCTGGCCCTGCTCGAAAGCGAGACCAGCCGGCTGCATAACCTCATCCATCGCTACATCAATCAGCCGAGCCCGGAGCTGTTCGCCGAGATCCTGCTGCTGCGCGAGGCCGTGCTCGGGACGCTGACGACGCGCGCCTCGACCGACCCGATGCTGTCGGGGTCGGTCGAGGAGCTGGAGCGCGTCACCGTGCGCTTTCTGGACGGCTTCGGCGAGCTGCGCAGCCTGCAGGCGACGATCTCCAAGACCTACGAGGAAGAGGTTCTCGGCCCCGCGCGCGACATCGCCGGGCTGTATTCGGTGATCGAAGGCGCGACCGGCCATCGCGACGCGCAGATCTGGCCCTCGCTCGGCAAATCGCGCGAGGCGTTCACCGCCATGCTGGTCGCGGCCAATTCCTACTATCTGTCGCTCGCGCCCGCCTCCGCCGACGACGCGCGCCGCAACACGGAGACGATCGAGAAGACCATTCCGGTGATGTCGAGCCTTGCGGACAATGATCTGCAGCGCCTGGCGCTGCAGCGGCTGTCGGCCCGGACCGCGGCACTGCGCGCGGGATTCTCCAAGCTCACCGATCAGCTCACCAACCGCACCGAGCTGCTGCGCAACACCATCGATGCGAGCCAGGCCGAGACCATCGGCGCCATCGACGGCCTGTCGGTGAAGATGCGCCAGCACGAGCAGAAGGCGCAGGCGACGTTCGATCGGACGTTGAAGGACATCTCCCGCCGCGTCCTCTCGATCGCGGTGATCTTCCTGGGAGTGATCCTCTCCGCCGGCGTGCTGATCGCCTTGTCGATCCGGCTGCCGCTGCAGCAGATCATGGCCTCGATGCGCGCGATCATGCTGGGCGACTACGACCGCGAGGTCCAAGGCACCGAGGCGCGCGACGAGGTCGGCGCGATGGCCCGCGCCGTCGAGACCTTCCGCGAGAACGCGATCGCCAAGCGCAAGACCGAGGACGAGCTCCGCGCCGCGAAGGAAGAGGCCGAGAGCGCGCTGCTCGAACTGAGCGCCGCACAGCGCAACCTGATCGATGCCGAGCGGCTGGCGGCGCTGGGCGGGCTCGTCGCCGGCGTCGCCCACGAGGTGAACAATCCGATCGGCATCAGCCTGACGGTGGCCTCCAGCTTCGCGCGCCGGGTCGAGATGTTCGAGGCGGCGCTGCGGTCGCCCGAAGGCGGCCTGCGCCGGTCGCAGCTGGAGGAGTTCGTGCGCACCTCGCGCGATGCATCGGAGCAGCTGGTCGCCAATCTGCAGCGCGCCGGCGAGTTGATCCAGTCGTTCAAGCAGGTCGCGGTCGACCGCTCCCATGCGGAGCGACGGACCTTCGTCCTGAGCGAGGCGACCGATCAGATCATCACCAGCCTCAAGCCGGTGCTCAAGCGCGCGCCGATCACGCTGGCGGTCGACGTCCCCGAAGGGCTCTTCATCGACGGCTATCCCGGGTTCTACGGTCAGATTCTCACCAACCTGTTCCTCAACGCCGTCAACCATGCCTTTGCCGACGGCCGCGCGGGCACCATCTCGATCACGGCGCGGCCGCGGGGCGCGGATGACATCGAGATCATTTTCGCCGATAACGGGGCCGGCATGACCCCCGACGTGCAGCGCCAGGCCTTCGATCCGTTCTTCACGACGCGCCGCAACGAAGGGGGAACGGGGCTCGGGCTGCATATCGTCTACAATCTGGTGACGCAGCAGCTCGGCGGCCGCATGATGCTGGAATCCCGCGAGGGACAAGGCACCACCTTTCGGATTATCATGCCGCGGGTCGCCAAGGGCGGCGCCGAGACAGCAATGGGTGACGGAACGACGCAATGGCCGAACAGGACGATGTCCTCCAACTGATCGAGGATACCGGTTTCGACGAGGACGACCGTTCGGCCCGGAAATGGAAGATCGCCGTCATCGACGACGATCATGCCGTGCACGAAGGCACCCGCTTTGCGCTGTCGGACTACAGCCTGAACGGCCAGGGGCTGGAAATCCTCTCCGCCTATTCGGCGGCCGAGGGCCGCGCCCTGATGCGGGAGCACACCGACGTCGCAGCGGTGCTGCTCGACGTCATCATGGAGACCGACGTCGCGGGGCTCGAGCTCGTCGAATACATCCGCAACGAGATCAAGAACGAGACCGTCCGCATCATCCTGCGGACCGGACAGCCCGGCCAGGCGCCGGAGCGGCGCGTCATCGTCCAGTACGACATCAACGACTACAAGGCCAAGACCGAGCTCACCGCCGACAAGCTGTTCACCTCGCTGACGGCAGCGCTGCGCAGCTACCAGCAGCTCGAGCGCATGGTGCAGACAAGGCGCGGCCTGGAGATCATCATCGACGCCGCCTCGACGCTGTATGATTTCAAGTCGATGCAGCGGCTGGCCGAGGGCGTGCTGACCCAGATCGCGTCGCTGCTCAACGTCGATTGCGCCGGGATCCTGGTGCTGCGCGACGACGGCAGCCAGACCGAGGATTTCTCGGTGCTGGCCGGCTCCGGCTGCTACAGCCGCTTCTCCGGCGCCGTCACCTCGCGCTCGCTCGATCCCGACCTGCGCGACATGGTCGAGGCCGCCTTCAGGCAGCGCAGCAACGAATTCGCCGACCATCGCACCGTGCTCTATGTCCGCACCGGCTCGGGGCGCGAGGTCGTGGTGCTGCTGCAGGCGGAGCGGCCGCTGTCCGAGACCGACCGCTCGCTGGTCGAGATCTTCTCCAGCCGGCTGTCGATCGCCTTCGACAACGTGATCCTCTATCAGCAGCTGCATGAGGCCAACACCCAGCTCGAGGACCGCGTCGCCCAGCGCACCCGCGCGCTGATGCAGGCCAACCGGCGGCTGTCGGCGCAATGGCTGCGGCTGCAGCGCGCCAACGGCTTCAAGAACGAGATTCTCGGCACCGTCGCCCATGACCTGAAGAATCCGCTGGGCGTCATTCTCGGCCGCACGGAAATGCTGACCGAGCTGATCGCAACCGGCGCCTCCGCCGAGGGCATCACCAGCCAGGTCGGACATATCCGTGATGCCGCCAAGCGGCTGACCTCGATGGTCGACCATCTGATCTCGGATGCGATGGCCGACGCCTTCGACATCACCATCCGCCGCGAGCCGGTCGACATCACAGCCCTGATCCACGAGGTGGTCGAGGCCAACCAGCCGCTCGCCCTCAACAAGCAACAGGTCATCGAGGTCTCGGCGCCGACGCTGCTGTCGACGATGTGCGACATCGACCGGATCCGCGAAGCGATCGACAATCTCTTGAGCAACGCCATCAAATACAGCCCGATCGGCGGCAGGATCATCGTGAATGCCTCGGACGATGGCGACAACACCATCATCGGCGTCACCGACCAGGGCGCTGGCCTCTCGCCGGAAGATCTCGGCCGCCTGTTCGGCCGGTTCCAGCGGCTATCGGCCAAACCGACCGCGGGCGAGAGCTCGACCGGGCTCGGCCTGTCGATTGTCAAACGCATCGTCGACATGCATGGTGGCGAGGTGACGGCCAGGAGCGAAGGGCCGGGATCCGGATCGACCTTCACCATCACACTGCCGGCGGCCGAGTTGTCATGAGTCAGAGCCAGCACATCATCATCGTCGACGACGAGGCGCCCGCCCGTGAAATGGTGGGTGATTACCTCAAGATGCACGGCTTCACCGTGACCTTGTGCGATGGCGGCAAGAGCCTGCGCAGCGCCATCGAAACCGGCCCGGCCGATCTCGTCGTGCTCGACCTCAACATGCCCGAAGAGGACGGACTGTCGATCATCCGCGATCTCAAGGGCCGCACCAACATCCCCGTGATCATGCTGACGGCCACCGCCAGCCCGATCGACCGCGTGGTCGGGCTCGAGCTCGGGGCCGACGATTACGTCGCCAAGCCGTGCGAATTGCGTGAATTGATGGCCCGGATCCGCTCCGTGCTGCGCCGCAGCGGTCCAGCCAAGGCTGCGGCGGCCGTCACGGAGACCGCTCCGGCCCAGGCCAAAAACCCGCAATTGGTGCGGTTCGGCACCAAATGGCTGGATCTCGATGCCCAGGCGCTGCGCGACGACGAAGGCAACGAGCATCCGCTGACGGCTTCCGAGTACGGCCTGCTCAAAGTGTTCGCCGCCAACCCGAAGCGGGTGCTGTCGCGCGAGCGGCTGCTGGAGCTCGCCAATGCCCGCGATGCCGAGGCCTTCGACCGCGCCGTGGACCTGCGAATCATGCGGATCCGCCGCAAGATCGAGCCCGATCCGACCAAACCGGCCGTGATCCGGACCATTCGCGGCGGCGGCTACCTGTTCTCCCCGGCCGGCGACAAGGCCTGAAGCGGGCCAGCCGGCGGCAGCCGGAGCGACCTGTTCGCCCGCATTTCGTTCCGCAAATTGGAATAAGGCACAATTCCGCCACGACTGTTTCGCGATGTGCGGCGCGACGAAACATTTCCGCAGGCGCACGAAACCATTTTCCTGTTTTCGTGCAGACGTCCCGAAACGGGCGCTCCTTAACAATCCATCCCGTCGAAACGCCGCAAGGGGGCGGCGGAACGGGAGAGTGCCATGCAGAACGTCGTTGCCATCAATTCCGCAGCCAGCCAGGGCATCATCGCAGCCCAGGCGACCACGGACGACATGCTCCTGGAGAGCATTGCCGATGGCGATCGCACCGCGATGCACACGCTTTATGCGCGCCACAATGTGCGGGTCTATCGCTTCATCCTGCGCATCGTCCGCGACACCACGATCGCCGAGGACCTCGTCAGCCAGGTGTTCCTGGACGTCTGGCGCACCGCCAAGCAGTTCGAGGGCCGCTCGCAGGTCTCGACCTGGCTGCTCTCGATCGCCCGCTTCAAGGCGCTGACCGCACTGCGCCAGCGCCGCTTCGAGGACATCGACCAGGACGAGGTGCGCGAGATCGCCGACGACTCCGACACCCCGGAAACGTCGCTCGAGCGTTCGACGACCAGCGCCATCCTGCGCGCCTGCGTCGCCAAGCTGTCGCCGGCGCATCGCGAGATCATCACCCTGATCTACTACCACGAGAAGTCCGTGGAGGAGGTCGGCCAGATCATCGGCATCCCGCAGAGCACGGTGAAGACCCGCATGTTCTACGCCCGCAAGCACCTCGCCGAACTGCTGCGCGGCGCCGGCGTGCACAGCCTCGCCGCCTGATTCACCTTCATTCTCGTCGGGACCAAGGCCCCGGCGGGTTCCCGTGACGACGACATCGAGAAAATCGCCGAACGAAACAATTGAAACAATCGGCGAAATCACCTGGAAAATTTCGGCCGCTAGAACGTTATCCATCAGCCGAGCCTCAGTCCCCCAGCTGATCTCGGTTTGGAGCGAGCAAATTCAAGGTTACCTCCACCTTCCAAGGTTGCTCCGAAGACCCGGCGGATGCCCCTGCCGGGTCTTCGTCGTTTGGGATCGCTCACGCCGCCAATAGGGCGATTTGACCATTTGATATCGTGCGTTGCCGGTGCAATCTTCCGTCATGGGGCGATGCTACAAGCCCCGTGGCAATGACGGACGGTGCTGATGTTCGGTTTGGATGCGGTTGAGCTGGCGCGCGCGCAGTTCGCCTTCACGGTCACCTTCCACATCATCTTCCCCGCCTTCTCGATCGGGCTCGCGTCCTACCTCGCCGTGCTCGAGGCGCTGTGGCTGTGGACCGGACGCGACGTCTATCTCAACGTCTTCAATTACTGGCTCAAGATCTTCGCCATCGCGTTTGCCATGGGTGTCGTCTCCGGCATCGTGATGTCCTACCAGTTCGGCACCAACTGGTCGGTGTATTCCGACAAGGTCGGCCCGGTGATCGGCCCGCTGATGGCCTATGAGGTGCTGACCGCCTTCTTCCTCGAGGCCGGCTTCCTCGGCGTCATGCTGTTCGGCCTGAAGCGCGTCGGCCCGAAGCTGCATTTCCTCGCCACCCTGATGGTCGCAGTGGGCACGCTGATCTCGGCATTCTGGATCCTCTCGGCCAACTCCTGGATGCAGACGCCGGCCGGCTATGCCGTCAACGCCGACGGCCAGTTCGTCTCGGTCGACTGGCTCGCAGTCATCTTCAACCCGTCCTTCCCCTATCGCCTCGTGCACATGGTGCTCGCGGCCTATCTGACCACCTCGCTCGTGGTCGGCGCCGTCGGCGCCTGGCATCTGCTGCGCAATCCGCACCTGCCGGGCCCGCGCGTGATGTTCTCGATGGCGATGTGGATGGCCGCCCTGGTGGCGCCGCTGCAGATCCTGGTCGGCGATCAGCATGGGCTCAACACGCTCGAGCACCAGCCGGTGAAGATCATGGCCATGGAAGGCCATTTCGAGAGCCACAAGGACGGCGCGCCGCTGTACCTGTTCGGCTGGCCCGACCAGGCCAAGGGCGAGCTGAAATGGGCGCTCGGCATCCCCAAGTTCGGCTCGCTGATCCTCAAGCACCAGATCGACGCTCCGATGGCCGGGCTCGACACCGTGCCGCGGCAGGACTGGCCGCCGGTGCCGATCACGTTCTGGTCGTTCCGCATCATGGTCGGCCTGGGCCTGCTGATGTTGGCGCTCGGCGGGTTCAGCCTGTGGGAGCGCTGGCGCGGCCGGCTGTACATCAACCGCGGCCTGCACCGCTTCGCGATTGCGATGGGACCGGCGGGGTTCATCGCCGTCATGGCCGGCTGGATCACCACCGAGACCGGCCGCCAGCCGTTCACGGTGTACGGGCTGCTGCGCACCGCGGATTCCGTGTCGCCGCTCGCCGCCCCGGCCGTCGGCACGTCGCTGCTCGCCTTCATCGTCGTGTATTTCATCATCTTTGCCGCCGGCGTGATGTACATCCTGCGCCTGATGGCTGAGCCGCCGCATCCCGGCGAGCCGGGCCCGAGCAGCGAGCAGCCGGTCCGCACCGCCGGCATCACGCCGGCCGCCGGTGTCGTGCAGGGAGCCGTCGGATCATGAGCGTCACCGTCGATCTCGCCACCCTCTGGGCGTTCATCATCGCGCTCGCCGTGTTCATCTACGTCGTGATGGACGGCTTCGATCTCGGCTTGGGCATCCTGTTCCCGCTGTTTCCCGGCAGGCAGGACCGCGACGTCATCACCAACACCGTGGCGCCGGTGTGGGACGGCAACGAGACCTGGCTGGTGCTCGGCGGCGGTGGCCTGATGGCCGCGTTCCCGCTCGCTTATGCGATCCTGATGCCCGCGCTGTATGCGCCGCTGATCGCGATGCTGGTCGGCCTGATCTTCCGCGGCGTCGCCTTCGAATTCCGCTGGCGCACCCGCGCCCAGCGCAATCTGTGGGACATCGCCTTTGCCGGCGGCTCCTGGGTCGCGACGCTGGCGCAGGGCATCGCGCTCGGCGCCATCCTGCAGGGCGTGCATGTCGAGGGGCGTAACTATGCCGGCGGCTGGTGGGACTGGCTGACGCCGTTCAGCCTGCTCACCGGCGTCTCGCTCGTGATCGGCTATGCGCTGCTCGGCGCCACCTGGCTGATCCTCAAGACCGAGGGCGACCTGCGCGACAAGGCCTACCGCATCAGCTGGGTCCTGCTGTTCGCGATGCTGCTCGCCATTGCCGCCGTCAGCCTGTGGACGCCGCTGCTCACCATTCAATATTCGGACCGCTGGTTCAGGTGGCCGGCGATCATTCTCACCGCGCCGGTGCCGCTCGCCGTCATTGGCGTCACCGTGCTGATGATGAAGAACCTCGCCCAGAAGCGCGATGGCTGGCCGTTCTTTCTCGCGCTCGCGCTGTTCTTGCTGTCCTACGCCGGCCTCGGCATCAGCATGTATCCCTACGTCGTGCCGCAGAGCATCACGATCTGGCAGGCGGCAGCACCCGAACGCAGCCAATTGATCATGCTGCCGGGCGTGCTGGTGCTGGTGCCGCTGATCCTCGCCTACACCGGCTGGGCCTATTGGGTGTTTCGCGGCAAGGTCGGGCACGACAGCGGCTATCATTGATGCCCTCCGAGCAGCCTGCCCCACTCGCGAAGCGCCTCGCCTGGTTCGTTGCGCTGTGGCTCGCCGGCGTGGCGACCGTCGGCGCGGTGGCCTTCCTGCTGCGGCTCTGGATGAAGCTCGGATGACAGCGGGTGCGCCCTGCGCTCACCTTGACTTTGCTGCGAATATGCTCCTGAAATTTGGCGGGTGGATTTGATCGGGCAAGCTTCGCAGGGGTCCGTCGAGGAGAGCTTTGAATGCCGAGTTTCCGTCGCCTGCTGTGTGCGGCCAGCGCCATCATTGCGCTGGCACTGTCCACATCGCATAGTTTTGCCCAGTCCGAGGACCCCGGCGATCAGCCCGGCCTCGTCGCCGATGACGGCTACGAGCTCGATCCCGAATGGCGCAAGCAGGTGGTCTATTTCCGCACCACCGAGCCGCCGGGCACCATCATCGTGTCCACCGCCGAACGCCACCTCTATCTCGTGCAGCCGGGCGGACGTGCCATCCGCTACGGCATCGGCGTCGGCCGTGACGGCTTCCAGTGGCAGGGGCTGCTGTCGATCACCAAGAAGGCCGAGTGGCCGGATTGGACGCCGCCGCCGGAGATGATCCAGCGCCAGCCCTATCTGCCGCGCTTCATGGCCGGCGGCCCCGGCAACCCCTTGGGCGCGCGCGCGATGTATCTGGGCACCACCGTATACCGCATCCACGGCACCAACCAGCCCTGGACGATCGGCAGCAAGATTTCCTCGGGCTGCTTCCGCCTGGTGAATGCCGATGTCGCCGACCTGTTCGACCGCGTGCCGGTCGGCACCAAGGTCGTGGTGCGGCAGAAGCCGGAACTGTGACGGCGGCGCCCGCCGCCCGACATTCAGCCATCGCTTCGTCCTGACATTTTTTGAAAGAGATTGACCATGCGCACTTTCCGAGGCGGCCTGCTGATCGGGCTCGCCGTCGCCGTCCTCGTCGCGGCGCTCGCCGTCACCTATGAGATGTACGACACCCGCACGCTGAAGCGGACCATCCGCCGCGGCGAGGTGCTGTGCGGCGTCAATGCCGGCCTGCCCGGCTTCTCGATTCCCGATGACAAGGGCAATTGGAGCGGCTTCGACGTCGACTTCTGCCGCGCCGTGGCCGCCGCGATCTTCGACGATCCGAAGAAGGCGAAGTTCGTGCCGCTCGACGCCAGTGAGCGCTTCAAGGAGCTGCAGAGCCGCAAGGTCGACATCCTCTCGCGCAACACCACCTGGTCGATGGCGCGCGAGCAGAACTACGACCTGTATTTCCCCGCAGTCGCCTATTACGACGGCCAGGGCTTCATGGTGCCGCGGTCGCGCAAGCTGGAGACGGCGCTCGACCTCAACGGCAGCAAGGTCTGCGTGCAGGATTCCACCACCAACGCGCTCAACCTCGGCGACTATTTCCGCACCAACAACATGAAGTATGAGGAGGTGAAGTTTTCGAAGCTCGACGACGTCATCAAGGCGTATGACAGCGGCAAATGCGACACCTTCACCGCCGACGTCTCGCAGCTCTACGCGCTGCGACTGACGCTGTCGAAGCCCGCCGATCACGACATCCTGCCCGACCTGATCTCCAAGGAGCCGCTCGCGCCCGTGGTGCGCCAGCGCGACGACGACTGGATGATGATCGTCAAGTGGACGCTGTACGCGATGATCAATGCCGAGGAGCTCGGCGTCACCTCCAAGAACATCGACGAGGCGCTGAAGTCGAAGAAGCCGGACGTGATGCGGCTGGTCGGCAACGAGGGCAGCTACGGCGAGGACCTCGGGCTGACGAAGGATTGGGCGGCGCGCGTGATCCGTCACGTCGGCAATTACGGCGAGGTCTATGAGCGCAATGTCGGCAGCGAGTCCAAGCTGAAGATCCCGCGCGGCATGAACCAGCTCTGGAACGCCGGCGGCGTGCAATACGCACCGCCGATCAGGTAGGGGTTTCCGCTCCCCCTCGCCGTCATCGCGAGGAGCAACGCGACGAAGCGATCCAGGATTGTCAGAGAGACTCTGGATTGCTTCGCTTCGCTCGCAATGACGGAGCATGACGTAACCTTCTCGCGACGCCTCTCGCGCCCGAGCTTTGCCAAATCTCCACCCTCCGTAAATCGAGGGCGCAGGGAAGGCCAGGTGCCGACTGGCACCTGCGGTCCGCCTGCGAAAAAAATGCAGGCGGCAGAACCACAGGCTCAGCCGGGACAACCCGGCCTTCCCTGCGCGATGGTGTTAACGCTTATGGCGCGCTCTCCCCGGTGTCCGGCCTGTTAGCCACCGTCGTCGTTCGGGATCACTCCCATCGACTTGACGCCAGCATCGGGGCGCCAGGACCACGCGCTTTTACGTCCGCATCGTCATCGTTCGTCGGCGCGATCTCGCGCGCTGCGATCCGATGCGTCCATCGCGTCGCCGGCCCACGTTTCGTAACGATCGCGAAGCGTCCCTCTTGCGGGCCGTGACGGCGGTAAATGTGCGGCTGATTTGCCCGACGACACAACGCCCGTCGGGTTGCGACAAAATGGCACGACGGGCAATGCGGATGCTCCTGCAAAGCAATTAGTCCCGCGGATTCATGGCTCTCGGACGCACTGCCCTGCAGGCCTCAGAGGCGGCTCACGAGTTCGTGAACTCATCCTCAAATCCATCCGAACGCAGCGATCGTAACGAGCCTGACCAATCCGGTCGGGGTGATGCGACCTGGAGGACAGGGCGAACAGGGGCCGCAAATCCCTTTTGCGCATCAACCAACTCATTAGTTCAGTTCACAGGGAAAAATTCGAATGACGCTGGGAATCCGTTCGTTCGTGGCCGGCGCGTTGATGCTGGGCGCGCTCTCCATGTCCGCCACCGCCGCTCGTGCGGCCGATATCGTCGACACTGCCGTCGGTGCAGGCCAGTTCAAGACGCTGGTGGCGGCCGCCAAGGCCGCAGGCGTCGTGCCGGTGCTGAAGAGCAAGGGCCCGTTCACCGTGTTCGCCCCGACGGACGCGGCGTTCGCCGCGCTGCCGCCGGGCACCGTCGAGGATCTGCTCAAGCCGAAGAACAAGGCCAAGCTCGCCGCGATCCTCAAGTACCACGTGATTCCCGGCGCGGTGAAGGCCGGCGACGTCGCCGGCAAGAAGCTCAGCGTGAAGACCGCGCAGGGCCAGAAGGTCGATATCGACGGCACCTTCTTCGGCGTGCAGGTCAACGACGCGCATGTGGTGCAGGCCGACGTCATGGCCTCGAACGGCGTCATCCACGTCATCGACAAGGTGCTGCTGCCACCGGCGAAGTCGGCGATGCATCATTGATGCGACGAGGGCGCGCCATCGGTGATGGCGCGCTCTTTGTCAGTGATCTCTGAGATCGCGACGTTGAAGATCGCGGGGACGCAAATGGCCGATGAGGGCCGATATCGTCCCAACAACATCGGTGTCGTCCCGGCCTTGAGCCGGGACCCATAGCCACCGTCCGGGATTTGGCGAAGGCTGAAGCTGCCAGCGCGGGTCACCACGTCATCCTGTGGTTATGAGTCCCGGCGTTCGCCGGGACGACGGCGCTGGGTGTGGCACGAGTTGGGCCGTACCTGTGGAGAGAGTGATGTCTCGCGAGCGCAGCCTTATTCAATACCCCCTCAGCTGCGCCAATTGCGCCGCGTGGTAGTTGGCGTCGCCGAACATCACCTCGCAGACGCGCGCGCGCTTCATGAAGAAGCCAATGTCGAACTGGTCGGTCATGCCCATGCCGCCATGCATCTGCACGCCCTCCTGGACGGCGCGGGTCGCGGTCGTGCCGGCGCGCGCCTTGGCGACCGCCACGGCCGCCGGCGCGCCGGCAGGATCGGCATCGAGCGCCTGCAGCGCCTTCAGCACGGCGGCGCGCGTGATCTCGATCTCAATGTAGAGCTGCGCGGCACGATGCTGCAGCGCCTGAAATTCGCCGATCGCCTTGCCGAACTGCTTGCGCTCCTTGAGATAGGCAACGGTGCGGCCGAACACCTCCTCGCTCAGTCCCACCATCTCGGAGGCAACCGCGCCGCGGCCGAGATCGAGCACGGCGCTGAGCGTGGCAGCGCCCCCATCGACCTCGCCGAGCACGTGATCGGCGGTCACCTCGACGTTGTCGAGCGTGACCCGCGCGGCGTTGTGCGCGTCGACCATGATGGTGCGTTCGATCACCACGCCCTTGGCCTTGGGATCGACCAGGAACAGCGTGAGGCCATCGCGCTCGCCGGGCGCGCCGGCGCTGCGGCCGACGACCAGCAGGAGATCGGCGACGTGGCCGTCGACCACCATCGCCTTGGCACCGCTGAGCTTGAAGCCGTTGCCGGAGCGCGCGGCCTGCAGCGTTGTGTGCAGCGGACGATGTTTCGCACCCTCGTCCAACGCCAGCGCGGCGAGCAGCGCGCCGTTGGCGATCTTCGGCAGATACTCCGACTTCTGGGCGGCCGAGCCGGCGCGGGTGAGCGCCGAGGCTGACAGCACGGCAGTGGCGAAAAACGGCGACGGCATCAAGGTGCGGCCGATCTCCTCCATCACGACGCCGGCTTCGACCGCGCCGAGGCCGGAGCCGCCGTGCTCTTCCGGCACGAGCAGGCCGGCAAAGCCCATCTCGGCGAAGGTGGCCCAGAGCTCCCTGGAGAAGCCGGTCTCGTCTCTGACGTCGCGCAGCTTGCGCAGGTGCGACACCGGCGCCTTGTCGTTGATCAGCCCGCGCGCGCTGTCGCGCAGCATGGATTGTTCTTCGGTGAGGAGGAGAGGCATGGGGTGTTTCCAAGAATTTTGTTTGTTGGATGCGGGCTCTCTCCACTCGTCATGCCCGGGCTTGACCCGGGCATCCATGTCTCACGTCACGAGGAAAGACGTGGATGGCCGGGTCAAGCCCGGCCATGACGGAGAGAGTGATGAACTACGCCCCCGGCAGATCGAGGATGCGCTTGGCGACGATGCCGAGCATGACCTCGGAGGTGCCGCCTTCGATCGAGTTGGCCTTGGTGCGGAGCCAGGCACGGGGACGCGCGCCTTCATGGGAGCGCTCGCTCTCCCATTCCAGCGCGTCGATGCCGCCGGCCGACATCAACAGCTCATACCGGCGCTTGTTGAGCTCCGTACCGTAATACTTCATCGCCGAGGAGAACGCCGGATGGCCCTGCCCCGCCTTGGCGAGATCGACCATGCGCTCGGCGGCCGCCGCGAGCGCCGCCTCGTCGACATCGAAGGTCGCGATGTCGGCGCGCAGCAACGCGTCGTCGAGGCGGCCCTGCGCGTCGCTGCCGACGCTATCCGCCGCGACCTGGCCGAGCGGCCGGCTGCCGCCGCGCTCGCCCATGCCGGAGATCATCGCGCGCTCGTGCTGCAGCAGGTACTTCGCGACGTCCCAGCCACGATTGACGGTGCCGAGCACGTTCGCCTTGGGCACCCGGACATTGTCGAAGAAGGTCTCGCAGAACGGCGAGCGGCCGGAGATCAGCAGGATCGGCTTGGTCGACACGCCCTTCGACGTCATGTCGAACAGGATGAAGCTGATGCCGTCATGCTTCTTCGCCGCGGGGTCGGTGCGCACTAGGCAGAAGATCCAGTCGGCGTAGTTGGCGTAGGAGGTCCAGATCTTCTGGCCGTTGATGATGTAGTCATCACCATCGCTCTCGGCGCGGGTCTGCAACGAGGCGAGATCGGAGCCGGCGTTCGGCTCGGAATAGCCCTGGCACCAGCGGATCAGGCCGGCGGTGATCTTGGGCAGGTGCTCGCGCTTCTGGTCGTCGGTGCCGTATTTCAGCAGCGCCGGCCCGAGCATCGAGATGCCGAACGAGGTGATCGGCGCGCGCGCCCCGATCGCCGCCATCTCCTGGCGCACGATCTTGGCCTCCTCGCCGTCGAGGCCGCCGCCGCCGTATTCTTTCGGCCAGTGCGGCACGGTCCAGCCCTTGTCGCGCATGCGCTCGAACCAGATGCGCTGTGGCTCGGAGGAGAATTTTGCATTGCGGCCGCCCCAGAACGTGTCCTCCTCGGAGGTCATCGGCCGGCGCATCTCCGGCGGACAATTGGCCTCCAGCCAGGCCCGCGTTTCGCGGCGGAATGTGTCGAGATCGGCCATGCCAGGTCCTCACGCGTTTCCATGATTGCTGTCGTTGGCAAGACCTAACCTCAGCGCTTGGCGGAATTCAACATCGATGTCGCCGCGGGCGCCCTCGCCTTGCCGGGCGTTCTATGGTCATGATGCCGCCGCGTGAAATACGAGGAAACGAACATGCGCCTGAAACTTCTTTCGCCTGGCGAAATGAGCGCCGACCAGCGCCAGACCTATGACGAGTCGATCGCCAGCAAGCGCGGCTCGCCGCCGCCGCCGATGATGGCCTGGCTCAACAGTCCCGAGATGGCGCGGCATGCAACACGGCTCGGCGCCTTCCTGCGCTACGACACGGTATTTCCCGCAGCATTGTCGGAGATCGCGATCCTGGTGACGGCCCGGCACTGGACCGCGCACTACGAATGGTACGCGCACAAGCGCCTCGCGCTTCAGGGCGGATTGGACATCAGGATCATCGACGCCATCCGCGACCGCCGCACGCCGGAGTTCTCCGATCCCAAGGCGAAAGTGATCTACGACGTCGCCAAGTCGCTGCATGAGGGCCATGGGCTGACGGATGCGCTCTACAAGGATGCGATCGCAACGCTCGGCGAGCGCGGCGTCGTCGAGATCATCGGCCTCTGCGGCTACTACACGATGGTCTCGATGACGCTGAACACGTTCGAGTTCGATCTGCCGGAGGGCGAGGTGTCGGAGTTGAAGTGAGGCCGGCTGACTAAAGCGAGCCCGTCGTCACGAAACCGGTACGCTCCCCTCCCCCTTGCGGGGAGGGGGGCGCACCGTGCGTGCCGCGCGAGCTTGCCTCTAAGCGCTCTACCTCAGCCCGCCGCCGCCTCGCGCCGCTTCGACGACCACACCAGCGCCAGTACGCACAAGCCCAGCAGCACCGGCGGGAACACCACGAGGTTCACCGCCGACCAGCCGAAATGGGCGAGCAGCTGGCCCGAGGAGAACGAGCCCAGCGCCATCAGGCCGAAGATCAGGAAATCGTTGAACGCCTGCACCTTGTTGCGCTCGGCGGACGTATGCGTCTCCAGCACCAGTGCGGAGGCGCCGACGAAGCCGAAATTCCAGCCGACGCCGAGCATGACCAGTGTGGCCCAGAAGTGCATCGCGGTCAGGCCGGACAGGCCGATGACGGCCGCGACCGCTTCGAGCCCCAGGCCCAGCGCGACGATGGCCGGCGCACCGAAGCGCGCGATCAGCGATCCCGTGAAGAAGCTCGGGCCGTACATCGCGACGATGTGCCATTGCAGGCCGAAATTGGAATCCGACACCGTCAGCCCGCACATCTGCATCGCCAGCGGCGCCGACGTCATCACCAGGTTCATCACCGGATAGGCGATGGTGCCGCACAGCGCGGCTGCGATGAAGCGCGGCTGGCGCACGATCTCGGACAGCGGCCGGCCGCCATGCAGATCGGCAGCTTCAGGCTTCGGCAGATCGACGCCGGCCACGATCCCCATCGCGACCAGCGCGACCGCCGCCTGGATCAGATAGCTGAACGCGAACAGATAGGGCTGCCAGACGTCCATGGTCCATTGCACGAGCTGTGGACCGAGCAGACCGGCGAAGATGCCGCCTGCCATCACCCACGACACCGCCTTGGGCCGGAACGCGGCGCTGGCGCCGTCGGCAGCAGCGAAGCGATAGGATTGCGCGACCGCGCCATAGAGGCCGCCGAGGAACGTCGCCAGGCAGAACAGTGCGAACGAGCCGCGCAGAATCGCGAGGCAGCCGAGCACGCCGGTGACGGCACCGCAGCCGGTACCGATGAGGAAGGCCGCCCGGCGGCCATAGCGCCGCGAGATCGCGCCGGTCGGCAGGGTGCCGGCGGCGAGGCCGACGACGTACATCGAGATCGGCACCGTCGCGAGCCCGATGTTCGGGGCAATGGTGACGCCGACGATCGCGCCGGTCGCGAAGATCACGGCCGAGTTGGCGCCGGTCAGCGCCTGGGCGGCCGCGAGCCGCGCCACGTTGCGGCGAGCGCGGGCATCATCGGAAGTGTCTTCGCTCACGGTCAGATCGATCATCTCAGGTATCCGGGGGCGTGGCGCGCACGCTTCGCCTTGCTGGTTCAGCCGCACTATTGGGGGAAGCAAGCGCCCGAGGCAACGGGCGCGAACGGAGACAAGCCATGCGGCAGCGGCCGCGCCACCGAGCGTGATTCGACACTCCCGACCCGCCCGGCTAATCAAGCCGACGGTATTCTCGCGTCAACGGCGCCCGCGGAGCTTGAGCCATGTCAATCGACGATCGTCCGACCATCGCGGCGCCCGATGACGATCCGTATCTGTGGCTCGAGGAGATCGACGGCGAGCGCGCGCTCGCCTTCGTCGCGGCGCAGAACCAGCGCACGCTCGCCGCGTTCGGCGATGCGGCCTTCGCACGCGACCGCGACGCACTAGCTGCCATTCTGGACCGGCCCGACAACATCCCGTTTGTGAGCCGACGCGGCGGGCTGCTGTACAATCAATGGAAGGATGCGGCGCATCCGCGCGGCTTGTGGCGGCGTACGACGCTGACGGAGTTCCGCAAGGCGCAACCGCAATGGGAGGACCTGCTCGACATCGACCGACTCGCCGCCGACGAAGGCGAGGACTGGGCGCTGAACGGAGTCTCGAGCCTGCCGCCGGCCCATGAGCACGCCATCCTGAGCCTGTCACGCGGCGGCAGCGACGCCGTGGTGCTGCGCGAGTTCGACCTCGCGGCGAAGCGCTTTGTCACGGGCGGCTTCACGCTCTCGGAGGCCAAGGGCAGCGCCGCCTGGCTCGATGCCGACACGCTGCTGCTGGCGAGCGCGTTCGGCCCGGGCATGGCGACGCCGTCCGGCTACGCTCGGACGGTGCGGCGCTGGCGGCGCGGCCAGCCGGTCGAGCAGGCGGAGGTGATCTTCAGCGCCGAAGGCAGCCAGTCGACATGGGTGCATGTCGGCGTCGATCGCAGCGTCGCGCCGGCACGGGTGTGGTTCGCCGAGGGCATCGACTTCTTCAACCAGCATCTCTGGCTCGGCGACGGCAGCGGCGCGCGGACCAGGCTCGATCTGCCGACCGACTGCTGGATGTCGGCGCATGGCGACTGGATGGCCATCAAGCTGCGCCAGCCCTGGAGCCTCGGCGAGGTCACCCATCCTGCGGACGTGGTGCTCGGTCTCCGGCTGTCGGCATTCCTTGCCGGGCGCCGCGATTTCACCCGCGTGTTCGAGCCCGCGCCGCGACGCGCGCTGCAGGGCCTGTCCTGGGCCGGCGGCCGGCTGGTGCTGTCGATCCTCGACGAGCTCAGGGCCAGGTTCGAGGTGTGGACGCCGTCACGGGAGGCGTGGAGCTGTGAGCGGCTGCCCGGCCTGCCGGAGATCGCGACGGTGGACGTCTGGCGCCTCGACACCGACGAGGCGGAAAGCAACGGCGACCTGCTCGCCAATGTCCAGGATCCGCTGACGCCGCCGTCGCTGCAACTGATCGAGGGCTTCGCTGCACCCGTGATCCTGAAGCAGGCGCCGCGCACCTTCAGCGCCGAGGGGCACGTCGTCACACGGCACGAGGCGATCTCGGTGGATGGCGAGCGCATTCCCTACACCCAGACCGGACCGGCCGAGCTGACCGGCGACGCGCCGGTGCACATGAGCGCCTATGGCGGCTTCGGTCACACGCTGCGTCCGGCCTACAATGCGGCACTGGGCAAGCTGTGGCTGGAGCGCGGCGGCACGCTGGTGGAGGCCAACATCCGCGGCGGCGGCGAGTTCGGCACCGCCTGGCACGACGCCGGCCGCTATGCCGGCAAGCGGCTCGCGCATGATGATTTCGCCGCGGTCGCCGCCGATCTCGTCCGCCGCGGCGTCACGGTGCCGAAGCGCATCGCGGCGCAAGGCGGCTCCAATGGCGGCATCCTGATCACCAACATGCTGGTGCGCTACCCCGAGCGCTTCGGCGCCTTGTTCTGCACCATCCCGCTGATCGACATGCGCCGCTACACCAGGCTGCTCGCCGGCGCGAGCTGGATCGCCGAATATGGCGATCCCGACCAGGACGCGGATTGGAGCTGGCTGCAGACCTATTCGGCCTATCACACCGCCACGCCCGGGCAGCCCTATCCGCCGATCCTGATCGCGACCACGCGGCGCGACGACCGCGTCCATCCCGGCCACGCCCGCAAGATGACCGCCAAGCTGCAGGCCATGGGCTACGACGCGTGGTTCTACGAACCCGCCGCCGGCGGCCATGGCTATGGCACCGACAACCGCGAGCGCGCCAGCTTCATCACGCTGGGCACGCGGTTTCTCGCGCGGCATGTCGGCTTGGAGATGGCGTAGCGC
Source organism: Bradyrhizobium sp. SZCCHNS3002 (assembly GCF_032377435.1). Classification (NCBI taxonomy): domain Bacteria; kingdom Pseudomonadati; phylum Pseudomonadota; class Alphaproteobacteria; order Hyphomicrobiales; family Nitrobacteraceae; genus Bradyrhizobium; species Bradyrhizobium sp. SZCCHNS3002. The sequence goes on from NZ_JAUHHY010000004.1 coordinate 344,943, forward strand.
CTACGCTCCGTTACCGTGCTGCCGGCCCCACCCACCGCTGTCGTCCCGGCGAACGCCGGGACCCATACTCCGCGGCAGGAGTTTGTCGCGAGGGCAGATGTCACGCCGATCTCGCGTCACAACTGGACCCTGTGGCTATGGGTCCCGGCGTTCGCCGGGACGACGGCGGAATTCGGAGCAGCGCCGTCGACAACTCACGACGTCCGACCGAACACCAGGATCATGTTGTTGGCCGGCATCTCCACCGTCTCGCGCAAGGCGAGGCCATTGCGCGCGGCGAGCGCGTCGAGATCGGTGATGTCGCGCACGCCCCAGTCCGGATCGCGCTCGCGCAGGGAGGTGTCGAACACGGCATTGCTGACCGCGGTGTGCTTGCCGTCACGCTTGAACGGGCCGTAGAGCACCAGCACGCCGTCCGCCGACAGCGCCTGCCCGGCGCCGGCGAACAATCCCTCCGCCACCGCCCAGGGCGCGATGTGAATCACATTGGCACAGAAGATCGCGGCGAGCTGCGAAGGCCCGCCCGCGGCGCGGAACGCCGCCGGCCAGCCGGGATCCGACAAGTCGATGCGCTGGGCGTCGCGGATGTTGGACCGCCCGGCATGCCGGCGCCACGCCGCGATGCTGGCGAGGTGGTTGGCGTTGAGATCGCTCGGCCACCACGTCAGGTCCGGGCGCTGGGAGGCGAAATGCACGACATGCTGGCCGGTGCCGCTGCCCGCCTCCAGCACGTCGCCGGTCTTGCCCGCCAGCAGCCGTCCCAGCACCGCCCAGATCGGCTGGTGGTTGCGATGGAACGCGGCCGCGTCGAGCCGTCCGTCCGGTTCCACCGGCCGGCCGTCCCGGCCGAACTCCACGACATACTCCGCCATGCCCACTCTCCCGGCGCCAGATGAACGGCCTTCGTTAACCGCGTTGCGGCGGCCACCATAGCTGCATTGTCAGCCGATGGTCTTTATGCTTTGCAGCTCCTATATTACCGAGATCACCGAGACGTCGGAATTCCACCTTGATCACACCTGTCCTGCGTACCGCCCTGGCGATGGGGCTCTCGCTCGCCATGTCCATGGCCGCTCACGCCCAGTCCGGTGCCGTCGACGGCCAGAAGCTCGCCTTCGACCGCGGCAAGGGCAACTGCCTGACCTGCCACGAGATCAAGGGCGGCGACCTGCCGGGCTCGATCGGCCCGAAGCTGGAGAACCTCAAGGCGAGATACGACCGCGCCGAGCTGATCGCCATTCTCAACGACGAGACCAGGCGCAATCCGCTGACGGTGATGCCGCCGTTCGGCCGCAACCGCATCCTGACCGAGCAGGAAATCAGCGCCATCGTCGACTTCCTGCAGACCCTCTGATTCCGTTTGGAGACCGCCATGACTGCCTCGTTCGGCCCGTTGGCCCACCGCCGCCTGTTCCTGAAGGGCGCCGGCCTCGTCGCGCTGATCGGCCTCGGCAACGCCGTGCTGCATGCCGCGCCCGCCTTTGCCGCGACCAACGACAACAAATATCCGGAAGACGCCTTCAAGCAGAAGAATGCGCCCGACGCGGTCAAGGCGCTGTACGGCCGCGACCACGAGGCGTCCGACAAGATCAAGCTCGACGCGCCGGAGATCGCCGAGAACGGCGGCGTGGTGCCGATCGCGGTGACGACCACGCTGCCGAACGTCACCTCGATCGCTTTCATCGTCAGCGAGAATCCGTTCGCGCTGGCGGCGTCGTACCACATCCCCGACGGCACCGTGCCCACGGTGGCGAACCGGCTCAAGATGGCCAAGACTTCCAACGTGATCGCGCTCGTCGAATCCGGCGGCAAGCTCTACAGCGCGACCAAGGAGGTCAAGGTCACCGTCGGCGGCTGCGGCGGCTAAGGTCAGGAGATCATCATGGCATCGAGCATCCGCGTCCGCGCCGTCCTGAACGGCGACATCGCCGAGGTCCAGACCCTGATCCAGCACCCGATGGATACGGGCCTGGTCAAGGACGCCAAGGGAGAGCTGATCCCGGCGCACTACATCCAGCAGGTCACCTTCGTGCACAAGGACAAGACGGTGTTCCTGGCCGATTGGGGCACCGCGGTCTCGAAGGACCCCTATGTCAAGTTCGCCTTCAAGGGCGCGGCCAAGGGCGACGAGCTCAAGGTGAGCTGGGTCGACAGCAAGGGCGCGACCGACAGCCTGACGGCGACGATCCAATGAGGGCGCCGTGCCTCGCGCTGACTCTCGCGGCCGCGCTCGCTCTCGGCGCCTGCGGCGCCGCGGCCGCGGACAAGCCGAACCCGGCCGCCGACGCCAAGGCGTTCCAGGATTACTTCGTCAAGAAGTTCCCGAAGGTGGCGTTCGATGATTTCGTCAACGGGCCGTATTCGATGAACGCCGACATGCGCAAGCAATGGGAAGAGAAGGAGGAGTTCCCTCCTTACGAGTTCGCGCTCGATGCCGGCAAGGAAATGTTCGCCAAGCCGTTCAAGAACGGCAAGACCTATGCCGACTGCTTCCCGAACGGCGGCATCGGCATCCGGCAGAACTATCCCACTTTCGACGACAAGGAAGGCAAGGTCATCACGCTGGAGCTGGCGCTGAACCGCTGCCGCGAGGCCAATGGCGAGCAGCCCTACTCCTACGTCAAGGACGAGATGGCGTCGCTGACCGCCTACATGGCGTTCACCTCGCGCGGCAAGCGCTTCGACATCAAGATCCCCGATGACCCGCGCGCGCTCGAGGCGTTCGAGAAGGGCAAGGAATATTTCTACACCCGCCGCGGCCAGCTGAATTTCTCCTGCGCGAGCTGCCACGTGCAGAGCCCGGGCGAGCGCATCCGCGCCGAGATCCTGGCGCCGGCGCTCGGCATCCTCAACGCGATGCCGATCTACCGCTCGGAATGGAGCGGCATGGGCACGATCAGCCGGCGCTTCGTCACCTGCAACAGCCAGACGCGCGCCGTGCCACTGGAGCCGCAGTCGGACGAATACCGCAACCTCGAATATTACCTGTCCTACGTATCGAACGGCCTGCCGGTTTCAGGACCGGGAGCGCGGCCATGAAAAATGTCACGACAGCAAGCGTCATGAAAAAGATCGTGTTCGCCATGATGGTGTCGGCGGTCGGCGCCGGCTCCGCGCGGGCCGCGTCGGAGGCCGACTATCTCGCGGCGGTCGCGGCGGCCGAGAGCGCCAACAAGGAAGCCGGACGTCTGCGCAACCAATGGACCGTGACCCAGGCCGCACTCACCGCTGCGAAGAAGGCAGCGGATTCCGGCAATTTCGATTCGGCGCTGAAGTCGGCACAGGAGGCCGAGGCGCTCGCCAAGGCCTCGATCGTCCAGGCCACCAGCGAGAAGCAGCGCTGGAAGGACATGGAGATCCGCTAGAGCATGATCCGGAGACGTGGCAACCGGTTCTCCCTCGCGACAGCCGCCGAAGGCGTTTGCGCGGAGATCATGCTCACACAAAGGGATGGACCATGATGCGATTCCATGGAATCGCATCATGATCTAGAACGCTGGCCATGACGATGCGGCGCCGGGATTTTCTGAAAGCATCGGCTGTCGCGGCCATCGCCGCGCCGGCGCTGCTGCGCAGCGCGACCGCCGCCGACACCGTCAGCCTGTACGACATCGAGAAATTCGGCAACGCGCGCATCCTGCACATCACGGACACGCACGCGCAGCTGCGGCCGCTGTTGTTCCGCGAGCCCAGCGTCAATCTCGGCATCGGCGAGATGTGGGGACGGCCGCCGCATCTGGTCGAGCGCGCCTTCCTCGACCGCTACGGCATCCGGCCCGACAGCGCCGAGGCCTATGCGTTCACCTCGTTCGAGTTCGAGAAATACGCCGTCCGCTTCGGCCGGATGGGCGGCTTCGCGCATCTGAAGACGCTGGTCGACAAGCTGCGCGCCGATGCCGGCGACCATCGCTCGGTGCTGCTCGATGGCGGCGACCTCTGGCAGGGCACCGGGCTCGCCAATGCGATGCGCGGCGCCGACATGGTGAGCGCGGCCAATCTGCTCGGCATCGACGCGATGACCGGGCATTGGGAGTTCACCTATGGCGAGGAGGCGCTGCGCGCCAACCTCGCCCGCTTCAAGGGCGAGTTCCTGGCGCAGAATGTGTTCCTGACCGAGGAGGCCGCGTTCAACGACGCCAAGGCATTCGATCCCGGATCGGGGCGCGTGTTCAAGCCGGCCACCATCAAGGAGATCGGCGGCGCCCGCATTGCCGTGATCGGCCAGGCTTTCCCCTACGTGCCGATCGCGCATCCGCGCCGCTTCACGCCGGACTGGACGTTCGGCATCCGCGAGGAGGAGTTGCAGAAGCTGGTCGATGGCCTGCGCGGCGCCGACAAGGTCGATGCCGTGATCCTGCTGTCGCATAACGGCATGGATGTCGACCTCAAGCTCGCGAGCCGCGTCACCGGCATCGACGTCATTCTCGGCGGCCATACCCATGACGCGGTACCGCAACCGGTCGCGATCAGCAATGCCAAGGGCGCGACCTTGGTCACCAATGCCGGCTCGAACGGCAAATTTCTCGCCGTGCTCGATCTCGATGTCGGCAAGGGCCGCGTCGCCGATGCACGCTACCGGCTGCTGCCCATCTACTCGGAGCTGCTGAAGCCCGATCCCGCGATGCAGGCGCTGATCGACCAGACGCAGCAGCCGCAGGTCGCGGCCTGGAGCGAGAAGCTCGCGACATCGGACCGGCTGCTGTACCGGCGCGGCAATTTCGAGGGCGCGACCGACGACCTGATCTGCGCGGCGCTGCGCCGCGAGCTCGACGCCGAGATTGCGCTGTCGCCCGGATTCCGCTGGGGTCCGACCTTGCTCGCCAACCAGTCCATCCTGCTGGAGGACGTGCTGGCGCAGACCGCCATCACCTATCCCGAGACCTATGTGCAGCGGATGACCGGCGCAGAGATCAAAGACGTGCTCGAGGACGTCTGCGACAATCTGTTCAACGCCGATCCCTACCTGCAGCAGGGCGGCGACATGGTGCGCACCGGCGGGCTGTCCTACCGCTGCGCGCCCGCCGAGCCGATCGGCCGCCGCATCTCCGATCTCACGCGCGACGATGGCCGCCCGCTCGACGCGCGCAAGAGCTACAAGGTCGCCGGCTGGGCCTCGATGAACGCGCAAGACGGCAAGCCGGTGTGGGACGTGGTCGCCAACCACCTGCGCGACGGTCAGCTGGTGCTGGTCGGAACCAACAAGGTCACGCTCTCGGGCGTCGACGGCAATCCCGGATTTGCATCGCAATCGTGACCGCGGATGGCGCGGTGCAATCCGGCCTGCCGAGCGTCCGCCGCATTGGTGACATCGGGCCGATCGTGCTAATGCCACGACGATCCTGATCGAAAGGAGGCGCCGATGATCTTCCGCCAATTGTTCGACAGCGTCTCCGGCACCTACAGCTACATCCTTGCCAGCCGCACCGGCGGCGAGGCTGTCATCATCGATCCCGTGCTGGAGAAGGTCGACCGCTACTGCCAGCTGCTGCGTGAGCTCGATTTGCGCCTGGTGAAGGCCGTCGACACCCACCTGCATGCGGATCACGTCACCGGCCTCGGCGCTTTGCGCGACCGCACCCATTGCGTCACCATCATGGGCGAGCAGACCAAGGCCGATGTCGTGGCGATGCGCGTCAGCGAGGGCGACCGGATCGCCATCGAGGGCATCAGCCTGGACGTGATGTACACGCCCGGGCACACCGACGATTCCTATAGTTTCTCGATGGGCGACCGCGTCTTCACCGGCGACACGCTGCTGATCCGCGGCACCGGCCGCACCGATTTCCAAAACGGCAATGCGCGGCAGCAGTACGACTCCATCTTCAACAGGCTGCTGCGGCTGCCCGACGACACGCTGGTCTATCCCGCGCACGACTACAAGGGCGACACCGTCTCCACCATCGGCGAGGAGCGCCGCTACAATCCGCGCCTGCAGGTCAAGTCGGTCGACGACTACGTCGCGCTGATGGCGAATCTGAAGCTGCCGAATCCGAAGATGATGGATGTCGCGGTGCCCGCCAACATGCGCGTCGGGCTGCATCAGGAGGAACTGGCGAAGCAGGGCCTGTCGCTGTCGGCACGTGAGGCGATCGAATGCCTGGGACGTCCCGACGTGCTGCTGGTCGATCTGCGCGAGGCCGCCGAGCGCGCCAAGCACGGCACGCTGTCCGGCGCGCTGCACGCGCCCTATCCTGCGATCGCCGACAATCTCAAGCCCGGCGGCATGCTGCGCGAGGTTGCCGCCGCCACCGGCCGCCGCATCGTGTTCTTCTGCGCCTATGGCGAGCGCTCGGCGATGGCCGTGCAGACCGCGCAAGCGGCGGGGCTTGCGAATACGGCACATATCGAGGGCGGACTGGACGCGTGGAAGAAGGCCGGCGGACCGGTGGTGCCGTAGGGAGTTACGCTCTCGCTCTCCTCTCCCACCTTTCGGCAGCCTTCGACCGCGCCCCACACTCGCTGTCGTCCCGGGCAAGACCGTTGACGCGAAGCGTCAGCGGGCGCCGACCCGGGACCCATACCGCGTGATCCGTCTTGAGGCAGGCTGCGTGTTGCACGACTCGCGCAACAAACATCCGCCGGTGGTTATGGGTCCCCGCGTTCGCGGGGACGACACCTGTGGTGGGGACACACCGTGCCTTCCTGCCCACAACCCCGGAACGGCGGCGGGTGACTTGCCGCCCCTGGGCCGCCGGCCGTCCCGCGCAGGTGCCATGCGCGGGCGTTCATGGACAATGAACCGCAATCCGATACTGTGGCGTTGTGTCGCGCGCCTCTGTTTAGGCAGCATCGGCGGTTTGCCGGCAACGCGTCCTCTTTTCAATAGCTGACGCCCGGAGCCACACGGATCGACCATGGCTGACGTTCTCGCCGCACCGCAACATGTCCGTGCTCCGGTCCGGGCCGCCTCCCCGCTGCGCACGCTGGCGCTGATCTCGCTGGCGCATTGGGTCAGCCACCTGCACATGCTGGTGCTGCCGATGCTGTTTCCGTACCTCAAGGAGAAGCTCGGCGTCGGCTATGTCGAGCTCGGCTTTCCGCTCACCGTGTTCGCTGTGGTGTCGGCGCTAACGCAGGCCCCGGTCGGCTATCTCGTCGACCGCGCCGGCGCCCGCCGCATCCTGCTGCTCGGCCTCACGCTCGGCGGCCTGTCGCTGGCGCTGCTCGGGTTCTACCTGACCTACACGAGCCTCGTCGTCTCGGCGGTGCTGCTCGGCCTCGCCAACGCGGTCTACCATCCCTCGGACTATGCCCTGCTGTCGGCCCACATGGACGAGAAGCGGATGGGCCGCGCCTTCGGCGTGCACACCTTCGCCGGCTATCTCGGCGGCGCCGTCGCGCCCGCGGTGATGGCGGCGCTGGTCACCACCGTCGGCGGCTCCGGCGCGCTGATCGCGGCCGGCCTGGTCGGACCGCTCGCGGCGCTGCTGCTGCTCGTCGGCAACGTGCCCGAGGTGCCGCCGCATCCGCACCACACCGCTGCCGATGGCAGCAAGGCGAAGCAGCCCAGCCTGCTGACGCCGATGCTGATGCTGCTGACCGTGTTCTTCATGCTGCTCAGCCTGTCCAACGCCGGCATCGCCAGCTTCGGCGTGGTCGCGTTCATGAACGGCTACGGCATCTCGTTCTCGACCGCCAATATCGCGCTGACCGCATTCCTCGGCGCCAGCGCCGTCGGCGTGCTCGCCGGCGGCCAGCTCGCCGACCGCATCAGGCATCACAACCTGGTCGCGGCCGTCGCCTATGCGATCAACGCCGTGCTGGTGCTGATGATCACTTTCATCAACCTGCCAACCGTGCTGCTCACGGCGATTATGCTGGTCGCCGGCTTCATGAGCGGCGTGATCGCGCCGTCGCGCGACATGCTGGTGCGCAACGCCGCCCCTCCGGGCGCCGCCGGCCGCGCCTTCGGCATCGTCTCCACCGGCTTCAACTTCGCCGGCGTGGTCAGTCCGCTGCTGTTCGGCTGGATCATGGACATGAACGCGCCCCGTTGGGTGTTCGGCGCCTCGGTCGTGTTCATGCTGCTGACCATCGTGCTGGCGTTCTTCACCGAGCCGAAGAAGGCCAAGGCGTAGTTGTCGACGTAGGGTGGGCAAAGCGAAGCGCGCCACCATTTGTCACCGACACCACAGCTACCAACGGTGGGCACGCAGCGCCTGATGGCGTCGCTTTGCCCACCCTAGGGACAGTAAGCTATTAGTTCGTCCGCGCTGCCCGATGCAGCGCCCTCTCCCCTTGTGGGAGAGGGCATCGCCGGCGCAGCCGCGTACTCCGTCGGGTGAGGGGGCTCGCTCTGCGAAGGAAGCCGGCGGAGAGAGACCCCTCACCCGACCGAGCTTGCTGATCTGTCCTACATGCCCTCTCCCACAAGGGGAGAGGGCGCAATGATGAGCACCTCTGATAGTTGCGCGACGCTTGAGACGCGCTTCCACCTCTCCATGCAACGCTGCTGTCTCTTCCCGCGTGTTGACATCACCGTCCATGCATCGATGATGTCCCGATAATGACAATATCGGGGAAGACACGCCATGACCCAGCCAGATCTCGTGATCCGTGGTGGAACCGTTGCCGATGGCTCGGGCGGCGAGCTGCGTGAGGCGGATGTTGCAATCGCGGACGGCCGCATCCTCGAGGTTGGCAAGGTCACAGCCTCAGGCCGCGAGGAGATCGACGCGCATGGCAAGCTGGTCACGCCCGGCTTCGTCGACGTCCACACCCATTACGACGGCCAGGTCACCTGGAGCCACGACATCTCGCCGTCGTCGCAGAACGGCGTCACGTCAGCGATCATGGGCAATTGCGGCGTCGGCTTCGCGCCGTGCCGGCCGGCCGATCATCAGCGGCTGATCCAGTTGATGGAGGGCGTCGAAGACATTCCCGAGCCGGTGCTCGAGGCCGGCATTCCCTGGGAATGGGAGAGCTTTCCGGACTACATGGAGTGGCTGGGCAAGCGTGAATTCGATCTCGACATCGGCGCGCAACTGCCGCATGCGGCGCTGCGCGTCTATGTGATGGGCGAGCGCGGCGCGCGGCGTGATCCCGCCACCGCCGACGACAACCGCGCGATGGCGGCGCTGGCGCGCGATGCGGTCAAGGCCGGCGCGCTCGGCTTCTCGACCTCGCGCACGCTCAACCACCGGACCTCGACCGGCGACTACACGCCGACCTTGAAGGCCGGCGAGGACGAGCTGACGACGATCGCGCAGGCCATGCACGGCGCCGGCCGCAGCGTGCTGCAATTCGTGCTCGACATCTCGACCATCCATGAAGACCTGCCGATGATGCTGCGCATTGCCGAGGCAACGAAATGCCCGATCTCGTTCTCGGTGACGCAGAACGACCGCGCGCCGCAGCGCTGGCGGCAGACGCTGGCCGAGATCAACGCCGCCGCTGCGCGCGGCCTGTCGGTGACGGCGCAGATCGCGGCGCGTCCGGTCGGGCTGCTGCTCGGGCTGGAGCTGTCGCGCAACCCGCTGCAGACGCATCCGAGCTATCAGGCGATCGCGCATCTGCCGCTGGCGGAGCGCGTCACCCGGATGCGCGATCCGCAGGTTCGCGCGGCGATCCTGAGCGAGCAGGCCAGCGCGACCGACGACCCGCTGTTCTTCAAGCCGAACTACGACAAGATGTACCTGCTCGGCGATCCGCCGGACTATGAGCAGCCGCCCGAGCGGTCGCTCGGCGCCCAGGCCCGCGCCCGCGGCTGTCGCCCCGAGGAACTGGCCTATGACGCGATGCTGACGGACGGCGGGCGCGGCATGCTCTACGTGCCGTTCCTCAACTATTCCGACGGCAATCTCGATGCCACCTACGAGATGCTGCGTGACCCGCGCAGCGTGCCCGGCCTCAGCGATGGCGGCGCGCATTGCGGCATCATCTGCGATGCCAGCTTCCCGACCTATCTGCTCACGCACTGGACCCGCGACCGCAAGCGCGGCGACAGACTGTCGATTCCCTTCGTCGTCGCCGCGCAGTCGCGCAAGACCGCACTCTCCGTCGGCCTCGACGATCGCGGCCTGATCGCGCCGGGCTACAAGGCGGACGTCAACGTCATCGACTACGACCGGCTGCACCTGCATCCGCCGAAAGTGCATTACGACCTGCCGGTCGGCGGCCGCCGCCTGATGCAGGAGGTCGACGGCTACGACGCGACGATCGTGTCCGGCGTGGTCACGCGCCGCCACGGCGAGGCCACCGGCGCACGGCCGGGGCGGCTGGTCAGGGGAGCGCGCCGTGTGAGCTGAGACATCAACTGGCCGCGGCGACCGTCTCGGCGAGCCTCGCAAGCTCGGATCGTGCGGCCGAGTATTCGTTGAACCATGGCGGCAACGAGCGCAGGGCGATCTCCAGTGCCCGTGCGGCCTCGTCGTGGCGACCGTTCAAGAGATGCCACTCACCGATGTAGAAATAGGCTTCAGCCTGTTCGGGAGCCGTTGCGGTCGCATTCAGCACCTGCTGCGCCGTCGAACGCTCCATCAGCAGATCGAACACCGGTCCAGGCCACTGCGCCGCAGTCCAGCGCGATGCGACAGCGGCGAGGTCGGGCCTGGCGCGCCCCGGCAACCGGGCGAGCGACAGGTAAAGAAACAGAACCGCATAGGGATCGAACTCGAGCGCGAGCGATCTTTCCATGTCCGCTGCCGCGGCATCGAACCTGCCGCGGCAAAACTGGATATAGCCACGCCCCCTCTGCATGATGGGGTCATTGGGTGCGAGGCCGATCGCCGTCGTGCTCTCGACGATCGCGCGATCCGAATCGCCCTTCACGTGATGAAGGAACGCGAGTTCGCCATGAGCCGCGGCGACCCTGGGGTCGAGAGCGAGAGCTCGCGCCTGGTCATCAATGGCGCCGTCGAAGTCGCCAAGGAGTTTCCGCGACACGCCCCGGGCGCCGAATGTCTGCGCGTTCGGCTTCAGCTTGAGGGCCACGCCGAAATCCGCGATCGAACTGGCGTAGCTTCCCATGCCCTGAAGGGCGACGCCGCGATTATGGTAGGCGTAATAGTTGCGCGGGTTGAGCTGGATCACCTTGCTGAAGTGGAGGATGGCGCCTGGGAAGTCCTCGATCTTCAAGCATCGCGCACCGCGCCAGTAGTGCAGCATATGATAGAACAGGCGCATCGTGCAGGACCTCAGCAAGGATGAATGCGAGGCCGCCTCCTGATGACCCCTGACAGGGGTTGTATCACGCAAATTCCGGCGCGGCAGCCTGCTGCGCCTGCAGGCGGGCGCGTTCGGTGTTCGGCCAGAGCAACGCCAGGCCGAGCAGGCCGGAGATCACCATGATCACGGCGTTGATGGTGAAGCCGGACATGTAGCCTTCGAGCAGGCTGCCGGAGGCCTGGATCATCTTGCCCATCACCACCGGCGCCACGATGCCCGCCAGCGTATAGAGCGCGCCGTAGATCGCCATGGCGGCGCCGCGCTGCGTGACCGGCGTGAACTCGCCGATCATCGGCGGGCAGACGACGTAGATCGAGCCGCACAATCCCGATCCGACCACGAGCAGTGCGATCTTTGCCGAAGCGGCGTCGACATGCGGCATCATCGCCATCAGCCCGCCGCCGATCACGAGCGGCGTCGCGCCGAGCACGCCGCGGGCCATGCGGGTGGATACGCCGCGCGCCATCAGCGTCTGCGACACGAAGCCCGTGGTCAGCACCACGCACGCGCCGAAGATCCAGGGCAGGATCGAGATGAAGCCCGCCTGCTGCTGCGAGAAGCCGAGGCCCTTCACCAGGAACGGCGTGAACCAGGTGAGCCCGAGCGACAGCGCCCAATAGGCGCCGAAGGTCGCGGCAACGCAACCGACGAAGGTCCGCGACGTCAGCAATTGCAGATACGGGACGCGCTGCTCGCGCAGGCCGGCGAATTCGACCTCGGCCAGCGGCCCTTCCTTGCCCAGCCACAGCCACGCCACGCTCCACATCAGCCCGACCACGCCGAGCGCGCCGAAAGCATAGTGCCAGCCATGATTCACGATGATCCAGTTCAGCGCGGGCACCGCGAGGATGACACCGAACGCCGACCCCTGTGACAGGATCGCGGTCGGCATCGCCCTTTTCTCATCGGGAAACCATTTGTAGACGGCATGAACGGCCACGGACGCCGCGGGACCCTCGCCGGCGCCGAGAATGACGCGGCAGATCAGCAGCGTGGTGAAGCCGACGGTGCCGACCATCGGAAACTGCGCCACCGCCCAGATCAGCGCCAGCACCAGCAGCACCCAGCGCGTCGGCACCTTGTTGACGACGAAGCCGACGACGATGGCGGAGATCGAGAACAGGAAGAAAAAGGACGATCCGAGCAGGCCGAACTGCTCGGCGTTCAGGTTGAGCTCGGTCATGATCGGCACGCCGGCGAGCCCGACCACGATCTTGTCGGCGAAGTTCACCAGCATGAACAGGAACAGCAGGAAGGTGATCTTCCAGGCCCCCTTCGGGGTCGCGCTTGCGCGGGATGTGCCCTTCAGCGTCGTCGGCGCGGCCATGGTCGTTCCCCGTTCTGTCATGATCCGCCCCTGTCATCCGGGCGTTTCGACGATGCTACCCACGAAGCGGCTCCGCAGGCAACCGGCTCGCGCGCTAAGTTGTTGCTGCAACGCGGGAATCCGCCCTCTTGGGCTGCATCGCGATACCCTCGCAACCTGATTGCGCGCGGCCGGCATCACATCAGCGGCGTCGCGAAGAACGAGCACGTGATGTTCGCGTTGGCCCTTGTTATGTTGTGACGCAACAACCCCGATCATGCCCGTGCTCAGCGTCCGTCATCTCACCAAATCCTATCGATCCGGCGGCGAACCGATCCATGTTCTGCGTGGCGTCGACCTCGACGTCTCCTCCGGCGAGCGCGTCGCACTGACCGGCGAATCCGGCTCCGGCAAGAGCACGCTGCTGCATCTGATCGCCGGGCTCGATGCCGCCGACAGTGGCGACATCCTGCTGGACGGCGCTGCGGTCGGCGCGCTCGACGATTCGGCACGCGCGGCGGTCCGGCGCGAGCGGCTCGGCCTCGTGTTCCAGCAGTTCAACCTGGTGCCGAGCCTGTCGGTGCAGGACAATCTCAGTTTCCAGGCGCGGCTGGCCGGTCGGCATGATCCGGCGTGGCACAGCGAGCTGGTCGAGCGGCTCGGGCTGAAGCCGCTGCTCAAGCGCTATCCCGAGCAATTGTCGGGCGGGCAGCAGCAGCGCGTCGCGATCGGCCGCGCGCTGGCGATCAAGCCGGCGCTGCTGCTTGCTGACGAGCCGACCGGCAACCTCGACGAGGACACCGCCGACGAGGTGATGGCGCTGACGCGCGACCTCGTCGCGCGCACCGGCTGCGGCTTCCTGATGGTGACGCACAGCGCGCGGCTCGCGGCGATGCTCGACCGTCACGTCCACCTGCATGCCGGACGCATCGTATGAGACGCGCGCTGTGGATATTAGCGGTGCTGCTCAGCCACTGGCGCCGGCATCCGATGCAGCTCGCGACCTTGCTGATCGGGCTGATCTCGGCGACCGCGTTGTGGAGCGGCGTGCAGGCGCTGAATCAGCAGGCCCGCAGCTCGTATGATCGCGCCGCCGCGATCTTCGGCGGCGCGCGCACGCCGATGCTGGTCGCGCGCGACGGCAAGATGCTGCCGCAGAGCTTATTCGCGGACTTGCGCCGCGCCGGCTGGCCGGTGTCGCCGGTGCTCGAGGGCCGCGTGCAGATCGACGGCCATTCGCTGCGGCTGCTCGGCATCGAGCCGTTCAGCATCCCCCGGGAGGTCGGCGATGCGCCGAGGGTCGGGCGCAGCGAGCTCGAGGCGTTCCTGACGCCGCCGCACCGGACGCTGATCTCGCCGGAGACGCTGGCCGATCTCGGACTCAAGGACGGCGCAACGCCGCGGCTCAGCAACGACGCGCTGCTGCCGCCCGTGATGGCGCAGCAGCAGCTCGCGCCCGGCGTGCTCGTGGTCGATATCAGCGACGCGCAGCGGCTGCTCGACAAGTCCGGCCAGATCTCGCGGCTGCTGGTCGGCAAGGCGACGGGCAAGCGAGACGCTTTGCAATCATTCGCCGGCGGCCGGCTGCAGCTCGTGCAGCCGGAGGCCGAGACCGACCTGGAGCGGCTGACCGACAGCTTCCACCTCAACCTCACCGCCTTCGGCCTGCTGTCGTTCGTCGTCGGCCTGTTCATCGTCAATTCCGCCATCGGCCTCGCTTTCGAGCAGCGCCTGCCGGTGCTGCGCACCTTGCGCGCCTGCGGCGTGTCGGCGCGGCAGCTCAACGGCGTGCTGATCGGCGAGCTGATCGGCTTTGCCTTGGTGGCGGGCCTGGCCGGGCTGGTGTGCGGCTACGTCATCGCCGCCGCGCTGCTGCCGAACGTGGCGGCATCGCTGCGCGGGCTGTATGGCGCGCAGGTGCCGGGCGAGCTGAGCCTGCAGCCGGAATGGTGGCTGGCGGGCCTCGCCATCAGCATCGCCGGCGCGCTGGCAGCGGCGACCACGAGCCTGATCAAATCGATGCGGCTTCCGATCCTCTCCACCGCGCAGCCCTATGCGTGGCAGGAGGCGCAGCGGCGCTGGCTGCGCTTGCAGAGCGCGGTTGCGCTCGCCTTCTTCGTCGCCGCCGGCCTGCTGCTGTGGCTCGGACAATCGCTGCTGGCCGGCTTCGGCGTGCTCGCGGCGATGATGCTCGGCGCCGCATTGCTGCTGCCGGCGGTCCTGGAGCTCGTGCTGCGGCTCGGCGAGCGCGGCGCGCGGACGGCGCTGGCGCAGTGGTTCTGGGCCGACAGCCGCCAGCAGATCTCGGGCCTGTCGCTGGCGCTGATGGCGCTGCTGCTGGCGCTCGCCGTCAATGTCGGCGTCGCGACTATGGTCGAGACCTTCAGCCGCACCTTCCTGGTCTGGCTCGACGGCCGGCTCGCCGCCGACGTCTACATCAGCGCTGCGGACGAGGCGCAGGCGCGCGAGATTCAAAGCTGGCTGCGTACACGGCCTGAGGTGCAGGCCGTGCTGCCCGGCGGCCGCGCCGAGACGCAGTTGGCGGGCGCGCCGATCGATGTGCTCGGCCTGCCCGATCACGACACCTATCGCGCGCACTGGCCGCTGCTGCAGGCCGACGCCAACGCGTGGAAGCAGCTGGTGCGCGGCGACGCAGGCTTCGTCAGCGAGCAGTTGGCGCGGCGGCTCAATCTGTCCGTCGGCGACAGCATCGACCTCGCCGCGCCGACCGGCGATTGGCGCATCACTGTCGCGGGTATCTATGCCGACTATGGCAATCCGAAGGGCCAGGTCACGGTCAACGTCGCCGCGCTGACGCGCCGTTTCCCGGCGACGCCGATCACGCGCATGGCCGCGCGCGCGGCGCCGGCCGACGTGCCGGGACTGATCGCTGCTCTCAGCGACAGGTTCGGCCTCGACGGCCGCAACGTCATCGACCAGGCCACCGTGAAGCAGGAGTCGAAGCAGATCTTCAACCGCACCTTCGCGGTCACCGGCGCGCTCAACACCTTCACGCTGGGCGTCGCCGCGATCGCGCTGCTGACCAGCCTGCTGACCCTCGCGAACTCGCGGCTGCCGCAGCTTGCCCCCTTATGGGCGATCGGGCTGACGCGGCGGCGGCTCGCCGAAGTGGAGCTGTTGAAGACGCTGTCGCTCGCCGGCCTGACCGCGCTTCTGGCGCTGCCGCTCGGGCTAATCGTGGCGTGGTGCCTGATCGCGATCGTCAACGTCAAGGCGTTCGGCTGGCGGTTGCCGTTCGACGTGTTTCCGCTGCAGCTCATCCGGCTGCTGGTCGTCACGCTGGTGGCGGCGGTGATCGCCTCGCTGCTGCCGGTGCTGCGGCTGGCGCGGATGCAGCCGGCCGATCTGGTCAGGACCTTCACCATTGAGCGCTAGAGCGATCATCACGCGGCGCGGGCTGATCGGCGGGCTCGGCCTGCTGGCGCTGCCGCGGCTCGCGCGCGCGCAGGGCTTTGCGGGCCTCAGCGACAGCGCCGACGGCTTTGCGGCGGTGACGCCGGGCAGGACGTTCTCATTCCCCGCTGACCACGGCCCGCACGACGATTTCCGCATCGAATGGTGGTACGTCACCGCGAATCTCAGCGACGCCAGCGGCAAGGCCTACGGCCTGCAATGGACGCTGTTCCGCTCGGCGGCGCGGCCGGGGCCGCAAGGCGAAGGCTTCGACAATCAGCAGCTGTGGATGGCGCATGCCGCGGTGACGCGCGCCGACAGCCACCGCTCGACGGAAAAGTTCGCGCGCGGCGGTGTCGGCCAGGCCGGCGTCGAGGCCAAGCCGTTCCAGGCCTGGATCGATGATTGGCAACTGCGCGGTACCGCCGCGACCGACGATCGAGCGCTGGCGCCGCTCGACATGCACGCCGCGGGACCGGACTTCTCCTACGCGCTGCATCTCGAGGCCGATCGTCCCGTGGTGCTGCAGGGCATCGGCGGCTACAGCCGCAAATCCGAGCGCGGCCAGGCGTCCTACTACTACAGCCAGCCGTTCTACCGCGCCCGCGGCCGCATCAGCTTCGACGATCAACCGGTCGAGGTCTCAGGCCAGGCTTGGCTCGACCGCGAATGGAGCAGTCAGCCGCTGGCCTCCGACCAGAGCGGCTGGGACTGGTTCGCGCTGCATTTTTTCGGCGGCGAGAAGCTGATGCTGTATCGGATGCGGCAGGGCAACGGCGACTACACGTCCGGCACCTGGATCCCAACGGACGGCGCCTCGCGCCCGCTCGGGCCCGGAGACATTGCCATGAGCCCGAAGGAGACGGTCACGATCGGTGAGCGCAAGCTGCCGGTCGGCTGGCGCGTCGAGATCGCCGCGCTCGGCATCGCCATCGACACCGCGCCGCTCAACCCCAAGGCCTGGATGGGCACCCGCGTGCCGTATTGGGAGGGACCGATCAGCTTCAAGGGCAGCCACACCGGGGTGGGCTATCTCGAGCTGACGGGATATTAACAGGCCGTCATCAAGGGGGGAACCGCGCATGTATCATTTCACCGCACTCGTCACCGTGCTCGCGCTCATGCTGTATTTCTACATGGCGGTCCGCGTCGCGCAGGCGCGCGCCCGGTTCGGCGTGAAGGCGCCGGCCGTCACCGGCAATCTCGATTTCGAGCGCACCTATCGCGTGCAGGTGAATACGCTGGAATGGCTGCCGATCTTCCTGCCGGCGCTGTGGCTGTTCGCGATCTATGTCAGCGACACGATCGCGGCCCTGATCGGCCTCGTCTGGATCGCGGGCCGCGCGATGTACATGTTGTCCTACGCCAAGGCCGCGGAGAAGCGGGGCCCCGGCTTCGGCGTGCAGGCGCTCGCCGCCTCGGCGCTGCTGGTCGGCGCGCTCATCGCCATTCTCTGGCGCATGCTGCACGGCTGACCGCTCCGCCCTCTTCCGTCGTCCCGGCTTTCGCCGGGACGACCCCTTTAGCGTGGCAGGATCACTTCGTCAGCGGGCAGCCGCTCTCCTTGGCGGTGAAGAACGCCTTGTCGCCGGGCACCGTGGCGAGCTGCTTGTAGTAGTCCCACGGCTTCTTCGATTCCGACGGCTTCTTGACCTCGAACAGATACATGTCGTGGACCATGCGACCGTTGGCGAGCACCTTGCCTTGAGCAAAGGCGTCGTCGACCGGCAGCTCCTTCAGCTTCGCAGCCACCGCGTCGGAGTCCTTGGTTCCGGCGGCCTTCACCGCCTTCAGATAGGACAAGGTCGCGGAATAGGTGCCGGCGTGGATCATGCTCGGCATCCGGCCGGTGCGCTTCATGAAGCGCTCGCTGAAGGCGCGGGACTTGTCGTCACGATCCCAGTAGAAGCCTTCGGTGAGGATCAGGCCCTGCGCCGCCTCCAGCCCGAGGCCATGCACCTCGGACAGGGTCATCAGCAGGCCGGCGAGCTTCTGCCCGCCCTTGACGATGCCGAATTCGGCCGCCTGCTTGATCGAGTTGGTGGTGTCGAGGCCGGCATTGGCAAGCCCGATGATCTTGGCCTTCGAGCTCTGCGCCTGCAGCAGGAAGGAGGAGAAGTCCGACGAGTTGAGCGGGATGCGCACCGAGCCCAGCACCTTGCCGCCCTTCGACGTCACGATGTCGCTGGTGTCCTTCTCGAGCGCATAGCCGAAGGCGTAGTCGGCGGTCATGAAGAACCAGGTGTCGCCGCCGGATTCGACCAGCGCGCCGCCGGTGCCGACCGCGAGCGCGCGGGTGTCATAGGCCCAGTGGAAGCCGTAGGGCGTGCAGGCATCGCCCGTGATGCGCGAGGTCGCGGCGCCGACGACGATGTCGATCTTCTTCTTCTCCTTCGACAGCTCCTGGATCGCCAGCGCGACCGAGGAGGTCGTCAGCTCGGTGATCATGTCGACACCCTCGGTGTCGTACCAGCGCCGCGCGATCGTGGAGGCGAGATCGGGCTTGTTCTGGTGGTCGGCGGTGACCAGCTCGACCTTCTGCCCCAGCACCTCGCCGCCGAAATCCTCGATCGCCATCTTGGCCGCTTCGACGGAATATTTGCCGCCGTAGTCGGCATAGACGCCGGACTGGTCATTGAGGATGCCGATCTTGACCTGTGCCGACGCCGGCGCCGACGCCAGCAGCGCACCGACGGCTGCAATAGCCAGCAAACCCGATTTCATATGGTCTCTCCCCGCATTTCTTGGTCTTGAGATGTCATTCATTAGAATGCGCGCTCATGTTAGGCCAGAACCCCGGCCGCGCCCATCCCTTCCCGCCTCGGTCAATCGGCTGACAGCCATGTTGAGAGAGGCGGGCTCCTCCGCTACATTCGCGCCCAAACAACGAGCCGTCCCGCCGGGATGGTGCGCAGGGAAGGAAACCGCCTGGACGCGTGAGGCAGCATCGTCTGCATCGCGTCGCCATGCCAAGGTGCCGCGGCAGGCGCCTCCCGCCCGCGCGCCGCGGCGAGCTGCGCGTATCGGCAGGAGGACACATGTACACCGGCAAGCACGCCCGGCTGCGCCCATTGCAGCCTGCCTTCATCATGGCCTCGACCGGCGAGGCGGTGACCTATCGCGAGCTGGAGGCGCGCAGCAACCGGCTGGCGCATCTGTTCCGCCAACGCGGCCTGAAGCGGCTCGACCACTATTCGATCTTCATGGAGAACAACAGCCGCTATCTGGAGGCGTGCGGCGCCGGCGAGCGCTCCGGGCTGTATTTCACCTGCGTGAACTCCTACCTCACGCCTGGCGAGCTGGCCTACATTCTCAACAACAGCCGGTCGCGGCTCCTGATCACCTCCCTCGCCAAGCTCGACGTCGCGCGCGAGGCGCTGGAGGAGGCGCCCGGCATCGAGCTGTGCATCGTCGCCGATGGCGCAGGCGAGAGCGAGGGGATCGTCGGCCTCGCCGAGGCCACAGCCGGCCTGCCGGCGACGCCGATCGCCGACGAATGCGTCGGCACCGCAATGCTGTACTCCTCCGGCACCACGGGCCGGCCGAAGGGCATCCTGCGGCCGCTGCCCGAGCAGCCGCCGGTGCAGCAGCTTCCGATCTTCGACTTCCTGGAAAGGCTGTGGCGCTACCGCGAGGGCATGATCTACCTGTCGCCGGCGCCGCTCTATCACTCCGCGCCGCAGGCCGCGGTCAACCTCACCATCCGCGTCGGCGGCACCGCCATCATCATGGAGACGTTCGATCCCGAGCGTTATCTCCAGCTCGTCGAGCAATGGGGCATCACGCACACCCAATTGGTGCCGACGATGTTCTCGCGCATGCTCAAGCTGCCGGAGGACGTTCGTACCCGCTACGACCTCTCCTCGCTCGAGGTCGCAATCCACGCCGCAGCGCCCTGCCCGGCACAGGTCAAGGAGGACATGATCAGATGGTGGGGGCCGATCATCCACGAATATTACGGCGCCACCGAAGGCCTCGGCTTCACCGCCTGCGACAGCGCGGAATGGCTCGCGCATCGCGGCACGGTCGGCAAGGTGCTGTTCGGCGACCTGCACATCCTCGACGAAAACATGCAGCCTTGCCCGGTCGGGACCGCCGGCACGGTGTGGTTCAAGACGGGCTCGCCGTTCGAATACTTCAACGACCCCGAGCGCACCAAGGAGGCCCGTTCGGCCGACGGCAGCATGAGCACCGTGGGCGACGTCGGCTATGTCGATGCCGACGGCTATCTCTATCTCACCGACCGCGCCACCTTCATGATCATCTCCGGCGGCGTGAACATCTACCCGCAGGAATGCGAGAACCTGCTGATCACGCATCCGAAGGTCGCCGATGCCGCCGTGTTCGGCGTGCCCAACCTAGATCTCGGCGAGGAGGTGAAGGCGGTGGTCCAGCCGATGTCGGGCATCATGCCCGGGCCTGAGCTGGAAGAGGAGCTGATCGCGTTCTGCCGGCAGTCGCTGTCGCGGCAGAAGGTGCCGCGCTCGATCGATTTCGAGAAGGAGCTGCCGCGGCTGCCGACCGGCAAGCTCTACAAGCGCCTGCTGCGCGACCGCTATTGGGGCAACAAGACGTCAAGGATCGTGTAGGGCGGCACGACCTCGGATTGATCCTGGTCAAGCGCGCGCGATGCCGCGGAGCTATTCTCTATTGATTGCGACCGTAGCGATTGCACGAGACGACGACATGCGCGCTCATCAAATCATGACCAGATCCGTGATCGCGGTGACGCCCGGAACCCCGGTGGCCGAGGCAGCGCGGATCATGCTGCACAACCACATCGGCGGGCTGCCGGTGGTCGACGCGTCCGGCACGCTCGTCGGCATGGTGACGGACGGTGATTTCCTGCGCCGCGCCGAGCTCGGCACCGAGCGCAGGCAAGGCCGCTGGCTCGACCTCCTGGTCGGCCGCGGTCGCATCGGCGCCGACTTCGTCCATTCCCACGGCCGGACGGTCGGCGACATCATGAGCCAGCCTCCGGTCACCGTCAGCGCCGATGCCAGCCTGGCGGAGATCGCCGAGATCATGGAAAAGCGCAACATCAAGCGTCTCCCGGTGATGAGTGGCGACCGGCTGGCCGGCGTGGTGACACATACGGATTTCCTGCAAACCGTGGCCGACCTCGCCACTGCCGTTCCGGGCCCCACCCCCGACGATGACGGCATCCGCAGCGCCATCCTCGATTCACTCGACCAGGCCGCCTGCAAGCATTGCCGCTTCAACGTCGTCGTCCGCAACGGCATCGCGCATCTCACGGGGGCGGTGCGCAACGAGAAGGAGCGGGCCACGGCGATCGTGGCGGCCAAGAGCGTCCAGGGCGTCAGGAGCGTGCGCGACCACATGTGGGTCTATCCGCCCCCAGAGGACGAGTTCGGCGGCGGTGACATCGTCTCGCTGCAGGACCAGCCGTCGACCGACGACGACCAGCCGCTGTGAGGAGAACCGGGCGTGCGACGTGCCTCCGTACCATCGCTGCTGCTGCTGGTCCTGCTCTCCGCTCCGGCGGCCGCCGAGGATCTCGACCACGGCCGCCAGCTCGCCGAGCGCTGGTGCGCCGCCTGCCACGCGGTGGCCACCAAGCAGACCAAGTTCCGGCGCGCCCGGCCGTTCGTCGCCATCGCGGCCAGGGACGACGTGACGAAGGAGATGCTGACCAAGTTCCTCCTGCTTCCCCACGCAACGATGGCCAACAATCCGCTCAGTGCGAATGATGCGGCCGACCTGGCAGGCTACATTCTCAGCCTGAGGAAGTAGTTAAGGCCACATTCGCCAATGGGTTGAGCCGCAGCCCCCGGCCGGCGGCGTCCGGCTGCAAGCGCACCCTGGCGCCGGTTCGGCGGCAATTTAACAGGATCCCTTGGAACAAACCGCCCAAGCCTGCGTTCTTGGTGTTCGCCGTCGTGAGCTGGAGCACGTCGCACGGCCCCTGGGGGGTCTGCTGGCGGCAAGTCGTCCTGTCCTCGTTGCCGGAAAAACCAACAACAAGCAGCGATCGAGATAGCCCTTGCATTTGTACACAAACAAGTTGGTAATCCCGTGCGCGGCGTCTTCTCTGTCGACCTGTTAGCAAGGAGCCTGCGACGTGCACGGAATGCCCGGCGCCTCCCCCGCCCCACGCGTAACCGACGACGATACGGCCTATCTGGCGGCGATCGTGGAGTGCTCGGCCGACGCCATTGTCGGCACCACCGCAGACGGCATCATCCGCAGCTGGAATGCGGCTAGCGAACGGATGCTGGGGTTCACCGCGGCTGAGATGATCGGCAGATCCGTCTCCGAGATCACACCCCCCGAGCTGGCGGAAGAAGCGAGCGCCTTGCGCGCCAGGGTCAACGCGGGCGAAGCGATCGAGAGCTTCGAGACCGTCCGGCTGACCAAGCCGGGACGCCCGATCGAGGTTTCCATCACGTTTTCACCGATCCGCAGCAGCACCGGCGTGATCGTCGGCATCTCCAAAATCATCCGCGACGTCACGCTGTCGAAGAAGGCCGAGCGTGCGTCGGCGATGCTCGCGGCCATCGTCGCCTCGTCCTCGGACGGCGTCGTCAGCAAGACGCTGGACGGCACGATCACCAGCTGGAACAAGAGCGCCGAACGCATCTTCGGCTTCTCGGAAGGCGAGATGATCAACCACTCGATCCGCACGATCATCCCGCAGGAGCGCCAGGCCGAGGAGGACCGGATCCTTGCCACCGTGCTGTCCGGCGAGATCATCGACAATTTCGAGACCATCCGCCTGCGCAAGGATGGGGCACTCATCGACGTATCGGTGACGGTCTCGCCGGTCCGGGATTCCAGCGGCCGCATCATCGGCGCCTCCAAGATCGTGCGTGACATCACCGACAAGCGCCAGACAAGGGAGCAGTTGCGCACCTTGCTGGCCGAGGTGAACCACCGCAGCAAGAACCTGCTGTCGCTGGTGCAGGCGATCGCCCGGCAGATGACCCGTCACGGCCGCCAGCTCGACCTCAACCGCTTTCTGGAGCGCCTGCAGGCGATCGCGAGCAATCAGGATCTCCTGATTCAGAACGATTGGCGTTTCATTCCGCTCGACGGCCTCGTCCGCTCGCAGCTCGGCGCATTCAACGACCTGATCGGCAACCGCATCGCGATCGACGGACCATCGATCGAGCTGACGCCGGAGGCCGCGCAGTCGATCGGCATGGCGGTTCACGAGCTCGCCACCAACGCCGCCAAATATGGTGCGCTGTCGAACGACGACGGACGGATCGCGATCCGCTGGCTGCGCATCGATGACAGCTTCGACATGACCTGGGTCGAGAGCGGCGGGCCTGAGGTCGCGCCGCCGGAGCACACCGGTTTCGGCAGCCGGGTGATTTCCGACCTGGTGCGCGCCGGCCTGGATGGAACGGTCGAGGTCGAGTTCCTGCCGGCCGGACTGCGCTGGCACCTGAGGTGCCCCCTGCAACGCCTCTGCCGCGACCGTCATCATGCGCGCCAGTGAGAAGACTCATCTCCTGATCGTCGAGGACGATCCCATGATCGGCTTCGACCTCGCGGTCGAGCTGGAAGCCGCCGGATTCACGGTGGTCGGCGTGGCGCCGACCGTGCACAAAGCCCTCCATCTGCTAGAGCGGAATCATTGCGATCTTGCCGTGCTCGACGTCAATCTCGGGCAGGAAACATCGGCGCCGATCGCGCGCGCCTTGGCGGCGGCCGGCGTGCCCTTCGTCGCCGTCACCGGCTATTCCGTCGATCAATGCCCGGAGGAATTCGCTACGGCACCGCTGCTGTCGAAGCCGTTCCAGACGTCACGGCTGGTCGCCGCGCTGAGGCGGCAATTGCACGAGTGAGAGTCGCAAGCGACCGAGCTAAAATCCCGCTGGTTCGCGTACTTTCCTCTTTGCGACGAATTCGTTTGCAAACAGCTGGAGACGAGACACGCGCAGAGACGAGAAGCGAGCCATTTCGGCACGGACGGTAGGCTCCCTCGCCCCGTTCTTACGGGGAGAGGGGTGGGGTGAGGGGCAGCCGCACGAGAAGTATACGTGGATAGACCTGTACCCCCCTCACCCGGATTGCATCTGACGATGCAATCCGGCCTCTCCCCGCTTGCCGCGGGCGGGGAGAGGTGCACCGAGCCAGCCGTAAGATGTCGGCACACACGCGCTGCGACAAGCAATGATTGCCTTCGTCGCAGATCTTCCCGTAGCTCACTCCCCTGCCCGACGATCAGGCCGCAATCTCCGCCACGATCCGGCCCGTCGTCACCTGGTCGCCCTCGGCAACCTCGATCGCGGTCACCGTTCCGGCGATGCCGGCGGTGTGGACGTGCTCCATCTTCATCGCCTCGAGCGTCACCACCGGCTGTCCCACAGCCACGCTGTCGCCCGGCTTCACCAGCACCGCGACCACACGACCATTCAACGCCGCGCGAACCCTGCCATCACCGCCGCCAGCCGCTGAGGATTGCGGCCTGGCCAACGTCACGTCGCGCAGCGCCAGCGTCTGGCCGCGATGCTGGACGAACAGCCGATCGTTGTCGCGGACGAAGCGCACGCTCTCGACGGTCTCGGCGTGACGAACGCGGATCGTATCATCCGTGAGCGATACGATGTCGAAACGATGCTCTGCATCGCCACGTGTCACGCGATAGATTCCGTCACGCTCGCGCAGCAGCTCGCACTCGGCCACCTCGCCGGCGATCTCGAACCGGAGCGGCGTCGCGAAGGCAGCCGCGAGCGAGCGGCCGCGGCGGACGGGATGCGCGAGCGGATGGCTGACGGAGAGCAGCAGCGCGCCCAGCGCGAGGTCTGCCGCTTCGGCGGCCGGCGCACGCAGCTCGTCGCGATGCGCCGCGATGAATGCGGTGGTCGCCTTGCCCGCGGCGAAGGCCGGATGCCGCAGGCAGGACATCAGGAAGGCCCGGTTGGTCGGGACGCCCAAGGCAACGGCCTGCTCCAATCCGGCGATCAGCCTTGCGCGCGCCTCCTCACGAGTCGCAGCATGGCTGATCAGCTTGGCGATCATCGAATCGTAATGGGGCGGGATCTCCGCGCCGGACTCCAGCGCATGCTCGACCCGGATCGTCTCGGGCATCTGCCACAGCGCCATCCGCCCGGACTGCGGCATGAAGTCGTGCGCCGCATCCTCGGAGCATAGTCGCACCTCGATCGCATGACCCGAGAAGCTGATCTGCTCCTGGCGTAACGGCAGCGGCTCGCCGGCGGCGACGCGCAATTGCCATTCGACGAGATCGAGTCCCGTCAAGGCCTCTGTCACGGGATGCTCGACCTGCAGCCGCGTGTTCATCTCCATGAAGTAGAACTGCCCGTCGCCGTCGAGCAGGAATTCCAGCGTACCCACTCCCTCATAGCCCAGCGCCTTCACCGCCTGCACCGCCACCGCGCCCATGCGCGCGCGCAGCTCCGGCCCGACCGCCGGCGACGGCGCCTCCTCGATCAGCTTCTGATGCCGCCGCTGTACCGAGCAGTCGCGCTCGCCGAGATGGACGGCATTGCCGAACGAATCGCCGAACACCTGGATCTCGATGTGGCGCGGATTGGCGATCGCCTTCTCGAGGATGACGGTGCCGTCGCCGAACGCCGTCGCGGCTTCCGAGCGTGCGCTGCGCAGCAGGTCGGGAAAGGCGTCCGCATCCGTCACCAGCCGCATGCCGCGGCCACCTCCACCGGCCACGGCCTTGATCATCACGGGAAAGCCGATGCGGCGCGCTTCGCGCAGCATCGCCTCGTCGCCCTGGTCCTCGCCCTGATAGCCGGGCACGCAGGGGACCCCGGCGCGGTGCATGATGTCCTTGGCGCCGGCCTTGTTGCCCATCGCCGCGATCGCCACCGGCGATGGTCCGATGAAGACCAGCCCCGCCTCCTCGCAGGCCTGCGCGAATCCTTCGTTCTCGGCGAGAAAGCCGTAGCCGGGATGCACGGCATCGGCCCCGCTCGCCTTGGCCGCAGCAATGATCGCGGCAATGTTCAGATAGGATTGCGCCGGCGGTGGCGCGCCGATGCGGACCGCCTGATCGGCGAGCCGGACATGCGGCGCACCATGATCAGCATCGGAATAGACTGCGACCACGCCGTAGCCGAGCCGGCGCGCGGTGCGCATGATCCGCAAGCCGATCTCGCCGCGGTTGGCGATCAGCACCTTGTGGAACGGCCTGCGTTGCATTCCCGTCATCTCTCCGCTCATGGCCTGGACACCGAGAATTGCATGCGCTGCGGCCGTCGCGCCTCCGCCTCGCGGCAGATCGCCAGCACCTCCGACAGCACCGCGCGGGTGTCGCGCGGATCGATCACGCCGTCGTCGAGCACGCGCGCCGAGGTCGCAAATACGTCCATCTGGCTGTCGAACACGCCGATGATCTGCGCCTTCATGGCGTCGAGCTTCTCGCGCTCCACCGGCTTGCCGCGGCGGGCCGCGGCCGCTTCGGTCACGATCGCCATCGTCTCCGCCGCCTGCTCACCACCCATCACGGCGGTCTTGGCGTTGGGCCAGGAGAAGCAGAAGCGCGGGTGGAACCCACGGCCACACATGCCGTAATTGCCGGCGCCGAACGAGGCGCCGCAATAGAGCGTGATCTGCGGCACGGTCGCCGAGGTCACCGCCTGGATCATCTTGGAGCCGTGCTTGATCATGCCGGCCTCCTCATAGGCGCGGCCGACCATGTAGCCTGTGGTGTTGTTGAGATAGAGGATCGGCGTTCGGGTCTGGCAACAGGACTGGATGAAGTGCGTCGCCTTGTTGGCGCCCGCCGGATCGAGCGGGCCGTTGTTGGTGACGATGCCGATCGCCTGGCCCTCGACGCGGGCATGGCCGCACACCGTGGCCGGTCCGTAGTTCGGAGCCATTTCGACGAAGTCACTGTCGTCGACGATGCGCGCAATGACCTGGCGCATGTCAACGGGACGCTTGTGGTCGAGCGGCATGATGCCGAGCAGCTCCTCCTGATCGTAGCGCGGCGGCTTGACCGGCGATGGCTCCTGCGATGGCCGGTCCCAGTTGAGCTTGCCCATGATCTCGCGCGCGATGCGCAGCGCGTCGCGATCGTCCTCGGCGAGATAGTCGCCGAGCCCGGAGATCGAGGTGTGCATCTCGGCGCCGCCGAGCTCCTCCTCGGTGGCGATCTCCCCGGTCGCGGCCTTCAGCAGCGGCGGTCCGGCGAGGAAGGCGCGGGTGCGGCCGCGCACCATAACGATGTAGTCGGACAATCCGGTCTGATAGGCACCGCCCGCGGTCGACGAACCATGCGTCACGGTGACCACCGGCAGGCCGGCCGCCGAGAGTCGCGCCAGGTTGCGAAAGATGTTGCCGCCGCGGACGAAATCCTCGACGCGGTAGCGCAGCAGGTTGGCGCCGGCGCTCTCGACGAGCTGCACGTAGGGCAGCTTGTTCTCCAGCGCCAGCTCCTGCACGCGCAAGGTCTTGTCGAGGCCGTAAGGCTGCAGCGCGCCGGCATCGATGCCGGCGTCGTTGGCCGAGACCATGCAGCGCACGCCGGCGACGAAGCCGATACCCGCAATGACGCCACCACCCGGCACGCTCTTGGCCGGGTCCGGCGTATCGAACATGTAGCCGGCAAGCGTCGACAGCTCGAGGAACGGCGCGCCAGGGTCGAGCACCAGGGCGACGCGCTCGCGCGGCAGCAACTGGCCGCGCTGATGGAAGCGCTCCTTGGCCGCCGCGGAGGCATTGCGCGCGCGCGCCTCGAGATCGCGCATCCGCGCGATCAGGCCGAGCATGCCGTCACGGTTGGCCTGGAAGGCGGCGCCGGACGGAGAGATGGTGTTGTCGATCACGGCCACGGACGGGTTCTCTCATTTGGCGTCATTCCGGGGCGCGCGGAGCGCGAGCCCGGAATCCATCGCCACGATGGGGAGTATGGATTCCGGGCCTGGCCCTTCGGGTCATCCCGCAATGACGGAGGAAGTCGAGTAGACGGCTCACGCGCTCTTCGCCGCGAAATGCTCGCCATAGGCCTGGCGCAGCTCGACCTTGCGCAGCTTGCCGGTGGCCGTCATCGGCATCTCCTCGAGCACCCGCACCAGCTTCGGCACCTGGAAGCCGCCGAGCGACTTGCGGCAGTGCTCGAGCAGCTCGGTCTCACTGGCCTGCGCGCCGGGCTTGAGCTTGACGAAGGCCGACACCGCCTCGCCCCATTGCGGATGCGGCAGGCCGACGACGGCGGCATTCTGCACCGCCGGATGCGCCAGCAGGGTCTCCTCGATCTTGA
This sequence comes from Bradyrhizobium sp. SZCCHNS3002, assembly GCF_032377435.1. Lineage (NCBI taxonomy): Bacteria > Pseudomonadati > Pseudomonadota > Alphaproteobacteria > Hyphomicrobiales > Nitrobacteraceae > Bradyrhizobium > Bradyrhizobium sp. SZCCHNS3002. Next base: position 373,040 of record NZ_JAUHHY010000004.1, read on the forward strand.
CCGAGGCGACGTTCTCGCCGCCGGACTTGATCATGTCCTTCTTGCGGTCGAGGAACAGCACCTCGCCGTTGTCGATGACCGCGAGATCGCCGGTGTGGTGCCAGCCGAACTTGCGGGCGTCCTCGGTCGACTTCGGATCCTTGTAATAGCCCAACATCACGTTGGGGCCGCGATGCACCAGCTCGCCGATCTCGCCCGGCGGCAGCAGATTGCCGGCATCGTCCATGATCGCGGTCTCGTTGACGAACAGCGACTCGCCCCAGTAGTTGCCGAAGCGGTTGAGCTGGACCTCGGGCCGCGACATCGTCGTCGCGGGATACATCTCGGTCTGACCGCTGGTCAGCGCGAAGTTCGGACACAGCTCCTTGATCGCGCGCTCGAGCAGCGGCCGGCCCATCGGCGCCATGGTGTAGAGGCAGGTGCGCAGATGCGAGAGGTCGAACTCCTTGCGCCGCGGATGATCGAGGATAGCCTGGTACATCAACGGCAGACCGACGAACACGGTCAGCCGATCGCGCACGATCGCCTCCATGCAGGCCACCGGGTCGAAGCCGCGCATCAGCGCCATGCGGCCGCCGACCGAGAGATAGCTGAGCAGCAGCACGTGGCCGGCACAGTGGAACAGCGGGAACTGCCCGGTGATGCCGTCGTCACGCGAGAGCTGCATCTCGATGCAGTTGCTCATCACGGCCATGACCACGGCGAGGTGACAATGCATCGCGCCCTTCGGCCGCGACGTCGTGCCCGACGTGTAGATGATCATCGCGAGATCGCGGTCGTTGATCTCGATCTCGGGCTCGACGTCCGAATGCCCCTGGATGAGGTCGTTGAAGCTGGCAAGCCCCGCGGTCCTCGCCGTCCCGGTGAGATCGACGGCGATCAGCTCGACGCCGCGCTGTTCCAGCGCCGCCCGTCGCTCCGGCTGTGCAAACAGATTGTCGTCGATGAGCGCGAAGCGGACCTCGGCGTGGCCGAGGATGTAGTCCATGTCGGCGGGCCCGAGCATCGTGTTGATCGGCACCCAGACCAGGCCGGCGCGATGGATGCCGAACAGCGCTTTGACGAACTCGATCGAATTGTTGCAGACGGTCGAGATTGTCTCGCCCGGCTTCAGCCCCTTGGCGAGGAGATGGTTCGCGAACCGGTTGGCATCGCGCTCGAGCTCGGTGAACGTCACTTGGCGGCCGCCATCGGTGATCGCAACCCGATCCGGGAAGCGCCGCGCCGCGCGCTTCAGGAGATCGCCGATCGCAACCCGGCCGATCCGGCCCGGACCGGGCACGCCGCCGGTGGTCTCAAGATTGGTCATTGATTTACTCCTCCCCATCGGCGTCATTGCGAGGAGCGCAGCGACGAAGCAATCCAGGGCCCCGCCCACGACTCTGGATTGCTTCGCTGCGCTCGCAATGACGGAGCACTTCGCATCAGTTGACGGTGCCGAACATCTGCCGCGCTTCGGCGGGGCTTGCGATCTCGCGGCCCGCCCGCCTTGCGCAGGCGGCGATCGCCTCGATCAATTGGCCGTTCGAGGTCACCTTGGTGCCGTCGGCGAGATAGAACGTGTCCTCCAGTCCGGTGCGGAGATGGCCGCCGAGCTCGGCGCAACGTTGGTGCAGCGGCCAGATCTCGGCGCGGCCGATCGCGGTGACCTGCCAATGCGCCTCGGCGAGCTTCAGCTTGAGCAGGATCGGCAGCAACTCGGGATCAGCCGGCATGCCCGACGCGACGCCCATCACGAAGTTGTATTCGAGCGGGCCGTCATACATGCCGGTCTGGCGATACATCCCGACACAGCGCACGATGCCGACATCGAAGCATTCGAATTCCGGGATCGTGTGCGCGTCCTTCATCGCGGCGAGATAGTCCTGGATCTTCTCGACCGAATTGTCGAACATCATCGGCGGCCAGGCCCAGGTGTTGTCGGCCTTGACCTTGAGGTAGTTCAGCGAGCCGGCATTGCAGGCCGCGATCTCCGGCCGGGTCTGCCGGATGCAGTCGAGCGCGCCTTGATAGTCCGGTCCCGACACGCCCGAGGTGTGATTGATGATCACGCCGGGGCAGGCCTCGCGGATCGCCTGCTGGATCTCGCGGGAGACGTCGACGTCCCAGGACGGCAGATGCCCCTTGCCAGCGGCCTGCTGGCGCAGATGGATGTGCATAATCGCCGCACCCGCGTCATAGGCGCGCCGCGCCTCGCGCGCCATCTCCTCGGGCGTGACCGGCACGTGATGCTGCCTGGGATCGGTGAGCACGCCGTTCAGCGCGCAGGTGATGACGGCTTTGTCGCTCATGGCACTCGTTCGATGGGCTGCGCGCAGGCGGCGCTGTGCTGACAGGGTCCGTATATGACGGTCGCACGCCGGGATCTGCTTGCGTTGACTCGCTGGTGACATGCAGCGCAACCGGATATTGCTTTGCGTCAAGTCCGCGGCCGGAAACGGCGCTAAGCGGTTCCTGCTTCTCCTCCTCACGGGCGTGCAATGTCGACCGACCCACAACCTGCGCCGATGTTTCCCAATGGCTTGAGCGCGGCGGAAGCCGTGCGCCGGCTGCAGACGGAGGGCTTCAACGAGCTGCCGCAAGCAGGCTCGCGCTCGATCCTCCGCCTCGTCGCCGACGTTCTGAAGGAACCGATGCTGCTCCTGCTGCTGGGCGGCGCCGGCATCTATCTCGCGCTGGGCGACACGGCGGAGGCGATCCTGCTCGGCGTGTTCGCCTCGGCTTCCGTCTTCATCACCATCGTGCAGGAGGCGCGGACCGAGCGCGTGCTGGAATCGCTGCGCGACCTGTCCAGTCCGCGCGCCCTGGTGATCCGCGACGGCGAGCGCATCCGCATCGCCGGCCGCGAGGTGGTGCGCGGCGATCTCATCGTGCTCTCGGAGGGCGATCGCGTCGCAGCCGATGCGGTGCTGCGCGACTGCGACGATCTGCTCACGGATGAATCGCTGTTGACGGGCGAATCCGTGCCGGTGCGCAAGCGGCCGGCCGCCGGCGAAGCGATGGACGCGGCAACCGTGGCCGGCGGCGACGACCAGCCCTTCGTCTTCTCCGGCAGCCTGGTGGCGCGCGGCGGCGGCATCGCCGAGGTGATGGCGACAGGGCCGCACACGGCGATCGGCAGGATCGGCCAGTCGGTGACCGCGCTCGAGACCGAGACGCCGCGGCTGCGGCAGCAGACCCGGCGCCTGGTGGTGGCGTTCGCGATCGGCGGCGCCATCGTGGTTGCGATCACGGTCGTGCTCTATGCGATGTACCGCGGCGGCTGGCTGGAGGGAATCCTCGCCGGCATCGCGCTGGGCATGTCGATGCTCCCTGAGGAATTCCCGGTGGTGCTGACGGTGTTTCTGGCGATGGGCGCCTGGCGCATCTCGCAGGCGCGGGTGCTGACGCGGCGCGCCTCGGCAATCGAATCGCTCGGCGCCGCCACCGTGCTGTGCTCCGACAAGACCGGCACCCTGACGCAAAACCGCATGATGGTGGCCCGGCTGGTGCTGCCGGACGGCGGCGTGCTGCAGCCTGCGACGGCGACGCCGGAAGCCATCGCACCGCCGTTCCGCGATCTCGTCGCCACCGCCGTGCTCGCCTGCGACCCGCAGTCGCATGATCCGATGGAGAAGGCGCTGCACGCGCTCGGCGCCGACGCCACCGCGGGCGCCACGTTGCAGCGGCGCTACGGTTTGCGCCCCGACCTGCTGGCGATGACCAACGTCTGGTCGCGCGACGGCGCCGGTGTCGCGGCGGCCAAGGGTGCTCCGGAAGCGATCGCGAAGCTGTGCGGCGTCGACGGCGGCGCGCTGGCGGCGCTGCAGGCGCGCGTCGAGACGCTCGCCGCCGAGGGCCTGCGCGTGCTCGGCGTCGCCGAGGCGAGCTGGAGCGGCGAGGCGCTGCCCGACACGCAGCAGGACTTCGCGTTCTCATTCCGCGGTCTCGTCGGCTTCGCCGACCCGCTGCGTCCGGAGGTGAAGGATGCCGTCGCCGAGTGCCGCTCCGCCGGCGTCCGCGTCATCATGATCACCGGCGACTATCCCGCGACGGCCACCGCCATTGCGCGGCAGGCCGGGATCGATCCCGAGCGCGTCATCGCGGGCCCCGAGCTTGTCGATCTCGACGACGACGCCCTGGCGCTCGCGGCGCGCACGCCGACGGCGTTCGCGCGCATCATGCCGGAGCAGAAGCTGCGCATCGTCACCGCGCTCAAGGCCTGTGGCGAGATCGTCGCGATGACCGGCGACGGCGTCAACGACGCGCCGTCGCTCAAGGCCGCGCATATCGGCATCGCGATGGGCGGCCGCGGCACCGACGTGGCGCGCGAGGCCTCGGCGATCGTGCTGCTCGACGATGATTTCGGCTCGATCGTCAAGGCGATCCGGCTCGGCCGGCGCATCTACGACAATCTGCGCAAGGCGATGAGCTTCATCCTCGCCGTGCACTTCCCCATCGCCGGGCTGGCGCTGCTGCCGCTCGTCACGGGCCTGCCGCTGCTGCTCGGACCCGTGCACATCGCCTTTCTCGAGATGATCATCGATCCCGTCTGCTCGCTGGTGTTCGAGGCCGAGACCGAGGAGAACGACATCATGCGGCGGCCGCCGCGCGATCCGCAGGAGCCCCTGCTGCCGCGGCCGCTGGTGCTGTGGGGGGCGTTGCAGGGCATCCTGGCGATGCTCGCCACGGGTGGCGTACTGCTGCTTGCACACCGCAATGGCATGCCGGACGACGAGCTCCGCGCGCTGGTGTTCTTCAGCCTGGTGTCGGTGATCGTCAGCCTGATCTTCGTCAACCGCTCGTTCTCGAGCTCGCTGCGCGAGGCGCTGCTGCGGCCGAACCGCATGCTGCTGCTGGTGATCGGCTTCGTCGTCGCCGTGCTCGCGACAAGTCTGACGCTGCCTGCCGCTGCGGCGCTGTTCCGGTTCGGACCGCTGCACGCCGACGATCTCGCGCTGACTGCAGCCGCCGCGATCACGACGCTGATCATGCTCGAACTGTCGAAGTTTCCGCTGCGCGCCGCCCTGTCGCGGCGCGCGGACAAGCCGGATCAGGTGGTCAAGGCCGCCTCGCCGGCGCGGTAGATCGCGAGATCGCGCGAGCCGGAGAAGATCGCGCGCGGCTTCAGCCCGTAGAAGCGGCGGATCGAGTGGCTGAAATGCGTGGAATCGGGATAGCCGATGTCCTGCGCGAGATGCGCCAGGTTGAGGTCCTGGTTGGCGTAGTTGAGCAGATGCCGCGCGCGCTTCCAGGCGCGGAACGAGCGGAAGGAGATGTCGGTCTCCTCCTTGAACAGATGCAGGAAGCGCGACGTCGAGAGCCCGACGGCGGCGGCGCAGCTCTCGGCGGTCGCCGGCTCGCCGGAGAAGCGGCTGATCAGGCCGATCGCCTTGACCACGCGGGGATCGAGCGTCCGCTGCGGCAGCACCTCGCCGAAGCACAGCCGGTCGAACACGGCGCTGGTGACGTCGCCGCTCAGCGGCCGCTGCACCAGCTCCTCATAGGCGGCGCGGATGCGGCAGGCATAGGCCTCCGCCTCGCGGGTGACCTTGCTCGCGAAGCGGTCCAAGGCGCCGATCGGCACGCTCTCCGGCTCGATCGTCACGACGATGACGGTGCGATAATCACTCTCGATCGTGTGCTGCCTGTTGGGCGGCACGACCAGCAGCTCGCCGCAACGCTCCTCGCCGCCATCGGGAATCAGCCGCAGGCTGCCGGTGAGCGCGACGTAGATATGGCACGCGCCCGAGCAGCGCTGGCGCGGACGGCCGAGCAGCCCGGCGTAGAAGACGCGCTCGGGCGTGATCAGCATGAGATGGCCGGAGTCCCGGCGCGTCACGTCCATGGTCTTCACATCCATGGTCTTCCTCCTGAGGCGCGGCTCTGTCGGCCGCTTCTTTGGAAGAGAACCATAGCGCAATTCGCGTCGCTGTCATCGGCGATGACTGCCGATTTTTGTCGCGGTTAACCCAGTGCTCAAGGATGCATCCGTCATCCGGGACGCCCGAATGACGTGCGCAACTCACGGCCTGACACGCGGCTTGATGCCCTGCTCCACGCCTGCACGCTGCTCGGCGGCGCGCGCCCTCTGGTAGCCATCGCGCTGCTGCAGGCGCGCCCAATAGGCCGCCACATTCGGCCCGAACTCCTTGGAAAGGCCGAGCGTGTCGGCGAGCCGCAACGCATAGCCGATCACGATGTCGGCCGCGGTGAAACGACCGGCGCACAAGAACTCGGCATTCGCGGTCGCTGCCTCCACCGCGCGCAGCCGGCCCAGGAACCATTTGGCGTAGTCGGCGGCGACTTGCGGCGAACGCCGCTCTTCCGGCTCGAGCTGAGTGTATCGCAATACCAGCGTCTGCGGGAACGTCAGCGTCGCGTCGGAGAAATACATCCAGTTGAGGAACGCACCGTAGGCCGCCTCCTCAGGTCCGACCATCAGCGGCGTCGGGCCGTGCTTGATGCCGAGATAGTGACAGATGCCGGAGGACTCCGTCATCTTCGTCTCGCCGTCGATCAGAAGCGGGATCGTGCCCAGCGGATTGATCGCCAGATATTCCTTCGCCAGCACCCGTGGCGGGAACGGCAGCATCTTCAACTCGTAGTTAAGTCGAAGCTCTTCTAGCATCCACAACGGGCGAAACGACCGGGCGCCGTCGCAATGATACAGCGTGATCATCAGGCGTTCCCCGCTTTGCCGGTGCCGGGCAAAGTCCCCATCATCTTGCACAGGATGGTCAACATGACCTCGTCGGCGCCGCCGCCGATCGAGCTCAGGCGCGAATCGCGATAGGCGCGGCTGACCGGGGTCTCGTTCATGAAGCCCATGCCGCCCCAATATTGCAGGCAGGCGTCGGTGAGCTCGCGGCCGAGCCGGCCGGTCTTGAGCTTCACCATGGTTGCGAGCCGCGTCACGTCCTCGCCGGCGATCATCGCCTCCGCGGCCTGATAGGTCAGCGCGCGCAGCAGTTCGACCTCGGTCTGCATCTCCGCGAGCTTGAAGTGGACGACTTGGTTGTCGAGGATCGAGCGGCCGAAGGCCTTGCGGTTGCGCGTGTACTCGATGGTCGCGTTGATGATGGACTCATGCGCCTTCAGGCAGGCGGCGCCGGCCCACAGTCGCTCCTCCTGGAACTGCATCATCTGATAGGTAAAACCCTGCCCCTCCTCGCCGACGCGGTTGCGCTTGGGCACCCGGACATTGTCGAAGAAGATCTGCGCGGTGTCGGACGAGCGCATGCCCATCTTGTCGAGCTTGCGCGCGACCTGCACGCCCTTGCTCTTCATCGGCACGCAGATCAGCGACTTGTTGCGATGGACAGGTCCGTCGCTGGTGTTGGCGAGCAGGCAGATGAAATCGGCCTGGGTACCATTGGTGATCCACATCTTGCCGCCATTGATGACGTAGTCGTCGCCATCGGAGCGCGCCTGGGTCTTGATCGAGGCGACGTCGGAGCCGGCACCGGGCTCGGACACGCCGATGCAGGCGACGTAGTCGCCTGAGATGGCGGGCGCCAGGAACTCCTTGCGCACCTCGTCGGAGCCGAACCGCGCCAGCGCCGGGGTCGCCATGTCGGTCTGCACGCCGATCGCCATCGGGATCGCGCCGCAATTGATGGCGCCGAGCTCTTCCGCCATCATCAGCGCGTAGGAATAGTCCAGCCCCTGGCCGCCGAACTCGATCGGCTTGTTGAGGCCGAGAAAGCCGAGGTCGCCGAGCTTCTTGAACAGCTCATGCGCGGGGAAGATGCCGGCCTCCTCCCATGCGTCGACGTGAGGATTGATCTCGGCGGCGATGAACTTCTGCAGGATGCGGCGCGGTTCGTCGTGGTCGGCGGTGAAGAGCATGTTTCATTCCCTGTCATTCCGAGCGGTCGCGCAGCGGCCGACCCCGGAATCTCGCTATGTCTTATCTAACTGCTTCACGATCGTCAGTCCGGGGCAAGGCCGCAGGCCTTGAACCTGGAATGACGGGCTTGGAGAGGCCGCGACTCACAATCCCATCTGCCGGCTGGCCAGATCCTTCATGATCTCCTCCGTGCCGCCGCCGATGGCGTTGACCTTGACCTCGCGATAGATCCGTTCCACGCGGACACCCCGCATGAAACCGGCGCCGCCAAAGATCTGCACGGCTTCCGAGGCGCAGTAGGCCATCGTCTGCGTCGCCTGGTTCTTCATCATGCAGATCTCGGCGACCGGATTGTCGCCCTGTTCGAGCCGCCACGCCAGCATTTCCAGCATCGCCTGCGACGCCGCCACGCGCTGCGCCATGTCGACCAGCTTGTGGCGGATGACCTGGTGCTGGGCGAGCGGCTTGCCGAAGGTGTGGCGCTCCCGGGCGTAGGCGATCGCATCGTCGAGGCAGACACGGGCGTAGGCCGTGCAGCTCGCCGCCATGCCCATCCGCTCGCTGTTGAAATTGTGCATGATCAGCTTGAAGCCCTGCCCTTCCTCTCCGATCAGGTTCTCGACCGGCACGCGGCAGCCGTCGAAATGCAGGGTCGCCGTGTCCGACGCCCACCAGCCCATCTTGTCGAGCCTGGTGCGCGTCAGCCCCGGCGTGTCGCCGGGCACGAGCAGCAGACTGACGCCCGCCGGCCCCGGTCCGCCGGTGCGCACCGCGACGGTGATGTAGTCGGCCCGCATCCCGGAGGTGATGAATGTCTTCTCGCCGCTGACGACATAATGATCGCCGTCGCGGACGGCCCTGGTCCTGAGATTGGCAACGTCAGAGCCACCGCTCGGCTCGGTGATCGCCAGCGCCGAGATCTTGCGCCCCGCAAGAATCTCCGGCAGCACGCGCGCCCTCACCTGCGGCTGCGCGGCGCGCGCGATCGGCGGCGCGCCGATCGTATGGCTCATCAGGCTGGCACTGATGCCGCCGGCCCCCGCACGCGCCAATTCCTGCGACGATACGATCTTCATGAACTGGTCGGCCGGCACGCCGCCGAATTCCTCCGGGAAGCCGAGCCCAAGCAGGCCGATCTCCGCCGCCTTCAGATACAGCGCGCGCGGAAATTCGCCGGCCTCGTCCCACGCGCTCGCGAACGGCGCGATCTCCTTGTCGACGAAGCGCTTGATGACGTCGCGGAAGGCCTCGTGCTCGGCCGTGTAGAACGGGCTTTTCGTCATGGCGGTGCCGGGAGGATCCTGCTTCGTGCGCTTCGGAAGATGCGCCGGAAACGTCCGTATCAACTTGCGTGGAGTGGCTGGCTGGCAAAATCACCTGCGGCGCGCCCGGTCGGCCCGGCCGGCTTCCCAGGGCCAGCGCCTGGACGCAAGACAGTGCATTGCACACATCTGCCCACTCGTTGTGGTGAGCGGCCTTGCACGGTCGCCATCGCCGCAGGCCAAGAGCAAGAACGACAATCACGAAAATTCAACCAGAGGAAGCCCAGGGAATGTTGCCGATGACGACCAGGACACTGCTCTCATTCGCGGCCGCGGCCGCCTTTTCCGTACTGGCGAGCCAGAGCGCCCTTGCGCAAAAGAAATACGATACCGGCGCCACCGACACCGAGATCAGGATCGGCAATGTCGAGGCCTATAGCGGCCCGGCCTCGGCTTACGGCATCATCGGCAAGACCGAGGAAGCCTATTTCAAGATGATCAACGACCAGGGCGGCATCAACGGTCGCCGGATCAACTTCATCTCCTATGACGACGGCTACAGCCCGCCGAAGACGGTCGAGCAGGTGCGCAAGCTGATCGAGAGCGACGAGGTGTTTCTGGTGTTCAACGCGCTGGGCACGCCGACGCAGACCGCCGTGCAGAAATATCACAACGCCAAGAAGGTGCCGCAGCTGTTCCTCGCCACCGGCGCCAGCAAGTGGAACGACCCGAAGGAATTCCCCTGGACGATGGGCTTCCAGCCCAGCTATCGCGTCGAGGCGCGGATCTTCGCCAAGTATATCTTGAAGGAAAAGCCGAACGCGAAGATCGCGATCTTCTACGCCAATGACGATTTCGGCAAGGACTACGTCCTCGGCATCAAGGAGGTGCTCGGCGACAAGGCCAAGACCATGATCGTCGCCGAGGAGAGCTACGAGACCTCGGAGCCGTCGATCGACGCTCACATCGTCAAGCTGAAGGGCACCGGCGCCGACGTGTTCGTCAACATCGCGACGCCGAAATTCGCGGCCCAGGCGATCAAGAAGATCGCCGAGCTCGAGTGGAAGCCGATGCACCTGATGACCGACGTCTCGATCTCGATCGGCGCCGTGATGAAGCCGGCCGGCCTCGAAGCCTCCGAGGGCGTGCTCTCCGCCGGCTATCTCAAGGACCCGTCGGATCCGCAGTGGAAGGACGACGAGGGCATGAAGAAGTTCATGGCCTTCATCAACAAGTACATGCCCGGCGCCAACATCTCCGACGCCAACCTCGCCTATGGCTATGCCGCGGCGCAGACCATGGTGCAGACCCTGAAGCAGTGCGGCGACACTCTCACCCGCGAGAACGTCATGAAGCAGGCCGCCAGCCTGAAGGATTTTGCACCGGATACGCTGATCCCGGGCATCAAGGTCAACACCGGCCCCACCGACTTCGCCCCGATCGAGCAGCTCAAGATGATGCAGTTCAAGGGCGGCAAGTGGGATCTGTTCGGCGACATCATCGACGCGGATGTCGGGGGATAGCAGCGTCGCTGCGGCGCCTCACTCGGAATCGTCCAACGACGCGCCGCATCGCTTGAGCCCCCCTCTCTCTACGCCGACGATCGGCTCCCCTCCCCCTTGCGGGGAGGGGAGCAGACTGCCCGTGACGCAACATTCTGCCATCCAAAAAATTCTTGCTATTTTTCCGAATCCGTGTTCTTCTCTCGCCATCCCGCCTCACTGCGGAGGGGCGTTGCGCGCGATCGTCACGACACGCGAGGCGGGGATGCGGTGGCCGCGAGAGATCGCAGCGTCTTCTCACGAAGGCGCGGACGAACGATCGCTTGCGGACGTGAAGTCGCAGCGTCCTGACACCCCGAAGCTGGTGTCCAGCGCAATGCGCGCAAGCGCATTGTCGCCATGGTGGCCAACAAGCCGGTGCACCAGGGAGACTGCGTATAAGCGTTCAACCCATCGCGCAGGGAATGCCGGCGTGCTCGGCTTTGCCTGTGGTACCTGCCGCCTGCATTTTTTTCGCAGGCGGGCCATGGGTGAGGCCTTCACCCGGCATTCCCTGCGCCCTCTGCACGTGAAGAGGGACGGACTGATTGAAACCTCGGGCGAGTGTCGCCGCGAGACTGCGATGACACGTCCTTAGTCGATTGTCTGCTGATCGATCCGATCTGTCGTTGAGACGTTCGGCTGCTTGAACGTCGCGCTGTTTGATCCCGTGAATCCGCCTCACCCCACCGCCGTCGTCCCGGACAAGCCGTGACGCGCGAAGCGCGGCACGGTGCCGATCCGGGACCCATACTCCGCGGCGGTGATGTGGCGCGAAAAAGCCAATGACCAGCCGGACTCAAACCGCTCCCTGGGGGTATGGGTCCCGGCGTTCGCCGGGACGACGCTGCATGGCTAGAAGCACGGCGGCAACTACAAACTCCGTCATTGCGAGCGAAGCGAAGCAATCCAGGGCCGAGTTCACGACTCTGGATTGCTTCGTCGCTTCGCTCCTCGCAATGACGGTGGTTAGTCGTGTGCCCAAATCTCACGGCACGCCCTGCACGAACAGCGCAAACGGCTCCTCGACGGTCTTGCGCAGGTGCTCGCGATAAAAACCATAATGCGGATCGTCAGCACCGAGTCTGCCGAAGCTCGGCTCCACCACATTGCGCAGCGGCAGCAGCGCGATCGGCGCGGCGATCGGGGTCAGCAGCGAGCCGCGGCCCGCCAGGAGCGTCGTGATGATGCCGTACATCTCGCCGGTGATGGTCGGCCTGGAGACCGTGATCAGGCGGTGCTGGCCGTGGCGGTTGGTGACGAGGTAGACGAAGCCGGACTGGTTTGGCACGGCAACCTCGCCGAACTGCGTGAACGCCGCATCGAGCCGCGCGCCTTCGCGAAACGTCAGCGACGACGCGGCATCGTCCCAGACGATGTCGGTGCGGTAGGCGTAGATCGCGTCCTTGTCGCCGAATGACGGGCGCAAGGTGACGTAGGTGCCCTCGATCCACTCCACAGCCCGCCGCGAATAGGAGCCGAGGCTGTCGGGTGCAATGCCGCCGCTCGCGGCAGGCGCGGCGAGAGGTGCGCTCGGCGCCTTGCGCAGGGACATGCCGAGCGCCTGCTCGAGCCTGACAATGGTGGCGAGCGTGAACGGGCGGCGGCCGCCGAGCGCCTTCTCGAGGGTCGAGAGGCTCAGCTTGGCCTGCTCCGCCAGCGCCTGCCGCGACATCCGGCGCCGCGCGATCTCCTCGCGGACGGTCTCGGCGACCTGCCGGCTCTGCTCGTCGGAAAGCTCGCTGTTGTCCGGTATCGACATCCTGTCCCCTGCGGCGTGATGCGCACCTCTTCTAGCAGACGGACAAATCAGCACAAACCCGGACAGATCAGCCGCGCTCTCGACCACGACAGGACATGCGCGGGCGGGCGGCGGCCGAACAAGACCGACCATTCCGCTCGCGGTGCCGGCGCGCTGCGCCCAGTCTCGGCCTGCCGAATTTGTTCGTTGCGGAGGCAATGATGAGCGAGACAATGGACCACGATATCAGAAGCAGCACCCATCCGGTCCGGTCATGGATCGTGACCATGCTGCTATTCCTGCTGCTCCAGGCCGCCGCCGTGCTGCTGGTCGGCTTCACGGCGCTGTTTCTCAGCGTCACCCCTGGCTGGTCCGCCGAAGGGCCATTGGCGCCGCTGACCAGGCCGGGCGACGCCCGCTCCGGCGCACTGCTGTTCAAGTCCGACGGCCGCTATGCCGAGGCGCCGCGGCTCGGCGTCGACGTCGACATCGTCGTCTCCGGCCCGACCGCGCGGGCGCGCGTGACGCAGCTGTTCAAGAACACAAGCTCGCAATGGATGGAGGCGGTCTATGTCTATCCGCTGCCACCCGACAGCGCGGTCGACACACTGAAGATGATCGTCGGCGACCGCGTCGTGGTCGGCGACATCAAGCCGCGCGAACAGGCCAAGGTGATCTATGAGCAGGCCAAGCGCGACGGCAAGACCGCGGCGCTCACCGAGCAGGAGCGACCGAACATCTTCACCAACTCGCTCGCCAATATCGGCCCCGGCGAGACCGTGCTGGTGCAGATCGAATATCAGCAGCCGGTGGCCGCGAGCGGCGGCGAGTTCTCGCTGCGGGTGCCGCTGGTCGTGGCGCCGCGCTACAATCCGGCGCCGATCGTGCAGAGCGTCGATCTGCGCCCGGGCGGCAACGGCTGGGGCGCAGCGAGCAACGATCCCGTGCCTGATCGCGACCGCATCTCGCCGGAGGTGCTCGACCCAGCCAAGACCGATCCGGTCAATCCGACGAGGATCACGGTGCGGCTGCAGGCAGGCTTCGTCATCGGCGAGGTCAAGAGCCACCATCACCAGGTGACGATCGACAGCCCCGATGCGAAGACGCGTGTCGTGACACTCGCCGAGGGCGTGGTGCCGGCCGATCGCGATTTCGAGCTGACCTGGAAGCCGGCGGCCGCCGCGACGCCGTCGGTCGGCCTGTTCCACGAGCAGGTCGGCGATGCCGACTATCTGCTTGCCTTCGTCACGCCTCCTGCGGTGACGGCGTCGGCACAGCGCCCGCAGCCGCGCGACGTGATCTTCGTGATCGACAATTCCGGCTCGATGGGCGGCACCTCGATCCGCCAGGCCAAGGCCAGCCTGCTCTATGCGCTGAACCGGCTGCAGCCGGGCGACCGCTTCAACGTGATCCGCTTCGACGACACCATGACCGTGCTGTTTCCCGCCTCGGTGCCGGCCGATGCCGAGCATGTCGGCAGCGCGACCAGCTTCGTCAGTGCGCTCGACGCGCGCGGCGGCACCGAGATGGTGCCGGCGATGCGCGCGGCGCTGACCGACGACGGCAGCGACTCCGACCGCGTGCGTCAGGTGGTGTTTCTGACCGATGGTGCCATCGGCAACGAGCAGCAGCTGTTCGAGACCATCACCGCGATGCGCGGCCGCTCGCGCATCTTCATGGTCGGCATCGGCTCGGCGCCGAACACCTATCTGATGACGCGCGCCGCCGAGCTCGGCCGCGGCGCCTTCACCCATATCGGTTCGGTCGAGCAGGTCGAGGACCGCATGCGCGATTTGTTCGCCAAGCTGGAGAACCCGGTGGTGACTGGGCTGAGCGCGACGTTCTCCGAAGCCTCTGCCGACCTCACGCCCGCGGTGCTGCCGGACGTCTATCGCAACGAGCCGCTGGTGCTGGCCGCCAAAATCGATCGCCTCGCCGGATCGCTGCAGCTCAAGGGCCGCATCGGCGACCAGCCCTGGACCATCACGCTGCCGCTGTCGGGCGCCGCCGAGGGCAAGGGCCTTTCAAAGCTGTGGGCGCGGCGCAAGATCGGCGATGCCGAGGTGGCGAAGACGATGCGGCAGATGACGCCGGAGGAAGCCGACGGCGCCATTCTGAAGCTCGCGCTGGAGCACCAGCTGGTGAGCCGCCTGACCAGCCTCGTCGCCGTCGACAAGACGCCGCGCCGTCCCGACGGCGAGCCGCTGAGGCTCGCCGAGCTGCCGATCAACCTGCCGGCCGGCTGGGATTTCGAGAAGGTGTTCGGCGACCGTGGCCGGATGCCGGCGGCACAGAAGGAGCGCCGCGCTGGAGCAGACCGCGACGTCCAGCTCGCCGCGCTGAAGCGGCCGGTGGTGCCGGCAGCGCCTGCGACGGTCACGCTGCCGAAGACGGCGACCGATGCGGAGCTCAGCATGCTGCTCGGGTTGGGCCTGCTGATGCTCGAACTGATCTGGCTCGTCGCGATCAGGCGGCGGGCTGCCAACTAAGCAATGTCGTCATTGCGAGGAGCGAAGCGACGAAGCAATCCAGGGGCTGCACAACGACTCTGGATTGCTTCGCTTCGCTCGCAATGACGGAGGAGAGAGAATGCCACGATTTGTCATCCCGCTCGCAGTCGCGCTTGTCGGCCTCATCCTGTTCGGCCACGGCGCCCTCATCCATGCCAAGGCGATCGTCGCGCAGGTGCTGCTCGATCGTGCCTTCTCCCAGACCATCGCTACGGGACATCCGGTCAAGCCGTGGTCCTGGGCCGACATGGTCCCGGTGGCGCGCATCGAGGTGAAGAGCCTCGGCGTCTCCACCATCGCGCTGGCCGGCTCGAGCGGCCAGGCATTGGCCTTCGGCGCCGGCCATGTCGAGGGCAGCGCCGAGCCGGGCGAGCCGGGTGTCGCCGTCTACTCGGGCCATCGCGACACGCATTTCCGCTTCCTGAAGGACGTCAGCATCGGCGACGAGATCGACATCGTCAGGCGCGACGGCAAGACCTTCCGCTATCGCGCCGACAGGGCCAGCGTCGTGCGTTTCGATGCGTCCGGCATCGATCCGGACACCGAACGCCCTGAGCTCGTGCTCTCCACCTGCTGGCCGTTCGACGCGCTGACACAGGGCCCGGAGCGCTACGTGCTGCACGCCACGCTGATCGCGTCTGAAGAATGAACGAGACCATGGCTGCCCTTGGGAACCAGGCGCCGAATGACCATTTGTCACCCTGTCGCCCGCGTGAGATGATCCTGCGCGGGCAGCACGGTCCATCATCGAAGCGCTTTCGACATGCATTCCCAGATCCAATATCTGCCGATCACGCCCGTATTCTTTGCGATCCTGGTGCTCGCCTTCGGCGTCCTGATCGTCCTGATCCAGCTCGGCATCCTGCGCTACGCCTACATGAAGCTCGGCGTCAGCTCGGGCACCGCGATGCTGCTGCTGTTCGGCTCGCTGGTCGGCAGCTATTTCAACATCCCGATCACCATGCTGCCTGGGCAGGTCGCGCGCTCTGGCGAGATCATCGACTTTTTCGGCATGCAATATGTCGTGCCGTTGGTGCATCAATGGCCGGGTACTCTGCTCGCCGTGAATGTCGGCGGCGCGGTGATCCCGACGATCATGTCGACCTATCTCATGCTGCGCTACCAGCTCTGGCTGCGCGCCGCGATCGCGGTGCTGGTGATCGCCGTGATCATCCACGCGATGGCGACGCCGGTGCAGGGCGTCGGCATCGCCGTGCCGGTGTTCGCGCCGGTGGTCGTGACCGCGATCCTGGCGTTCCTGCTGTCGCGCGAATATGCCGCGCCGCTGGCCTATATCGGCGGCTCGATGGGCACGCTGGTCGGCGCCGACCTGATGAACCTCGACAAGATCGGCAGCCTCGGCGCGCCCGTGGCCTCGATCGGGGGCGCCGGGACGTTCGATGGCGTCTTCCTCACCGGCATCCTCGCCGTGCTGCTGGCGGGCCTCGCCGCCCCGTCCCGTCCAGGCCTCGCGCGCTGAGCTTCCCACCCGGCGGGTTAGCGGCTAAAATCATTGCGAGGCAGTCACGGACCCGGAATGCGCGCGATCAATCTCATTGTCGGAACCCTGACGATCGCGGCCGTCGCCGCCGGGATCAGCGGTGTCCTGATCAAGCAGAAGCGCCGCATCGCCGAGCAGCGCAGCACCATGCGCGTGGTGTTCGACGGCGGTTCGGCGG
Organism: Bradyrhizobium sp. SZCCHNS3002; assembly: GCF_032377435.1. Lineage (NCBI taxonomy): Bacteria > Pseudomonadati > Pseudomonadota > Alphaproteobacteria > Hyphomicrobiales > Nitrobacteraceae > Bradyrhizobium > Bradyrhizobium sp. SZCCHNS3002. Next base: position 389,604 of record NZ_JAUHHY010000004.1, read on the forward strand.
CCGGCCTCCGCAAGGGCGGGCCGGTGAATTTCGACGGCGTGCAGGCCGGGCAGATCCTCTCGATCAAGCTCGAAAGCCCGCGCAAGATCGTTGCCATGATCACGCTCGACAAGTCGGCGCCGATCCGCAAGGACACCACCGCCGGCATCGAGTTCCAGGGCCTGACCGGCATCGCCGCGATCTCGCTAGTCGGCGGCGCGCCGGCCGCTCCGCCGGTGCCGCTGGATCGCGACGGCGTGCCGGTGCTGACGGCCGACCTCAAGGACCAGGAGACGATGGTCGAGACGGTGCACAACATCGACAAATACGTCGTCAGCAACGCACCGGCGATCAAGCAAGCGCTGCAGACGTTCGAAACGGAGACCGCCTCGCTGCAGGCCAAGACCGCCGCCTTCGACTCTGCGATCGACAAGGCCGAGGATGTCTTCAAGGGCTTCGATACGCTGGTCACCAAGATCGACGGCGCCATTCCCGGGTTCGCGGACGGCAATCCGGGCCAGCTGTTCGATCAGATCAAGTCCATGCGCGAGCTCGTCGACAGCTTCAGGCGCAAGTCCGCCAAGGTGATCGACGAGAGCCGCAAGACGCTGGTCGACATCAGCGACGGCGCCAATGCGATGACGGTCAAGTTCGGCGGCCAGCCCGCGCCGGGACCACGCCGGGTGCCGGCCTCACGCTGAGGGGCGGACACGCCGCCCCTCGCGTTCGTTCAGTGGCTGATCATCCAGGGGCGCGCCGTCGGAAAGCCCTTGGCGCCGCTCCTGGTCTTGGTCATCAGCCGCGGCGATTTCTTCGGCGAGCAGCAGCCGCAGGCCGGCCCATGCTTGGCCTTGTACTCGGCAACCGTCTGCGGCGCGTGGCGGCTGCGCTCGTTGGTCGCGTGCGCCGTGCGCCGCTCCGCCGGCATGCAGGCGAAGGCGGGCGCGGTGAGGATTACCCGCGGCGCCATGTCCTGGCATTGCGGACAGACCTGCGGCTCATCACATTCCGACATCGGGCGCATGTCGGTGAAGGGGCCGCATTCGTCACAGAGATATTCATAGACCGGCATTGTCTCGTCTCCTGCGCAACATCGTCTCTCTCGTCCGCGCGGCGGATGCGGGGCGGCCAAATACGCGGCCGTCCCGCATCCCGTCGCACAGGGAGAGGGTTATTTGTCCGGCGAGATCGGCATCTGGATATCGCCGGTGATGTGCTTGATCGGGCCTGCCGCCGACGGCATCACGTCGAAGTCGAAGATCTCGGTCGGCAGCCACAAGGTCGCGCAGGCATTGGGCACGTCGACCACGCCGGAGATGTGACCCTGCACCGGCGCGGTGCCGAGGATCGAATAGGCCTGGGCGCCGGAGTAGCCGAACTTCTTCAGGTACTCGATCGCGTTGAGACAGGCCTGCCGATAGGCGATGTGGACGTCGAGATAGTGCTGCTTGCCGGCCTCGTCGACCGAGATGCCCTCGAAGATCAGGTAGTCACGATAGTTCGGCGTGATCGGCGACGGCTTGAAGATCGGGTTCTTGATGCCGTACTTCGCGACGCCGTCCTTGATGACGTCGACCTTGATGTGCAGCCAGCCCGCCATCTCGATGGCGCCGCAGAAGGTGATCTCGCCGTCGCCCTGGCTGAAGTGCAGATCGCCCATCGAGAGGCCGCCACCGGGCACGTAGACCGGGAAGTAGATCTTCGAGCCGCGCGACAAATCCTTGATGTCGCAATTGCCGCCATGCTCGCGCGGCGGCACGGTGCGGGCGCCCTCGGCGCCGATCTTGGCCTTGACGTCGCCCTTGGCCTGGCCGGCATGCGCGGTCGGTGCGAACGGCGGATTGGCGAGGCCCGGCACGCGGGTCGGGTTGGTCGCGATCAACGCCGTCTCACGCTCGTTCCAGGTCGCCAGCAGCTTCGGATCGGGCAGACAGCCGATCAGGCCGGGATGGATCAGGCCGGCGAAATTCACGCCGGGGACGTGACGCGACGAGGTGTAGAGGCCCTTGATGTCCCAGATCGACTTCTGCGCCAGCGGGAAGTGATCGGTCAGGAAGCCGCCGCCATTCTGCTTGGAGAAGAAGCCGTTGAAGCCCCACAGGCTCTCCTTCAGCGGACCGACGTCGAGCAGGTCGACGACCAGGAGGTCGCCTGGCTCGGCGCCCTTGACGCCGATCGGGCCCGAGAGGAAGTGCACGATCGACAGGTCGATGTCGCGCACGTCGTCGGCCGAGTCGTTGTTCTTGATGAAGCCGCCGGTCCAGTCATAGGTCTCGATGATGAAGTCGTCGCCGGGATTGACCCACTCCACCATCGGAATGTCCGGGTGCCAGCGGTTGTGCACCTTGTCGTTCTCGTAGGCCGACTTGGTCAGATCGACCTTGATCAGTGTGTCAGGCATCAAGAGCTCCCCTTTACCTTTGCTTGGACGGAGTGGTTAGACGGACAGATATTTCGAGACCTGCGCGGCATCGACGGACTCGCGCGGATCGTCGCGGACGATCTCGCCGTTCTCGATCACCAGCACGCGGTCGGCGATGTCGAGCGCGAAGCTCAGCACCTGCTCGGAGACAACGATGGACAGCCCTTTCTCGTCGCGGATGCGCTTCAGGGTGCGCGCCATCTCCTTGATGATCGACGGCTGGATGCCCTCGGTCGGCTCATCGAGCAGCAGCACCTTCGGCTTGGTGGCGAGCGCGCGGGCGATCGCGAGCTGCTGCTGCTGGCCGCCGGAGAGATTGCCGCCGCGTCGGCCCTTCATCTCGAGCAGCACTGGAAACAGCTCGTAGATGTCGCCGGGCACCTCGGACTCGCCGGAGACGACGAGGCCGGTCTCGATATTCTCCTTGACCGTCATCGTCGAGAAGATCATGCGGCCCTGCGGCACGTAGGCGAGACCCTTGGCGACGCGCTCGTAGCTCTTCAGGCCCGACAGCTCGGTGCCGTTCATGTCGATGGAGCCGCTCTTGGACGGCAGGATGCCCATCAGCGACTTCATCAGCGTGGTCTTGCCCATGCCGTTGCGCCCCATGATCGCAACGATCTCATTGGGCGCGACCTTGACGTTCAGGCCATGCAGCACCTCGCTCTGGCCATAGGCGACATGGAGATCGGAGATTGCGAGCATCAATGGCTCCTGCAAAGTGATGAATTGGGACGAGGCTGCAGCAACATCGGCAGCGCGCTCCCTCCCCCCTTGTGGGGGAGAGTTGGAGAGGGGGGTAGTCCCAAGCGATACTGCCGCCGTGGGCCCCCTCCCCTAGCCCCTCCCCACAAGGGGGAGGGGAACGCAGCGTCACTCGGAGCAAACAAGATCGCGATCATCGCTCAGTGCCCCAGATAGACTTCGACGACCTTGGGGTCGTTCTTGACCTTGTCCATCGTGCCTTCGGACAGGATCTGCCCCTGATGCAGCACGGTGACCTTGTGGGCGATGTCCTCGACGAACTTCATGTCGTGCTCGATCACGAGCACCGAGCGGTCCTTGATGATGCGGTTGAGCAGCTCGGCGGTCTTGGCGCGTTCGCTGACGCTCATGCCGGCCACAGGCTCGTCGAGCATCAGAAGGTCCGGGTTCTGGATCAGCAGCATGCCGATCTCGAGCCACTGCTTCTGGCCGTGGCTGAGCTCGGCCGCCGAGGTCTTGAGACGATCCTTCAGGAAGATCATCTCCGCGACCTCCTCGACGCGATCCTTGACGACCGCGTCGCGCTGGAAGGTCAGCGAGCCGAACACGGTGCGGCCGCGCGGAAAGGATATCTCGAGATTCTCGAACACGCTGAGATCCTCGAACACCGACGGCGTCTGGAACTTGCGGCCAACACCGGTCTTGACGATCTCGTTCTCGCGCAGCTTGGTCAGCTCCTTGCCGCGGAACTGGATCGAGCCCGAGGTCGCTTTGGTTTTGCCGCAGATCAGGTCGAGCACCGTGGTCTTGCCGGCGCCGTTCGGGCCGATGATGACGCGGATCTCGTTCTCCTCGACGTAGAAGGAGAGATCGTTGACCGCCTTGAAGCCGTCGAACGAGACGGTGAGGGCTTCGACCGCGAGCAGGAATTCCTTGGGCTGATGACCGATGAGCATCGCTGTCTCCTCACTCTGCGGGGGCGCCGTTGGCGACCAGGCCGCCATTGCCGGGCTTCTTGCTGCGGGACGCCAGCAGCCGGTCGATGCGCGGCTGCACGTAGTCACCCCAGATTCCGGCCAATCCGTTCGGGAAGGCGAGAACCACGGCGATGAACAAGGCACCCAAGCCGAACAGCCAGAGCTGCGGGAAGGTCTCCGACAGGCTGGTCTTGGCGAAGTTGACGAGGAGCGAGCCATAGACCGCGCCGAAGATCGAGAGCCGGCCGCCGACCGCCGTGTAGATCACCATCTCGATCGACGGCACGATGCCGACGAAGGACGGCGACATGAAGCCGACCTCGAGCGTGAACAGCGCGCCGCCGACCGCGGCGAATACCGCCGCGGCGCAGAAGGCGAAGATCTTGAAATTGGCGACGCTGTAGCCGGAGAAGCGGACCCGGTCCTCCTGCTCCCGCATCGCCACCAGGATGCGGCCGAGCTTGGTGAGACGGATGAACTGCGCGACCAGGATGGCGGCGAACAGGAAGAACACCTCGACGAAGTAGAGGATGTATTTGGCGTGATCGGTGCGGATGTCCCAGCCGTGCAGGGTGCGCAGGTCGGTGATGCCGTTGATGCCGCCGGTGTAGCCCTGCTGTCCCACGATCAGGATGGTCATGATGGCCGCGATCGCCTGGGTGATGATGGCGAAGTAGACGCCGCCGACACGCCGCTTGAACATCGCAGCGCCGATGATGAAGGCGAAGATCGCCGGCACCAGGATGATCGCGGCGAGCGCGAACGGGAAGCTCTGGAACGGCTTCCAGAAGAACGGCAGCTGCGTCAGCTGATTCCAGTCCATGAAGTCGGGAATGCCAGGGGTCGACTGGATCTTGGTGTTGGCGACGCTGGAGGCCTCAAGCTTGAGGAACATTGCCATGCAGTAGCCGCCGAGGCCGAAGAACACACCCTGCCCCAGGCTCAGAATGCCGCCATAGCCCCAGCACAGCACCAGGCCGATGGCGACGAAGGAGTACGTCAGGTACTTCGCGACCAGGTTGAGGCGGAAGATGTCGACCGCCAGCGGCAGGATGACCACGAGCAGAAGCAGCAGAGAGACGAAGCCGATGAGCTCGGAGCGATTGAAGAAGCGCGTATTGATGATCATGACGGTGCTTTCTGATTCCCGATTCCTGCGCGTTCCGGCTATTTGCGGACCTTGAGGGCGAACAGGCCCTGCGGCCGCAGCATCAGGATGGCGACGATCGCCAGCAGAGTGAGCACCTTGGCCATCGAGCCGGACATGAAGAACTCCATCGTCGACTGCGCCTGGGAGATGGTGAAGGCAGAGGCGATGGTGCCGATCAGGCTGGCGGCGCCGCCGAACACGACGACCAGGAAGGTGTCGACGATGTAGAGTTGGCCGGCGGTCGGGCCGGTCGAGCCGATCATCGTGAAGGCGGAGCCGGCGACACCGGCGATGCCGCAGCCGAGACCGAAGGTGTAGCGGTCGACCTTCTCGGTGTTGATGCCGACGGCGCCGGCCATCACGCGGTTCTGCACGACGGCGCGGACCTGCTTGCCCCAGCGCGACAGGAAGAGGACATAGGCGACCACGATCGTGATCAGAATGGTCAGGCACATCACGAACATGCCGTTGATCGGAATCTGGATCGCGTCAGTCGCCTGCCAGGAGCCCATCATCCACTCAGGCAGTTCGACGCCGACCTCGCGCGCGCCAAACACCGAGCGATAGGCCTGCTGCAGGATCAGGCTGAGGCCCCAGGTCGCGAGCAGCGTATCGAGCGGCCGCTTGTAGAGCCGGCGAATCATCGCCCACTCGACCAGCATGCCGAGCGCTCCGGAGGCGATGAAGGCCAGCATCATCGCGACGAAGAAGTAGCCCGGAAACAACGACGGCAGGAAATGCTGGAAGGCGTTCGAGGTCATCCAGGTGACGTAGGCGCCGAGGATCATGAACTCGCCATGCGCCATGTTGATGACGCCCATCTGGCCGAAGATGATGGCAAGCCCCAGCGCCATCAGCACGTAGACCGAAAACAGGATGAGGCCTGCGAACCCCTGCATCGCGAAGATAGCCCCGAGGTCGCCGATGGAATAGTCACCGAACATGATCCGTCCTCTTGTGATGCGTGATGCTCGTTCAGTGCGTACTGTCTTCGGATGCGCACTGGTTAGCGGATTGGCGGCCGCAGATGAGGTCGTTCCCTCCCCCCTTGTGGGGGAGGGCTAGGGAGGGGGCCTCCACGCCGCGCTGTGGGTGGGGTACCCCCTCCCCACCCCTCCCCCACCAGGGGGGAGGGAGCGCATCTATCGTGCGGCGACGGATTTGCCATCGACACATGGCGACGAAGCGTGACCCCGACTTACTGATAGCCCTTCGGGAACGGATCGGGCTCGACCAGGTCGGCGGTCTCGTAGATCAGCTCGTACTGACCGTCCGCCTTGGCGCGGCCGACGCGGGTCTTGGACCAGAGATGGTGGTTCTCATGGATCCGGACATAGCCTTCCGGCGCGCCCTTGAACTCGATGCCGGGCGAGGCGGCGGCGACCTTGTCGATGTCGAAGCTGCCGGCCTTCTCGACGGTCAGCTTCCACAGCCACGGACCGAGATAGGCGGCTTGCGTCACGTCGCCGATCACGGTCTTCTCACCCCACATCTTCTTGAAATCGGCGACGAAGGCCTTGTTGTTGGGGTTGTCGAGCGACTGGAAGTACTTCATGCAGGCATAGGCGCCCGCGATGTTCTCGCCGCCGATGCCGTCGATCTCGTCCTCGGTCACGGAGATGGTGAGCAGCGTCTGCTTCGACATGTCGATGCCGGCCGCCTTGAGCTGCTTGTAGAACGCGACGTTGGAGCCGCCGACGATGATCGCGTAGATCACGTCCGGCTTGGTCAGCTTGATCTTGTTGATGACCGAGTTGAACTGGGTGTGGCCGAGCGGGAAGTATTCCTCGCCGACGACCTTGCAGCCCTGCAGATGGCCCTCGATGTGCTTGCGGGCGATCTTGTTCGAGGTGCGCGGCCAGATGTAGTCGGAGCCGAGCAGATAGAAGGTCTTCGCACCCTTGGTCTTGTTGACCCAGTCGAGGCCGGCGATGATCTGCTGGGTGGCTTCCTGGCCGGTGTAGATGACGTTCTTGGACTGCTCGAGGCCTTCGTAGAAGGTCGGGTAGTACAGCATGCCGTTGTACTGCTCGAACACCGGCAGCACCGCCTTGCGCGAGGCCGAGGTCCAGCAGCCCATCACGGCGGCGCACTTGTCGTTGACCAGGAGCTTCTTGGCCTTCTCCGCGAAGGTCGGCCAATCCGAGGCGCCGTCCTCCTGGATGTACTTGATCTTGCGGCCGAGCACGCCGCCGGCGGCATTGATCTGCTCGATCGCGAGCTTCTCGGCCTGCACCGACCCGGTCTCGGAGATCGCCATCGTGCCGGTGACCGAATGCAGGATGCCGACCGTCACTTCGCTATCGGTGACTGCAAGTCCGGTGGTGTTGACAGCGGAGGTTGCGGGACCGGCGCCAAAGGACGGCCGCGGCATCATGGCCAGCGCCGGGATTGCGGCCATTCCCATCAGCAATTGGCGCCGAAGCGGCGACTTCAGGCCCTTTTTGGTTTCGTCTGACATGAGCACCCCATTCATTGGTTCGAGGACACGCGTTGGGTCAGACGAAGGATGGCGCGGTTTGTGCAACGCACGGATACGCAAGATTGCGTATACTGCACCGCAAAAGCGCGACGTAGGCTCTGCGTAGGTCTTGCGAGGGGCAGGCGAGTTGCGGACAAGCGCCCGCGGGTGAGGAGTTCGAAAGTGGCAGGGCGGCAGCGGATCGACCGCGTCAGGCGCCAGTACAACCAGTGGGTCGCCAACCAGACGTTGGAGGACTATGCGCTCCGCTTCACGGCCAAGAGCGCGCGGCGCTGGTCGGCCGCCCGCGTCGCCAACACCGCGCTGGGCGCAATCTCGTTCCTGGCGCTGGAGGCCATCGGCGGCACAATCACCTTGAACTACGGCGTGACCAATGCGACCGCCGCCATCCTGGTCGCCAGCGTGATCATCTTCTGCTGCGGCCTGCCGATCGCCTATCATGCAGCGAAATGCGGCATCGACATCGACCTGCTGACGCGTGGCGCCGGCTTCGGCTACATCGGCTCCACCATCACCTCGCTGATCTACGCCTCCTTCACCTTCATCTTCTTCGCCATCGAGGCGGTGATCCTCGCCTCCGCCCTCGAGATGTGCTTCGGCATTCCGCGCCCGGTCGGCTATCTCATCAGCGCCGTCGTCATCATCCCGCTCGTGACCTACGGCATCACGCTGATCAGCCGCTTCCAACTGTGGACGCAGCCGCTGTGGGTCGTGCTGCACGTCCTGCCCTTTGCCGCAATCGCCTATGCGAGCCCGCACTCCTTCGCCGATTGGCTGCAGTTTCCCGGCGAGCATGGCGATCCCATGGGCCATCTCGATCTGGCGCTGTTCGGGACCGCGGCGGCGGTCGTGTTCTCGCTGGTCGCCCAGATCGGCGAGCAGGTCGACTTCCTGCGCTTTCTGCCGCGCGATCGCCGCACGTCGAAACGGTCATGGTGGATTGCGCTGTTATCCGCAGGCCCCGGCTGGATCGTGCTCGGTGCGCTGAAGCTGCTGGCGGGCTCGTTCCTGGCCTACTTCGCGCTCAGCCATGGAGTCTCGGCCGACCGCGCCGCCGAACCGGCACACATGTATCTCGAGGCGTTCCGCTACGTGCTGGCCCGGCCGGACCTGGCGCTTGCGCTGACAGGTACCTTCGTGATCGTGTCCCAGATCAAGATCAACGTCACCAATGCCTATGCCGGCTCGATCGCCTGGTCGAACTTCTTCTCCCGCCTGACCCACAGTCACCCGGGACGCGTCGTGTGGCTCGTCTTCAACGTCGTTGTCGCGCTGCTGCTGATGGAGATCGGCGTCTACAAGGCGCTGGAGCAGACGCTGGCGCTGTACTCCAACATCGCCATCTCCTGGGTCGGCGCGCTGGTCGCGGACCTCGTGATCAACAAGCCGCTGGGCCTGCGCCCACCGCAGATGGAGTTCAAGCGCGCCCATCTCTACGACATCAATCCGGTCGGCGTCGGCGCGATGACGATCGCCACGATCGTCTCGATCTGCGCCTTCTATGGCCTGTTCGGTCCGACCGGAAAGGCGCTGTCGACTTTCGTCGCGCTCGGCGTCGCGCTCGTCACGGCGCCCGCGATCGCCTATCTGACCGACGGAAAGTACTATCTGGCGCGCAAGCCGAAGCGGAGCTGGCAGAACATCGAGCAGATCCAATGCTGCATCTGTGAGCATCATTTCGAGCCGGAGGACACCGCCTCCTGCCCGGCCTATGCCGGCCCGATCTGCTCGCTGTGCTGCTCGCTCGACGCTCGCTGTCACGATCTGTGCAAACCGCACGCGCGGGCGCAAGCCCAGGTCGCCGCGGCGCTTGGCGGCATGCTGCCGGGGTCGGTGCTCGCCAAGATCAACTCGCAGCTCGGTCACTATGTCGGTGTATTTCTGACATCGGCCGGACTCGTCGCGCTGACGCTCGGCATGATCTATCTGGAGACCTCGGCGGCGCTGCCAGGATTCAAGGGCATCATCTCCGACGTGCTGTGGAAGGTGTTCTTCGCTCTCTCCATCATCATCGGCGTCGTGACCTGGCTGTTCGTGCTGGCGCAGCAGAGCCGTCGCGCCGCCGAGGCCGAGACACGCCGGCAGACGCAGCTGTTGATTCAGGAGATCGAGGCGCACAAGCGCACCGACGCCGAGCTGCAGCGCGCCAAGGAGGTTGCGGAGTCCGCCAACCTCGCCAAGAGCCGCTATGTCGTCGGCCTCAGCCACGAGCTGCGCTCGCCGCTGAACGCGATCTCCGGCTATGCGCAACTGCTCGAGCAGGACACGAGCCTCGCACCAAAGCCGCGGGACCAGGTCCGCGTCGTCCGCCGCAGCGCCGATCATCTGTCCGGCCTGATCGACGGCATCCTCGATATCTCCAAGATCGAAGCCGGGCGGCTGTATCTGTCGCGCGACGAGGTCCGTCTCAGCGAATTCCTCGACCAGCTTGTGGGCATGTTCCGATTGCAAGCCGCCGCCAAGGGCGTCGACTTCGTGTTCAAGCGGCCGGCGGTGCTGCCGCTGGTCGTCTACGCCGACGAGAAACGGCTGCGCCAGATCCTGATCAACCTGCTGTCGAATGCGATCAAATTCACCGCGGAAGGCAGCGTCCAGTTCGTCGTGCATTATCGCAGTCCGGTCGCGGAGTTCGAGGTGATTGATACCGGGCCCGGCATCCAGCCCGACGACCTCGAGCGCATCTTTGCGCCGTTCGAGCGCGGCGCGCTCGGGGCCGCTCAACCGCAGACCGGCACGGGACTGGGCCTGACGATCAGCCGCCTGCTCGCCGGGGTGATGGGCGGCGACATCAAGGTCGAGAGCAGGGTCGGCACCGGCAGCACCTTCAAGGTCAAGATCCTCCTGTCCGAGGTCACCAACCCGACGCGGCATGCGCCGGTGAAGGCGCCGGTCGCCGGCTATCTCGGACCGCGCAGGACGATCCTGATCACCGACGACGATCCCGTCCATCGCGACCTCCTGCGCGAGGTGCTGACGCCGCTCGGCTTCATCCTGCTGAGCGCGCCCGACGGTCCCGCCTGCCTCGCGCTCGCACAGCACTGCCAGCCGGATCTGTTCATTCTGGACATCTCGATGCCCGGCATGGACGGCTGGACGGTGGCCGAGACCTTGCGCAACAGCGGTCATCATCAGGCCCGGATCCTGATGACATCTGCGAGCGCGCTCGAAGCTCATGGCCGGCCGCTGGCGCAACCATTCCACGACAGCTACCTGATGAAGCCGATCGACATTCCAAGGCTGCTGGAGGCGATACGTCAATTGCTGAAGCTCGAATGGAGCTACCAGACCGACATCCCAGTGGCGCCGCCACGCTGGCGGCCGGACACCGGGTCCCGGCCCCCGCTCAACTATGTCGAGGAGCTGATGAGCCTCGGCCAGATTGGCTATATCAGGGCCATTCAGCTCAAGCTCGACGACATCAGCAACGCGCATCCGGAGCATGCCGACTTCGTCGCCCAGATGCGCACGCTTATCGACCGCTTCGATCTCGATCAGTACATGGCCACTCTGAAGACCTTGCATGCCTATGAGCACTGACAGTCGGAAGCGCGACGTCGCGCTGGTGGTGGACGACTCGCCGGAGACGCTTCGGCTGCTCACCGACGCGCTGGATGGTGCCGGCATGACGGTCATGGTCGCACTCGATGGCGCCGCGGCCATGCGCATCATCGACCAGATCACGCCGGACATCATCCTGCTCGACGCGGTCATGCCCGGCATGGACGGCTTTGAGACCTGCCGCAAGCTCAAGCGCGAGACAGGTCTCTCCAACGTCCCCGTCATCTTCATGACCGGGCTCGCCGATACCGAGCATATCGTGAAGGGACTGGAGGCTGGCGGCGTCGACTACGTCACCAAGCCGATCGCCGTCTCGGAGATGCTGGCGCGCATCCGCGTGCATCTCGCCAACGCCCGGATGACGCAGAGCGCCCGCGCCGCGCTCGACGTCTCCGGCCGCTTCCTGCTGGCCGTCAACCGCGAGGGACGGCTGATGTGGGCAACGCCGCAGGCCCAGAAGCTGCTGTCGGACAGTTTCGGCACCGCCGACGAGCTCGTTCTGCCCGAAGCGCTGCGGCTCTGGCTGGATCAGGCGCAGAACGGCGGCGGGAAGGCCGCCGCTTCGATCCCCGATCATCCCGAATTGCGCCTCTATTACATGGGCGGAGCCGGGCCCAACGAGTTCCTGCTGCGGCTCGCCAAGGAGTCCTCCGGTGAGTTGCCAAAGGAATTCTCCAGCGAGTTCGGTCTCACGACGCGCGAGGGCGAAGTGCTGTCATGGCTCTCCAAGGGCAAGACCAACCGCGACATCGCACAGATCCTGGGACTGAGCCCGCGGACCGTCGACAAGCACCTCGAGCAGATCTACGCCAAGCTCGGCGTCGAGAACCGAACCGCCGCCGCGGCGATCGCGACGGGGGTGACGCGGCGGGAGGGATGAGACGGGCGGCGCACTCAGAAGCGCGCTCTGAAACTCGCTGTCGTCCCGGGCAAGCCCGCTGACGCACAGCGTCAACGGGCGCCGACCCGGGACCCATACCGCGTGATCTCGCTTGGGGCAGGATGTAAGCTGGCGTCGTGCCTCACATATCCGGCTGTGGTTATGGATCCCCGCGTTCGCGGGGATGACACCGAGGTTAGAGCGACAGCGAGTACTCCACCCCTCGGCGCTCACCCATATACGAACGCCGGATCATCCAGATCGATCGCCGGAATCTGGTCCTTCTCGCTCCAATAGTCCTGGCTGTGCTGCCACTCCGGCTTGTCGCCGCGCTTGGGCAGCAGATGCATGTTGCGCATCATATAGCCGGGATTGAAGTTCTCCGGGTCGATCCATGGCAGCAGCGGCATGTTGTGATCCTCCGGGCGCAGCGCCGGCACGACCTTGCTCACGCCCTTCTCCTTCATGTGCGCGAGCAGGCGGCACACGAAATCCGCGACCAGATCGGTGCGCAACGTCCAGCTGGCGCGGAAATAGCCGAACACCCAGGCGAGGTTCGGCACACCCGTGAACATCATGCCGCGATAGGTCACGGTGTCGGCAAAGTCGAGCGGCTTGCCGTCGATCGAGAATGCAATGTCGCCGAGCACGCAAAGATCAAAGCCGGTGGCAGTGATGATGATGTCGGCCTTGAGCTCGTCGCCGGACTTCAGCTTGATGCCGCCTTCGGTGAAGCGTTCGATCTCGTCGGTGACGACGGAGGCTTTGCCACTCTTGATGCCCTCGAACAGATCGGCATCCGGCACGAACGCGATGCGCTGTCGCCACGGGCGATAGCTCGGGGTGAAATGCTTGGCCGCCTGTTCGGGGCCGATGATGGCGCTGATCTGGCCGATCAGCTCCTTCTTGACCTGCTCGGGCTCCGTCAAGCAGCGCTTGGTGAACCAATCCTGCTCGAACAGGATCTTGCGCCTGACGATCTCGTGGATCCACTCCTCCTTGACATCAAGCCGACGCAACTCCTCGGCCAGCTCGATCGCGTTGCGGCCGATGCGGAAGTAGGTCGGCGAGCGCTGCAGCATCGTCACATGCGCGCATTTTCCGGCGATCGACGGCAGGATGGTCGCGGCCGTCGCACCGGAGCCGATGACCACGACCTGCTTGCCGGTGAGATCGAGATCCTCAGGCCAGAGTTGCGGATGCACGATGCGGCCCTTGAATTTCGCCATGTCCGGCCACTCCGGCGTGTAGCCCTTGGAGTGGCGGTAGTAGCCCTGGCACATCCAGAGGAAATTCGTGGTGAAGGTGACGGGCTGCTGATCCCTGCCCTTCACGGCTTGGACCGTCCAGAGATTGGTCGCGCTCGACCAGCTGGCCGACACGATGCGGTGGCCGTAGCGGATGTGGCGGCCGAGATCGTTCTCTTCAATCACCTCGCCCATGTAGCTGAGGATTTCTTCCGCGGTCGCGATCGGCGGCCCGACCCACGGCTTGAAGCTGTATCCAAACGTGTGCAGGTCGCTGTCGGAGCGGATGCCGGGATAGCGGTGCGTCCGCCAGGTGCCGCCGAAGCCGTCCTGGCTCTCCAGGATCACGAAGCGCTTGTCGGGCATCTGCCTGGTCAACTGATAGGCGCTGCCGACACCGGAGATGCCGGCGCCGACGATGAGCACGTCGAAATGTTCGGTCGCGTGAGAGGACGCGGCCTCCCGGATGGGCGCGATGACGTTCATGGGAGTCCCTGGGCTTTGGTCTTGATGTTGTTTCCTCGCGTGACAGGCTGAACCCGATCACAGCGACGGTCAACCCATCGCGAAGCGCGGCGTCGTGAACGCTGCGCCTCAATTTCCGCCGAGCGGCATGCCCCACTGCCGCGCGGTCTGCACGACCCAATCGCGATACAACGTGAGCGGCGTGACGCCGGTCATGCCGCCGCAGCCATCGCCGAGATTTGGCCCGGTCGACCATGAGATGACGCCGATCAGCACCTGTCCTTGCGCCTGCGTCTCGAATGCAGGCCCGCCGGAATCCCCGGTGCAGCCACCGAGCCCGGACCGCACGCCTTGCGTCGCCGGATCGACCAGCCGGATCTGCAACGTGCCCGGCCTGCCTGTGGCCACCAGCGCCGCGCCGCGCACCACGCCCCCGCTCTTGCCGTCGCCGGGGACGGCGACACCGATGCCTGCGACCGTGAATGCGTTGCCGGCGGCAAGCGGCGGCTGCGGCACGCCGAGCACCACCGGCACGCGCTCCTTCGCTGGCGCCTCCAATTCCAGCAGCGCGACATCGGCGGTGGCGCGATGCGCCAGGATGGCCTGCACGCTGAAGCTGGGATGCACCGCCACCCGCCGGACCGTCTTGAGAACCGGCCTGCGGTCGCGATCGTATTCCACGATGCGGTAATCGAGACCCGGCTGCACGCAATGCCCGGCGGTCAGCACCAGCTTCGGGGCAATCAGCGCGCCGCTGCAGAAATTGCCGCGCGAGCCGACGATCGTGACCACGGCGCGGCCGATGCCATCATTCAGCGCCGGCGCATTGCCGACGATGGCCAGGGCCTGCGACGGCGCCAGCAGAGCGGCGGCTGCAATGATTGCGTGATACGGCTTCATCGCGGCAGCAATAGCGGCTGACGCCGAGGTCGCCAAGTGCGGCATCCCATGCTAGCGATCATCCAGGGATCAAGGAAGGACAGGACTGACATGGTCGAGGCGGTGATCTTCGATTTTGGTGGCGTGCTGACGACATCGCCGTTCGAGGCATTCGCACGGTTCGAGAAGGAGCGCGGCTATCCTGTCGACATCATCCGCAACACCAATGCCGCCAACCATCTCGAGAACGCCTGGGCGAAATTCGAGCGGGCCGAGATCGACCTCGACACTTTCGACCGGCTGTTCGCGGAGGAGTCGCTGGCGCTGGGCGGCGCTGCGGTCAGCGGGCGGGAGGTGCTGCCACTGCTCACCGGCGACCTCCGTCCCGACATGGTCGAGGCGCTCCGCCGCATCAAGGCGGAGTGCAAGACCGGCTGCATCACCAACAATCTGCCGGCGAACGCAATCGGCAGCCAGGGCGGCCGCTCGTTGTACGTCGCGGAGGTGATGGCGCTGTTCGATCACGTGATCGAGTCGGCCAAGATCGGCCTGCGCAAGCCCGATCCCCGGATCTACCAGATGATGACCGAGACGCTCGGCGTCAGCCCCGCGGACTGCGTCTACCTCGACGATCTCGGCATCAACCTGAAGCCGGCGCGCGAGATGGGCATGACGACGATCAAGGTGGTCAGCGCAGCGCAGGCGATCGCCGAGTTGGAAGCCGCGACGGGTCTGAGCCTGCGCTGATCGTCATTGCGAGGCATCCTTGCGCCGAAGCAATCCGAAGGCTTCGTGGGATTCTGAATTGCGTCGCTGCCCTCGCAACGGCGCTGATCCTAATCGTTCGTCTGTTTGGCCCGATCCGGAAATGCCGCCGCCAGTGCCGCGCCGTCGGCCCGCAGCACGCCGCGCTCGGTGATCAGCCCGCTCACCAGCCGCGCCGGCGTGACGTCGAAGCCGTAGTTTGCGACCGGCGATCCCGGCGGCACGATGCGCACCGTCTCGATACGGCCGTCGGCGGTGCGGCCGGTCATCTCGGTGACTTCCTGCGCACCGCGCTGCTCGATCGGGATCTGTCGTCCCTCGGCGACCGCGAAATCGATCGTCGGCGACGGCAACGCGACATAGAACGGCACGCCGTTGTCGTGTGCCGCGAGCGCCTTGAGATAGGTGCCGATCTTGTTACAGACATCGCCGTTGGCGGCGACGCGGTCGGTGCCGACGATGGCGAGATCGACCATCCCATGCTGCATGAGATGGCCGCCGGTGTTGTCCGGGATGACGGTGTGCGCCACGCCATGATGACCGAGCTCCCAGGCGGTCAGCGACGCGCCCTGATTGCGCGGCCTGGTCTCGTCGACCCACACATGGATCGGAATGCCGCGATCATGCGCGAGATAGATCGGCGCGGTCGCCGTGCCCCAATCGACGGTCGCAAGCCAGCCGGCATTGCAGTGGGTCAGCACGTTCACGATTTCGCCCGGCTTCTTGCGCGCCGCGGCCGCTTCGATCAGCGCGAGGCCATGCGCGGCGATGCCCTGGTTGATCGTGACGTCCTCGCCGGCAATGTCGACGGCGCGGGAATACGCCGCATCTCGCCGCTCCGACGGCGCCAGCCGGCGCAGCATCGTGCCCATCGTGTCGAGCGCCCATTTCAGGTTGATCGCCGTCGGCCGCGTCGCGATCAACATCTCGTAGGCGCGGTCGATGCCGGGATCGGAGCGGTCGTCGCGCATCGCCAGCGCCATGCCGAAGGCGGCGGTGGCGCCGATCAGCGGCGCGCCGCGAACCAGCATGCCGCGGATCGCGTCCGCCGCCTCCTCGCATGTCGTGATCTTCGCCACCACGAACTCGTGCGGCAACCGGCGCTGATCGATCGCGCAGACCGACCAGCCGTCGGAGTCGAGCCAGATGCTGCGATAGTGCCGGCCGTCCACCTTCATGTTCGATCCCCCTTCAACCGCGCAAGATACGGCCTGCGACCGCATCGAGCTTGTTCAGAAGCTCGGGATCGCGCGCCTCCGGCGCAGTGATCAAGGCGGTGTCGAGCGCACGGTCGGAGCCGATCGGGCACGGTTCGTGCTCGCGCGGAAACTCGCGGGCGAGCCGCGCCACTAGTGATTTCGCCTTGTCGGCGTTGGTGGTGAGCACGCGAATGATGTCCTGCACGGTAACGGCGTCGTGATCCGGATGCCAGCAGTCGAAGTCGGTCACCATCGCGACCGTCGCGTAGCAGATCTCGGCCTCGCGAGCGAGCTTCGCCTCAGGCATGTTGGTCATGCCGATCACCGAATAGCCCGACGCCTTGTAGGTCATGCTCTCGGCATAGGTCGAGAATTGCGGTCCCTCCATGCAGACATAGGTGCCGCCGCGCGCGATCGCGATGCCTTCGGCCTCGGCCGCCGCCGCCAGATGAATGCGCAACCGCGGCGAAACCGGATGCGCCATCGAGACGTGGGCGACGCATCCCCTGCCGAAAAACGAGCTCTCACGCTTGTAGGTGCGATCGACGAACTGATCGACCAGCACGAAAGTGCCCGGCGGCAGCTCTTCCTTGAACGAGCCGCAGGCCGACAGCGACACCAGGTCGGTGACGCCAGCGCGCTTCAGCACGTCGATGTTGGCGCGGTAATTGATGTCGGACGGGGACAGCCGGTGTCCCTTGTCATGGCGCGGCAGGAACACGATCGGCAGCCCCGCGATCGTCCCCCGGCGCAATGGCGCCGACGGCTCGCCCCATGGGCTCGCGATCACCTCTTCGCGGGCATCTTCCAGTCCCGGCAGATCATAGATGCCCGAGCCGCCGATAATGCCAAGCACAGCCTTCGTCATGACGTCCCCATCTCCAATGGAGACGAGAATGCCAGCTTTGCGACGGATTGAAAACAGCGACGCGGTGAACCGCGGGGCGTGGCAGCGGGTCAGGCGGCCTTGGCTGCCGCCAGCTGACCGCTCACCAGACGCTCCAGCGTGGCGACAGACTGGAAGTTCTCCGGCGTGATCAGCTCCTGCGGAATGGTGAAATCGAACTCCGATTCGAGCGCCAGCATCAGGTTGACCATGTCCATTGACGTCAGCCCGATGTCGACGAGCTTTGCATCCGCCGTCACGTCGGTAGAACTGGCGTTCTGCGCGAGGATATCGCGGACGAGCGCCACGATCCTGTGACTGACATCGACATCGAAACTCGGCATGGGGACCTCTTCACTCGCGGCTTGTTCCGGCACGTCGAATCTGATCGACGCTCGCGCAGGGAGATAACGCAATCCGGCGGCAAAAGAGTTACGCCGCATCCCCGTTCCAGGTCTGAACTCGTCTTAACGCTAACGGCTTGACCCGAAATTCTCGGACCGAAACAACCAGGAATTAACCCCCACCCGTCGATTGCACAGCGTTTACCCTGAATTTCGTCGACGTATTTGAATCAAATCCATACCCTGCGAGCAGCCCCAAAAAGAAGGCGCAGTGCATCTGTCCTGATCTTGCGAGGACGCACGTGCCGATCTCTCAACGAGACAAAATCCGGAGTATCGATCGGTCATGACTCTCCAGGGAACCGCGCTTCGCAACCCGATCCCCGATGATGGCGAGAGCCTTCTGCTCGATCGCAGCTCCTTGTTCCTGCAGCGGACCGCGGCTGTGGCCGCGCAGGCCGCCGCGGAAGCCGACGAGGTCGACAGTGACGGCCGCTTCCCCAAGGCCGCAATCGATGCGGCACGCGAGCACAAGCTGCTCGGGATGCAGATCCCGGTCGAGTTCGGCGGCTTCGGAGCCTCGATCCACGACATCGCCGACGTCTGCTATGCGCTCGGCCGCGCCTGCGCCTCCAGCGCCATGATCTTCGCCATGCACCAGACCAAGGTCGCCTGCCTTGTGCGTCACGGCCGCGGCAGCGCCTACATGGAATCCCTGATGCGCCGTATCGCATCCGAGCAGCTGCTGATGGCCTCTTCCACCACCGAGGGACAGAACGGCGGCAACATCCGCGCCAGCGCCGCGGCCGTCGGCCACGACGGTAACCGCATCTCGCTGAAGCGCGACGCCACGGTGATCTCCTATGGTGCCGAAGCCGACGGCCTCGTCACCATTGCCCGTCGCGCCGACAGCGCAGCCGCCTCTGATCAGGTGTTGCTGGCGCTGACGACGGACGATTATACGATCTCGCGTACCCTTGGCTGGGAAACGCTGGGCATGCGCGGCACCTGCTCGACAGGATTCGCGCTGGAGGTGAGCTGTCCGTCCGACCGCATGTTCACCGAATCCTATGACCGCATCCACGGCCAGACGATGACGCCGTTCGCGCATCTCTGCTGGTCATCGGCCTGGGCCGGCATTGCTGCGGCCGCGGTGGAGCGCGCCCAGCGCTTCCTGCGCAAGGCCGCTCGCGGCGCCGGCGGACAGATGCCGCCGGCAGCTGCACATTACACCGCGGCTAAGATGGCGCTGGCCCGGCTGCGCGCAATGATCGTCACCAACATGGATGCCTTCGTCGCCCATGAATATGACGAGCGGGCGCTGAGCTCGCTCGACTTCCAATCCTCGATCACGCTGTTGAAGGTGCAGGCCTCGGAGCTTGCCGTTGAGACCGTGATGCATGCGATGCGCGCCTGCGGGCTCTCGGGTTATCGCAACGACGGCGAGTTCTCGATCGGCCGCCACCTGCGCGATGTTCTGTCGGCGCCGATCATGATCAACAACGACCGTATTCTCACGAACATTGCCACGGCCAATTTGATGAGCACGGTACCGGCCTCGCTCCATGAATGACCGCGCCGATCGCAGCCATTGCCTCCACCCAGGATTTGCACAATGACGATCCCCGTTCTCCCGCAGTCGCCCGAGATTGCGCCCCAGCCGGCCGACGCGCTCGATCATCTGACCGACGCCCTGTTCCACCGCATGGGCGCGGATGGCGTCTATGCACGGACCGCGCTGTATGAAGGTGTTGTGGAGCGGCTCACGACGCTCATCACGCGGCATCGTGAGCCCGGCACGGAGGTCATGCGCTTCCCGCCGGTCATGAGCCGGACGCAGCTTGAGAAGTCCGGCTATCTCAAGAGCTTTCCAAATCTGCTCGGCTGCGTCTGTGGCCTGCACGGCACCGAGCGGGACATCCACGAAGCCGTGGCACGTTTCGACAAGGGCGGCGACTGGACCACCTCGTTGTCGCCGGCCGACCTCGTGCTGTCGCCCGCAGCCTGCTATCCGGTGTATCCGATCGCGGCGAGCCGTGGTGCACTGCCAGTCGGCGGCCTACGCTTCGACGTCGCGGCCGATTGCTTCCGCCGCGAGCCGTCGCGGCATCTCGACCGCCTGCAGTCGTTCCGTATGCGCGAATATGTCTGCATCGGCACACCCGACGACGTCTCGGCATTCCGCGACCGTTGGATGGTGAAGGCGCAAACGATCGCCCACGATCTCGGGCTGTCGTTCCGCGTCGATCACGCCAGCGACCCGTTCTTCGGTCGCGTCGGCCAGATGAAGGCGGTCAGCCAGAAGCAGCAGGCGCTGAAATTCGAGCTCCTGGTGCCGTTGCGATCGGAAGAGCAGCCGACCGCCTGCATGAGCTTCAACTATCACCGCGAGCATTTCGGCACGACCTGGGGCATCGACGACGCCGACGGCGCGCCGGCGCACACCGGTTGCGTGGCCTTCGGCATGGACCGCCTCGCGGTCGCGCTGTTCCATACCCATGGCATCGATCCGACGCGCTGGCCGTCACGCGTGCGCGACGCGCTACAGGTGGAGCGTCAGCCCGACGTCGTCGGCTGACGCCGCCCCGTCATCGTCGGGAGATCGGCAGACAACCTCATGACCGCGCGCAAGCCGCTGATCCGCTGCCGGGAGATCGGGGAGCCCGATCTCGACGCGGTCGCCGACCTGCTCACGTGCGGATTTCCCCGGCGGCCCCGCGAGTATTGGGGCACGGGCCTGCACCGCCAGACGACGCGTCCGGCGCCCGAAGGCTATCCCCGCTATGGCTACCTGCTCGAGAATGACGGCGCTGCCGTCGGCGTGCTGCTGCTGATCTACAGCAATCGGGGCACACCCGCGCAGCCGCAGATCTGGTGCAACCTGTCGAGCTGGTATGTCGAGCCGGCCTTTCGCAATTATGCGACGATGCTGACCCGGATCGCGCAGCGCCTGCCCGAGGTGACCTACGTCAACATCAGCGCCGCGCGCCAGACCTGGCCGATCATCGAGGCGCAGGGCTTTCGTGCCTACTGTCACGGCCTGTTCTTCTCGATTCCCGCAATGTCATTTGCCGGCCGCGGCGCGCAGGTGGAGCAGGTCGCCGTAGACGCGCAGGCGCTCGATGGGCTTCCACCCGGCGAGGCTGACCTGCTGATCCGCCACGCAGGCTATGGCTGCCTCAGCATCGTGGTCCGGTCGAAGCATGGCCCGATTCCGTTGGTGTTGCAGCAGCTCCGTATCCGGCAAGGACGCTTCGCACTGCCGGCAATGCAGCTGATCTACTGCCGCGACACCTCCGACTACGCCGCCTGCGCCGGCGCCGTGGGCCGCTTCCTGCTGCCGCGGGGACGCGTGTCAGTCGTCGTCGACGCCAATGGGCCGATCCCGGGGCTCTCCGGCGTCTACACCCAACGCCGCGGCCGCAAATACATCAAGGGACCTGAGCCGGCTCGGCCCGGCGATCTCAGCGACACCGAGCTTCCGATCTATGGGGCCTGACCTACGCCGCGGCCCTGACCCGGTGCGCATGGTCCCAATACAGCCTGCGTGCGCGGCTGAAGACGGGACCGATTGGCAGCGTCCGGTCGTCGATGCGGATCACCGGCGCGACCTTGGCGAAGTTGCCCGACGAGAAGATCTCGTCGGCGTTCAGGAAATCGTCATATCGGAGCGTCGTCTCGACCACACTGACACCATCGCCTCGCAGCAATTCGATCACGCGCTGTCGCGTGATCCCGTTGAGGAAGGTTCCGTTCGGCACCGGCGTGAAGACAACGCCGTCGTTGACCATGAACACGTTGGCATTGCCGAACTCCGCGACGTTGCCGAGCAGATCCAGCATCAGGCAGTTGTTGAAGCCGCGCGAGGCCGCTTCGATCAGCGCGCGCGAATTGTTCGGATAGAGGCAGGCCGCCTTGGCGTCGACCGGCGCGCATTCGGCCGTCGGCCTTCGGAACGGCGACAGCGTGATGGCGTTGCCCGTCGGCTGCGGCATCGGCGCCTCATAGATGCACAGGCACCAATTGGTGGTGTCGGGATCGAACAGGACACCGCCGCCGGCGCCATGCTGCGCCCAGTACATCGGGCGGATGTAGAGCTCGGCTCCCGCTCCGAACCGCGCGATCCCTTCCCGCGCCAGCCCCATCCAGGTCTCGACGTCCACCACGGGTTTGAGCCGGAAATTGATCGCGGACTGATTCACACGCGCGCAGTGCCGATCGAGATCGGGCGTCACGCCTTCGAACGCGCGCGCCCCGTCGAACACGGTCGATGCGAGCCAGGTCGCGTGGGTCCGCACGCCCATGATCGGCGCATTGCCCTCGCGCCATTCGCCGTCGAAGAAGGTCCAGGTCTGCGAGTAGCTGACAGGCTTGACGATGTGGGTCATGGCGGCGCTCCCGTTCGGCATCGATCGTTGTCTGCACTTCTGGCTTGAAGATTTTAAGGATTTCCCCGCCGCGGTCTGCCGCTCATGATCGATTCACTGCTGATGGGCACAATGGTCGCTGCCTTGGTTAACTGGAGCTGTCATGCCGCTCGACCCTCGCGCCCAGCGCCTGCTTTCGATGGTAGCTGCCGCTATGCCGGAAAGCCGGCAGCATCCGAGT
Source organism: Bradyrhizobium sp. SZCCHNS3002 (assembly GCF_032377435.1). Taxonomy (NCBI): domain Bacteria; kingdom Pseudomonadati; phylum Pseudomonadota; class Alphaproteobacteria; order Hyphomicrobiales; family Nitrobacteraceae; genus Bradyrhizobium; species Bradyrhizobium sp. SZCCHNS3002. The sequence goes on from NZ_JAUHHY010000004.1 coordinate 412,150, forward strand.
GTCGGGCAACGCCGGCAGTCGCTGGCCAAGCTGATGCAGTTCGCGCGGAACGACTGCGGCGCCGTCATCACGCGGGATGGCACGTTCGCCGGCCCCTCCGGGCCGCTTCGCTATCGTCTGTATTCGCCGGCAGCAGACCCGGACGATAGCGCGGCGCCTCCCGGTTTCGTATATCTTCACGGCGGCGGCCTCGTGGCGGGCAACATCGACACGCACGACAAGGTCGCCGCCGCGCTTGCCGCCGCCTCCGGCTGCCGGCTGCTCTCGATCGACTATCGCCTCGCGCCCGAGCACCCGTTTCCCGCAGCGGTCGAGGATGCAATCGCTGCCGTTCACTTCGCCATCGATCACGCGGCCGTACTCGGCATCGACGGCAATCGGATGGTGATCGGCGGCGATTCCGCGGGCGCGACGCTCGCCGCCGCGGTTTGTCAGCAGGCCCACGTCCGCGCCGACCTCAGAATCGCGGTGCAGTGCCTGATCTGCCCGGTGCTCGACTTTTTCAATCCCTGGCCGTCGCGCGAGCTGTTCGGGACTGGCTACCTGATCGACAGGGGAACGTGGCAGGCGGACCTCGCCGACTGTCTGGACGGCAAGACCGATGTCGCGCATCCACTGATATCGCCGCTGTGCCGCGAGACGCTGGCCGGGCTTCCGCCCGCCGTGATCCACACCGCAGAGTTCGATCCGATGCGTGACGAGGGCAATGCCTATGCGGCACGGCTTGCGGAGACCGGCGTCACGGTCGCGCATGTCTGTCACGACGGCATGGTCCACAATTTCCACGCGCTCGGTGCGATCCTGCCGCAGGCCAAGGTCGCGCTGGAGCTGGTCGGGCAGCAGATCCGGTCGCTGCTGCGGGTTTCTTCTATGCGCTAATTCGAAGTTCTTCGGCCACATCTCGTTAGGGTTATTTCGTCGTTGTTGTCGCGAATTATTGCCCGCTTTACGCCTGCGCTCCTACAACGGCACCACTCGCGGAATACGAGCAGCTCGCCGCATTGATCGAAGCGAGCGGGGAGATCGCCGATGCGCAACGAGACGATTGCAATCCACGCCGGCTATGAGCCGGAGGCGACCACCAAGGCCGTCGCGGTTCCGATCTATCAGACCGCCGCCTACGCCTTCGACAGCGCCGACCACGGCGCCGCGCTGTTCAATCTCGAAGCCGAGGGCTATCGCTACAGCCGGATCTCCAATCCGACCACGGCGGTGCTCGAGAAGCGCGTCAGCGAGCTCGAGGGCGGCGTCGGCGCGCTCGCCGTCGGCACCGGACAGGCGGCGCTCCACTTTGCATTCGTCAACCTCGCCGATGGCGGCGGCAACATCGTCTCGGTGCCGCAGCTCTACGGCACCACGCACACGCTGCTCGGTCACATCCTGCCGCGTCAGGGCATCACTGGACGCTTTGCCGACAGCGATGCGCCCGACGCCATCGAGCGTCTCATCGACGACAACACCAAGGCGGTGTTCGCGGAGACGATCGGCAACCCCGCCGGCAATGTCTGCGATATCGAGGCGCTGGCGAAGGTCGCGCACCGCAACGGCGTGCCACTGATCGTCGACAACACCGTCGCGACACCGATCCTGCTGCGGCCGTTCGACTACGGCGCCGACATCGCGGTGCATTCGCTGACCAAATTTCTCGGCGGCCATGGCACGACGCTGGGTGGCATGCTGGTCGACAGCGGCAACTTCCCCTGGAAGGATCACGCCGACCGCTTTCCCGCCTTTACCCAGCCCGATGCGTCCTATCACGGGATGGTCTACGCCGATCATTTCGGCCGCAGCGCCTACATCCAGCGCGCGCGCAGCGTCTATCAGCGCACCATGGGCGCGGTGCTGTCGCCGTTCAATGCCTTCCTGCTGCTGCAGGGTATCGAGACGGTCGCGCTGCGCATGGAGCGCCACGTCGAGAATGCGCGCAAGGTCGCCGAATTCCTCCGCAACGATCCGCGCGTGGCGTGGGTCAACTACGCCGGCTTCGCCGACAGCCGCTACTATCCCCTCGTCCAGAAATATCTCGACGGTCGCGCGTCGTCGCTGTTCACGTTCGGGATCAACGGCGGCATGGAGGCCGGCAAGGCGTTCTACGACGCCCTGAAGCTGGTCACGCGGCTGGTCAATATCGGCGATGCGAAGTCGCTGGCCTGCCATCCCGCATCGACCACGCATCGGCAGATGCCGCCGGACGACCAGCGCAAGGCGGGCGTCCTTCCCGAGACGATCCGGCTGTCGATCGGCATCGAGCATGTCAGCGACATCATCGAGGATCTCGACCAGGCGCTCGCCCAGGCCTGCCCTCGCCCGCGTCAATTGGATGCGGCGGAGTAGAGCGATCAGCCGATGACCCTGCTGTTCGACCGACATCGCAGGATCGCGAGCCCTGCCCTCGCGCCCGCCGAGTTCGACGACCGGGGCCGGCGCCCGATCGAGCTTTCGATCGGCCTCGTCAACAACATGCCGGACAGCGCCTTGAAGGCGACCGATCTCCAGATCGCCCGCCTGCTGCAGCAGTGCGCGCCGCGGCACGTCCGCATCCGCCTGCACTGCTTCTCGCTGCCCTCCATCATGCGCTCGCAGGCGGCGAGGCACCACGTCGCCCAGTCCTACGCCGACATCGGGTCGCTCGACCGGCTCGGCATCGACGGCCTGATCGTGACCGGCGCCGAGCCCGTCGCGGCGGCCTTGCGCGACGAGCCTTATTGGTCGGACCTCACCTCGGTCATCGACTGGGCCAGAACCAACACCCGCTCGACGATCTGGTCCTGTCTCGCGGCCCACGCGGCCGTGCTGCATCTCGACGACATCGAGCGGCAGCGGCTGGCGAGCAAATGCTCCGGCATCTTCGACTGCGAGAAGGTCCAGGACGACTGGCTCACGCACGGCATCCATTTGCCGCTCCAGGTGCCGCACTCCCGCCTCAACGCCGTCAACGAGCCGCTGCTGGCGGAGCGCGGCTACGACATCCTGACCCGGTCTGACGAGGTCGGCGTCGACATCTTCGCGCGCTCGATGCCAAGCCGGTTCGTGTTCTTCCAGGGCCATCCCGAATATGACGCGCTCTCCCTACAGCGCGAATACATGCGCGACATCGCGCGGTTTCTCGCCGGTCAGCGCGACGACTATCCGCGGCTGCCGAAATCCTACTTCAGCGCCGAGAGCGAGGCGGTGCTCAACGCGTTCGAGTGGCGGGCCAAGGAAAGGCGCGACCCGACGCTGGCGGCCGAGCTTCCGGGGTTGACGTTGCGGCCTGACCTCGCCGCCGAAAGCGCTGCACAGACGCTGTTCAGGAACTGGATCGCCCATCTCGGGCAGACCGGCTAACGCCAAAGTCCGCCCGACATCGGATCGATCGCGCATCGGCGCGCCTTCTGTTAGATTGGTGCGACACGCCTCCTCTGCAAGGTTCCGATGGCCCGACGCACCGGCAGCGCCGATCTTCCGCTCCATTCCGGACGCGTGCCGGCCTGGCTCGGCATGCGCATGGCCTCGCTTGGCGCCATCATCACCCAGGCCATCGTGCATCATTACGGCCGCGACGAATTCCTGGCGCGGATGGCGCATCCGTTCTGGTTCCAGTCGTTCGGCGCCGTGATGGGCATGGACTGGCATTCCTCCGGCATCACCACCAGCGTGATCGGCGCGCTGAAGCGCGGACTGAAGCCGCTGTCCGGCGAGCTCGGCATCTACGTTTGCGGCGGCCGCGGCGAACACTCGCGCAAGACGCCCGACGAGTTGCGCCTGCTCAGCGACCGGCTCGGCCTCGACGGCGAGGAGCTGGTGCGCACCAGCAAGCTGGTCGCCAAGGTCGACAGCGCCGCGGTGCAGGACGGCTTCGACCTCTATCTGCACGGTTTCTTCGTCACCACGGACGGCAAATGGACCGTGGTGCAGCAGGGCATGAATGGCGATGCCCGCCAGGCGCGACGCTATCATTGGCACTCGCGCGAGCTTGCGAGCTTCGTCGACGCGCCGCACAGCGCCATCGATGGTCCCGTCCAGGGCGAGATCGTCAATCTCACTGACAGGCGCGCCGCGCCGTCGCGCGGCGCGCAGCTCGAACTGCTCACCGAGCTTGGCCCCGACCGCGTCGTCACCGAGTTCGAACGGCTGAGCACGCCGCAGCCGGCGCAGGGCGTCCTGCCGCATCTGGTCATGCCTGCGCATCACGACGTCAGGCCGAAGGACGTGTTCGCCCGCCGGCTGCACGGCACGCTCGCGGCCGCAGCCGAGCGCGGTCCCGTCGACTTTCCCGACCTGCTGCTGACGCCGGGCGTCGGCGCCCGCACCGTGCGCTCGCTCGCCATGGTCGCCGAGGTCGTGCATGGCGCGCCCTATCGATTCAGCGATCCGGCGCGGTTCTCGCTGGCGCATGGCGGTAAGGATCGTCATCCCTATCCGGTGCCGATCAAGGTCTATGACGAGACCATCCGCGTGCTCAAATCAGCCGTCGGCAACGCCAGGCTCGGCCGCGACGAGGCGCTGTCGGCCCTGAAGCGGCTCGACGACCAGGCGCGCCGGCTGGAGCGCAGCGCGACCGGCCCCTCGCTCGAGGCCTACATCGCCACCGAGCGCGCCGCCTCGCCCGAGCTCGACGGCCGCTCGGTGTTCGGCTGGGAGCGCGATCTCATCCAGCGCACCGGCGAGGCGTAGCGGCATGCCGGCGCGCAGCGCGGGCGTGCTCGCGTTTCGCAGGACCGCCGACGGATTGGAAGTACTGCTGGTGCATCCCGGCGGCCCGTTCTGGCGCCACAAGGATCTCGGCGCCTGGTCGATCCCGAAGGGCGAATTCGGCGCCGGCGAGGCGGCCGAAGCCGTGGCGCGGCGCGAATTCGCCGAGGAGCTTGGCACCGCGCTGACGGTGCCGCTCGTCCCGCTCGGCGAGATCAAGCAGCGCGGCGGCAAGGTGGTCGAGGCATTCGCCGCCGAGACCGATCTCGATGCCGGCGGCATCACCAGCAACGCATTCGAGCTCGAATGGCCGCCGCGCAGCGGCCGTCTCCAGCGTTTTCCCGAGGTCGACCGCGCCGCCTGGTTCGACCTCGCCGAGGCGAGGGTCCGGATCAATCCGGCCCAGGCCACACTGCTCGACCGTCTCGTGGCGATCGGCGGAGGGTGAGCTGTCACCATCCGCCGCCGGCGTCACGCCGCGCGGACGTTGCCGAGGAATCGTCCGGTCTGGGTCTTGAGCTGATCCGACTGACTGCCGAGCTGGGAGGCTGCGCTCAGCACCTGCGCCGCCGCGGCGCCGACCTGGCCGGATGCCTCGCGCACGCCGACGATGTGCTGCATGACCCCCTGGGTGCCCTGCGCCGCCTGCTGCACGCTGCGGGCGATTTCCTTCGTCGCCGCGCCCTGCTCCTCAACCGCGGCCGCGATCGCGTCGGTGATCTCGTTCATCTGGCCGATGGTCGCGCCGATCTCGCGGATGGCGTTGACGGTGGAGCCGGTGGCGTCGCGGATGGCTTCGATCTGGCTGGTGATCTCCTCGGTCGCCTTGGCGGTCTGCGCCGACAGCGCCTTGACCTCGTTGGCGACCACCGCGAAGCCCTTGCCGGCCTCGCCGGCACGCGCCGATTCGATGGTGGCGTTCAGCGCCAGCAGGTTGGTCTGGCCGGCGATGGTCTGGATCAGCGCCATGACCTCGCCGATCTTCTGCGAGGCGTGGACCAGCCGGTCGACCATCGCCTCCGTCCGCGTCGCCTGCCCGACCGCGTTCTGGGCGATCGACGACGACTGCGTAACCTGCTTGGCGATCTCCTGGATCGATGACGACAGTTGCTCGGCGGAGGCCGACACCGTCTGCACGTTCCTGGCGGTCTGCTCCGCGGCCGCGGCCACCTTCGCGCTCTGGTCGGTGGTGCCGGAGACGATGCTCGACATCGACTGTGCCGAGGTCTGCAGCTCGCCGGCGGCGGTCGCGGTGGTCTGGATCACGCCCCCGATCGAGCGCTCGAACTCGTCGGCGATCCGCACCAGCACCGTGCGGCGCTCCTCGGCGGCCTGCTGCTTGGACTGCTCCTGCTCGGCCCGGAGCCGCTCGCTCTCGGCGAGATGCTCCTTGAAGATCTGCAGGCTGCGCGCCATGCGGCCGATCTCGTTCCGGCGATCGGTGAACGGCACCTCGAAGCTCAGATTGCCCTTGCTCAGCTCGTCCATCACGGCGCAGGTGCGGTCGAGCGGAACGACGACGCTGCGTCCGAGCCAGAAGGCGACGATCGCGGCGACCAGCAGACCGGCGAGCGCGCCGAAGCCGGCCCACATCGCGCGCTGATAGACGACCGCATCGACGTCGTCGACATACACGCCGGCCTGGATCGCCAGCATCTTGTCGCCGCTGCCATAGGCGCCGACATAGGACATCTTCGGCAGCTCGGTCGTGCCCCCGGCACGCGGCACCTTGTACTCGACGAATCCACCGCCGGCGCGCGCCATGCGGACGATGTCCTGGATCAGGAGCTTGCCGGTGGAATCCTTGAAGTCCCAGCGGTTGACATTGATGTATTTCGGGTTGGCGTGGACGTAGGTCACGCCCGCATCCGACGATCCTGTTCCGTAGACTCCGAGATAGTCGTTGTATTGTCCCCATCGCATGGCGCCGATCGCGGCGTAGGCCTGCTGCCGCGCCTGCTCCGGGGCCATCTTGCCGGCTGTCGCCGCGGCGTCATAATAGCTCAGCACCTTGACGGCGGACTCGACGAGGTTGCGGACCATGGTCTGCCGCTCCTCGAGAACGGTTCCGCGCAGCATCATGATCTGCATGGCGGAGACGGCGAACAGTGCGATCGACATCACGGCGATGATCGCCGCGAGACGCTGATAGACAGTCAGGTGTCGCATTTTCTGGTTCTCGTTGCGTGGACTGTATGCACGATACCAACCGTACATTAATGGTTTGCTATCCGTGCCGCCCGAACACCGGCGAACTAATTAGTTTTTGGACTGACCACCTCTGCGCACGCGAACTTTCGCTGGAGAACAACCAAAACAACATCGAGCAGCGATCGCTCGGATTAACATGCGATACTTGGAGGTATCATCGAAGGCCGGCCGGTTCCCGGCCAAGTTCCCGTGGGTTAGGTGTCGAGTTCCATGGGTTCGCGCCGTCGCGACGCGTTCGGCGCCCGAGCTTTGTGCAGCGAAGCCCCTCGACTCACGAGGGCGCAGGGAAGACCAGGCATCGGCTGATTCCTGCGGCCCCCGTGCGGAAAGGAATGCACGGGGCAGGAACCACAGGTTCAGCCGGGTTGCCCGGCCTTCCCTGCGCAATGGTGTTACGGCTGCTTCGCACTCTCCCCGGGGACCGGCGTTCTTGCCCCCGTTTGCGACGACGCGCCAAAGGCACGCCACGCAGGCATCAGCGTCGGGATGCCAGGACCATGCGACTTGACCGTCCGTGCGGGCGCCGCTCGTCAGTCGGCGCCTGCCCGTCCATCACATCCCACCCCAACGCTCCTGACGATGCGCAGCGCCCCTCGTCGATGAGGCGGGACAGCGATAGAGGAACACGAATTCCGATAAAACGAAAGATCAAAATTTGTGCAGGTCGGCGCGACCGAACCGATGTTATTGAAGCAATCGGCGAAATTCGTGTTTCGACGCAGGACGGATGCGGGCCGTCCCCGCGCCCTGGCGCTCCCGGCGACCCCATGTCCGGCCCGACGGGCGACTCAGTCGAACGCCTCAGGACGAGACCGTCGCGCGCATCGGACGGCGCTGCCGCAGCAGCAGCAGGATGACCACGGCCGCGCATGAGCAGGCCAGGCTCAACGCCAGCGGCGCGTTGCTGCCGTAGCGGGTCAAAAGCTCGACGAGGATGGGCGCCGACACCGCCGATAGCAGGTTGAGCGGCAGTCCGATCTGGGCGGACGCCTTGGCGAACGCCGCCTTGTCGTAGAACACCAGCGGCATGGTGGCCCGCGCCACGGCGAGCGCGCCACTGCCGAGGCCGTAGATCAGGATGAAGCCGCCGATCGCCGCGTGTGAGCCGTCGCTCAGCATCAGCAGCAGCATCGCCACCGGCAGCGCCAGGCCGGCGACGATCGCGGTGGTGATGCCGTCCCAGCGGCCGCCGCCGAGAAAATCGATGGCGCGGGCGCTGATCTGGATCACGCCCAGCATCGAGCCGAACCCGACCGCCTCGGCCGCCGAGAGGCCTTCGGCCTTCAGCAGTTCGATCAGAACCGCTCCCATCCCGAACGCGACGAAGGCGTTGAGTCCGGAGGCGCCGACCAGCAGATAGAACGTGCCGCGCGACGGTGGCGATGCGGGAGCCGGCGCCGCCGCATCCGATGCCGGCGGCAAATGATCGCGGACGCGCCGCGGCAGCAGGAACACGAACAGCGGCAGCGAGATCAAGAGCAGCAGGCCGGCATAGACGAGACAGGTGCTGCGCCAGCCGATATGTGCCGAGAGCGCCGAGGTGACCGGCCAGAAGATGCTGCTCGACAGGCCCGTGACCAGCATCAGCGCCCCGATGGCGCTGCGCGCACGCAGGCCGGCGATCTCGTTGAGCACGATGTACGAGGCGGTCGAGAGCGTGGCGCTGCCGGCGATGCCGAGCAGTAGCCACGCCGCATAATAGGTCAGCGGCCCCTGCGCGGCCGACAGCAGCGCATAGCCGGGTGCGGCCAGCACCGTGCCAGCGATCATGACGCGTCGGCCGCCCTGCTTCACGAACGGCCGCGCCAGCAGCGGCGAGCACAGCCCCATCGACATGTACAGCACGGTCGTGCTGGCGAAGATCGCCGTGAGGTCCATCTCCAGATCCGCCGCCATGGCCCGGCCGATCACCGCCGGCAGGCTGAGCGTGCCCCAGGCGATGAGCTGCGTGACGGCGAGGACGATCAGGACGCGCAGGAGGGAGGGATCGGCAATGACGGGGGGCATGTCCGGGGATTAGGGCGTTGCAAGGAGAGGGCGCCGGGACGCGCCACGAGGATGGTTTTAGAGCATTCGCGTCCCACGAGCCCCGCTGTTTCGGAATTGCGCCCCACCATGGATGAGGGTTCTCAGTCTATGTGCCAGCCATGGCGTGCGCCGGTCGTCGCCCGCGGAGCAGCAACAGTATGAGCAGGGCAGCGGAGGGAGGGGGGCGGTACGTGCTTGAAATTGGAGGAACAACCCTATGCTCTTAGACATGCAGCGGGCGAAACGTTGCGGCACGAAGACGAGGAGCGGCAAGCCTTGCCGTTCGCCCGCAATGGCAAACGGCAAGTGTCGGATGCACGGCAGACCGTCGCCCGGAGCACCTAAGGGCATTCAATTCGTATTTAAGCACGGCCGGTTCGCGGCCGCGACGATCCAATTTCGTCGGGATATCTCTGCTATGGTCAAATCGGCGCGCGCCGCTTGCAAGGCGGTCAAATAGATACCGAAAAGTCCGAGGCATAACGGACGAGCAGCTTTACGCGATCGCGCCAGGCGGATTGCCCGACAGCATCTGCGAGCCGGCGCTGGCCGCTCCGGTCCGACTCCCGGCGTGAGCACGCGCATGGTTTCGCTTTCGGTGAGCAGCCCACGCGCGTCGCGTTCAATTCCAAGCACACTTTCCCCTTAGCTGCTCCCGGGGGGAGGAATTCAGATTGGTGCCGCCCCTTTTTGGCAGGCAAGCCGGCCGAAGCGCATGGGTTCTGAGACCTCTTTACCGCCTCCTAAAACTGCCATCGCAAAAATCGACGTCCGTTCAAAGAATTACGCAGTCGACGCTCCGCCCTGCGCGGGCACTTTCAGCGGGCCGCGATTTCCACAGCCATGAGAACCTAACGTCCTAGCGGCCGTTCACCTTACGTGCTTTATCAACGTTTAATGTGTAAAGTCGTGACATGGCCAAAAGCGACATCCTAGTCTCTCTCGTTCGCGCTGGCGCGGCTGGCGACAAAAGCATGCTGCGCTCGACAGTTGAGGCGCTCATGGCCGATGAGCGCGCCAAGAGCCATCATTTGCTTGCTGATCGGCTTGAAAAAGCCTTGCAAGCGGTAGCCGTCACTCCGCCCAGCTTGGTGACTTCAAATCGCGCACAACAGACCCCTGGCCGCGATACAATATTGGAGCTTGCTCCGCGCGTTCGCTTAGATGAGCTTGTGCTTCCGCTACCTGCCCGCGCCGAGGGTCTTCAGTTGGTGGAAGAACATGCGCGCGCCGACGTTCTTCGTGCTCATGGCTATGAGCCGCGCCATCGGGTGTTACTCTCCGGGCCGCCGGGAAACGGCAAAACGTCCTTCGCTGAGGCAATCGCGGAAGCGTTAGCTCTCCCATTTTTCGTGGTGCGCTATGATGCGTTGGTGGGCAGCTACCTAGGCGAGACCAACGCGAGGCTTCGAGCACTGTTTGACTATGCTCGCACCCAGTCATGCGTTCTCTTCTTTGATGAGTTTGATGCGATCGGAAAGGAGCGGGGCGACGATCACGAAACCGGCGAAATCAAGCGGGTTGTATCGTTTCTACTCATGCAGATTGATCAACTTCCAAGTTACGTACTAACCATCGCCGCCACTAATCACGCCGAGTTGCTTGACAGAGCGGTATGGCGTAGATTTCAACTCAAGATCGCATTTCCAGCGCCCAAGACGCAGGAAGTCGCCTCTTTTATGAATACAATCATGGAGCAATGGCCTCAACGCCCCACCAAGACAGCCCTCGACATTGCAACCGAATTGAATGCTAGTTCCTACGCCGAGGCGCGTGATTTTTGCCAGAACATTAGGCGGCGCCAAATCCTAGGCTTGGGTGATATCACAATTGACACTGCGGTTGCACACGAGCTGGAGCTGTGGGTTGCGCGCGTAAAGCCTGAGAACATCTATGGCGATCGATCCATCGAAGCCACTACTGCGCCTCGAACCAAGCGCCCCAGTCGATCGAAGCCCCGGAAGTCCACGTAATCCGGGTAGGCCGAAGCCATTTTCCGTAGCGTCGCAGAGAGCATCGTTCGACCCACAATTTCGTCGATTGGAAACGGCACTTAATCGTGATCCGACGGGATTGACTTTAAGAGCCGATCCGTCGGCCCTCGCACCTGAGCGGTTACTCGTCTTCGAGCTTCGCGGCGCCATCACCACTTTTGCAAACGCAATCCGGAAAGTTCCTGGACTTGAGCTAATCGACGAAGAAGAACTAGAAAGCGATGACCAAGACAAGTCTCCCGAGGCTTATCTTCTAGTTCCTGATGCCGAGGCGTTAAGCAATATCTTGTCCTTGTGGCGCCGCTGGATCGCGGGTCAGGGATTGGGTACGGGATTTACGCCCTGGCGTGATGTCTTCGCGACACTTCGAGATCTACGCGTCTGGGGTCCGCAGGATCGCGTTCAAGAAGGCGACCGGGAAATATTAGCCGACGAGATATATGACTTAACGGACACCGATGAAGTTGCATTGGAGATTGAGCTAGTATTTAGAGCCTCAGAGGCGATCGCCCTAACCGCAGAACAAGACGTCGCAGCTAGTATAAGTTCGGCAGGCGGCAGCATAGTCTCTAGATGTAGGATCGCAGATATCGCCTACCACGCACTTCTAGCCAAGCTGCCGGTGGTCGCCGTCCGGAGCATCATAGATCGTTTACCCGAAGGCATTAGCGGCCTTGATCCGGTAATGCATATTCGCCCGCAAAGCATTGCCACGAGCATCGACGTCAACGAAGCCTCGCTCGTAGCGGAAAGCGCGCCCAGCGCTCCGACAGAAAAACCCCCTATTGTTGCGCTTCTCGACGGTGTTCCCGTTTCCGCGCATCCGCTTCTCCGCGGCCGATTAGACGTAGATGATCTGTTTGGCCTTGAGCCTAACGCGTTAGTAGCGGAACGAACACACGGGACGGCCATGGCGTCGTTGATATTGCACGGCGACCGCAATCTGACGGAGCCGGTGATTGGGCGACGCATACACTGTCTTCCTGTCTTAGGATCAAGCGATCAATTTCCCCCGGATAGACTGATTGTTGACCTTATCTATCAAGCGGTATTCGCCATGCGCGAAGGCGAGGACGCGACTGCACCAAATGTCATAATAGTCAACTTATCCTTAGGAAATGCCAGAAAGCCCTTTCACGGCAAGCAATCACCTTGGGCTCGACTTCTCGATCGATTGTCATACCGCTATGGCATTCTGTTCGTAGTGAGCGCGGGCAACTACATTTCGCCGTTTGAAATTGCGTCGATCGCAACTTTACGAGATTTTGAGAATGCGTCACCAGCCGATCGCGCTGAACAGACCCTCGGCGCTCTATCGCGTTTGATTACTTCACGCCGATTGCTCTCTCCCTCTGAGACCGTAAACGGCGTAACGGTCGGCGCGGCGAACATCGACGCAGTCCAAGAAGCTGAGCGACGCGGGGCCAGGGGTAGAGTCGACCCCTTTTTCCCGCTTCAAATGGCAAACCCCTCTAGCGCGTTAGGCCCGGGATTTGCGAACAGCGTTAAGCCCGACATCCTGATGCCAGGATCGCGTGAGCACCTTTCGATGGTTAGCAGTGGTACGACGCTGACAGTAAAGCCCAGCGGCGCCGGTAGGCCGCATGGACTTAAAGTCGCCGCTCCCCCGCGGGAAGGCGGTACAAGTTGGGAGCACTACACGGGAGGAACAAGTGCGGCGGCAGCATTGACGTCGCGACTGGCTCACCGCATCCATGACGCGCTAGAGGATGTCTACGGCGAGGCGTTTTTGGTCCTGCCACATCATCAGCGAGCAGCGCTCATAAAAGCACTGCTCGTTCACACCGCCATCTGGCCCGCGGATAGCGCAAGTCTAATAAAGCAAGTTCTCGGTCCACCCGAAAATCGACAGAGTGTGAGACAGAAGGACAACATTCGGCGCTTTCTCGGTTACGGGTTGGTCGATGCGGATGCTGCGATTTACTGCGCCGAGGATCGAGCAACTTTTTGGGCCGTTGGAACGCTAGGGCAAGAGAAAAAGTGCACCATAGAAGTTCCCCTTCCCGCGTGCCTAAGCGGGCAAGCACGCCTGCATTCTCTGCACACAACGCTTGCGTGGTTTACGCCAGTCCTGCCCGGAAGGCAGTCGTACCGCTCCGTCAAGCTCTCCCTGATGGTCCCGGACGATCTAAGCGGTTTCCGGGCGGACGTATCGAAAACTCAACCTGATGCAAATCAGAGTAGCCGCGGGACCGTTTTTTCGCGCCGCTGGGAGGGTCAACGCGCCCCAACTGTTGGACCCAATGGCGCCCTCCAAGTTTCCATCCAACGCGAACCAGACCGGGGAGCGAAAGCCGATGAAAACGTACCCTTCGGCCTCGCCGTGTCGATCGCGATGCCCGGCGTTGTTCAACTTTACGATCAGGCCCGCGCTCGTGTCGGCCTCCAAGTCCGGCCTCCTGTACGCCTTTAAAATGGTCGGCGGTCCGATAGCCGGGGCGAACCGGGGCGATATTCTAGCCAATCCTAATGCATGATTTGGGGGCCGAATTGGGGATTGGCAGCGTTCATGGCAAGAAATTTGGTGGTTTGACAAAAACTTAGCAGGAGCAGCTGGCGGAGAGAGTGGGATTCGAACCCACGGTACGGTTTCCCGCACACACGCTTTCCAAGCGTGCGCCTTAAGCCACTCGGCCATCTCTCCGGCGGCCCTCTCTTGGCGGGGTCGGCGGCGTTTTGCAAGCCGGGCGGGGGCCTCGGCGGCAAATTTCCCCCAAATCGCTGATAAAAATCATCAATCCGCCCTGGTTGCGGGCTCGATCTGGCCTCGCCGCCGCCTGGCCGGACCCACCGTGAACCGGCCGGGCGGACGGCACGACCACTGATTTGCGGCCTCGATCCGGCTGCCCATGAGGGACCTCGCCATGCCGCCATCCTCCCCTGCCTGTCTCGCCATGCTGTTGACGGTGGCATTCAGCCTCGCCGCCGCCGGGGCGGCGCGCGCCGATCAGTGCACCAAACAGGGGGTCGACGTGACCTGCGACGACGGCCGCAAGGGGATCTGGCAGGGCGACGCGATCCTGTGGCCGGACGGGACCAGGTCCAGCCTGAATCCACACCCGTCCGTCATCATCGGCAACAAGGCCTCGGTGGTCGTCGGGCCGGGCGTGTTCGTCGGACAGGGCAAGGGCATGGTGCCGATGGACAATCCGAGCTCGCCGAACAAGCTGCGCTGCGCCGTGCTCGACGGCGTGTCCTACTGCCATTGAGCCTGTGAGCCTCGCCGCCACCGGCGGCGAGGCGCGAGCCATTCAGTGATAGCGCGCACCGGGCGAGAGCATGCGGCCGGCCAGGAAGCCCGCGGGCGCCGCAGGCAGGGGTTCGATCTCGACCTCGGCGGCGTCGCCGTCCTGCAGGGTTTCGACGAAGTCGGCAAACCATTGCTGGATCGAATGGCGGCGCAGCTTCGTCATCATGATCTCGTAGCGCATGCGGCGCTCGTTGAGCGGCATCGACAATGCCGTCGCGATCGTCCGGGCCATGCCATCGATGTCATGCGGATTGACCAGGAGTGCCGCGTCGAGCTCGTTGGCGGCGCCGGCGAATTTCGACAGCACCAGCACGCCCGGATCGACCGGGCTCTGCGCGGCGACATACTCCTTCGCCACCAGGTTCATGCCGTCGTGCAGCGGCGTGACGACGCCGACCTGGGCGCTGCGATAGAGTCCGGCCAGCACACCCTGGCCATAGCCCTTGTTGAGGTAGCGGATCGGCGTCCAGTCGACCTCACCGTGGCGGCCGTTGACCTCGCTGACGAGGCGCGCGACTTCGCTCTGCAGATTGCCATAGGCCTCGATCGATTCGCGCGAAGGCGTCGCGATCTGCAGCAGCGACGCGGCACGCAGCAGGCTCGGGTGCATCGTCCACATGCGATCGAAGGCATTGACGCGGTTGACGAGGCCCTTGGAGTAGTCGAGCCGGTCGACGCCGATGGCGAGCTTCTCGCCATTCAGGCTGCGGCGCAGCCGCGACACGTCCGGATGCGCCACCGCCTTCGCCGCCTGCTGCGCGAACTTGTCGGCGTCGATGCCGATCGGGAACACGGCCAGACGCGTGCGGCCGTGCAGCGACCTGACCACGCCGTCGCGCACCTGAAGGCCGAGATCGGTGCGGATGCAGGCGGTGAAATTCTCCCGATCATCCTCGGTCTGGAAGCCGATCAGATCATAGGCGAGCATTGCGGTGATGAGATCGCGGTGATTCGGCACGCTGTCGATGACGCTGCGCGCGGGCCACGGCGTGTGCAGGAAGAAGCCGATCGGGCTCTTCACGCCGAGCGAGCGCAACTCCGCGCCGAGCGACAGGAAGTGATAGTCCTGGATCCAGAACAAGGTGTCCGGCTTCTGGAACCGGAGCAGCGCGCGCGCCACGAAGGCGTTGACCTCGCGATAGGAGCGATAATCATCCTGCGACACGCTGATCAGGTCGCTGCGTGAATGCAGCGCCGGCCACAGCGCCGAATTGGCGAAGCCTTCGTAGTAGCCGGCGTAATGCGCGGCCGGCAGGTCCAGCAGCGCGAGCGCGCCTTCACCGATCTGCTCGATCTCCGCAATCGGTTCCGTCTGCGCGCCGTCGCGCACACGTCCCGATGAGCCCACCCACACTGCCCCCGATTTCTCCACAACGGGCAGCAATGCTGCCGCAAGTCCGCCGGTCATTGGCTCATTGGCTTTGCCACGGGCCACCCGATTCGAAACCACGACGAGGTTCACAGCTCCCTCCTGTTGGTCATGTCGGTTAACAGCTGTTCATCAATATGGTTCCGGGCCACCCTTTCAACCAAATGAAACCAAATTCGGGCATTCGCGCGGTGTAATCACAGCGTCAATCAAGTCAGAACGTTTCTAATCAAGAGCGACGCATGCAACATGCGAATGCATGGCGAATGGAACTAATAACGCGGCGATGCGGAACCACTGCGCGGACCGCTAGGTCGACGAATTAGTTCCGCCGTCGGCGAGGCGCGCCAGGAACGCGCGCACGTCGTCCGGTGCGTCGAAATGTCCGTCGACACCGAGCGCGCGGCGGCCGACCGAGAACGACAGGCCGGCGAAATCCGGCATGATCGCGAACACCGTCTCGTCGGTGACGTCGTCGCCGATGAAGAACGGCTTGCGTCCCTTGAACGGCGCGTGCCGCATCAGCTCGCGCACACCGCTCGCCTTGGTGAAGCCGGCGTGCTTGATCTCGCATACACACTTGCCGGGCAGCACCTCGATCGGCGCGCC
Source organism: Bradyrhizobium sp. SZCCHNS3002 (assembly GCF_032377435.1). Taxonomy (NCBI): domain Bacteria; kingdom Pseudomonadati; phylum Pseudomonadota; class Alphaproteobacteria; order Hyphomicrobiales; family Nitrobacteraceae; genus Bradyrhizobium; species Bradyrhizobium sp. SZCCHNS3002. Next base: position 428,306 of record NZ_JAUHHY010000004.1, read on the forward strand.
CGGCAACTCGGCGCGGATGCGCGACACCTCCTCGTAGATCGCCTTCTCCGCCTGCGGCGCGAGGCGATAGTGCAGCGCCAGCGAGTACCCCTTGTCCTCGAGCAGAATGCCGGGGCTGAGCTTGGCGATCGCGGCGAGCCTGCGCTTCAGCTCCTTGTCCAGCGGCGGCGCCTTGATCGCATCCGCCTCGCCGCCGCCGCCGAGCCGCATCTCCGCGCCATGGCCGCCGACGGCGGGGTAGACCTCCGGCGCGAAGATGAGATCGATGTCGTTGAGCGAGCGGCCCGAGACCAGCGCCAGCGCGCCGGAGGTTCGTTGCAGCAACGCGTTCAGTGCCTCGGCAAGGCCCGGCGGCACCCACACCTCGCGCGGCGTCGGCGCAAGATCGAGCAGGGTGCCGTCGATGTCGAGCAGGATCGCGACCTCGCGAAGATGCGGCACGAGACTCACCGGCGTCGGAACGATCTCGGCGGGCTCCGACGCAGGCGAAGCGATCAGATCGGAGTTGTCGGACATCATCATCTACTCCATGACAGCGAGCGGACGCGCCACCTGCTCGAGCGATTTGCGCTCGGCCGCGATGGCATAGCGCCAAGCGACGAGCGCCGCCACCAGCATCAGCGCGGCACCGAACAGATAGCCCCCGAACACCGCGCCGCGCGCCCCGCTGTCGAGCAGCACGCCGAACAGCGCGGGTCCCGCCACGCCGCCGATCCCGGTACCGATGGCGTAGAACAGCGCGATCGCGAGCGCGCGCACCTCCAGCGGAAAATTCTCCGACACGGTGAGATAGGCGGCGCTCGCCGCCGGTGACGCGAAGAAGAAGATCACCATCCAGGCCGCGGTCTGGGTCGCTGCGCTCAGCACGCCGATCGAGAACAGATAGCCGGTGAGCGCAAGCAGCACGCCGGAGACGCCATAGGTGAAGGTGATCATGGCGCGACGGCCGAGCGTATCGAAGAGGCGACCGAGCAGCAGCGGCCCGAGCACGTTGCCGGCCGCGAAGGGCAGGATGTACCAGCCGACGTGATCGGACTTGATGCCGTAGAAATCGGTCAGCACCAGCGCGAAGGTGAAGAAGATCGCGTTGTAGAAGAACGCCTGCGCGATCATCAGCATCAAGCCGACCAGCGAGCGCTGGCGATAGACCGAGAACAGCGTGCGCGCGACCTCGGCGAGCGGCGTGTGATCGCGCATGCGCAGCCGGATCTTCGGCAGGGTCTTCGCACGCTCCTCGCGGTCATGGCCGGTGACGTCGCGCTCGATGGCGGCGACGATGTCGTGCGCCTGGTCCGGATGGCCATGGATCATCAGCCAGCGCGGACTTTCCGGAATCCACATGCGCATGATCAGCACGACCAGGCCGAGACAGGCGCCGATGCCGTAGGCCAGCCGCCAGCCGACATCCGGGCCGGTGACATCAGGATCGAGCAGCACGATGGCGCCGACGGCGCCGAGCGCGGCGCCCAGCCAGAAGCTGCCGTTGATCATGAGATCGGTCCAGCCGCGATAGCGCGCCGGCACCAGCTCCTGGATCGTCGAGTTGATCGCGGTATACTCGCCGCCGATGCCGGCGCCGGTCAGGAAGCGAAACAGCGCGTAGGTCGCGACATTCCACGACAAGGCGGTGGCGGCCGTCGCGGACAGATAGAGCGCGAGCGTGATGAAGAACAGCTTTCGGCGGCCGATGCGGTCGGTCAGCCAGCCGAAGCCGAGCGCGCCGAGCACGGCGCCGGCGAGATAGGCGCTGTTGGCAAGCCCGATGTCGAGATTGGAGAAGTGCAGCGCCGGGCTCTGCTTCAGCGCACCCGACAAGGCGCCGGCGAGCGTCACCTCGAGCCCGTCGAGCACCCAGGTGATGCCGAGCGCGAGCACGACGCGGGTGTGGAAGGCGCTCCAGCGGAGGTCGTCGAGCCGGGCGGGGATGTTGGTTTCGATGACGCGATCCTGGCCTGCCGTGTCGTCCGGCGGCGCGCTGGATGGCGGCGCTGACGTGATGACGCGGAGGTGCGGAAAGGATGCCTGTCGGGGTGCCATGGAATCCCAATGCGACGGCGCGGGTCGCACCGCATGCTCGACCGAGAGGATGAAGCAAATGCGGCGGCGAAACCCTGCCGCTGCGACCCAACGTCTCGGCCAGCGCTGGGTTCCCCCAAGCGGGGGGGGGGAACCTACTCTCGGCACCAATCAGGCCGGGTCAGACGGTCGCGTAGCGGGCCCCAAATGCCGCCTCACACTTGGCTGTCGTCCCGGGCAAGTCCGCTGACGCAAAGCGTCGGCGGACGCAGACCCGGGATCCATACCGCGTGATGCCAATTTGAGGTACGCGATCAATACCGCCCGTCCCACGACTGCTGCGGCGTATGGGTCCCCGCGTTCGCGGGGACGACAGCGGAATGTGCGGCGGCGGCCTCGGCATACCATCGGCCGATCGAGTGCGACCGGCAAAAGTCCTGACGATTTACGCCGCGCGGATGTTGGTCATGAAGCGGTTGAGCTCCGCGCGCAGGCGGGCGCTCTCCGAGGACAGCGACTGGGCCGAGCGCAGCACCTCCTCCGAGGCTTCGCCGGTCTGGGTCGCGCCGCGATTGACCTGGGTGATGTCGGTGGCGGCGGCCTGCGTGCCCGCAGCGACGCTCTGCACGTTCCTGGCGATCTCCTGGGTCGCGCCGCCCTGCTGCTCGACCGCGGTCGCGATCGACGAGGCGATGGTCGAGATCTGGCGGATGGTGCCGCCGATCTGCTTGATCGCGGTCACCGACTCCTGGGTCGCCGCCTGCATGCCTGAGATGTGGTTGGAGATGTCGTCGGTCGCCTTGGCGGTCTGCTCCGCCAGCGACTTGACCTCGGAAGCCACCACCGCAAAGCCGCGGCCGGCATCGCCGGCGCGGGCGGCCTCGATGGTCGCGTTCAGCGCCAGCAGGTTGGTCTGCTCGGCGATCGCGGTGATCAGCTTGACGACGTCGCCGATCTCCTGCGCCGCGCGCGACAGCTTGCCGATGCGCCCGTCGGTCTCCTCGGCCTGGGCCACGGCGGATTCCGCGATGCGGCTGGACTCGCGGACCTGGCGGCCGATCTCGTCGACCGAGGCCGACAGCTCGTCGGTCGCGCTCGCCACCGAGTGGATGCGGCCGGTGGCCTGGTCGGAGGTGCCGCTGACGCGGCTCGCCAGCGACTGCGTGGTCTCGGCGGTGCGCGTCAGCGTCGAGGCCGCCTGCTCGAGGTGCTCGGCTGAGGTCGAGACGTTGGACACGATCGAGCCGACGGCGGTCTCGAACTCGTCGGCGAAGCGGATGAGCTCGGCCCGCCGCGCGGCGCCCGCCGCCTTGTTCTGGGCGTCCTGCGTCGCGGCGTCGCGCTCGGCCTTGGCCACCGCCTGCACTTTGAACTCCTCGACCGCCGCCGCCATCTCGCCGATCTCGTCGCTGCGCCCGAGGCCGGGCAGCCGGACGTCGAAATTGCCCGAGGCGAGCTCGCGCATCGCCTTGCACATCGTGATCATCGGCTTGGAAATGCCGTTGCCGAGCATCAGCGCCAGCACGGCGCCGAGCGTCAGCCCGCCGATCGCCAGCATCGCGATCAGCCGCTCGATGTCCGCGATGGTGGTGTTGGCGGCGGCCTCGATGCGCTGCTGGTCGGAGGCGACTTCGGATTTCAGCCCGTTCGACAGCGCGATGATCTCGGTCCCGACGAGGCTCATTTCCTGTTCGAGCTTGCCTAGCGCCTTCATGTTCTCCGATAGCTTGATGAAGGCGGCGCGATACTGCTTGATCAGGTCGCCGAGCTCGGCGACACGCTGGGTGATCTTCTCGTCATTGGCATAGATCGTCACCAGCGAGGTTTCCAGGAAGCGCGTCCGCGCGATGGCGCCGTCGGCGGTCTTGGCATCCGGCTTGGCGATATAGGTCCCGACCAGCGCGGACACGGTCAGGTACTGGCCGGTGAGGTCCTTGGCCGTCGTCTGCACCGACGGCAGGCCGGCGAGCGCGGCAGTGTCCGCCAGATCATCGAACTTGAAGCGGATCTTGTTGCCGATGATGCCGATCTGGTCGGTCGCCAGCTTGGCGTTCTCGCGGGTCAGGGCAACGATGCTCGAGAACGTCTTGGCGAAGGCCTGAAACTGCGCCTGCAACTTGCCGACCTGCGCACGCCGCTCGGCGCCGGTCGCGGCCATCGATTTGTCGATCGCGGCCTGGAGCGCCTGCTGGGCAGCGGTGGCCGCCGCCTCGTCCTCGGCTTTGCCGGTCAGGGCATAATAACGGGCGAGCGCCTGGTACGAGACCAGCTCGCGATCGACGGTGCGGGCGGTGTCGGCTTCCGCAACGCTGCCGCGATAGGCCGCCACCGCCGCGGCGACCCGCTCGAACCCCAGATAGGAGAAGCCGATGCTGGCGGCGGAGATGGCCAGCACCACGGCAAAGCCGAGGACGATCTTGCCGCGAAATCGCAGGGTCAGAAAATTGGCACGCCGCGACTGCGGCGCAAGCTGCGCAGACATTCCCACCCCCGACACGCCATTCTTTAATATTGGCCACAAACCAACCCGCCCGGCGGCAACGCACCAGAGCGTGATCAAAACTACGTCACAATGGCTAAGGGGCGGTAAATGGGCGGCATCGGCCTACGGCCTGCGCTCTCACCTGCGCCGATGCCGCCTCGCATGGCGGGCCACATGCGACCGAATCGCCGAGGCCGCGCGCAAGACGTCGCAATGACATCAGAGACGAAAATTCGAGTTGCAAAGTCCTGAGGGCGCTGTTTCTAATCAGAATAAGAAAAATTCATCGGGAGGTTACTCGTGTCGACAGTCAAACTGACGGTGAACGGCAAGGCGGTCTCGGTCGAGGCCGAGGATCGCACCCTGCTCGTTCACCTCCTGCGGGATCATCTCAATCTCACCGGCACCCATGTCGGCTGTGACACCAGCCAATGCGGCGCCTGCGTCGTCCATATCGACGGCCGCGCCGTGAAATCCTGCACCGTGCTGGCCGGCCAGGCCGCCGGCGCCAACGTCACCACCATCGAAGGCATCGCCAAGGGCGACGAGCTGCATCCGATGCAGGCCGCCTTCCGCGACAATCACGGCCTGCAATGCGGCTATTGCACGCCGGGCATGATCATGTCGGCCATCGATATTGTGCACCGCCACGGAGGCGAGCTCGACGAGAGCACCGTGCGTGAGGAGCTGGAAGGCAACATCTGCCGCTGTACCGGCTATCACAACATCGTCAAGGCCGTGCTCGACGCTGCCGGACGGATGAAGGTCGCGCAAGCTGCCGAATGAGGCGGGCGAGAGCCGCCGTTTACCGCAATACCGAGACCACGACCGCTGCGCGCGATGGCCGCGGCGGGACATTAGAACTCCGGTAGGGGAGAGATTCGCATGGGTATGGAAGGCATTGGCGCCAGCGTCGTCCGCAAGGAGGACAAGCGTTTCATCACCGGCAAGGGCCGCTACGTCGACGACGTCAAACTGGTGGGCATGACCTTTGCCCATTTCATCCGCAGCCCGCACGCGCATGCCAAGGTCAAGAGCATCGACTCCTCGGCCGCCGAGGCGATGCCGGGCGTGGTCGCGGTGCTGACCGGCAGGCAGATCGTCGACGACAAGGTCGGCAACCTGATCTGCGGCTGGGCCATCACCTCGAAGGACGGCTCGCCGATGAAGATGGGCGCATGGCCGGCGATGGCGCCGGAGACCGTGCGCTTTGTCGGCCAGGCCGTCGCCGTGGTGATCGCCGACAGCAAGAACCTCGCCCGTGACGCCGCCGAGGCCGTCGTGGTCGAATATGAGGAGCTGCCGGCGGTCGCCGACATGCCCTCCGCGCTGAAGCCCGGCGCGCCGCAGCTTCACCCGGAGGCCCCCGGCAACGTCGTCTACGACTGGCACATTGGCGACGAGGGAGCGGTCAACGCCGCCTTCGCCAAGGCCGCCAACGTCGTCACGCTGGAATTGACCAACAACCGGCTCGCGCCCAACGCGATGGAGCCGCGCGCCGCGATCGCCGACTACGACGCGGCCGAAGAGCATTTCACGCTCTACACCACGTCGCAGAACCCGCATGTCGCCCGCCTGGTGCTGTCGGCGTTCTACAACATCGCACCCGAGCACAAGCTGCGCGTCATCGCGCCCGACGTCGGCGGCGGCTTCGGCTCCAAGATCTTCATCTATCCCGAGGAGATGGTGGCGCTGTGGGCCTCCAAGAAGGTCGGCCGCCCGGTGAAGTGGACCGGCGACCGCACCGAGGCGTTCCTGACCGACGCGCACGGCCGCGACCACATCTCCAAGGCGGAGATGGCGCTCGATGCCGACAACAAGATCCTGGGGCTGCGGGTCAAGACCCACGCCAATTTCGGCGCCTACATGTCGCTGTTCTCGTCCTCGGTGCCGACCTATCTGTACGCGACCCTGCTGTCGGGCCAGTACAACATCCCGGCGATCTATGCCGAGGTGATGGGCGTCTACACCAACACCACGCCGGTCGACGCCTATCGCGGCGCCGGACGCCCTGAGGCGAGCTATCTGCTGGAGCGGCTGATGGAGACCGCGGCGCGTCAGCTCAAGGTCGATCCGGCCGAGCTGCGGCGCAAGAACTTCATCACCCAGTTCCCGCACCAGACCCCGGTGATCATGGCCTACGACACCGGCGACTTCAACGCCTCGCTCGACGCGGCGATGAAGGCCATCGACTATGCCGGCTTCCCGGCGCGCAAGGCAGCCGCCAAGGCGCAAGGCAAGCTGCGCGGCATCGGCTTCTCCTGCTACATCGAGGCCTGCGGCATCGCGCCGTCGAAGGCAGTCGGCAGCCTTGGCGCCGGCGTCGGTCTGTGGGAATCGGCTGAGATCCGCGTCAACCCGGTCGGCACCATCGAGGTGCTCACAGGCTCGCACAGCCACGGCCAGGGCCACGAGACCACCTTCTGCCAGCTCATCGCCGAGCGCCTGGGCGTGCCGATCAGCCAGGTCTCGATCGTTCATGGCGACACCGACAAGGTGCAGTTCGGCATGGGCACCTATGGCTCGCGCTCGGCCGCAGTCGGCCTCACCGCGATCCTCAAGGCGATGGAGAAGGTCGAGGCCAAGGCCAAGAAGATCGCAGCGCATGCGCTGGAGGCTTCGGAAGGCGACATCGTCATCGAGAACGGCGAGTTCAAGGTGACCGGCACCGACAAGTCGATCGCGCTGCCGATGGTCGCCCTCGCCGCCTACACCGCGCACAACCTGCCGGACGGCATGGAGCCCGGATTGAAGGAGAGTGCCTTCTACGATCCGACCAACTTCACCTTCCCGGCCGGCACCTATATCTGCGAGCTCGAGGTCGACGAGGCCACCGGCAAGACGTCGTTCGTCAACTTCGTGGCGGCGGACGATTTCGGCCGGCTCATCAACCCGATGATCGTCGAAGGTCAGGTCCACGGCGGTCTCGTCCAGGGCATCGGCCAGGCGCTGCTCGAGCACGCGATCTACGACAGCAACGGCCAGCCGGTCACGGCGTCCTTCATGGACTACGCGATGCCGCGCGCCGACGACGTGCCGTCCTTCAAGCTCAGCCACACCACGACCCTGTGCCCGGGCAATCCGCTCGGCGTGAAGGGCTGCGGCGAGGCCGGCGCGATCGGCGCATCCGCCGCCGTGATCAACGCGATCACGGATGCGATCGGCAACAACAAGCTGGAAATGCCGGCGACGCCGGACCGCGTCTGGCACGCGATCCATGGCAACGCCTGATCGAACGGAGGAGCAACCATGTACCAGACCACTTATCACCGTGCCTCCTCGGTCGACGAGGCCGCGGCGCTGTTCTCCAAGGGCAGCGAAGCCAAGTTCCTGGCCGGCGGTCATACCCTGATCCCGGTGATGAAGCAGCGGCTTGCTGCTCCGTCCGATGTCATCGACATCGGCAAGATCAAGGACCTGATCGGCATCCAGTTGACCGGCGACACGCTCACCATCAAGGCCGCGACCACCTACTACGACATCATGACCAATGCCGATGTGAAGAAGGCGATCCCTGCCATCGCCCATCTCACCTCGGTGCTCGGCGATCCCGCGGTACGCTCCCGCGGCACCATCGGCGGCTCGATCGCCAACAACGATCCGGCTGCCGACTTCCCTGCGGCGCTGGTTTCGCTCGGTGCCACCGTGAAGACCAACAAGCGGTCGATCGCGGCCGATGATTTCTTCAAGGGCCTGTTCACGACGGCGCTCGAGGATGGCGAGATCATCACCGAGGTGTCGTTCCCGGTGCCGGAGAAGGCCGGCTACGCCAAGATGCGCCACCCCGCGTCGCGCTTTGCGCTCACGGGTGTGTTCGTCACCAAGACCAAGGGCGGCGACGTCCGCGTCGCGGCCACCGGCGCCTCGCAGAGCGGCGTGATGCGCGTGCCCGCGATCGAGGCGGCGCTGAAGTCGAACTGGTCGGCGTCGGCGATCGACGGTGTATCGGTGTCGGCGAATGGGCTGCTCAGCGACATCCACGGCTCGGCGGACTATCGCGCCAATCTGGTGAAGGTGATGGCGCAGCGCGCCGTGCAGGCCGCGGGCTGACCTCGCAACGCGGATCATTCCGCGCAACGGCACGACAAATTCCATGCGGCGCGCAGCAATGCGCGCCGTTTTGCTTTGCGGTATACGGCACGCTTGCGTTGGCCCGATGCACGCGGGACAATTAAAGGATCAGGAAGCGCAAGCGACAAGACGCGCGAAGCAAGGACACAACGACGTGCTCGACAAGACCGCACCAGACACTCAGACCCGCGCCACCGGACCGCTCGCAGGCTTCCGCATCGTCGAGTTCGCCGGCATCGGACCGGGTCCGTTCGCCTGCATGCTGCTGGCGGACATGGGCGCGGAGGTGGTGACGCTGGATCGTGTCGGCGCGCGCAAGACGATGAAGTCGGTCGCCGGCCGCGGCCGCAAGGTGATCGAGCTCGATCTCAAGGACAAGTCGGTCATCGCCGAGGTGCTCGATCTGCTCGCCGGTGCCGACGCGCTGATCGAAGGCTTCCGGCCCGGCGTGATGGAGCGGCTCGGCCTCGGCCCCGACGCGGTGCTCGCGCGCAATCCGAAGCTGGTCTACGGCCGCATGACCGGCTGGGGCCAGGAGGGACCGCTGGCGCATGCGGCCGGTCACGACATCAACTACATCTCGATCACCGGCGCGCTGGCCGCGATCGGACCCCGGGAGCGCCCGGTGCCGCCGCTCAACCTGGTCGGCGACTTCGGCGGCGGCGCGCTCTACCTCGTCGTCGGTGTGCTTGCCGCGCTGCTGGAAGCGTCAAAGTCCGGCAAGGGACAAGTGGTGGACACCGCGATGTGCGACGGCGCGGCCTCGCTGCTCGCGATGTTCTTCGACCTCACCGCGATGGGCCGCTGGACCGAGGGGCGTGAGCGCAACTTCCTCGACGGCGGCGCGCATTTCTATGGCGTCTACGAATGCGCCTGCGGCAACTTCATCTCGATCGGATCGATCGAACCGCAGTTCTACGCGCTGCTGCGCCAGCACGCCGACCTCTCCGACCCCGCCTTCGACGCGCAGATGGACCCGCGCGCCTGGCCGGCGCTGAAGGAGAAGCTGGTCAGCGTGTTCAAGAGCAAGACGCGCGAGGAATGGTGCGCGATCATGGAAGGCACCGACATCTGCTTCGCGCCCGTGCTGACGATGTCGGAGGCACCGAGGCATGCGCACATGGCCGCGCGCGGCGTGTTCGTCCAGCGGCACGGCGTGACGCAACCCGCGCCAGCGCCAAGGTTCTCACGGACGCCGTCGACCATCCGTGAGCCGGAGGTGACGGAGATCGGGACGCTGGTGAATGCTTGGAAGGCTGGGCGTTAAGCGGACGGCTGCGGTCGCGCCGACGGTGCGCTACGCGACTATTCCGATCTGAATGAGTTGGCCACGCCCCCTCCTCAAACGCGGTGTCGTCCCGGCGAACGCCGGGACCCATAGCCACCGGCCGTCGTGTGGCGAAAATTATCGATGACTGTGCCCGATCGATACATCACGCGGTATGGGTCCCGGCGTTCGCCGGGACGACACTGTCTGTGGAGCGACGGCGTGCGTCCCACACACACACCGTCATTGCGAGCGCAACGACTTGTCCGCCGAAGCTCGAAGAGCGAAGGCGGAAGCAATCCAGGGCTACAGCGGAAGTCTGGGCTGCATCAGCGAGAGCAACACACACCGATGAGCGGCCCTACTCCGCCGCCTCCACCTTCAGCACGCCGCGGCGGATCTGGTCCTCCTCGATCGACTCGAACAGCGCCTTGAAGTTGCCTTCGCCAAAACCGTCGTCGCCCTTGCGCTGGATGAACTCGAAGAAGATCGGGCCGATGGCATTGGCCGAGAAGATCTGCAGCAGCACCTTGGTGTAACCGCCGGCAACGACGCCCTCGCCGTCGATCAGGATGCCGTTTCTCTGCAGCCGGGCGAGGTCCTCGCCATGCTTGGGCAAACGCGCGTCGATGCGCTCGAAATAGGTGTCGGGCGGCGACGGCATGAACGGCAGGCCGGCGGCGCGCAGGCCCTCGACGGTTGAGTAGATGTCGCGGGCGCCGCAGGCGATGTGCTGGATGCCTTCGCCGCGATAGATCTTCAGATACTCCTCGATCTGCCCGGAATCGCCAGCGTCCTCGTTGATCGGAATCCGGATCTTGCCGTCGGGGCTGGTCAGCGCGCGCGAGAACAGGCCGGAGGCGCGGCCCTCGATGTCGAAGAAGCGGATCTGGCGGAAGTTGAACAGCTTTTCGTAGAAGCCGGCCCACACGTTCATGCGGCCGCGATGCACATTGTGGGTCAGGTGATCGATATAGTAGAGGCCCGAGCCCGCGGGCCGCGGGTCGCGCGCGCCGGTCCAGTCGAATTCGAGATCATAGGCCGAGCCCTTGGCGCCATAGCGATCGACCAGATACAGCAGGCTGCCGCCGATGCCCTTGATCACAGGAACGTCCAGCGTCTTCTGCGATGCGGGCAGGTCGGCCGGCCCCGCGCCGAGCGCGATCGCGCGCGCGTAAGCCTTGTTGGCATCGACCACGCGGAACGCCATCGACGGCGCGCAGGGGCCGTGCGCGGCGACGAAGTCGTGACCGTGGCTGCCGGGCTCCTCGTTGACGAGATAGTTGATGTCGCCCTGGCGATACAGCGTGATCGCCTTGGTCTTGTGGCGCGCGACCGCCACGAAGCCCATCAGCTTGAACAGGGCATGCAGCTCGCCGGCGTCGGGATGCGCATATTCGACGAACTCGAAGCCATCCGTGCCCATCGGGTTGTCGGCGGAGATGGTGGCAGGCGGCGCATCGTGAGGAAACGGACCCATGGCAAGCTCCTAGGCTGATTGGATTCATGATCTCCCCAATTCGGTGCATGGAGCATGCAAACCATTGTCATTTTCGCCGAGATATGCACGATCCGTGCATGATTAGGGGAGATAGCGCATGAACTCCGTCGATAGCTTCGATCTCCGCATCTTGGCCGCGCTCCAGGATGACGGTCGCCTGACCAACCAGGAGCTGGCCGAGATCGCCGGGCTCTCGGCCTCGCAATGCTCGCGGCGGCGGATGCGGCTGGAGGAGGACGGCGTCATCGCCGGCTACCGCGCCCAGCTCGCCAGCCAGGCGCTCGGCTTCGAGCTGATCGCCTTCATCCAGATCACGCTGGCGACGCATTCGCCCGACAACGCCGAGAAGTTTCGCGCGCTGGTGAACCGCATCGACGACATCCAGGAGGCCTACGCGCTGACGGGCGATTCCGATTACCTGCTGAAGGTGGTGCTGCGCGACCTCAAGAGCCTGTCAGACATCGTCAACAACGTGCTGATGCCACACCAGAGCGTGGCGCACGTGCGCTCCTCGATCGTGCTCGACCGTCTCAAGGAAAGCGCCAAGCTGCCGCTGGCGTCGTTGTCGACTGGCTGAGCTTTCGCGGCGCGAATCGAGGGAAATGCGCCCTTCAACATCATCATTGCTTTTGCGACAGTGATCGCGTCCCTGACCTGCGAGACGCCCATGGCCCTGCAGCTTCGGCCCAATTGCGAATATTGCGACAAGGACCTGCCGCCGGCCGCGCAGGACGCGCGCATCTGCTCCTATGAATGCACCTTCTGCGCCGACTGCGTCGAGACCAGGCTGTTCAACGTCTGCCCGAACTGCGGCGGCGGCTTCGCGCCGCGGCCGATCCGGCCGGCGCGGCAGTGGCGGCCGGGGGTCTGCACGGTGAAACAAGTGCCGTCGGACAAGCGCGTTCACCTGAAATATGCGGCCGAGGATGTTGCCGCCTTCGTCGCCGGCGTGAAGCACGTGCCGCCAGTGGAGCGTTGAGCTCTCTCCCCGTCATTATGGATTCCGGGCTCGGCCCTGCGGGCCGCCCCGGAATGACGGCAGTGGATGGGGCGGCTACTCCGCTGCGACGATCGTGCCTTCGACCTCGCCGAAGCCGACGCGATAGCCGTTGCCCTGGCACCAGCCGCGCATCACCAGCGAATCGCCGTCCTCCAGGAACGTGCGCTTCACGCCGCCGGCGAGTTCGATGGGCTCGGTGCCGTTCCAGCTGATCTCGAGCAGGCTCCCGCGCTGGTGCTTCTCCGGGCCGGAGATGGTGCCACTCCCCAGGAGATCGCCGACGCTCATGACACACCCTGACGAGGCATGGTGCATCAGCTGCTGCACGCTCGACCAGTACATGTACTTGAAATTGGTCTGCGCGATGGTCTGCGCGGCGTTGCTGCCCGACGCACGCAAGGCGACGTCCAGCGCGAGATCGTAGTTCTGCGCGGCCTTCTGCTGCAGGTAGGGCAGCGGCACCGGGTCCTGCGTTGGCCCGGCCACCCGGAACGGCTCCAGCGCCTCTGATGTCACCACCCATGGACTGATCGAGGTCGCGAACGCCTTGGCCTGGAACGGCCCGAGCGGGACGTACTCCCATTGCTGGATGTCGCGCGCGCTCCAGTCGTTGAGCAACACGAAGCCGAAGATCATCGCCTCCGCCTGCGCCTCGGTCAGCATCTCGCCGAGCGGAGATGATTGGCCGATGACGACGCCCATCTCCAGCTCGAAATCGAGCCGCTTGCACGGGCCGAAGCTCGGCACGTCGGCGCTCGGCGGCTTCAGCTGCCCGCGCGGCCGGCGCACCTTGGTGCCGGAGACGACCACGGTCGACGCGCGGCCGTTATAGCCGATCGGCATGTGCAGCCAGTTCGGCTGCAGCGCGTTGTCCTTGCCGCGGAACATGACGCCGACATTGGTGGCGTGCTCCTTCGACGAATAGAAGTCGGTGTAGCCGGCGACGTGAAACGGCAAGTGCAGGTTGACGTCGTTGCGCGGCAGCAGCGCGCGGCTGCGCAGCGGCTTGTCGTCACGCAGGCGCGGATTGTCATGGCGCAGCAGTGCGCTGATCGCCGCGCGGGTCTTCGACCACACGGCGGGGCCGAGCGCCATGAAGGCATTCAGCGAGGATTGCGCGAACACCTCATAGGCCGGCGACAGGTCGAGCAGGCCCTCATCTTCGAGCACGGCGAGATCGAGCACGAAATCGCCAATGGCGACACCGACGCGCGGCTTCGGCGAATCGGCGGCGGAGAACACGCCATAGGGCAGGTTCTGGATCGGAAAGTCCGAGGCCGGATCGGCCGGAATGAAGGAGCGGAGTGAGGGGTCGTTGGGGTGGGTCAAAATGCTTCTCCAAACCGGGTCGTCATGCCCGGGCTTGACCCGCCTGCGCGGCCGAAGCCGCTTCGGCGCGGCGAAGGCCCGGGCATCCATCTAGCCGGCGGGACGATAGACGTGGATGGCCGGGGTCAAGCCCGGCCATGACGGCGTTGACATAGCTCGCGCTAAGGCCTGTTCGGATCAAACCGCTTCTCCAGTCCGTTCCAGCAATCGGCGTAGTCAGGCTGCAAGGTGCCGGACTCCGCTGCGTGCCTGGTGATCCGCTGCGGGAAGCGGGTCTCGAACATGAACGCTATGGTGCCCGTCAGCTTGACCGGCTTCAGCTCGCCATTGCTGGCGTGATCGAACGCCTCGCGATCCGGCCCGTGCGGCAGCATGCAATTGTGCAGGCTCATGCCGCCCGGCACGAAGCCCTGCGGCTTGGCGTCGTAGACGCCGTAGATCAGGCCCATGAACTCCGACATGATGTTCATGTGATACCACGGCGGGCGGAAGGTGTTGTCGGCGACCATCCAGCGCTCCGGGAAGATCACGAAGTCGATGTTGGCGGTGCCCGCCGTCTCCGACGGTGAGGTCAGCACGGTGAAGATCGACGGATCGGGATGATCGAAGCCGATCGCGCCGACCGGCGAGAAGGTGCGCAGGTCGTATTTGTAGGGCGCGTAGTTGCCGTGCCAGGCGACGACGTCGATCGGAGAGTGCTTCAGCTCGGTCTTGAACAGCGCGCCGCCCCACTTCACATAGAGCTCGGTCGGGGTGTCCTTGTCCTCATACGACGCCACCGGCGTCAGGAAGTCGCGGGCATTGGCAAGGCAATTCGCGCCGATCGGGCCGCGCTCCGGCAGGGTGAAGGCGCCGCCGTAGTTCTCGCACAGATAGCCGCGCGCAGGTCCGGCCGGAATCTCGACCCGGAACTTGACGCCGCGCGGGATCACGACGATCTCGCCGGGCTCGGCATCGATGCGGCCGAACTCCGTGACGAACAACAGGCGGCCCTGCTGCAGCACGAACATCAGCTCGCCGTCGGCGTCGTAGAAGTGCTGATCGACCATCGACCTGGTGATGACGTAGACATGCGTCGCCATGCCGGCCTGCGTCGCCGCATCGCCCGCCGTCGTCATGGTCTGCACGCCCTGCAGGAACGTCACCTCGCCCGACGGCATCGGAGTCGGATCCCAGCGCAGCTGCTGTACCGTGATCTCCTGCTCGTGGCAGGGCGCGGTGCGCCACAGCCCGGCATCGACGCGTGTGAAGCGGCCGGAATGCTTCACCGACGGACGGATGCGATACAGCCATGAGCGCTCGTTGGACCCGCGCGGCGCCGTAAACGGCGAGCCCGAGAGCTGCTCGGCATAGAGACCATAGGCGCAGCGCTGCGGCGAGTTGCGCCCGATTGGCAGCGCACCAGGCAGCGCTTCGGTCTCGAACGAATTGCCGAAGCCGGACATGTAGCCCGGCGTAACCTGCCCCGTGGCGCGGTTGAGCTGGTCAGGCGATGTGTTGACGTTCATCATCCTTCTCCTTGCAGGCGGGCCCACATCTCGCGGTCGCGCTCGGCGGTCCAGATCACGGGATCGTCGATGCCACTGGCCTCGTCATAGGCGCGCGACACGTTGAACGGCAGGCAGTGCTCGTAGATCGCGAAGCTCGAGAACTTCGGGTCCATCACGTCGCGCGTGGCGGCCATGGATTCCTTCAGGCTGCGTCCCTTCGCGACCGACATCTCGGCCGCGCCGTACAGCGAGCTGACGAAGTCGCGCGTCATCGCGATCGCCTCGCGCACGGTGGCCTCGCCTTTCAGCGCATCGCCGCGACCGGGCGCGATCGCCTTGGGATTGAAGTCGCGGATCTCGTTCAAGGTCGACGGCCATTCGCGCAGATAGGCGTCGCCGCAATAGCAGGCCGAATGATATTCGATGAGGTCGCCGGAGAACATCACCTCGGCGTCCGGCACCCAGGCGACGATGTCGCCGGAGGTGTGGCCGGCGCCGAGCTGGATCAGCTGCACCTCGCGCTTGCCGAGATGGATCGTCATCTCGCCTTCGAAAGTCAGCGTCGGCCAGGTCAGGCCGGGGATGCTCTCGGCGTCCTGGAACAGGCGCGGGAAGCGGCCGTATTCGGAATCCCAGTCCTGCTGGCCGCGCTCGACGATCAGTCGGCGCGTCTCCTGCGAGGCGACGATGCCCTGGGCGTGATAGGCCGAAGCGCCAAGCACGCGCACCGCGTGGTAATGCGACAGCACGACATATTTGATCGGCTTGTCGGTGACGGTCTTGACGCGCTCGATCACCTTGTTGGCCATCGCCGGCGTCGCCTGCGCATCGAACACGATGCAGCCGTCATCGCCGACGATCACCGCCGAGTTCGGATCGCCCTCCGCGGTGAACGCATAGAGATCCGGGCCGATCTCGGAGAAGGTCACCTTCTTCTCGGTGAGATCCGTCGTGGAAGCGAAACCTTTCGCCATCAGTTCATTCCTTGTGTGCGCGGCAGCCTATTGCTGCTGTTGTTGTTGCTGTTGACCGGCATCAGCCATGCTGCGTTTCGCCAGCGTGATCGCGTCGCGCAGGACGCCGATGTCGCCGATGTGATTGGCGAGGATCAGGACCAATGCCGCATCGAGGTCGGCGCTTTCGAGGTCCGAGAGGCCGCGATGGGCTTCGACAATGGCGCGGAAGGCATCGTCGGGCTTGGGGAAATTGGAGGCGGTCGAGAGCGTCATCGTTGCGGCTTCCTCAGTTCAGGCCGCAGGCGCGTGCGACCGCCGCCGCGATCGCGGCGCGGCTCGGGTGCCGGAAGCGCGCCGCGACATAGCCATCCGGACGCAGCAGATAGGATGTGCCGGGTTTGGCACCGTAACGCTTGACCGCGAAGCCCTCGCCATCGGTGAGGCCATTCGGGTCGCCGACGCGGATGACACCGACATCGTCGGGCACGTCGATCGCCTCACCATTGGCAAACGACAGCAGCGTGAAGCGCCGGCCCTGAGCGTTGAACGCATCGGTAAGATGGAGGTGCCGTCCGTCGGCTGCCTTCAGCGGCACATCCGGCATCGATGTCCCCGGGCGCGGTCCGGTCTCCCAGGCCTCGTCATCTTCGGTCGACAGCGGCGTCTCGTAGACCGAGGGAACCGACAGCCGGCCGCCATTGACCATGCGCTTGCCGAATTCGGTATCCCGGGCGAGCGCGAGCACCACTTTGCGCAGCCGCGCCTCCTGGTGCGAGTTCGGCGCCATGAAATCCGTCGCGCGCGTCGACTCGCGAATGTTCTCGTCGGCCGCCGCGCTTCGCTCCAGATGGTAGGTGTCGAGCAGCGCCGCGGGCGAGCTTCCGCGCAGCACGCGATCGAGCTTCCAGGCCAGATTCTCGGCATCCTCCAGCCCCGAATTGGCCCCGCGTGCGCCGAACGGCGAAACCTGATGGGCAGAGTCGCCGGCGAAGACGACGCGACCATGAATGAAGCGCTCCATGCGCCGGCACTGGAATTTATAGAGCGAGATCCACTCGAATTCGAACTGGTCATGGCCGAGCATGCGCGCGATCCGTGGCCGCACATTCTCCGGCTGCTTCTCGACGTTGGGATCGGCATAGCGGCTGAGCTGCAGGTCGATGCGCCAGACATTGTCCGGCTGCCGGTGCAACAGCGCCGAGCGTCCGGCGTGGAACGGCGGATCGAACCAGAACCAGCGCTCGGTGGGGAATTCGGCCGTCATCCTGACGTCGGCGATCAGGAACTGATCCTCGAACACCTTGCCGGAGAAGCCCGCGCCGACCATCTGGCGCAGCGAGGAGCGCGCGCCATCACAGGCGATCACATATTGCGCCGACAGCCGATACGGGCCGTCCGGCGTCTCGATCGTCAGCACCACGTGATCATTGCGCTGTTCGAGCGCGGTGACCTTGTTGCGCCAGCGCAGCGAGATCGCCGGCAGCGCGTTGACGCGATCGACCAGATAGGCCTCGGCGTAGAACTGCTGCAGGTTGATGAAGGCCGGCCGCTTGTGCCCGGGCTCCGGCAACAGGTTGAACTGATAGAGCTCGGACGGGCCGTGGAAGATGCGGCCGACGTTCCACACCACGCCCTTGTCGACCATCCGGTCGCCGACGCCGAGCCGATCCCAATATTCCAGCGAGCGCTTCGAAAAGCAGATCGCACGCGAGCCCTCGCCGATACGATCGGCATCATCGAGCACGACGACCGCATGGCCGCGCTGCGCGAGATCGATCGCGAACGACAGCCCGACGGGACCCGCACCCACGACGACGACCGGATGCGCGGCCGGCGTGGCCTGATCCTGGTCTTCGTGCCGATGATAGCCGAACTGAACCTTCGCCTGGCCCGCGCCCTGCCCCGGATTGGCCTGCACCATGGCTTGCTCGCCTTGTGGTTTTCTTGGACTTTTCGAAGCGACGATTTTCGAAGCGACGATTTTCGAAGCGACCGACATTTCCTCGGGCGAGGCCATCCGGCCGTCTTGCCAGATAGTCTCACCTGCAACTATTCTAAAGCCGACGGCTTCGGCCGCGTCAACTCAAAAATCGGAGCGCGATCTTGGCGAAGCCATCCACCGCGACGTCCGGGCGGCAGGCGAAGCCGGTCGAGGATGACCGAAATGCCACAGTGCCGCAGGACGACGAGCGGCTCGACCTGTTCAAGTTCGCGCCATTCCGGCTCAACCGTCTGGCCGCCGAGGTCAGCGCGGCGCTCGCCGTCGAATATCGGGAACGTTACGGGCTCGACATTCCGGAATGGCGCGTGCTGGCGACGCTCGGCTTCCGCCGCGAGGCCTGCAGCGCGCAATATGTCGCAGCGTGCACCCGCACGCACAAATCGACCATCAGCCGGGCCGTGACGTCGCTGCTGGAGCGGCGGCTGATCGAGCGGGTCGAGAACACCGAGGATCGCCGCGAGTTCCGCCTGCGCCTGACACGGAAGGGCAAGACGCTGTACGAGGAGTTGATCCCGCGTTTGCAGCAGCGCGAGCGCGAAATCATGGCATGCCTGTCCGCCGACGAGCGCAGGACGTTCGACCGCCTGATCGGCAAGATCGAGGCGAGCCTCGACCTGATCCAGACGAGCGAGGAGGCCGACGCGAAGCAGGCCTATTAGTTGCCAAGGTGTAGAGTGGGCAAAGCGCCGCCGGAGGCGGCGCGTGCCCGCCGTTCTTCGTCGGATTGAGACGGTGGGCGCGGCGCGTGAGACTGCTGCCAAGCAACAAGCACCGCCCAGGCGCCTTTGCCCACCCTACTTGTTGGTCGCCGACGAACGCCGCGGCTCCGCTGGGACGTCCAACACGTCGATACCCTCTCCCCGCCAGCGCAAAATCTCCATCGCCAGCACCGGGTGGTTGAATCCCTTCAGATGCAGGTCGTCGATCGGCCTGGCGTCGACCGACTGTTCGACCACGCCGTAGACACGACGCGACACGATCACCTGTCCCGCCTTGGCCTCGTCGCACAGCCGCGAGGCGAGATTGGTGACGCTGCCGATCGCGGCATATTCCAGCCGGTGCTCGAAGCCGACCTGGCCGAGCGTCGCATATCCCAGCGCAATGCCGACGCCGAACCCCAGGCTGTGGCCGCGGTTTTTCCAGCGCTCGGTCAATTGTCCGATCTCTTCGCGCATTTCGAGCGCCATCCTCACCGCGCGCGTGGTGTGGTCCTCGAACGGGATCGGCGCGTTGAACAGGATCATCACGCCGTCGCCGGCATAGCGATCGAGCGTGCCCTCATATTTGAAGATGAGCTTGCCGAGCGCGGCGTGATATTCGCGCAGCACGTTCATCGCCTCCTCGGGCTCGGTGGTCTCGGTGAACGCGGTGAAGCCGCGCAGATCGCAGAACACGACCGTGACCTCGCGGCGGTGGCTTTCCAGCAGCGCATCGTGACCATCCGACGACGCGATGATCTGGGCCACCTGCGGCGCCAGGAAGCGCTCCAGCCGTCTGATCCGCTCGATCTCCGCGAGCTGCTTCTCGACGCGCTCCTCGAGCGACTTGTTCCACTCGCGCAGCTGCTCGGTCTGCTCGGTGAGCTTGGCGGCCTGCTGCTGCACGGTGGCGTGGGTCAGCGCCAGCTCGCGGCCCTTCTGGTCGACCTCGGTGAACAATCGCGCATTGCGCATCGCCAGCACGGCCTGGTTGGCAAATGTCCGCATCAGTCCGATCAGGTTCGGCGGGAACGTGCCGGCCGCCCGCCGAAGCACCACCAGCGCGCCGAGCACGCCCTGCTGATCGACCAGCGGCGTGAACAGCACGGCGCGGAAGCCGGCGGCGACGGCGACATCGCGCAGCGGGTGATCGGGTGCGCTTTCAAGCTCGGCGATCGCGATCGGCTCGCCGCTGCGCACGGAATCGGAGAGCAGGCTCGTGCGCTCGTCGAGCACATTGTGCGCGCCGTCCCGGTCGACGCCCTTGGCCTCCACCAGCCTGAAGCGGCGTTCCGCGGCATCGTAGGAATAGATCAGCACGGCATCGGCATGCGTGATCTCCAGCGCGCGCGCCGCCACCGTCGGCAGCACGGCATTGAGATCGAGCGAGGAGGCCACCGCGCGTCCGACCTCCTCGAGCACCTTCAGCTCATTGATCGACTGAGCGAGATCGCGCGTCCGCTCCTCGACCTTGGCTTCCAGCACGGCATAGGACTGCGCGAGCTGGCCGGCCATGCTGTTGAACTGATCGGCGAGCTCCTCCAGCTCGTCATGCGTCTTCACCTCGATGCGCTGGGCGAAGTCACCCGCGCCGAGCTTGCGCGCGCCGGCGCGCAATGCGGTGATCGGAACGAGCATGCGGCGCGCCAGCAGCGAGCCCGCGAGGATCGCCACGGCAAGACCGAGCGCGATCAACAGCGCCCCACGCAACAGCTGGTCCCGGATCGGCGCCAGCGCGTGCGCAGTGGACTGCTCGAAGAACACGGACCAGCCGAGCTTGGGGAGCGTCGCGACCGCCGAGAGCACGGCATGCCCCGCGGTGTCCGTGCCGGAGGCCAGCGGCTGGCCATCCGGCGCGAGCACCGCCGCGACCTGCGGCAGCTTGGCGAGGTCCTGGCCGACGGCCGGCCCTTTCGCGGAGCTCGCCAGCACCTGGCCGCGCGGATCGACCACGTAGGCGGTGCCGACCTTGCCGACCTGTGCCTCGGTCATGAAGTCTTCGAGAAAGTCGAGATCGATGTCAGCCACGGTCACACCGGCATTGAAGCCGGAATGCGCGACCGAGATCGACATCATCGGCTGCGCGCCCTTGAAGGTCACGGCCGAGAAGCTGCTTCCATGCGTGACGGTGTCGGTGAAGCGCAGATCGCGCGACAGGTCGTTGCCCGAGGAGAACGAGATCGAGGTGCGCGATACCCTGAGCTGCTCGCGGCCCTGTCCGTCGAGCTGATACAACTGCCGCACGGCCGGTGCCTGACTCAGCAGCTGCACATAGTCGGCGCGGCGCAGCTCCAGCGTGTTGGCGCTCGCCCGCGTCACCCAGCTGATCTGCCGCTGCAGATCCGAGAGCGCCTGATCGATCCGCCGGGCGCTGGCGTCGGCCTTTTCGGCCATGGCGGCGGTCAGGCTCGCCTTGGTGGACTGATAGCTGATCCAGGTTTCGGTCGCGCCGTTCACGGCCAGGACGAACACGACGAGCCCGACCAGCGACACGACGTATTTGGCGAACAGGCCCTGCCGCAACGACCAGCCTCTGTTCTCGACCTCGCTCATCCGGACCCCTCACGCGCATCATCGCCGAGGTCAGCCTCGGACAGGCGCGTCCGCTGCCGTCCTCGCGGCAGCAACACCTCGGAGACGGGACCGCTCGGGTGCGAGACGATCCGTCGCCGGCATCCGTTTAGCACAGAATGGCATGCACAGCGGCGCCCACGCCGCGCGCGCTCGCGCGCCTCGTTATCGTGCGGCTGGCCCTGAATGGCATCCACCGCTCGGGGGACATCCTTCGCGGACTCGGCCGGTCGCGGTCATATATTACCTATTGAAGATGCGCTTCAGAACGTCGTTCATCGGCTGGCTGTCCTGGGCACCGTCCTGCAAGGGCTCGGCGGGAGCGGCCTCTGCCGCACCCTGGCCGGCGTCGCCCGGAGGCCGCGAAACAGCGCCGTCCTGGGGCGCAACCAGCGTACGGCCGCGGCTCTTGGCGGGCGGCGACGCGCCCTGCAGTCCTTGCTGAATCAGATTGCCGATCGCCGATCCGAGATCGCCGCCAAGCAGGTCGGATTGGCCGGGGGCCGGGGCCTGCCCATTCGGGGCTGCCGCTGACGGCGCGCCGTTCGGACCAGCAGCACCGGTGGGCGCAGAATTTCCGATCAGGCCGCCGATGCCGTTGATCAAATTGTTCAGCCCGGCTCCGTCCTTGCCGAACAGGCCCTGGCCCATCTGCTTGAGCCTGGCGTAGGCCGCGTCCGGATTGTCCAGGATGCCGGCCATGTCGGGGTAGAAGCGCGGCTGACTCCAGGGGCCGTCGATGACGACGGGAATCCCAAGGCCGATCGGCTCCGAGGTGCGGCCCTGCCCCTCGGTCGTCATCACGAGCTTCGGCTCGACCCGCATCGCCAGCGCCCGATTGCCCAGATCGATCGTCCCCGTACCGGCGACCTTGACCAGCGGTCCGACCAAATTGAGGTCACTGGTGGCGGCCTGCCCGCGCTCGACCTGAAACGAGGCCGAGAGCTGCGTGAGATCGGTCGTCAGTTCCTTCGAATCCTGCCATCCCGACAGCGGATTGGATGTCAATGAGCGGATCATCTGCGCAACGTTGATGCCGCGGATCGCGCCGTCCTGGAACAACAGGAACGCCGAGCCGCTCAGGTTGCTCATGATCGCCTGCTGGCTGGCGCCATTGGAGCGCAAGGCGAGCTTGCCTTGCATCCGCGCATCGAGCTTGTCGAATCCGGCGACGTTAGAGAGCAGCGGCAGCGCCCGGATGCCGACGAGATCACAGTGCATCGCATAGGCCGGATTGCCCGTGGAGGCGTCGATCACGACCTCGCCACTGGCCTGCCCCTCATAGGCGCCGAGATTGGCGATGGTCGCCTTCAGCAGGCCACCGGCCAGCGAGGCTTCGAGATCGAGCGGACCGAGGCGGGCCCCGGAGAGAACGACGTCCGTCGCCGACAGCTTCACACGGGCATCGACGTAGTTGAGACCGCGCAAGTCGATTGCCGCCGTGCTCCATCCCGACGCGCCGGCAGGGCCCTGCGCGGCAGGCGCTCCCAAGTCGAGCCGGCGAACGTCGAGATCGACCTTCACCAGCGGCTTGCTCGCCAGATCGACCGAGGCCCAGCCGTTGAAATCGCCATCGCCGAGCGTTCCGCTGAGACCGTTGATCATCACCACCGGGCCATTCAGGCGAACGTCGGCGCGGCCGGCAAGACCGCCGCGGAATGCATTGGCCACGTCGATCTTGAACTCGACCGGCAGGGTCTGGCGGTCAATCGGCAGCGCCGGCGCCGGCGCTGTGACGTCGAACGTGACCGGGCGGTCGCCGGCCCGGGCCGTACCCGTGATCTTGACCTTGCCATCGGACAGAGACGCCGTCGCGCCGATGCCCTCGAGACGATTCTCGACGCGGTCGCGCGGGTTGGAGAGGATGACGGCGCCGTCCCTGACGGTGACCCGTTCGATCCGGGCCGCAGGCGCCGCTTCTGGCTTCGCCGAGGCACGGCTGCGCGGCGCATTATCCCGCAGCCGCTCGCGCAGCAGCGGCAGATAGAGTGTGGGCTTGTCGATGATGATCTCGCCGATGTCGGGCCGGCCGGACCACAGGCTCGACAGCGCCACGTCAGCCTGCAGCTTGCCGATCGTCAGCCGATTATTGCCGTCCCGCTCCTTCGGATCCTGCACGGTGATGTCCGTCAGGGTTGCATGCAGCGACGGCCACAGGCTGACGCTTGCCGAGCCGGCGATGCTCAGGCGATAGCCGGTGTCACGTTCGACGCGGTCCTGGATGGCCACCGTAAGGAAGCTCGCCGGAAGTCCAAAAGCCAGCGCCAGAGCCAGCACGACGATGACGGCGCCAATCAAACCGCCTGCGATCTTCAATGCCTTCATGTCGATGTCCCAAGCGCGAGGCGCGAGCGGTCTCCACCGGTTAGCGTGCGGCAATGCCGACCCGGTTCAATCCGAAATTTTCTCGGAACGAAGACCGCTCCCAGCGCGACCAAAATAGTCGGAAGCCCGTGCGTCATTATGTGACTTATGACACACTTCCGACCGGGGGGTTTCTGTAACTGAGGCTTTGAACCATTGCCGAAGGTATAGTGATGAGCAAGCAGGCCGAATTTGCGGTCATTCTGAAGATGAACCCGATGTTCGCCGACCTCGGTGCGGACGAGTTGCAGCGAATCTCGAGCCTCTGCCACACTCAGCATCTGTCGTCGGGCGAGGTACTGTTCCAGAAGGGCGACCCCGGCAATGCCCTGTTCGGGGTGCGGCGCGGCCAGATTCGCATCGAGACCGGTGCCACTGACGGCAGCCGGCTGACGCTCAACTTCATGGGGCCCGGCGATCTGTTCGGCGAGGTCGCCGTGCTCGACGGGCAGGAGCGCACGGCGGACGCCACCGCCGGTGAGGCAACCGAGCTGTTCGTGCTCCGCCGCGAGGATTTCCTCAGTTTCCTGGAACGCGAGCCCAAGGTGGCGATCAGGATCATTCAGCTGCTGTGCCAGCGCATCCGCTGGCAGAGCGAGCGCATGGAGGAATCCGTGCTGCAGCCGCTGCCGGTGCGGCTGGCACGCCGGCTGTGCGCGCTGGCGGAGGATTTCGGCTCCGAGGTTCACATCTCGCAAGAACAGCTCGGCGTCTTCGTCGGCGCGGCGCGCGAAAGCGTGAACCGCCAGTTGCAGGCCTGGCGCAAGGACAAGATCCTGGATCTGCAACGCGGCCGCATCCTGCTGCATGACCTGACCAGGCTGAACACGATCGCACGCAACGATTAGTTGGCCGAGCGCGGCAAGCGCGCAGCGTCGTTCACCGCAAATTTGTCGATTGCGGGTCCAGTCCATGGCGGGAACTGCCCGTCGTGCATCGTTTCGTATCAGCATCGGCCAAAGATGATCGCAATTGGGCCACCACGCCTCACAATTTGCGACATGAACTCTTTTTAACAGTTCTAACAGGGTTCAATCCGGCAGCGATGAACTCCACGGGCTCGCGCACGGACGGTGCGCGGGGTGGGGCTTTGCGCGCCAGACAAGCGTGGTGGAAGCGAAGTCATGAGTCTTGCGTTGCCGGTGATCGCGATCGAGGCCAGTGGTTCGGTAGGCCGGTGGCGCAGAGCTCTCACGATCTGGATCGACGCCGTGGAGGACGGTTGGGCCGTTCCGGCCCTGATCGTCGGGTTCGTCGCGGTCTGGATGGTGTATTTCTCGGTCGCCTATCTGGGGGGCGATCTCCATCAGGATGTGATCGAGACCTGGTCGCTCGGACGCAGCTTCGACTGGGGCTCGACCAAGCATCCGCCGCTGATGGGCTGGGCCGCGCGGGCCTGGACCACCGTGTTTCCGCTGACCAACTGGTCGTTCAACCTGCTGGCGCTGACCAACGCGGCGGTCGGCCTCTGGGCCGTCGACCTCATCACCCGGTGTTTCGCGCGCGGTGACAAGCGCCTAGTCGTCCTGCTGCTGCTCATGCTGCTGCCGGTCTATCAACTGCACGCGCAACGCTTCAACGCCAACGCCGTGCTGCTGTCGAGCTGGCCGCTGGCGACCTGGTGTTTCCTGCGCTCGTTCGAGACACGTCACGTCGGCTGGGCCGTCGCGGCCGGCCTGACCGCGGCACTCGCCATGCTCGGCAAGTACTACTCGGTCTTCCTGATCGCGGGCTTTGCGGTCGCAGCGTTGTGCCACGGCGAGCGTCGGGCCTATTTCACCTCGTCCGCGCCTTGGATCGCGGCGCTGTCCGGCCTGGTCGCGCTCGCCCCCCATATCTATTGGCTCGCCACGACCGGCGCCCAGCCGTTCTCGCATGCGATCGAGCATCACGTCGGCAAGACCGCCTCGGCCGCCCTGGTCGAGGGCAGCGGCTTCCTGTTGGCGATGGCCGGCATCGCCGGTATCCCCGGCCTCATATGGCTCGCCATGACCCGGCCCCGCGCCACCCGCGTGCTGAACGATGCGCTCAGCCTCGACCCCGGACTCCGGCTGCTGGCGATGATCAGCATCGGGACCGTGGTGTTCCCCGCGCTGGTCTCGATCGTGTTCGGCACCGACATGCCGCCGCTGTGGGGCCTGCAGGGCGTCTTCCTGTTCGTCATCGTGATCGTGTGTGGCGCGAGCTATCACGCCCCCCGCGACGTCACGATCAATCTCGCCGCTGCGACGATCGCGATCGCGGCATTCGCGGCCACAGTCGTAGCGCCCTTCCATGCCTTGTACCGGAACTACGTTCCGTTGAACGAGGGCCGCGATTTCTACGAGCCGGCCGTGACCGAGCTCGACCGCCTGTGGCATACGGCGTCGAACGGAGCCCTTGTCGCCGTCGGCGGCGATGACGGCCTCGCCTTTGCCGCCGCGTTCTACAGTCCCGACCACCCGCACTATGAAATGGCGCTTGTGCACCCGCACGAGCTGCACCCTCCGTCGGAAGAGCTGACTGCGCAGGGCTGGGCGGCGCTGTGCTACGACACCGACATCTCCTGCATCTCCGGCATGCAAGCCGCGGCAGCGCAGGCGCGACGTTCGGTACGGGCCGATTTCACGCTCCGGACCAAGCTGTTCGGCCTGGAGGGCGCGAGCCAGGGCTTCGTTGCCCTGATCGTTCCGCCTGAGACCACCGCGCCAGTCGACAGCGCGCCGAACGTGGCCCACGATCTCAGCGCGCGCCGCCGTACGCCCTCGACCGCGAACTGAAACAGCACGTTCCAGCACTCATCTCATTCCGCAGCCGGCGACATCGCCGACGGCGGCGGCTTTGGCTGATGCCCCGCCTCCGGCCCATGGCCGGACTGCGCCTCGTCGGCAGTCTCGCCGGAGGAGACGATCAGCTTGCGGCCGAGGCGGGCGAACAACGCGCCGACATCGTCCATCACCAGGAACATCGCCGGCACGAACAAGAGCGACAGCACGGTCGAGAACACCAGGCCGCCGATCACCGCGAGCGCCATCGGCGAGCGGAACTCGCCGCCGGCACCGACCGCGAGCGCGCTCGGCATCATGCCGGCGACCATCGCGATCGTGGTCATCACGATCGGACGGGCCCGCTTCATGCCGGCGTCGATGATCGCCTCGTCGCGCCTGACACCGGCATGAATCGCTTCGACCGCGAACTCGACCAGCATGATCGCGTTCTTGGTCACGATGCCCATCAGCATCATCATGCCGATATAGACCGGGATCGTGAGCTGCTTGCCCGTCAGCATCAGCGCGCCGATCGCCCCGCCGATCGACAGCGGCAGCGAGAACAGGATCGTGATCGGCTGCAGGAAGGTGCCGAACAGCAGCACCAGCACGGCGTAGACGATCATCAGCCCTGCCGTGATCGCCGTGATGAAGCCGGACGCCAGCTCGTTCAGGCTCTCGGCATCATCCGAAGGGATCAGCTTGACGCTGGCCGGCATGCTCTTTCTGACCGGCAGCTCGTCGATCTGCCTGGTCGCATCGCCGAGCGCCGCAAGTCCGACGAGGTCGGCCGCGACGGTGGCCTGCCGCCCGCGATCGTAGCGGCTGATGCTGGTCGGGCCCTGATCGAGCTTGATATCGGCGACCACCGCCAGCGGCACACCGCCCTTTTCGCCGTACTGCCCGAGCGGCACCCGCAACTGTTCGAGGATCTTCACGTCGCTGCGCGCCGCATCCTCGAGCTGCACCCGGATCGGGACGAGGCGGCCGCCGGCATCGTATTTTGCCAGCGCGGGACCGACATCTCCGATCGTGGCGACGCGGATGGTCTGCGACAGGCTTTCTGTCGACACGCCCAGACGCGCGGCCAGGTCGGCGCGCGGCTGCACCCGCAACTCCGGCCGGTCGAGCGAGGTGTCCGACACGACGTTGGAGATGATCGGAATCCGCTTCATCTGCGACGCGAGCTCGCTGGCAACGTTGTCGACCAGCTTGGGATCCGAGCCCGTCAGCACCAGCTTGATCGGGCGCAGACCATTTTCGTCGGTGAACCAGAAGCGGATGTCCGGAATGCTCTCGAGATCCTTGGTGATCTCGAGCTCGAGCTCCTTCTGGGTGATCTTGCGCTCGGTCTTCGGCGTGTAGTTGACGATCATCCCGGCGCGGCGAACCTCCATCGCGCCCTGAAGCCGGCCGCCGTCGACGAACACGCTGCGGACCTCGGGCCGCTTGCGCAGGCGTGCGACGATGTCCTCCGTCACCTTCTCGGTGTAGGCGAGCTGCGCGCCGGGCGGCAGCTCGATCGCGAGCAGCGATCGCGCTGCGTCCTGCGCCGGGAGGAACCCTTGCGACAGCAGGGTCGTACTCCAGATCGAGCCCGCGAAGATGCCGATGCCGAGGAGGACCGTGATGAAGTAGTGCTTCACCGACCATGTGACGATGCGCTGATACGCACGCAGGATGAATCCGGGCGGCGGATCGTCATGGTCGTGATGCTTGAGGAAGTAGGCCGCCAGCATCGGCGTGACGAAGCGCGCCGCCAGCAGCGAGAAGAACACCTGCACCGAGACGGTGATGCCGAACTGCTTGAAGAACTGTCCGGCGATGCCGGACATGAAACTGGCCGGCGCAAAGATCGCGATGATGGTGAGGCTGATCGCGATGACCGCGAGCCCGATCTCGTCCGCGGCATCGAGCGCCGCGCGATAGGGCGACTTCCCCATCCGCATGTGGCGCACGATGTTCTCGATCTCGACGATGGCGTCGTCGACCAGAATGCCGGTCGACAGCGTGATCGCCAGGAACGACACCATGTTCAGCGAGAAGCCGAGAATATCCATCGCCCAGAATGCCGGAAAGATCGACAGCGGCAGCGAGATGGCCGCGATCACCGTGGCGCGGAAGTCACGCAGGAACAAGAGCACGATGATGACGGCGAGGATCGCGCCCTCGAACAGGGTCGAGATCGCCGCTTCGTAATTGCCCTTGGTGAAATCGACCGACGTATCGATCAGCTTCAGCTCGACATCGGGATGGGCGGCCCTGACCTGATCGATGCGCTTCTGCACCGCGGCGGCGACCACCACGTCGCTGGCGCCCTTGGCGCGCTTGATGCCCAGCGCCACGACCGGCTCGCCGTTGAAGCGCGCAAAGGTGCGGCGGTCGGCGATCGTGTCGGTGACCGTCCCGAGATCGGCGAGCCGGACCTCGCCGCCGCCGAACAAGGGAATCATCGTGTTCGACAGCTCGTTCAGCGTCTTGGCGCCGGCGAGCGTACGGATCGCCTGGTCGTTCTTGCCGATCTCGGCGCGGCCGCCGGCGACGTCGACATTGGTGCCGCGCAGGCTCTGGCTGACATTGACCGCCGTGAGGCCCATGGCCTGCAGACGGTCGGGATCGAGCGAGACCAGAATCTCGCGCTCGACGCCGCCGATGCGCTCGACCTGGCTGACGCCGCGCACGCCCTGCAGCTCGCGCTTGACCACGTCGTCGACGAAGAACGACAGCTGCTCCGGGGTCTTGCCCGGCGAGATCGCCGCATAGGTGACGATCGGCAGCCCGATCTTGTCGACGCGCGAGATCAGCGGCTCGGTGACGTTCTGCGGCAGGTCGGAACGGACCCGGGTGACGGCGTCCTTGACGTCGTTGATGGCGCGATCGGTGTTGGTCTCCAGCGCAAACGTAATCGTCGTCACCGACAGGCCGTCGGTGATCAGCGACTGGATGTGGCGCGCACCCTCGACGCCGGAGACGCCGTCCTCGATGATCTTGGTGACCTGGGATTCAAGCTCCGACGGCGCCGCGCCGAATTGCGCCACCGCGACCGAGATCACCGGAATGTCGGCGTTCGGCAGCCGCGTCACCGCGAGCTTGGTGAAGCTCATCCAGCCCAGGATCAGCAGGATGATGGAGAAGAGGATCGACGGCAGCGGGTTCCGGATCGACCATGCCGAAATATTCAGTGCCATCAGCGTACCCGCGTGCGATCGATGTCTTCGGCAAACATGGTCTTGATCTGGTCGCCATCGTGCAGCGAGCTGCCGGCGTCGGCCACCACGATTTCTCCCTCTGTCAGCCCGTCGAGGATCTCGCTCGACGTATCCGACACCAGGCCGACCCGCACCCGGCGGGTCTCGATCGTGTTGCCCTTCACGACCTGGATGGTGAGATGATCGATCGCCGTATTGGGCACGGCGACGCCGCAGCTCCGCCGGGCATCGATATTGGCGCGCGCGAACATGCCGGGCTTGAGCGACGGATTGCTGGTCAGCGCGATGCGCACATGGCCCAGCTGGGTGGTCCGGTCGACCTGCGGCGCCACCACGCGCAGGCGGCCGACAATGTCGGGAAGGTTGTCACGGGTGATGCGCACCGGCGCGCCCGTGCCGAGCTTCAGGAGATGAACGCTCGGAACCTCGGCGTCGAGCTCCAGCTCGTTGTTGACGGCGATGCGGAACATCGGGCCGGCCTGCGGCGAGGCCGGCGCACCGGCGATCGTGCGGACCTCGGTGACGAGTCCTGCGGCCGGCGCACGCAGCGACACCGGCCGGCTCGCGGCCGCTGCCGGCGCTCCCGGCTGCTGCGGCGGCGGCGTCAGGCGCGCCAGCTCCTGGTTCTCGGTGACGGTGTCGCCCTCCTTGACCAGAACGTCGATGACCCGCGATCCCTCCTGATCGGCGCCGACCACCGCCTCGCGGCGGGCCACGACGAAGCCGGTGACGCGCACGAGATCCGAGAAGCAGGCCTTCACCGCCTTGGTCACCAGCACCTGGGCCTGCATCGGCGGCTCCTCGGCAGTGTGATGGGGACGATGCTCGTACCAGTAATAGCCGGCGACCAGGGCCACGAAGACGATCGCGCTGGCCGCGGTTTTAAGGGATTTTGGCAGCTTCATCGGCAGGGGGATCCGGTCGGCGCGAGATGCGGGTTATGGATGCTGCGAATTTGGCGCGGGACGCTCCGACAAGGCGATGCGCCCCGCAATCCTGCGGGACGCATCCGGCCACCTCGATCTCCGGCCACGCGACCTCCGACGGCGCTTGATGGACGCGGCGCTACTTGGCCGCCGCCGTCTTGCTCTGCATGTTGACGACCTGGACGCGGCGGTTCACCTCGGCGAGCGGCTGGCTCGGATCCTTCAGCTTGCTCTTGCCGTAGCCCACCGTCACCAGGTCGGCGCCGGCGATGCCGAACTTCTCGACCAGATAGCGCTTGATCGAATCGGCGCGCCGCTCGGACAGGTCCTGATTGTAGGCCTCGCCACCGGCGGCATCGGTATGACCGGCGACGACGAAGGTCGACCCCTTCAGCTCGGCGTTGGTCAGCGCCCGGCCGAGCGCCTGCACCGACGGCAGCGACTTCTGGCTGATGTTGGCGGAGTTGTAGTCGAAGGTGATCTCGAGATCGATGTTCGGCTTGGTCTTGGCGACCGCCGCGATCTCCTCGCGCTCGGCTGATGACAGCGACCGCGTCGAGCGGCCGCGAATGCTCTGCAGGAACTTGTCCTGCTCCGGCGAAACCGCGGGCGCAGCCTCCGACGGCGGCGACATCGACAGCCCCCGGGTCAGCGGCTTCTTCTGCCCGGCCAGGGCGCGGACGATCTGATCCTCGCTGACGTCATCGGCGGCGAAGGCCGGCATCGCGACGAGCGACGCGGCTGCGCTCAGGACCGTCGCGGCCAGGAGAGCCGTCAAGCCGGCGGTCATGGTCGAATTCGTTTTCGGTGCGGTCATTGCCAATCCCTCCTCACGCGAACTGATCGTCCCGGTCTCCGCCGCGCCCACACGCGACACCCGGCTGTTCGCTGTTATGTCGGTCCGGCCTGCCGCATGGTTCGAGCCGGCCGGCCGACGCGCGCAACAAATCAGCGCACGCCGTAAGCTTCGAACTCGCGGACGATGTTGGGGTCCATCGCCTTGGCGTTGGCGATGTCGAGCGCGCCCTCCTGCGCGGCGCCGTTACGCTGCTTGGCGAGACCTCGGCCGTACAATGATGACGTCAGGCGCGGATTGATCTTCAGCGCCGCATCGAAATCGGCGATGGCGTTCTTGACCGCGCCGCTCTTGAGGTTGACCAGCCCGCGGCTGTCGAGCGCGTCCACGAAATTCGGCCGCAGCCGCAGCGCCTCGTTGCAGTCGCGCAGCGCAGGCTGCAGCTCGCCGACGACCGTGCGGGCCCAGCAGCGGTTGTTGAGCGCCTCGACGTCCTTCGGATTGATCCGGATGGTGTCGTCGAAATCGCGGATCGCCTGCGCGTAGGCGCCCTTGCTCGCATACACCTGGCCGCGCCGATACAGCGCGCCGGCATCCTCCGGATTGGCCGCGATCTTGGCGGTCAGGCTCTTGATCGTGGGATCGTCGGCAAACGCATCCTCCGCCGGAGCGGCGGGGGCCGCGGGCGCAGCAGGCGCGGCGGGCGCCACGTTCGCGATCACGGGAGATGGCGCGGGCGCCGGCGGCGCCGGAGCAACCGGCGGTGCCGGCGGAGTATCCACCTTCTGCACCGGCGTCGGCTGCGGCGCGGGCGGAGCCGGCGGCAGCGGCGACGGCACCGGCGGTGCCACCACGACCTGCGTCGGGGTCGGCGCAGGGACAGGTGGTGCCGGAATCGGCGCGGCATTGCTCTCGGCCTGCGGCGGCCTGACGCCGCCATTGCCCGGCACGAAGGAGAAGTCCTCCGCCAGCGACGACGAGATCCACGGCACCTGCTCGCTGCGCGACGCGCGGGTCACGCCGACGCGGGTGCGGTTCAGCGTCTCCTCTGCGGTGAGGTCGGGAACGCGGATCTCCTTCAGCAGCTCCTGCACGAACAGGCTGTGATCCCGGCCGCTATCCGACACGACGGCGGACAGCGCGGCCGAGTACATCACCAAAGTACCGCTCGGTGCGATGACCGGCGCGAGCCCAGCCGAGGCGGTGCGGAACCTGCGCTCATAGGGATTGCGCCGGGAGGCATCGAGCAGCGCGATCTTCACGCCGGCGCCGCGGCTGTTGATCTCCTGCAGCACCTGCTCGAGGCCGATGCCGTCGCGCCGCACGTCGGCCTCCTGCCAGATCTGCGCATCGACCGGGATCATGTAGCTCTGCCGGCTCGACTGGATGCCGTAGCCGGAGAAGAACAGCAGCGCCACCGAGCCCGGCTTGAGCTTGCCATAGAGCCGGTCGAGGCCGCGGCGCATCGCGTCGCCGCCGGCGTTCTCCAGGGTCTCGACGCTGAAACCGTCGCGCTTCAACTCGTCGGTGAGGTCGCGGGCATCGTTGACCGGTTCCTTGAGCGGCGCCTCGGCATCCGGATATTTCGCATTGCCGATGACCAGCGCGAAGCGGTCGCCGGCCGCGCGCGCGGGCCAGGAGACCACGGCCGAGAACACGACGGAGAACATCAGGCCGAGCGGCAGCAGCAGGCGGAAAGTCATCACGATGGCGGTCCAGCGGTCAGCAATCAGGCGCCGTCCAGCTTGCGCCGCGGCGACCATATCCCACGCGTCAGGCATTATCAAATCGCCGTGACGGTCCGTCAACCGCTTGCAGCGGTTGAAGAATCATCTGAGGCGGCGACCGCCCGCAGGAGCCTGTTGCGAGCTGCGGGCGATGACACGAGCGGACCATGCAACGATCCCAATGTCTTGCAATGTGAGATGCCTCACGCTGTGTCGCGGCAGCGCACCGTCCGGTTCGACGCGCGCCGCGATTGACCTCGATGCGATTGACCTCGATGCCTGCCGATGGCTCGATGGTTGCCGTGCCCAACCAACGAGAAGGTCATCATGGGGAACGCCACCGAGATCTACGCGCTGCGCTATGCGACGATGTCGCCGCGCACGCCGCACATGAACTTCCTGCAGCCCGATCCGCACGACAGCACGGCGCAGGACCTCGACTATTTCGTGTGGCTGATCCGGACTGACGGGCGCGACATCCTGGTCGACACCGGCTTCAACGCCGCGGAGGCCGAGATCCGCCACCGCACCCTGACGCGCGATCCGATCGATGCGCTCGCTTCGTTCGGCGTCGACGCCGCCGGCATCCGCGACATCATCGTCACCCATCTGCACTACGACCACGCCGGCAATCTCGACCGCTTCCCGAACGCGCGCTTTCATCTGCAGGAGCGCGAGATGGCCTATGCCACCGGCCGCTGCATGTGCAACGGCATGCTGCGCTACCCGTTCACGGTCGAGCACGTCACCACCATGGTGCGCCACGTCTATGGCGAGCGCGTCACCTTCCACGCCGGCGACGGCGAGGTCGCGCCCGGCGTCACCGTGCACCGGGTCGGCGGCCATTCCGACGGGCTGCAGGTGGTGCGCGTCGAGACCGCGCGCGGCCCCGTCGTGCTCGCCTCCGACGCCGCGCACTACTACGCCAATCTGCAGCGCCGCAGCCCGTTTCCGATCGTCTACAACATCGGCGACATGGCGCAGGGCTGGGAGATCATCGAGCGCCTCGCCGGCCATCCCGACCGCTTCATCCCGGGCCATGATCCGCTGGTGACGGAGTTGTATCCTCGGGTGAGCGACAAGCTCGACGTCTATGCGCTGCATGTCGCACCGTCGCGGTCGTTTGCGAGGTAGCGGCGGAGACCTGTACTTCTGATGTAATTGTCAAACAGCCCACGCGGCCGCACGGCCGCGGTCTCGCGGCGCTTTTCGCGTCCGAGCTTTACTCATCGAGACACCCTCTTCAAGAGAGGGCGCAGGGAGAGCCAGGCCTCGGCTGAGGCCTGCGGCCCGCCTGCGAGAAAAAATGCAGGCGGCAGAACCACAGGTACAGCCGGAACGACCCGGCCCTCCCTGCGCGATGGCTTTACGATTTATACGCAGTCTCCCCGGTGACCGGCTTGTTTGCCACCGTGGCGACAACGCGCGCATCACGCACGTTGCGCGGACCTCAGCGTCGGGAGGCCAGGACCCTGCGACTTCACCGTCCGCGGCATGGCGTACGTCCGCGTGCCGAGCACGCTGCGCCATCTCGCGGCCATCGCATCCCACCCCAACGCGTCGTGACGTTCGCGAGCGCCCCTTTTCAATGAGGCGGGACGGGCGGAAGTCTCCACCTGATTTGCCCGACGGCGCAAGGGAATTCTTTTTTACCGAAGATCTGGACAGGGCAAATCAGCTTGGGATTGCTCGACAAATCGGCCGCTGCGCGCTGGAGACGGGCCAGACTCGCAGGGTGGCAAAGGCGCTGGCATGCCCTCGCGTCTTGCACGATTGCCGCGCGGCGTGCCCACCATCAGCATCACGGCTGATGAGAATGGTGGGCACAGCGCGCAATGGGTCGAGCGCGGCGCTCACGGCGTCGCGCACCTTTGCCCACCCTGCGTCGCAACGACCGCGCCCGCTCAATGCAGCTCCACCTTCGCCTTCTTCGACAGGTGGTCGCCGAGGAAGCGCACGTCCCAATTGGTCAGGCGGACGCAGCCGTGGGATTCCGACTTGCCGACCTTGGACGGCTCGGCGGTGCCGTGGATGCCGTAGCCGTTGCCGACCGACAGGCCGATCCAATAGGCGCCGACCGGATTGTTCGGGCCGGGCTTGATGGTGAACGGCTTGCGCGACTTGACGCCCTTGAACTCGTAGTCCGGATTGTAGCGGTAGTTGGGATCGGCATCGCGCGAGGTGACCTTGAAGGTGCCGTCGGGCGTCGGTTTCTCCTCGCTGCCGACGGTGGCCGGAAACACCGCCACCAGCCTGCCGTCCTTGTCGAATGCCTGCACCGTGCCGGCGTCCTTGCTGATGTCGAGCCGCATGATCTCCGGCGCCTTGTCGTCCGGCCGGATCACGTTGGCGACGGCGATCTGCTCGCCCTCCTTGTCGAAGCTGGCCTTCGGATTGAGCGCCGACAGCAGCTGTTCGCTCATGTGGAATTTCTCGGCCAGCGCCTCGCGCGGCGAGGTGTAGCCGAGCGCCGGCAGGTCCTTCATGTCCTCCATGTGCTGCGGCAGCTTCTTCAGGAACGGCCCTTTCACATCGTCGCGGGTGATGGTGTAGGAGACGATCGCCGGCGCCTGGTCGCCGCGCAGCAGCGCGTCCCACAGCTCGGGCGTCAGCTTCGCATCCCCGGCAAGCCCCTTGGCGCGCGCGAACGCGGCGAGCGCCGTGCGCGCATTGTCGCCGAAGCGGCCGTCGATCTCGCCGGGCGAGATACGCGCGCGATCGAGCAGCACCTGGGCGCGGATCGCCACCGGGTCCATCTTCTCCTCGGCCGGCGGCCGCTTGCGCAGCTCCGCGCCGTTGACGGCGTCGGCGGTGAGCTCGGCGGAGACCGCCGGCGTGACGAGGGCGGCGCAGAGCAGAAGTGGTATCCAGAGCCGAAGCATGATCGTGAGTCCCAAATAGAGATGGCCGACATTCGGCAGCGTCAACGTGGACCCTGCCGAGAAAGTTCGGGGGTCCTCCGCTGAACGTCGCAGCATGCTGGCGCGACTACCAGGGACGCGGGTCGGCTGGCCCGGCGGCTGCACGTCTGCTATCCCGACTTCAGCCGTTCAATTGACGTGAGTTCGCGAGGATCGGTTTCGCATGCGACATGCCGCAATTGCCACGATGCGCCGGATGCCGCTATTGGCCGCGGCCGGCGTGCTGGCCCTGATCCAGCCGGTGCTGGCAGCCGACGACAGCGCACCGAAGGGCGCCGCGGTCAGCGTGCTCAAGGCGACCAAGGCCTGCTTCGACAACACGGTCGAGGTGTCCGGCATGGTGCTGGCGCGCAACGAGACCGCCGTCAGGCCCGACCGTCCCGGACTGAAGGTCGCGGAGGTGCTGGTCGATGCCGGCGACAGCGTCACGGCCGGGCAGAACCTGGCGCGGCTGACGCCGCCGGAGGGCGGCACGATCATGATCCAGGCGCCGGTCGCGGGCACAATCCTGTCGTCGAGCGCCACCATCGGCGCCTTCGCCTCCGGCCGCGGCGAGGCGCTGTTCTCCATTCTCGCCCGCAACGAATATGATCTCGTCGGCCTGGTGCCATCAGCGCAGCTCGGCAAGCTCGCGGTCAACCAGACCGCGCGGATCCGCATCGTCGGGGCCGGCGAGGTCGAAGGCAAGATCCGAAGGGTGGCGCCCACCGTCGAGCCGAACAGCCAGCTCGGCCAGGCCTTCATCGGCATCAACGGCACGGCGCGGCTGCTGGTGAATTCGTTCGGCCGCGCCGTGATCAAGATCGGCCAGAGCTGCGGCGTCGCGGTGCCGCTGACCGCCGTGCTGTACGATCCGGACGGCACCGTGGTGCAGGTGGTGCGCGCCCAGCGCATCGAGACCAAGCGGGTCGAAATCGGCCTGATGGCCGGCGGCCAGGTCGAGATCCGCGACGGCCTCGCCGAGGGCGACGTCGTCGTCACCCGCGCCGGCGCGCTGCTGCGCGAGGGCGACCCGGTGCGGCCGGTGATGGCGAGCAATTGAGGGCGGCGGCCGAGTCCTGCGGAACGGATGAAATGGGGAGGTCGCGCCAGTGGCGGTCGGCTCCCCTCCCCCTGGCGGGGAGGGGTCGGGGGTGGGGGTTCTCCGAGTCGCGCTCGACGTGATTTGCGAGCCAGCTCCTGGGAGGTTTTCAGCGATCCAAGGCAGCGCCATGCGGGAGGATCGCTCCCGCATCCGCCAAAGCAGGATGTTTGCAGCAAAGGCTCAAGCCAACGACGCGCGGCGCCCGTGGACCCCCACCCCCAACCCCTCCCCGCAAGGGGGAGGGGAGCTGACCGTCAGCTTGGTGAGAGGGGGGCAAACGCTCAGGCGCTCTGAGCGTCAGACGCATTGAACGAGAGATGGAAACCCCAGGCCTCAGCTGCCGGCGTTGGCGACGTCGGCGCTGAAGCGGATGTCCTCGACCAGGGAGGACGAGACCGTCGGCACCTGCTCGCCGTCGGAGCTGCGGGCGATGGCGTTGCGGGTCTTGTTGAACACGGTCTCGGCGCTCGGGCTCTTGCCGAGCTGGTTCAGCAGTTCGCTGACCAGCACGCTGTTCTGGCCCTTCGGATCGTCCAGCACCTTGCCCGGCGTCGCCGACGACAGGATCAGCGCATTGGCCGGCGCGTTGATCGGCGCGAGGCCGTGCGAATAGGCGCGGAAGCGGCGCTCATAGGGATTGCGGCGGGCGGCGTCGATCACCACCAGCTTGGCGCGCGCGCCCTGCTCGCTGACCGTATCGAGCAGGCGCTCGATGCTGGTGCCCTCGCGGCGCACATCGGCTTCCCGCCAGATCTTGGCGTCGACCGGGATCATGTAGCTCTCGCGTCCCGCCTGGATGGCGTAGCCGCCGAAGAACAGCATCACGACCGAGTCGGGCTTGATCCTGGCCTTGAGGCGCTCGACCGCGCGGGTCATGTCGTCCTTGTTGGCATCCTCGACGACATCGACATCGAAGCCGTCGCGGCGCAGCGCGCCGGTCAGCGCGCGGGCATCGTTGATCGGCTGGACCAGCGGCGCGTTCGCATCGGGATAGTGACCATTGCCGATGACGAGCGCGAGGCGCGCGCCGTTGCCGGTCGCCACGCTGCTCTGCTCGGAGACCGCCGCCTTGGGCGCCTCGAGCGAACGCTTGTTGAGGGCAGCATGCGCGCCGATCGCGAGCGACACCGTGCAGAGAAGCGCGGCGGCGATCACGGCCGATCGGCGGGAAAGAGAAGGCTGCCTTGCGGTCATCACGTCAATCCTGGTCCGAGCCTGCCCGTCGATGCCAAAGGGGTGCACCCTTTGGTCGCGCTGGCGCCTCTGAGGTTTGAGGGGTTGCGAGACGATGTGTCGTCCCAATGCGCGCAAATTGCGGCGCCGCAACGAAGAAAGGATTAACCCGAACGAGCACCCAGGGCAACATCGGAACACCATTGACTTTTCAAGCACTTGAAGAGAAACGCAAATTTAACCATGGCGGCGATCTCCAAACGGCCCTGGGCGGACCGCCGGGAGGCCACATTGCCGCCAAATCCGCCTCCCGCGCCGTGACCGCCGTCACGTTGTCTTTGGCGGTCGAGCGTGTCAGTTTGCCCCATGCATGCGCACGGCGCGCCGTTTGTGGGGCGTTTCGAGCAGCGCATGCCGTTCGTCCCGCCTCCGACAACCCGCGAGTCCTCGCTTGAGTTTCCAGTATTTCGCCGGCGCGGCCTGTCGCGCACTGACGGCCCGGAAGGATGGGCCCTCGCTGTACGAGGTCTGCGACCCCATCCTGCGCCGGCCCGGCAGCGGCGACCCGCATCTGTCGAAATTCTACCGGACCGCGCTGGGGAACCCGGCGCTGCGCGCATTGCTGCGCCGTGCCGGCCTGCCCGAGCTGAACGATCCCGCTCGCCTCAATGCGCTGCGCGACGCGCTGGTTCTCGCCCGCGACAATCCGACGCCGGACTGGGAGCAGATCGGCCGCCCGGTCGCCGATCTCGTCGACAGCATCGCCTTGCACCACCCTGCCCCGCCGCGCCGGACTGCGGCGGCGGCCATGCCGCCGGCCGGCGAGATCGACCGGGTGATCCGGGCCTGCGGTGCCGACCTGCTCGGCTCGTTCAGCCGCAATGGCTTCATCCCGACCTATGCCGCCTTCAACCTGATCGGCGATCCCGACATGAAGGGCTCCGAGGTCCAGATGGCGCTGCAGGGGCTCGACGCGCGCGGCTACAAGAACTCGACCCTGCTGTTCAACCTCGCCCGCGTCTTCATCGCGCGCTCGCCGGCGGCCGCGGTGATCAATCCGCCGTGGCGCGGCATCGCCGAACCGATGTGGGAGCCGGTGCAGATCCGCCACCGCTCGGCGTATTACGACGCGTTCTTCACCGAGGCGCTGCTGAGCTATCTGGAGACCGGCCTCGCCTCATCGGAGCAGACGAGCGCGGCGCGCGGCGCCATCGCCGCGATGGTCGAGTTCTGCCTGACCATCAGCCGCGAGCAGGTGCGCGGCGCCGACGGCAAGAGCTACGACGTCGTCACCGCGCTGGCGCCGCATCCGCATCCGCGGTTCTCGCGCTTCTTCACCCAGATCAAGCAGGACCTCGGCTTCGGCGTCTACGTGCCGGATTGCGACACCACGGCATGCTCGTTCTCGGCGGCGACGCAGGCCGGATCGGACGATCCGATGTTGAGCCAGCCGCTGCTGGATTTCTATGCGGGCTACCAGGTGCGCGCCGGCGGCAACGAGCCGCGCGTGACGGTGCCGATCAACGACAACATCGACTATGAAGGCGGTATCGCGACCTGGATCGACAGCCTGGCCGGCGAGCGGCCCTACGGCAACGATCTCGATCCGACGCTGAATCTCGACGTGCTCGAGGTCTCGTTCCGCAATCTCAAGCGCTGGCAGGTCCTGGAGACGCAAGGCAGGCTCGACGTCGTCAGGCGGATCGTCGGCTTCCAGCAGCGGCTGGTGCTGAGCGGCGCCTTCGCCGATCCGCGCTCGCACATCTATTATTTGCCGGAGCTGTACTGCGCCTATTTCGGCCGCTGCTACCACGCCTTCATGGCGCTGCCACCGGCGGCGCGGCAGGCGATCGATCCCGACGGCGCGTTCGAGCTCATCCGCCTGCGCGTGCTCGCCTATGTCGAGGACGAGCTGATCGGCCGCGAGATGAATCCGTTCGACGCGGCGCTCGCGCTGATCGCGCTCGGCCATCTCGGCGGCGCCGCAGCGAGCTTCGCGCCGGCGGTGCATTGCATCGTGACGTCGTTCGGCGAGGGCGGCCGGCGCCATCCGTACCGCGCCTATGAGTGGAACAAGATGAAGACCCCGACCCGCATCCTGGTCGGCGGCCCCGAGGTGACATCCGCGTTTGTGCTGATGGGCCTGGCGCTGGCCCGGCGGGTGGCGGTGAACTGATCGAGCGCGATCTCGGCGGCAAGGGCGGTGCGCTCCCCTCCCCCTTGCGGGGAGGGGAGCAGAGCGACGCCTTGGCCATAGCTCGGCTCCTACTTTCGGCCGCCATCGCGCGAAGTTGAGCGACTCAGGCAATCGCGGCGCTGGAACTGGCGGGCGATCCGCCGCACTATCGCTGCTATTGCCCATCCCCAAGGACGACCCGCGCCCGTTGATGTCGATGAAACCAGCCCTGCTCGCGCTCCTCCTGCTGCTGCCCTCCGTCGCGTCCGCGGCCGACATCACCGGGATTCCCAAGATCCGTGAGGCCGACGGG
This sequence comes from Bradyrhizobium sp. SZCCHNS3002, assembly GCF_032377435.1. NCBI lineage: Bacteria > Pseudomonadati > Pseudomonadota > Alphaproteobacteria > Hyphomicrobiales > Nitrobacteraceae > Bradyrhizobium > Bradyrhizobium sp. SZCCHNS3002. Next base: position 469,125 of record NZ_JAUHHY010000004.1, read on the forward strand.
ATCACGATCGGGGCCACCCGCATCCGGCTCGGCGGCATCGACGCGCCCTCCGTGGATCAGCTCTGCCTCAACAAGAACGGCGAGCGCTGGACCTGCGGCGTGGCCGCGCGTGACGAGCTGATCAAGCACGCGGACGGCAAGAGCTGGACCTGTCATCCGCGTTCGATCGATCGCCGCGGGCGCCAGGTGGCGCGCTGCGACGTCGACGGCGAGGACATCCAGAAATGGCTGGTGCGCAGCGGCTGGGCGCTGGCCTATCGCACCCTCTCGCGCGACTACGAGCCCGATGAGGCAGAGGCGCGGGCCGCCAAGGCCGGCATGTGGCAGGGCGCGTTCATCGCACCATGGGACTGGCGCGTGCGCAACAAGAAGACTGCGATCCTCGGCGCCACCAAGCCGCCGGAGGGCGCGCGCAAGATCCTGCTCGCCTCGGCTTCGGGCCCGGTCGCGCCCTCGCCGGACTGCACCATCAAGGGCAATGTCAACGGCGCCGGCGAGTGCATCTATCACACGCCGAAGAGCCGCTGGTACGCGCAGATCAAGATGCACGTCGCCAAGGGCACCCGCTGGTTCTGCTCGGTCGAGGAGGCGGAGGCCGCCGGCTGCCGCGAGACGCGGCGCTGACGGCCCGACGCGCCGGCCTGCCGGGGCATGCCAGCCCCCCGGCTTCTCCGGCTTTTCTTAATGCGCCGCGCCACGTAAAACGACGCTGGGCCAGCCGTGTGCGAGAGCCCGTGACCACCCTCAACCGCCAAACCACATCGCCGAGGACACTGACAATGACCGTTCGCGCGGGCCGGGAGTTTCTGGCCATCCCGGGACCCACCACGATGCCCGACGAGGTGCTGCAGGCGATGCACCGCCCCGCGCTCGACATCTACTCCAAGCAGATGGTCGAGCTGACCGACGGCATCATGTCCGACCTCGGCCGGCTGTTCGCGACCAAGGGCAAGACCTACATCTACATCGCCAACGGTCACGGCGCCTGGGAGGCCGTGCTCTCCAACGTGCTGGCGCGCGGCGACAAGGTGCTGGTGCTGGAGAGCGGCCGCTTCGCGATCGGCTGGGGCAATGCGGCACGCGCGATGGGCGCCGACGTCGAAGTGCTCCGTGGCGACTGGCGCCGCGCGGTGCGGCCGGCCGAGGTCGAGGCGCGGCTGCGCGCCGACAAGGAGCACTCCATCAAGGCGATCGTGGTGGCGCAGATCGATACGGCGTCGGGCGTCGTCAATGACGTCGAGGCGATCGGCCGCGCCATCAAGGCCGCAGGCCATCCGGCGCTCTACATGGTCGACACCGTCGCTTCGCTCGGCTGCATGCCGTTCGAGATGGATGAATGGGGCATCGACGTCGCGATGTCCGGCTCGCAGAAGGGCCTGATGACGCCGCCCGGTCTCGGCTTCGTCGCCGCGAACGCCCGCGCGCTCGAGGCGCACAAGCGCGCCAACATGCGCACGCCCTATTGGGACTGGAGCGAGCGCGAGGGCACCGAGCACTATCGCAAATATGGCGGCACCGCGCCGGTGCATCTCTTGTTCGCGCTGCGCCAGGCCATGGACATGCTGTTCGACGAAGGGCTGCCGCACGCCTTCCGCCGCCATGAGCTGCTCGCCGAGGCCGTGCGACGCGCGGTGGCGAAGTGGAGCGAGGGCCAGGTGATCGGCTTCAATATCGCAGACGCCGCCGAGCGCTCCAACACCGTGACCACGGTGCTGGTCGGCGGCGGCCATGATCCGGCGGTGCTGCAGACCTACTGCAAGGAGCAGTGCGGCGTCGTGCTCGGCACCGGGATCGGCGATCTGCAGGGCCAGGCGTTCCGCATCGCCCATATGGGCCATGTCAACGCGCCGATGGTGCTGGGCACGCTCGGCGTGATCGAAATGGCGCTGGTGGCGTTGAAGATCCCGCACGGCCGCGGCGGCCTCGACGCCGCGATCCAATGGCTCGGCGAGAGCGTGACCCCGTAAAGGACGAGATGACAGACAGCAGCAAAACAGCGCCGGTGGCGCCGCGCCATCAGCACAGCTTCACCCGCCACGGCATCACCGTGCAGGACGACTATGCATGGCTGAAAGACGCGCGCTGGCAGGAGGTGCTGCACGATCCGTCGCTGCTGGATGCTGATATCCGCGCCTATCTCGAAGCCGAGAACGCCTATGCGGAATCCGTGCTCGGCCACACCTCACCGCTGCAGAAGAAGCTCGTCGCGGAGATGCGCGGCCGCATCAAGGAGGACGATTCCTCGGTGCCGTCGCCGGACGGGCCCTACGCTTATTTCCGCAAGTACCGCGAGGGCGGCCAGCACGAATTGTTCTGCCGGACGCCGCGCAACGGCGGAGCGGAGACCATCGGGCTCGACGGCGACGCGCTGGCGCGCGGGCATGAGTATTTCAAGTTCGGCGGCAGCCGGCATTCGCACGACCACAAGCGCGTCGCCTGGAGCGCCGACACCAAGGGCTCGGAATATTTCACCATCCGCGTGCGCGACTGGGATGGCGGCGATGATCTCGCCGACGTCGTCGAGGAGACCGACGGCGGCGCGGTGTGGTCGCGCGACTGCACGAGCTTCTTCTACGTCAAGCTCGACGACAATCACCGCCCGATGCAGGTGTGGCGGCATAAGCTCGGCACCAGGCAGGCCGATGACGTGCTGGTGTACGAGGAGAAGGACACCGGCTGGTTCACCCATGTGCACGAGTCGACCTCGGGCCGGTTCTGCGTCATCGCCGGCGGCGACCACGAGACCTCCGAGCAGCGGCTGATCGATCTCGACCATCCCGAGGCGCCGCCGCGGCTCGTCGCCGCCCGCGAGAACGGCGTGCAATATTCGATCGCCGACCGCGGCGACGAGCTGTTCATCCTGACCAATGCCGATGGCGCGATCGACTTCAAGATCGTCACCGCGCCGCTGTCTACGCCCGAGCGCGCCAACTGGCGCGACCTCATTCCGCACCGCGCCGGCATCTACGTGCTCGACCACGATCTCTATGCGGGCCATCTCGTGCGACTGGAGCGCGCCAACGCGCTGCCGTCGATCGTGATCCGCGACCTGACATCCGGCGAGGAGCACGCGATCGCCTTCGACGAGGGCGCCTATTCGCTCGACGCGATGGGCTCCTACGAGTTCGATACGACCAACCTGCGCTTTGCCTATTCGTCGATGACGACGCCGTCGGAGGTGTGGGACTACGACATGGTGACGCGCGCGAAAACCTTGCGCAAGCGCCAGGAGATTCCGTCCGGGCACAATCCGGCCGACTACGTCACCACGCGCATCATGGCGAAGGCCGATGATGGCGCCGAGGTGCCGGTGTCGCTGCTGCACCGGCGCGACTTCAAGGCCGACGGCTCGGCGCCGCTGCTGCTCTATGGCTACGGCTCCTATGGGCATGCGATGCCGGCGTCTTTCAGCACCAACCGGCTGTCGCTGGTCGACCGCGGCTTCGTCTACGCCATCGCCCATATCCGCGGCGGCACCGACAAGGGCTGGGGCTGGTACCTCGACGGCAAGCGCGAGAAGAAGACCAACAGCTTTGACGATTTCGCGGCTAGCGCCCGGGCGCTGATCACGGCGAACTACACAGCGGCCGGCCGCATCGTCGGCCATGGCGGCAGTGCCGGCGGCATGCTGATGGGCGCGGTCGCCAACCGTGCAGGCGAGCTGTTCGCCGGCATCGTCGCCGAGGTGCCGTTCGTCGACGTGCTGAACACGATGCTCGACGACACCCTGCCGCTGACGCCGCCGGAATGGCCCGAATGGGGCAACCCGATCGACAGCGAGAGGGATTTCCGCACCATCCTGTCCTATTCGCCCTACGACAACGTCGCGGCCAAGGACTATCCGGCGATCCTGGCCATGGCCGGCCTGACCGATCCGCGCGTCACCTATTGGGAGCCGGCGAAATGGATCGCGCGGCTGCGCGCGACGATGACCGGGGGCGGTCCGGTGATCCTGCGCACCAACATGGGCGCCGGCCACGGCGGCGCCTCCGGGCGCTTCAACCGGCTGGATGAGGTCGCGATCGTCTATGCGTTCGCCCTGTGGGCGGTGGGGCTGGCGGATCGGACGGCGTGAGCGCGGCCGACGCCGGCAATTGCCGGATGTGGCTTGGGATCGCACCCCATCGACACCGGTTGTGGAGCGGCAGCCGGGCACACCGCGCCGGCTAGACCATCTGCTCGGCGACCACCATGTAGTTCACGTCCATGTCGGTCGACAGGCTCCAGCGGTCGGCGAAGGGGCTGTAGACGACGCCGCTCTGCTCGGTGATGACCAGGCGGTTGTCGAGCAGGTATTTGGTCAGTTCGTCCGGCGTGACGAACTTGCTCCACTCGTGCGTGCCGCGCGGCAGCCAGCGCAGCACGTATTCGGCGCCGACGATGGCGAGCGCAAAGCTCTTCCAGTTGCGGTTCAGGGTCGAGACCACCATCATGCCGCCCGGCTTCAGCACCGCGGCACAGCGGCCGAGGAAGGCACTGACGTCGGTGACGTGCTCGACGACCTCCATCGCCAGCACGATGTCGAAGCGCTCGCGCGGGTCCATCTCCTCGATCGTGGTGCAGCGGTAGTCGATCGACAGATGACCCTTCTCGGCATGCAGCCTGGCAGCGGCAATGTTGCTGGCCGAGGGGTCGACGCCGACGACCTGCGCGCCCAGCCGTGTGAACGGCTCGCACAGCAATCCCGCGCCGCAGCCGATGTCGAGCATGCGCAGCCCCGACAGGCAGTTGAGGCTCTTGGCGTTGCGCTCGAATTTCCGGCAGGCGGCATCGCGGATATAGGTCAGGCGCAGCGGGTTGATCTTGTGCAGGGGCGCCATCTTGCCCTTGGGGTCCCACCAGGTCTCGGACAGTTTCGAGAACTTCGCGATTTCGGCCGGATCGACGGTCGAGCCGGAGGGAACAGAAGGGCTGCGGGAATCCTGAGGCATTGTCATCGCTGAATACTCAATGATCGAAGCTGCGGCGCCGTACCGGGCTAACGCGCCGTGATGGCGTTCCGGAACGCCAGCGGCTCCGCGATGGTCGAAATGGTTTCCTTGCCCTCGCCCACACCCAAGATGGTGACATCACCGTAATTGAGAACCCGTCCCATGATGGTCTGGTTGACGTCGACGCTCTCGACCTTGTCGAGGGCCATCTCGAAGGTACGGCGCTTGATGAAACCGGTTTTGTGCACGACGCGGCGATTGGTGACGTCCGTCTCGGTGGTGAGACGATGGAACCAGGCCCGGACCGTCCAATACAGCGCAACAATGGCGATGACGGCGGCGGTGGCCAGGCACAGCATGACCAGATTGTCGTTCACGGTCATGCGGGTGAGGACGAGCAATCCGAACACGACGATCCAGGCCCCGATCGCCGGAAGGTAGAACATCCAGTGCGCATTGGTCGAATACAGCACCTTCTCGCCGGGTTGCAGGATTTCGTCGATGTAACGCGCCATTCCAAGCCTCTAACCTGACCCTTAACCTGACCCTGTCACCACAAGGAACCGTCTTGCCCCCAGCCGCGGCGCTATGTATACGCGCGTTTCGGCTGGCGCGCCTCCGGTTTCGCGCTCAGCCGGTCAACTTATCCTCCTGATGGGAATGAGCGCGTCGTCATGGGTCGCCTCGTGCTGAAATTCGGCGGCACCTCCGTCGCCAACATCGACCGCATCCGCAACGTCGCGCGCCACGTCAAGCGCGAGGTCGATGCCGGTCATGAGGTCGCCGTGGTCGTCTCGGCGATGTCGGGCAAGACCAACGAACTGGTCGCCTGGTGCACCGAGGCGTCGCCGATGCACGATGCGCGCGAATACGACGCCGTCGTGGCCTCGGGCGAGCAGGTCACGTCCGGCCTGCTGGCGATCGTGCTGCAGGGCATGGGCATCCAGGCCCGCTCGTGGCAGGGCTGGCAGATCCCGATCAAGACCAGCGACGCCCATGCCTCGGCGCGAATCGTCGATATCGACGGCTCCGAGCTGATCCAGCGCTTTCGCGACCGCAAGGAGGTCGCGGTCATCGCCGGCTTCCAGGGCATCAACGCCGAAACCGGGCGAATCACCACGCTCGGCCGCGGCGGCTCGGACACCTCGGCGGTGGCGATCGCGGCCGCCATCAAGGCCGACCGCTGCGACATCTATACCGACGTCGACGGCGTCTATACCACCGATCCCCGGGTGGTGCCGAAGGCCAAGCGGCTCGACAAGATCGCCTTCGAGGACATGCTGGAGCTGGCGTCCCAGGGCGCCAAGGTGCTCCAGGTCCGCTCGGTGGAACTGGGCATGGTCCACAACATGCCGATCTTTGTCCGCTCCTCATTCGACAAGCCCGAGGATATCGACCCGCACGCCAACCAGCCGCCGGGGACGCTGATCTGCAGCGAGGAACAAATCATGGAAAATCACGTCGTGACCGGCATCGCCTTCTCCAAGGACGAGGCCCAGATCTCGGTGCGCCAGATCGAGGACAAGCCGGGTGTTGCCGCCTCGATCTTCGGACCACTGGCGGATGCCAACATCAACGTCGACATGATCGTCCAGAACGTCTCCGAAGACGGCAAGACCACCGATCTCACCTTCACGGTGCCGGCCACCGATTACAATCGCGCGCGCGAGACCATCACGGCGGCCAAGGACAAGATCGGCTATCAGCGCCTGGATACCGCGACCGACGTTGCCAAGGTCTCGGTGATCGGCTCGGGCATGCGCAGCCATGCCGGCGTCGCCGCCAAGGGATTTGCCGCGCTCGCCGCCCGCAACATCAATATCCGCGCGATCACGACCTCCGAGATCAAGTTCTCGGTGCTGATCGACGCCGCCTACACCGAGCTCGCCGTCCGCACGCTGCATACGCTCTACGGACTGGACCAGGCCTAGAAAATCCTCCTCCGCGACCACACCTGTCCCGTTATGTGACAGCGGGACGGGCCGAAGATCGTTCGAAAGCCGTTGACGCCGCCCGCGGTGGCAGGCGTTTTGCTTGGCAAAACAAGCCCTAATTCGCTATACGCCATCGCAGGATGGCAGCCGCAAACTGTGCTCCAGTGATGGTTGTTCTGGTTCGGGCCGGCACTCTGAGCGTGCGATAGTGCCGAATCGAGAAAGCTGTTCGATGCCGCGAGTTTAGCGCCAGATCCGGCCGCGTGCCGGGCTGGCCCCAGGAAGGGGGATTGTGCCACATGCGAAGCGCGTCGGGAGGCCCCCGCGTCCTGCTCAGACGGCTTCGCGAGACCATGGCGGAGCAGGTCTCGGCACAGGAGCGGCTCGACAAGATCGTGGTGCTGATCGCGGCCAACATGGTCGCTGAGGTCTGCTCGGTCTATGTGCTGCGCGTCGACAATACGCTCGAGCTCTACGCTACCGAAGGTCTGAACCGCGACGCCGTGCACATGACCGTGCTGAGCGCGCATGAGGGCCTTGTCGGCCTCGTCGCCAGCGAGGCCACGCCGCTCAACCTGAACGACGCGCAGAGCCACCCCGCCTTCTCGTATCGCCCGGAGACCGGCGAGGAGATCTACCACTCCTTCCTCGGCGTGCCGATCCTGCGCGCCGGCAACACGCTCGGCGTGCTGGTGGTGCAGAACCGCGCCAAGCGCACCTATGTCGAGGAAGAGGTCGAGGCGCTGCAGACCACCGCGATGGTGCTCGCCGAGATGATCGCCTCCGGCGAGCTCGCAGCGCTCGCCCAGCCCGGCGCCGAGCCGGCGGCGCGGCACTCGATCCACAAGACCGGTACGGTGCTCTCCGATGGCATCGCGCTCGGCCATGTCGTGCTGCACGAGCCGCGCGTCGTCATCAACAACTACATCGCCGAGGACCTGCCCAAGGAGATCAAGCGGCTCGACGCCGCGCTGCTCAAGCTGCGCGCCGACCTCGACCGCATGCTGGAGCGCGGTGACGTCGCCGATGGCGGCGAGCACCGCGAGGTGCTCGAAGCCTATCGCATGTTCGCCAACGATCAGGGCTGGTCGCACAAGCTGCACGAGGCGGTGGCGACCGGCCTCACGGCCGAAGCCGCCGTCGAGCGCGTGCAGTCCGACACCCGCGCCCGCATGCTGCGCTCGACCGATCCGTATCTGCGCGAGCGCCTGCACGATCTCGAGGATCTCGGCTACCGGCTGCTGCGCCAGCTGGTGGGCCAGGACCACGCGCCGCGTCGCGAGCACCTGCCCGACAACGCCATCCTGATCGCGCGCGCGATGGGTCCGGCGGCGCTGCTCGACTACGACCGCAAACGGCTGCGCGGCCTCGTGCTCGAGGAAGGCACCGCCAACTCGCATGTCGCGATCGTGGCCCGTGCGCTCGGCATTCCCGCCGTCGGCGAGGTGCCGAACGCGCCGGGCATCGCCGATCCCGGCGACGCCATCATCGTCGATGGCACGTCGGGCTCGATCTACGTTCGGCCGTCCTCCGAGATCGAATCCGCCTATGCCGAACGGGTGCGCTTCCGCGCCCGCCGCCAGGCGCAATATGGCGAGCTGCGCAACAAGCCCTGCGTGACCAAGGACGGCCAGCCGGTCGAGCTGATGATAAATGCCGGCCTGGTCATCGACCTGCCGCATATCGAGGACACCGGCAGCGCCGGCATCGGCCTGTTCCGCACCGAGTTGCAGTTCATGGTGTCCGCCAGCCTGCCGCGCTCCAGCGACCAGCTGGCGCTGTATCGCACGGTGCTCGACGCCGCCGGCCACAAGCCGGTCACGTTCCGCACGTTGGACATCGGCGGCGACAAGGCGCTGCCCTACATGGAGACCGTGATCGAGGAGAACCCGGCGCTCGGCTGGCGCGCGATCCGCCTCGGCCTCGACCGTCCGGGCCTGCTGCGCGGCCAGATCCGGGCGCTGCTGCGCGCCGGCGGCGGCCGCTCGCTGCGCATCATGTTCCCGATGATCTCGGAAGTCGCCGAGTTCGACACGGCCAAGGCGATCGTCGAGCGCGAGCTGACCTATCTGCGCCAGCACGGCCACACGCTGCCGGAGCGCGTCGACGTCGGCACCATGCTCGAGGTCCCGGCGCTGCTGTATCAGCTCGACGAGCTGCTTTCGAAGGTCGATTTCATCTCGGTCGGCTCGAACGACCTGTTCCAGTTCCTGTTCGCGGTCGATCGCGGCAACGCCAAGGTCTCCGAGCGCTTCGACACGCTGTCGACGCCGATCCTGCGGGCGTTGCAGCAGATCGTGCACAAGGCCAAGGCGGCGAAACGGTCGGTGTCACTGTGCGGCGAGATGGCCTCCAAGCCGATCGGCGCATTGGCGCTGATCGCGCTCGGCTACCGCTCGCTGTCGTTGTCGGCCACCGCGCACGGCCCTGTGAAGGCGATGATCCTCGAACTCGACGCCGGCAAGGCGGCGACGAAGATGGCCGAATGGCTGGCCGCGCCGGCCGGCAGCTTCTCGATGCGGCAGAAGCTGACCGAGTTCGCCGAGAGCGAAGGCCTCGCGCTGTAGCCGGCCTGTCGCGCCGGCCGCCTTCCGTCCGTATCGTTTGTTCCCAGATCAGATTGCAACATGTCGTCGCTTCCCGAAGCCAAACTCGATGTCCTGCTCGCGCATCACGCCTCGCTCGAGGCGGAGCTGCTCGGCCAGGTCAATTCCGACCGCTACGTGCAGATCACCCGCGAGCTCGCCGAGCTCAATCCGCTGATCGACGCGGTGAAGGCCTATCGTGCAGGAGTCAAAGAACTCGCCGACACCGAGGCGCTGATCGCCGATCCCGCCACCGATGCCGAGATGCGGGCGATGGCCGAGGCGGAGCGCGACGAGCTGATCGCGCGCCGCGGCGAGCTCGAGCAGAAGATCCGTGTCGCGCTGCTGCCCAAGGATGCGATGGACGACCGCAACGTCGTGCTCGAAATCCGCGCCGGCACCGGCGGCGACGAGGCCTCGTTGTTCGCCGGCGATCTGTTCCGCATGTACGAACGGTTCGCCGCCCTGCAGGGCTGGAAGGTCGAGGTGATCTCGGCGTCCGAAGGCACCGTCGGCGGCTACAAGGAGATCATCGCCGAGGTGCAGGGCCGCGGCGCCTTCGCCAAGCTGAAGTTCGAATCCGGCGTGCACCGGGTGCAGCGCGTGCCGGATACCGAGACGCAGGGCCGCATCCACACCTCGGCGGCGACGGTCGCCGTGCTGCCCGAGGTCGAGGATGTCGACGTCGACATCAAGCAGGACGATTTGCGCATCGAGACCATGCGCGCGCAGGGCGCCGGCGGCCAGCACGTCAACAAGACCGAATCGGCGATCCGCATCACCCACCTTCCGACCGGCATCGTGGTGATGATGCAGGACAGCCGCTCGCAGCATAAGAACCGCGCCTCGGCGATGAACATCCTGCGGTCGCGCATCTACGACGCCGAGCGGCAGAAGGTCGACGCGGCGCGCTCGGCCGAGCGCAAGGAGAAGGTCGGCTCCGGCGACCGCTCGGAGCGCATCCGCACCTACAATTTCCCGCAGGGGCGCGTCACCGACCACCGCATCAATCTGACGCTCTACAAGCTGCCGCAGGTGATCGCGGGCGAAGCGCTGGGCGAACTGATCGACGCGCTGACGACGGAGCATCAGGCGGCACAGCTTGCCGCGCAGGGCGCTGCGGCGTGAGCGGCGCCTGCGCGCTGCCAACCGAAGCGCGACCGTGTTGCGGCACATCAGCTGTCGTCCCGGCGAACGCCGGGACCCATCACCACAGGCATTCGTGGCTGGCAAAGGCTGCAACTCCGACCTTCCGCCTCGCAACGGCACGGCGTATGGATCCCCGCGTTCGCGGGGATGACCCGTGGAGAGAGCGCGGGCGATGACCGAGATCATCGCCGGCGCAAACATCGACTCGGCGCGGCGCGCGGTTGCGGCCCGCTTTGCGGCCGCCGGTCTCGATTCGCCGGAGCTCGATGCGCGGCTGCTTCTGGGCCATGCGCTTCAGCTCGACCTCACCGGTCTCGTAATGCATGGCCAACGGCAGCTATCCCACGAGGATGCGCAACGTCTGGAAGCGCTGGTGCAACGCCGGCTGGTCGGCGAGCCGGTGGCGCGCCTCCTCGGAGCCAAGGAGTTCTGGGGCCTGCCGCTGCAGCTCTCGGCGGATACGCTGGTGCCGCGGCCGGACACCGAGACCGTGGTCGAACTGGCACTCGAGCATCTCGCCGCCGGCGGCGCCCTGACGCGCCCCTTGCGCATCGCCGATCTCGGTACCGGCTCCGGCGCGATCCTGCTGGCATTGCTGTCCGAGCTGCCACGGGCCCATGGCGTCGGCACCGACATCAGCGTGGGCGCGCTGGCCACCGCGCGGGACAATGCGCGCGCGCTCGGATTGGCCGACCGCGCCGGCTTCGTCGCCTGCTCCTATGCAGCAGCGCTGTCCGCTGGCTTCGACCTGATCGTGTCGAACCCGCCCTACATTCCGTCGTCCGAGATCAGCGAGCTCGACGTCGAGGTGCGCAGTCATGATCCGCTGCGCGCACTGGACGGAGGCAAGGACGGGCTCGACGCCTACCGCGCGCTGATCCCGCAGGCAGCGGCCCTGCTTCGGCCAGGCGGCGCTGTCATCGTGGAGGTCGGGCTTGGCCAGAGTGACGGCGTCGCTGCATTGATGGTGAGGGCTGGCCTGGCGGCCGATTCCTCCACGATCCGGGCCGATCTGGCCGGTATTCCCCGAACCGTCATGGGCCTAAAAAAGCTCCGGTAAAGGTCCGGGGATACGGAAAAAGCTCTTGGAATATCCCCCGGGAGCGACTACGTTCCATTCACAGCACCGGTGCAGGCCACGACGAGCGGTATTCACGGAACACCGCCGCGGTCAGATGCCAGAGAGCCACGCCGGGCGATAGGTTCCAGAACGCAGATCTGCTGAGCGCGAGAGCCGGATGGCTGCGCAGCCCGCGACTGCAAAGCGAACGAAAGCCTGACTTTGCACTTGAGGTCTTACGCTAAGCAAACTGGGTGGTCGTGGCGCATGTCGCCTTGGCTGGCTGAATGACGTGGTTCGCCGGTCCCAGGGGCTGGCGGGTGGGGAACGCGTTTTGAACGCGCTTTTGTCGAGAGAATCGGCTGTCGATCACATCGGCATGGATCAAACCGGCATGTCGGAACCGACATGGGTCGGATGGGACCATTTGGACCGCGCGCGAGGCGCCCGAGCCCAGCGAAGGTATTTCAATACGCTCTCGGTATTCCGATAACAATCAGTGCATAACAATCAGTGCTCAGACAATCGGTGCTCCTAACGCAGGGTTGGAATAAAGGCAGGACATGAGAAACGGTCAGAACAACAAGCGGATGCGCAACCGGAACAGCGGTAACAACAATAATAACCGGCGCGGCCAGAATCCGCTGACCAGGGTGTTCGAGTCCAACGGGCCGGACATCAAGATCCGCGGCACAGCCTCTCATGTCGCCGAGAAATATGTCCAGCTTGCCCGCGACGCCCGCTCCTCGGGTGACCCCGTTGCCGCCGAAAATTACTACCAGCATGCCGAGCACTATTTCCGCCTGATTGCCGCCGCGCAGGAGCAATTCCGCCAGAACCAGCCGCAGCAGCCGCGCAACACCGAGGACCTGACCGTCGACGACCTCGATGATGACGGCGAGAGCTTCTCGCATTTCGGCCAGGAGCCCGGCTTCGTTCCGGCCCAGCCGCAGCCTCAGCCCCAGCCCTTCATGCGCGACCGCGAAGGCGGCCAGCGCGAGCGCGGCGACAACCAGCCCTATCAGCGCGAGCAGCAGCCACGCGAGCATCGCGAAGCGCGTGAGCATCGCGAGCCGCGCGAACACCGCGAGCCGCGGGAGCACCGTGAACCGCGGGAGCATCGCGAGCGGGAGCCGCGCGAGCACCGCGAGCGTCCGCAGCCCGTCCAGTACCAGCCGCAGCCGCAACCCCAGCCCGTCATCGCCGACAGCGGCGTCGATCGGCTGCCGTCCTTCATCACCGGTCCGCAGCCGCAGATCGCCAATCCCCCGGCCGCCTTCGAGGGCGCTGCCGAGCGCTATCCGCGCCGCCGCCGGCGTCCGCATGGTCCGCGCACTGAAGCGGCCGCTGCTGCACCGGCGCCGAGCGAGGATCTCAATCCGGGCGAATAGCGATTACGCTCCATCATGACGAAACGGGTGGGCTCAGAGCCCACCCGTTTTTTTGTGCGGGAGGCGCGCAGGAGAACGGCCCGGGATCATCCCTCGCGCGACGGCGGACCGGCCTCGCGGCGACCGGAGCCACTGGATCCGGGGGCCGACGGCGACGGCGCCAGCACCGGTTCGAGCCGCGGGATCAGCCGGATGCGCTCGCGGCGCGCCGGGATCACCCGGTAGACCTGCTTGGTCGCCTCGACGATGTGGACACCGGCGAACGGCAGCGACAGCGCCGCGCCGACGCGCTCCCAGGCCATCGCCGATTTCAGGAACCAGCCGCCAACCGGGGGCATGAACAGTGCCTCGCCCCAGCCGGTCGGCGTGAACCAGGTCTGCCGCAGCAGCTGCGTGATCTGCGAGCGCGAATAAGGCCGGCCATGGCCGAACGGCGTGTTGTCGGTCCGCGTCCAGACGCCGCGCCGGTTCGGGATCACGATGATCATGCGTCCCGCCGGCGCCAGCACCCGCCACATCTCGCGCAGCAGCCCGGCCGGGTCGTCCGACATCTCCAGCGCATGCACGATCAGGATGCGGTCGACCGCCGCATCGGGCAGCGGCAGCGAGAATTCGTCCACCAGCGAGGCCAGCGTCGGCCGTGCCGTCGGCCATTTCAGCACCCCCTGCGCCGCCGGCATGAAGGCGATGCAGCGTTCGGAATCCTCGCGGAACAAGCCGAGATAGGGCGTGGGATAGCCGATGCCCAGCACCCGCTGCCCGGCCGCGCTCGGCCAGCGCGCGCGGATACCGCGGTTGATCAGGAGCCGCGCGACGATCCCGAGGCGACCCGAATAGAAATTTCGCAGATCGATCACGTCCATGACGTCAATGTATCATGCGGGCGCGCGCCGCCGCGCGCCCAATATTGCGTTGCGCCTCCAGCGTTAACGCCATATCTCTGCCCGGCACATCGGAGGCCGCCCGCAACGCCGCGCCCGGGCTCCGCCTCCACGACCTCTGGCATCGCGAGCGCGACCATCGTGCCTCGCCCGGTCCCGCCGACGGAGACATCATGGCCGCCGACATCCGCGCCTTCACCTGCCTGTCCGACAATTTCGGCTATCTGATCCATGACCCTGCGACCGGTGCGACTGCCTCGATCGACGCCCCCGAGGCCGGACCGATCGTCCGGCAGTTGGACGCCGAAGGCTGGACGCTCACCGACATCCTGATCACGCATCATCATCACGACCACGTCGGCGGCGTCGCCGAGCTCAAGCAGAAATATGGCTGCCGGGTCGTCGCGCCGCACGACAAGACGACGGCGATCGCCAACGTCGATCTGCGAGTCGCCCATGGCGATGTCGTGAAGATCGGCGAATTGCTCGCGCGCGTGCTGGAAACGCCAGGCCATACGCTCGACCACGTCTCCTACGTGTTCGATGCCGACAAGGCGTTGTTTGCGGCCGACACGCTGTTCTCGGTCGGCTGCGGCCGCGTGTTCGAGGGCACCTATTCGATGATGTGGGACTCGCTGCTCAAGCTGCGCGCCCTGCCGGACGATTTCAGGCTGTATTGCGGCCACGAATACACCGCATCGAACGTCAAATTCGCCCTCACCGTCGACGGCGACAACGAGGCACTGAAAGCCCGCGCCGACGAGGTGGGACGGCTCCGTGCCGCCAACCGGCCGACCATCCCGTCGCTGCTCGGCGACGAAAAGAACACCAACGTGTTCCTGCGCGCCGACGATCCGGCCGTCGCGCTGCGGCTGCGCATGAAGGGCGCGAGCGCCGAGCAGGTGTTCGGCGAGTTGCGCGAGCGCAAGAACAAGTCGTAGGGCTGAGGACGATGGCTACGCTCTCGGCTGCCGACATCATCGCGCGTCTCGGTCTGCAGCCGCATCCGGAGGGCGGACATTTTCGCGAGACGTTTCGCGATCCGGCCGTCGACGCCTCCGGCCGCGCCGCATCGACGCTGATCTATTTCCTGCTTGCGCGCGGCGAGCGTTCGCATTGGCACAGGGTCGATGCAGTCGAGACCTGGCACTTCTATGCCGGGGCACCGCTGACCTTGCGGATCGCCGCCGAAGGCCAGGCGCCGCAAACGACGACGCTGGGCATCGACCTCGCAGCCGGCCAGCAACCGCAGGCGGTGGTGCCCGCCCATGCCTGGCAGGCCGCCGAGAGCAGCGGCGATTGGACGCTCGTCGGCTGCACGGTGGCGCCGGGCTTCATGTTCGAAGGATTCGAACTCGCGCCGCCCGGCTGGGAGCCGGAGGTCTGAGTCAGGCGCTCGCGCCGACGACCTTCGCGGCCGGCTCGGCGAAGCGCTCGCGCTCCTGGGCGAGGAAGCCGGAAACCGCATCGGCCGGCATCGGCTTGGCGAAGTAGTAGCCCTGGATGTAGTCCGCGCCCAGACGCCGCAGGCTGTCGAGCTGCTCCTTGGTCTCGACACCTTCGACTACGCACGAAATTTCCATGTCGGCGCAGAGGCCGGTCAGCGACTTGATGATCTTGTGGCTGATCGGATTGGCATTGACGTCGCTCACGAAACTGCGGTCGACCTTGAGCTTGTCGAGCGGCAGCCGGTGAACGTGGCTGAGCGACGAGTAGCCGGTGCCGAAATCGTCCAGCGAGATGCCGCAACCGATCGCCTTCAATGCCGCGATCGACTGCTCGGCACGAGCGAAATCGAAGGTGACGGCGGTTTCGGTGATCTCGAACTCGATGCGGCGCGGCGGCACACCGCTGGCATGGATGACGGCCAGCAGCGGAAGAACGCCGTCCGGAGAACAGATGTCGTGTGCGGAGAGATTGAACGACACGCGAATGTCGTCCGGCCAGGTCCGCGCCGCGGCGAGCGCCTTGACCAGGAGACAACGCGTCAGGCTGCGGATGACGCCGATCCGCTCGGCGGCCGGGATGAAGCTCGCGGGCGACACCGTGCCCAGCTTGGGACTGTGCCAGCGCGCCAGGACCTCGAAGCCGGTGGTGCGTGCGTTCGTGGCGTCCATGATCGGCTGAAACGCCAGATCCATCTCGGCGTCGAAATCGGCCGTGCGCAACAGATGCTCGATCACGCTGCGGCTGCGGATCTCCGCCTCGAGCTCGGTCGAGAAGATGATGGCCTGGCCGCGGGCGCGACGCTTGGCGTGGTAGAGCGCATAATCGGCGCATTCGTACAGCGCATCCGCAACCATGGCCGAGCGCGGATACAGCGCAAAGCCGGTCGAGCACGACAGGCCCGTATGGGTCGTGTCGAACTGATAAGGCAGCTTGATGAGGTCGGTGATCTGCCGTCCGAGGTTGAGCAGATCGTCGTCCGTTGGATTGCCGGCGACCACCAGTCCGAACTCGTCGCCGCCGAGCCGGGCGAGATGGACCTGGCCGCCATGGCCGGCACAGGCGTCGCGGATGCGGCGCGCGGCCTCCATCAGCACGCGGTCGCCGACCGTATGCCCATAGGTGTCGTTGATCGGCTTGAAGCCGTCGAGATCGATGATGCCGACGGCAAGCCGCGTGCCGTCCCGCTCGGCCTCGGCGAAGGCTTGCGTGAGCTCCGAGAAGAAGCGACGGCGATTGGGCAGATCGGTCAGCGAATCCAGATTGGCGAGCCGGAAGTTTTCATCCGACAGCGCTTGCGTCGCGGCCTGCTCCGCGAGCAGCGATTTGCGGCTGGCAACCAGCGCAGCGAAATCGCGATAGTAGATGAACAGCACCGTGACCATGGCGCCGGACACGAGCAGCTGATTGACAGCGATCGCCCGCAGCGCGTGAACGCCCGTGGACATGAAGAAGACGACATAGGGGACGATGACCACGAGGGTCACGATCAGCGCCGCGGAGCGCAGATGCATGAGGCAGAAGATGATGCCGATGACCGTGACCGCCATGTAGAACGCGACCTGCCCCTTGGCGAACGGATCGCCATAGGGAAACAACGCGAACGACCAGACGACGAACAGCGCTCCGATCGGACCGGCAATCCGGTTGGTGACACGGAGGTTGCGCAGCACCTCGGCGTCGCTGCTGGCGGACTCGCCCTGCCGCAGCCACCACAGCATGCGAACGCCGGTAATCGTCGACAGCAGCGCCGGCACTGAAATCGTCAGCCACGCTGGCGCCACCGGCAGGAACGTGTAGGCGAGCGCCAGACTATTGGTGATGAGAATGAAATAGAGCAGCGGCACCTGCTTGGAGAACGCCTGGAACTGCGCACGCGTCAGCTCGGGATTGTCGGCGGGAACGCGAAACAACTCCGCCGCGCGGGCCATGTAACGTCTCACGTCCGGCATTGCCGCCCCGTTGTCAGCACCATTTCGCAGGGACTATCGCTCAGGACGGGTAAAGGGCGGGTTAGGTGCAGAACGCGTCAAACTGTAATCGACGGTTGTGAGCTACCGGCCGGCGCGCTGGTTTTGCGCACGGTTAAGTGCGCATCAAGGATAACCGTCGGATTGGGCCGCCGAAGTTCGCATGCGAGGCCTGACTCCGCTCACCTCGCCCTTCACCCGAGCGCTCAGCGCTTGCGCAGAAGGAACATGTCCTTGGCCGCGACCAGACCGCCACCGGCGATCAGCAGCGCCGCCACGGCGATCGTCGCGCTCGGCCGCGCGTAGCCGGCAACGATCAGGAACGCCGTCGACAACAGCGGCGTCGCATAGGACGCCGCACCCAGCACCCGAATGTCGCCGCGCTTCATGCCGATGTCCCAGGCATAGAACGCAGCACCGACCGGACCGATGCCGAGACCGACAACAGCGAGCCACTGCATCGGACCGTCAGGCCAGACCGTTCGCTCGACCGCAACATGGACCAGGGCCGCGAGAGCGGACGTCGCCAGGCAGAAGCCGGCGACGGCATCGGTCGGCACCGCCTTCAGACGGCGCGAGAGCACCGAATAGATCGCCCACACGAACGCCGCGACGAAGGCGGCCGCAAGCCCCGGCAACTGGCTCGCAGCGAAGCTCGCACCGTTACCGAGCAACAGCAGCGCGGTGCCGACGAGACCGATCCCGGCACCGATCACGTGATGAACCGCGAGCCGCTCGCCCGGCAGAAAGGCCGAGAACAGCACGATCAGCAGCGGCCAGAGATAGTTCAGCAGCCCGGCCTCGGCCGGTGGCGCGAAGCGCAGCGCCAGAAAATAAAGCGCGTGGTAGCCAAACAGCCCGCCCACGCCCACGACCCACGCCGCCACCGGCTGCCGCAGCACCTGGAGCCCGTCCGTTCGACGGATCAAACTGGCCAGGCCGACCGCACCGCCGACCGCGAAGGTCATTGCCGCCAGTTGGAAGGCGGGAATCGTGCCGGTCGCGACCGTCAACAAGGCGAGCAGCGACCACATCAGGATCGCGGTCAGACCGATCAGGGTCGCAGTGCGCTGGGACATCAGGCGGCAGGCTCCGTCACGGCCGGCTCATGCCGGCCACCCACGCCTGCGTCCGTGCGGGGAGCGTCCAAGACGTGAATGCCCGCGGCGAGCGCGGGCATCACGTTTTCCTTAGCCGCAGACGGCGGCCGGAGGCAACGCCGCCGGCGCAGATCACACCATGTACTGGCCGCCATTGACCGACAGCGTCGAGCCGGTGATGGCCCCTGCCTCGTCGGCCGCGAGGAACACCACGGCGCGCGCGATCTCCTCGGGCTCGCCGAGGCGCCCCACCGGAATCAGTGGCAGGATGGCTTTCTCGAGCACGTCCTTCGGCACCGCCTGCACCATCTCGGTGTTGATGTAGCCCGGGCAGATCACGTTGACGGTGATGCCGGCCTTGGCCGTCTCCAGCGCGAGCGCCTTGGTGAAGCCGATGTCGCCGGCCTTCGCCGCGGAGTAGTTGACCTGGCCGAACTGGCCCTTCTGGCCGTTGATCGAGGAGATGTTGATGATGCGGCCGAACTTGCGCGCGCGCATGCCCTCGATGACCGGGCGGGTCATGTTGAACAGCGAGCCGAGATTGGTGTTGATCACCGCGCTCCATTGCTCGAGCGTCATCTTGTGGAAGGCGGTGTCACGGGTGATGCCGGCATTGTTGATCAGGACATCGACGGGACCGAGATCGGCTTCGACCTTCTTGATGCCCTCACCGCAGGCCTCGAACGAGCTGACGTCCCATTTGTAGACGGGGATATCGGTCTCGCTCTTGAACTTCTCCGCAGCGGCATCGTTGCCGCCGTAATTCGCCGCGACCTTATATCCCGCCGCCTTCAGCGCCTTGCTGATCGCCGCTCCGATACCGCGCGTTCCCCCCGTCACCAACGCCACACGTGCCATGTCGAATCCTTCCCTCGATGACTGATCGCACAGGACAACCTCTGGCTGCCACCGTGCCTACCGTTGTTATTGGATCATGAACCTCCGCGCGACCATCACCTTGCCGCACGACCATCCATGCTCGCTCAACTCCATTTTTTTAGTGGTCGATTATGCGACGTGTTTGACGGACATCAAGAACAAAACGCCCGGCGAGATCGCCGGGCGTTGATCTTTAGTTGAGCTGGACGCGATTGCGAAGGCTGAACGGTTCGCAGTCACTGCCGGCTTTTTAGTCGCGTGCGACGCACAGCGCGATACCCATGCCGCCGCCGATGCACAGCGTCGCGAGGCCCTTCTTAGCGTCGCGCTTCTGCATCTCATGCAGCAGGGTCACGAGCACGCGCGCGCCGGATGCGCCGATCGGATGGCCGATCGCGATCGCGCCGCCGTTGACGTTGACCTTGGCCGGATCCCAGCCGAGGTCCTTGTTCACGGCACAGGCCTGCGCGGCGAACGCCTCGTTGGCTTCGATCAGGTCGAGGTCGGCGATGTTCCAACCGGCCTTCTTCAGCGCCGTGCGCGACGCCGGGATCGGGCCGGTGCCCATGACCTTCGGATCGACGCCGGCCTGGCCCCAGGACACGATCCGCGCGAGCGGGGTCTTGCCTTCCTTGGCCGCCTGCTTGGCGGTCATCAGCACCACGGCCGCTGCGCCGTCATTGATGCCCGACGCGTTGCCGGCTGTGACCGTGCCGTCCTTCTCGAAGGCCGCGCGCAACTTGGCCATGGCCTCGATCGTCGCGCCATGACGCGGATATTCGTCGGTGTCGACCACAGTGTCGCCCTTGCGGCTCTTCACCGTCACGGGCGCGATCTCGTCCTTGAACCTGCCGGCCTTCTGAGCCGCCTCGGCCTTGTTCTGCGATGCAACGGCGAACTCGTCCTGCTGCGCACGCGTGATCTGATATTGCTTCGCAACGTTCTCCGCGGTGTTGCCCATGTGATAGCCATTGAAGGCGTCCCACAGGCCGTCCTTGATCATCGTGTCGACCAGATCGAGCGAGCCCATCTTCACGCCGGCGCGCAGATATTGCGCATGCGCCGCCATGCTCATCGACTCCTGGCCGCCGGCGACCACGATGTCGGAGTCGCCATTGACGAGCGCCTGATAGCCGAGCGCAACGGAGCGCAGGCCGGAGCCGCACAGCTGGTTGATGCCCCAGGCCGGGCTCTCGACTGGAATGCCGGCGGCGATCGAGGCCTGGCGCGCCGGGTTCTGGCCCTGCGCCGCAGTCAGGATCTGGCCCATGATGACCTCCGAGACGCGGCCGGGCTCGACACCGGCGCGCTCCAGCGCGGCCTTGATGGCCACCGCACCCAGCTCATGGGCCGGGACACTGGCGAAGGCACCGTTGAAACTTCCAACCGCGGTGCGGGCGGCGCTGACGATGACGACATCGTCTGACATGAGCATCTCCTGGGGTTCTTGATCTTGGACGTGGAAACGAGGGCTTGAGAGATCGGGCGTATTTGAAATCAAACCGAATTTCTTCGTTCACGGTCGCGCCGGCCGTCCGCAAGCCTCGGATTGGCAGATGCGCAACCTTCGCACTTCATCCTGTTAACGTCGTTGCGACATGTCAATTGGCGGCATCAGCGATTCCTGTTGCGGCGCATTCAAATTGGCACGCTTGGCGGTTTCGTGAGCAGGAATTCTGCTGCGGGATTAACCGTTCCGCACAAAACCGTAGCCGAACTCGCCCGAAAGTGATTACGTTATTGCATTGCGTAGCTCTTCGCCCTGCGGCGACGCCGCCGGGTTCCCTGTTCTCGGTTTGCATGTGTGAGCTCATGGCGAAATCTGACCAACCCACCACGATCAAGAAATACGCGAACCGGCGGCTCTACAATACCGGGACGAGTACCTACGTGACCCTCGAAGATCTGGCCTCGATGGTTAAGAACGGGGAGGATTTCCTGGTCTACGACGCCAAGACCGGCGACGACATCACCCGGTCCGTGCTCGCCCAGATCATCTTCGAGCAGGAGAACAAGGCGGGACAGAACCTGCTGCCCACCACATTCCTGCGCCAGTTGATCCGCTTCTACGGCGACAGCATGCAGATGGTGGTACCCAAATACCTGGAGCAGTCGATCGACACACTGACCAAGGAGCAGGAGAAGTTCCGCAAGCAGATCGCCGACACCTTCAGCGGGACGCCTTTCGCGCCGCTCGAGGAGCAGGTGCGCCGCAACATGGAGCTGTTCCAGCAGACCTTCTCGATGTTCAAGCCGTTCGCGCCTGGTGCGGTCCGCGCCGAGGAGAAGGCCGCCGAGCCCGCTGCTGCCGCCGCCGACGACAACATCGACGAGCTGCGCCGCCAGATGAAGGAAATGCAGGACCGGCTCGACCGCATGTCGGAGCCGAAGAAGGACGAGCAGCAAGGCTGACGCTTGCCGCTTGATCCGCGATTGGAGGCCGGCGGCTGATCAGCTCGCCGCCGGCAATTCTGCCCTGCCGTGCTCGATCCACGGCCGATCGACCGAGGCGAGGCCGATCACCCGGCCCTGGATGTAATCGCAGCCCCAGTCGCGCAGCAGCGCGACCGACGCCTCGTCCTGCACCCATTCCGCGACCGTCTTGATCTGCAGCCGTCGCGCCAGCTCGACCAGCGTCTGGACGAAGGCGCGGTCGTCAGCCGAGCGCACGAGATTCTGCACGAAGGCGCCGTCGATCTTGACGATGTCGACGCCGAGCTTGCGCAGATTGCGGAACGAGGTGTGCCCGGCGCCGAAATCATCGATGGCGATTCGGCTGCCGAGATCCTTCAGCCGCGTCACGAAGCCGCGGAGATCGTCGACGTCCTGGATCTCGACCGTCTCGGTGATCTCGACGATCAGCCGTTCGGCGACCCCAGGATGGGCGCGCATCATGGATTCGATCGAGGCCCACCAGTCCGGATCCATGGTGGTCTCAGGCGAGATGTTGAGGCTCAGGGTGACGTCGGGCGTGCTCGCGAGCTCAGCCACCACCAGCTCCAGAATGCGGTGATCGACCAGACGGATCAATCCGAGCCGTTCGGCGACCGGGACGACGTCCGGCGCCAGCAAGGCCCGGCCGTCATCCTGGCGCATCCGCACCAGGCATTCATAGAAGGCGGGCGCAAGCGTGTTGGCATTCACCACCGGCTCGAACGCCGTGACGATGCGCCGCTCATTGAGCGCCGTCACGATCTCGTCGGTGACGCGGATGTTGACCTTGCGCTGCGCGTCGCGCTCCACGTTCGGCCGCCAGGTCGAGAACGATCCGATGCGGCGGCGCTTGGCGGCGTCGAGCGTCTCATGGGCGCGGTTGACCGCTTCCTCGACCGAGCGGGCGTGACGGGGAACGCTCACTGCGCCGATCGTCGCGGTGACGGCGACCGGCCCTGACTTGGTCGGCACCACCTCGTCGCGCACGGTCGCGAGAAAACGCTCGGCGGCGGTGGTCATGTCGTCCATCGTGCAGTTCTTCAGGATCAACCCGAACTTGTTGCCCGAGAACCGCCCGAGCGTGTCGCCACCACGGAGCCGGCCCCGGATGCGCTGGGCGATCTCCAGCACGACGCCGTCGGCGACGTCGAAGCCGAAGGCGTCGTTGATGCGCGCGAGATGATCGATGCCGACCAGCATGAAGGCGCAGGAGAAGCGGAACCGCTGCGCCTCCTCGATCACCTCGGCAAGCGTCGCCAGCAGATGCGTCCGGTTCAGCTCGCCGGTCAGCGGATCGTGCCGTGACAGCTTGAGCAGTTGCTCCTCGCGGGCGTGGCGCTCGTTGTTGATCCGGACGATGCCCTGGGCACGGGCCGGCCGCGCGTCGGAGCCTGCGAACCAGCAGCCGGTTTCCTCGACCCAGATCAGCGGCGCCCCGGCGTGGGTGCGCACGCCATATTCGATCCGGTACGGCGTGCCGCTGGCGCCGTATAGCGGTGCCGTCTGGAGCATGATCTCAGTGCGGATGCCGCGGTCCGGCTCGATCAGCTTGCTGAACTCGGCCCCATTGCAGAGCTGCGGCAACGGAACGTCGGCAAACACCGCCCCGACGTGATCGCTCCAGACGATCACGTCGCTTGCCAGGTCCCAGACGAAGGCGGCTTGGCCCAGGGACGCCAGGATCATCGCGGTCTGTGGCAATTCGGATGTCAAGGTCGCCTCGTTTCGGCACAGGCCGGCAGGACCGGCGCTGATTTGGGAACGGCCGACGCGTACCCGCGCGAGCGGCGGCGGCCGACTTCGCGAATCAGACTACGCATCTCTGGTTAACGGAGAGCATGCCGAGGCGACGAGCGCGTGTCCGAGACGCGTCAACCATGTTTGGAACATGCAGCGCCCAGCGACGCTTGGGACGGCATTGCTTTTGCGAGATCGAGGGGCGAAAGGTACCGGCGTCCCAGAACGTGACAATCGCGCCGGCGGTGGTTGGACAATGTTAACGATTGATCAGGACGGCGGTCGCCTGGACGGGTTGGAGGAGACCTCCCGCTCGGTGACGCTGCTGCCGAGCGATGCGAGCCATGACCGTCGCGCGCGGATCATTCGCGCAGCCCGCCCCGATGCCGGCTTCGTGACCCATCTGATCGCGACCGCCGAGCAGCTGCCGCAGACCCGCACGCTCAGGCGCGCGGCCGCTGCCGACGTCCACAGTGCCTATGCGGCGAGGCTTCAGCCGGTCACGCGTGCCGGCGGCCGGACCCGAGAAATGATCTAAGCGCGCGCTCCTGCGTCTCAGGGCTTCAGCGTCTCGGGCTTGGGCGGCTCAGAAGCGGTCGGAGCAGCGGCCTCGGCCTCCTTCGGCTCCGCGACCCAGCCGGTCGTCGGCGCGGGAGCCGGCCGAGGGACCGAGCGGTCGAGCAGCACGGACTCGGCGACCGAAGCAGCCGCCGGCACCGCATCGGTCGGCTCTTGAACGACGGGTGCAGCAGCGTCCGCGTGCTGGACCTCCGGCTCCTGAATTTCCGTCTTGGTCGGTTCTTTGACCGCTTCCCGGGCAGGCTCTTCGACAGGCTCAGGTTCTGGATCCGCAACGGGCGCTTCGACGGGAGCCGGCATGGGCGCGGGGGCTGCGACGACGGCGCGGGCGGCGCGCTTGGTGCGCAGCGAGACTCCGCTGAAGAAATCGACCATCGCCAGCAGGGTCAGCAGCAGAAAGGTCGAGTTCCCGAACTTCTGCCACATCGCGAATTCGGCGGCGGCGCCGCCGAAGACCAGCAGCGACAGCAGGTGGTCGGTGAGATATTTGCCGTTCGGCTTCGCCGCCTTGATGATCTCAAGCAGCAGCAGCAGCACGCCCAGGGCCAGCAGCATGTCGCCGAGCGAGATCGTCCAGACCTCGCCGGACGGAAGCTGAAGGCGCAGCAGCGTCTCGCTGAAGGCGACCCCCGGCATCAGGAAGACGATCATGTTGTAGATCGCCAGCGGGATCAGCAGCAGCGGGAAACCGACCATGGACATCGGTTGAAGCCTTGGATGGCGCGGGCGGCGGCCCGGCGCAAAATCAATCGGTGCGAAGAAGATGACAGCGAGACGGGATCACGCGGCACAGATACGCAACGGTCCCGGCGAATCACGTCGCACGGGACCGCTTTCAACCCCATCGATGGCCGAATTCGGGCGGCTTGGAAAGCGGCCCGCGCGGACAATCAGGCGTCTTTCTTCTTCAGGACCTGGCGGCCCTTGTACATGCCGGTCTTCAGGTCCAGGTGGTGCGGACGACGCAGCTCGCCGGAATCCTTGTCCTCGACATAGGTCGGCTTCTTGATCGCGTCAGCCGAGCGGCGCATGCCGCGGCGCGACGGCGAAGTTTTTCTTCTGGGGACGGCCATATCGGTATCCTCTAGGGTATTTTTGCAAGGCATCGTCCGCAAAGGACGGCTGCAGCCATGAAGCTGGCGAGCCCGGATGCCGATCAAGGCCGCGCTTATAGAGGAAGGGGTGCGGCATGGCTAGGGCTCTCCGAGGCATTTTTGGCCAAATTTGCGCCGCTCGGACCTTACCGCCGCTCCCCCCAGCAGGTCTGCAGGCCGGAGGACTGCGCCCGCATCATATAGGTTGCGGACAGCCGTCTCACGCCGGGGCCGGGCGTGCGGGCACTGCGCCGGACCGGGTTCGGCAGGATCGAGGCCATCAGCGCCGCCTCGCGCGGGCCGAGCCCCGCGGCCGAGCGGTTGAAGGCGTAATTCGCGCCGGCTTCGGCGCCGAACTGGCCGGACGGGCCGAGCTCGGCGATGTTGAGGTAGATTTCGAGGATGCGCCGCTTGCCGAGGACGAGGTCGATCCACAGCGCCAGCGGCAGTTCCAGCGCCTTGCGGACATAGCTGCGGCCCTGCCACAGGAACAGGTTCTTGGCGACCTGCTGGGTGATGGTCGAGCCGCCACGGCTGACCTCGCCGTCCTCGGCATCGTTCATGACCTCGCGCAGCGCGCCCCAGTCGATGCCGTGATGGCTGCAGAATTTGGCATCCTCCGCCGCCACCACCGAGCGCGGCAGATACGGCGACATCGCCGAGAGGTCGATCCAGTGCCGCGTCACCGGCTGCCCCGTCACCGACCGCCACAGCATCAGGGTCGAGACCGGGTGGCCCACGGCATAGAACGGCGTCAGCGCGTAGGGCACGAGCAGCACCAGCACGGCGATCACGAGGAGGGTTCTGACGGTACGCAAGGGCAGGCGCCGCTCGGTTGGGACCGCCGTGGGGGCGGCCAGCTGGCCGGGATTATCCGACATCTCGATGTGGTTTCCTGCTTTTTTCCGCCGTTGCGGCCGAAAGCCGCCACCGCCCCGGCAATTGACGAAGTCGCCGCCATCAACGATTGTCCGGCGAATTTCGCCCCCCTGGAGCTCTTCTTAAATGACTGCGACGGCCACCGACTTCACCCAACGCCTGGACAAGACCGCGGAGGAGACCGAAGCGCTGCTCGGGGAGCTCCTGTCCGATGCGCCGATGGCCGACGAGATCATCAGGCCGAAGCGGCTGATCGAATCGATGCGCTATTCCAGCCTGAACGGCGGCAAGCGGCTGCGCCCGTTCCTGGTGGTCGAGAGCGCCGCCGTGTTCGGCGTCCCGCGCCGGGGCGCGCTGATGGCCGGCGCCGCACTCGAATGCATCCACTGCTACTCCCTCATCCATGACGACCTGCCGGCGATGGACAATTCCGATCTGCGCCGCGGCCGCCCCACGCTGCACAAGGCCTATGACGACGCCACCGCGATCCTGGCCGGTGACGCCCTGCTGACCATCGCCTTCGACATCATCACCCGCGACGAGATTCATCCCGATGCCGGCGTCCGCCTCGCTTTGACCCGGGCGCTGGCCCGCTGCGCCGGTGTCGGCGGCATGGCCGGCGGCCAGATCCTCGACCTCGCCGGCGAGGGCCGGTTCGGCGACAGCGGCCCGGTCGACGTCGCCCGCGTTCAGCAGATGAAGACCGGCGCCCTGCTCCGCTTCGGCTGCATCGCCGGCGCCCTGCTCGGTCAGGCCTCGGCGGCCGAGTACCAGGCGCTCGACGATTACGGCCGCGCGCTCGGAGAGGCCTTCCAGATCGCCGACGACCTGCTCGACGTCGAGGGCGATGCGGCGACGCTCGGCAAGCCGGCCGGCGCCGACGCCGAGCTCGGCAAGACCACCTTCGTCACCCAGCTCGGCATCGAGGGCGCCAGGCAGCGCGTCCGCGACCTGCTCGCCCGCGGCGATGCCGCGCTGTCGATCTTCGGCGCCAAGGGCGACGTGCTGCGCGCCGCCGCCCACTTCGTTGCCGAACGCAAGAGCTGAGGCGAGGCGTTGGCCGGAGTCCATCCTGACGATCCGGACCTCGCCCGCTTTGCAAGGCTGCCAGCTGCGCTGCGCGTCATCTATGCGCGGCCGCGGACCTTCATATCGCTGGGGCTCGCGATCGTCGCGTTCTTCCTGCTGCCGCCGGCGCTCCGCCTGATCACGCGGCTGCTGATCGGCTGGGACATCTTCACCGCGATCTACCTCGTGCTGGTCGCGGTGATGATGCTGCGCAGCGAGCATCATCACATCCGCCGCAAGGCGGTCATGCAGGACGATGGCCGCTTCGTGATCCTGATGGTGACGGCGCTGGGCGCCTTCGCCAGCATCGCCGCGATCGTGCTCGAGCTCGGCGCTTCCAAGCGCGACGCTCCGGCGCTGACGCTGGCGCTGCTCACCGTCTCGCTGTCCTGGGCCGCGGTGCATGCGACCTTCGCCCTGCACTACGCCCATGATTATTACCGCGGCGCCAAGCCTGGGGGCCTGCAATTCCCCAGCGGCGACAAAGACGAGCACGCCGACTACTGGGACTTCGTCTACTTCTCCTTCATCATCGGCATGACCGCCCAGGTCTCCGACGTCGGCATCACCGACAAGATCATTCGCCGCACCGCGACCGTCCACGGCATCATCTCGTTCGTCTACAACACCGCGCTGGTCGCCCTGATGGTCAACATCGCCGCCAGCGCGATCTCCTCCTGATCAGTTGCATACCTCGACGCTGGCATTGTTGGCCGGCCCGCCGCCGCCGCGATATTCGAGCCGGCAGCCGGGCCGGACGGTGCGGCACAGATAGGCGTCGCAATAGATCTGCCCGCCCGACTTCGCGGGCCGGGCCGCCTGCGTCTGCGGCCTGGTGTAGCCCGGGGCCGCCCCGATGCCGAGACCGCCACCACCTCCGATCCCCACCCCGACGCCCGTACCGGGAGCCGGCATCGGCAGGCCGGCGTCCGGTGCCGCACGGCCGCGGCGGCGCGACGGCACATCTTCGTCGCTGCTGTCGCGCTTGGCGACCGGCTTCCGGTCGCGCCGCTTCTCGCATTCATTGTCGTCGTTGACGAACGAGCCTTCGGCACAGACGATGCGGGTGCAGCGGTCGCCGTCCGGCTTGCTGCCATGCGGGCAGACCAGGGGGCACACCCGCGCCTGCTTGAGCTTGATCGCCTGGAGCGCATCGGCCGATGCCGCCTGGGTGTCGAGCTTGGTGCCGGCATAGCGGTTGAACTGCGACAGCGAGCGGCGCGAGGCCGAGCCCCAGTCGCCATCGGCATCCTCAGTGAGGCAGCCGACCCGGCGCAGCTCGAGCTGCACCGACTTGGTGAGATCGGCGGGCTGCGCGGCCGGGGTCAGCGCGGCCACCTGCGGCCCCTGCTGCGGCGCTGCGGCCGTCGGCGTGCCGGACGAGGTCGCCGCGCGCGGATTGTCGACCGCCGCGAGCTGCTGGTCCCCGCGCTTCTTCTCGGCTTCGGCCGCCTGCTGCTGCGCGAGCTGCGTGGCCTTCTCGGCTGCGATCCGCGCCTGCTCCGCGGCCTTGGCCTCGGCCTCCGCCTTGGCGAGCGTCTCCTTGCGCGCGCCCTCGGCGGCGAGCCGCGCCCGCTCGGCCTCGGTCGCGCGGGCTTTCTCGGCGGCGACCACGCGGTTCTCCTCGGCGGTCAGCTTTTCGAGCTGCAGCTTGGCGAGGCTCGCATAGAAACCGTCGGGGTACTGCGCCAGGAAGGCGTTCAGCGCGCCCTTGTTGCCGACCTGCATCGCGAGCTCGTAATCGCGCCGGATGTCGGCCTGAGGGTTCGGCGGCGGCGTCACCGGCATCTGCGTCACGACGCGCGGCACGCCGGGAACCAGCGGCACGTCCTCGCCGCCGAGCGAGCCGTACACGAACGGTTCCTGGCGGTTGGCGGTCGCCTTCAACACCTCGTCGCGGACGAAGCCGAACGCCTTGCGGACGTCGAGTCCGGGCGTCGCGATGTGCCGCGACAGCGCCAAGGTGAACGGTGAGTTCTTGCCGTCGCCGTCCTGCGCGGTCGAACCGGCCTTGGCGGAATAGGCGATCAGCGTGTTCGGGCTGGTCGGCTCGACCTTGGCGAGGCCGCGGCCGAGGCTGCGGGTCGCCACCGTCCGCTGCATGTTGCGGGTGAACGGGTTGTCACGGCAGGCATCGAGAATGACGAGGCGCAGCTTCTTCGCCGGCTCGACGGCAACCAGAATGCGGTCGAGCGACAGCGTCTCGTCGTAGACATCGGTGTCGCGCTCGAGCCGGGCGTCGATCGGGATCAGATAGTTCGACCCTTCGACCTCCATGCCGTGGCCGGCGTAGTAGACCACCGCGATATCGGCATCGCGGGCGGCATCGGCGAAATCGCGCAGTGCCCGGCGCGTCTCCCGCGCGGTGAGATCGCGCCGATAATCGACGACATCGAAGCCCGCGCTCTTGAAGGTCGCCGTCATGACCGCGCCGTCATTGACCGGGTTCGTCAGTTGCGGCACGTTCTGATAGGCGGAGTTGCCGATGACGAGCGCCACCCGCTTCTCCGCGAGCGCCGGGTGGCCGGCCAGCAGCAGCGCTGCCGCCACGAGAAAACCGCCCAATCGAACTGACCACGACATCGTATCTACCCCATAGCCCTGGGAAACATGCTCGGTCTGCTAGCAGATTGCGGCCGTTCGGCTTGTGACCGGGATCACGCAAGGTTCGGTCCGGGGACATCCCGCCTGGGCCACGATATTTCTGTCGACGGAGCATCATCCGCAGTTCATGGCTTGCCAAGCCCCGTTTTGCATCGAAAATGCGATCCTTGTTTGTCCGCGGTTCCCCAGGGAGTTGGCCATGAGCGCAGACCGTTCCACCGTCGAGGCCGTCGTGCAGGGCTATTTCGACGCGCTCTACGAGGGCGACGCCGACAAGCTCGGCGCCGTGTTCCACCCCACCGCGGACCTGCGCTGGGTCGACAACGGCGAGCTCAAGATCCTCACTGTGCCGGACTGGCTGGCCTGGGTGCGCAAGCGCCCCTCCGCCAAGGGGGAAGGCAAGCCGCGCGAGGACTTCATCGTCACCATCGACCGTTCGGACGACAAGACCGCCTTCATCAAGGTGCGCTGCCAGCTGCCGCCGCGCTATTTCACCGATTACCTGGTGGCGATGAAGCTGAAGGACGGCTGGCAGATCGTGTCGAAGTCCTACCGCTACGACCTCCGGGATTGAGGCCGGCGCAAGGACGCCAGGCCCCCCGCCATGGAAGCTCACTTTCAGATATTCCTGATCCTGCTGGCCGTGCTGGCGGGAACCGCCCTTCTTGCACGGCGGGCCAACCTGGCGCCGGCGATCCTGCTGATGCTCGCCGGCATCGCGCTGGCCTTCGTGCCGGGCATGCCCGCCTTCGCGCTGCCGCCGGAGCTGGTGCTGCTGGTGGTGTTGCCGCCGCTGATCTATTCGTCGAGCGTCGCGATGAGCTGGCGCGAGTTCAAGCGCAACCTGCGGCCGATCGTGCTGCTCGCCGTCGGCTGCGTGATCTTCACCGCCTCCATGGTTGCGATCGCGACCCACTATCTTCTCGGTCTGCCCTGGAGCCTCGGCTTCCTGCTCGGCGCCATCGTGGCGCCGCCCGACGTCGTGGCGCCGCTCGCCATCGCCCGCCGGCTGCACCTGCCGCGCCGGGTGATGGTCATCCTCGAAGGCGAGGGCCTCGCCAATGATGCGACGGCGCTGATTCTCTATCGCTTCGCCGTGGCCGCCATCACCACCGGCGCGTTCTCGCTTCCGGTCGCGGCCGGCGAGTTCGCCGCGATCGTGGTCGGCGAGATCGCGTTCGGCATCGGCGTCGGCTGGCTGATGCTGCGCGCCCGCCATTACGCCCGGGATCCGCAGGTCGAGATCACGCTGTCGCTGCTGACGCCCTATCTCGCCTACTGGATCCCCGAGCATGTCGGCGGCTCCGGCGTGATCGCCACGGTCGCCTGCGGCCTCTATATGAGCTGGAACGGACCGCTCTGGATCTCCTCCGCAACCCGCCTGCAGGGCGTGTTCTTCTGGGACCTCGTCGTCTACCTGATCGAGGGCATGCTGTTCCTCTTGACCGGCTTCCAGATGCGGCTGATCTACGAGAAGTCGAAGGCGTTCCCGCTCGACGAAATCATGATCGCCACCGCGCTCGTGGTCGCGATCGTCGTGATCGCGCGCTTCGCCTGGACCTTTCCGGCGACCATCCTGCCACGCGTGCTGAGCCCCTCGCTGCGCGCCAGGGATCCGCTGCCGCCGTGGCAGCAGACCTTCATCATCGGCTTCACCGGGGTCCGCGGCACGGTCTCGCTCGCCACCGCGCTGGCGCTGCCGCTCACGCTCTCGACCGGTGAAGCCTTTCCCTATCGCGACGAGATCCTGTTCATCGCCTTCGGCGTGATCTTCTTCACCTTGATCGGCCTCGGCCTGACCCTGCCGATCGTCGTGCGCCTGCTCGGCGTCTCCAACACCGGACGCGCCGAGCATGTGCGAGAGCACGAGCAGGAGATTGCGGCACGGCGCGAGGGGCTCGACCGGGCGCTGAAGTCGCTGGAGATGATGACCAGCGACCGCGAGGTGTCCGACGAGGTCATGCGGCTGCTGCGCGCTCGACACGAGGTCCGCGTCAACCAGCTGCCGGCCGCGTTCGACGCCGACGAATACGACGCCTCCGCGCTCGGCATCGAGCTGACCCGCGAGCTGATCGGCGTGGAACGCAAGACCATTCACGTCATGCTCCGCGACGGCCAGATCACCGACGAAACCCGCCGCCGCATCGAGCGCGATTTGGATCTGGAAGAGGCGAGCCTCGCCAACCGGGAATATGGGCACGTTCCGTTGTAGGGCGTGAGTTGTCGCGCATAGCTCTCTCCGTTCGTCATTGCGAGCGCAGCGAAGCAATCCAGGGTGGCGGGCGGGACTCTGGATTGCTTCGCTGCTGTTCAGCCCGGGGACATGGCTGACAGGTGTTCGGAGACATGGTTGACACCTCAAA
>NZ_JAUHHY010000005.1:0-486866 GCF_032377435.1 Bradyrhizobium sp. SZCCHNS3002
CATTCCCTGCGCGACGGTCTTCACGCTTATACGCAGTCTCCCTGGTGCGCCGGGCTTGTTGGCCACCATGCCGCGACCATGCTTGCGCATTGCGCGGGTGACACCAGCGTCGGGGTGTCAGGACGCTGCGACTTCACGTCCGCGAGGTATCGTTCGTCCGCATCCTCGTCGAAGAGAATGCTGCGATCTCTCGCGGCCATCGCATCCCCACCTCGCGTGTCGTGACGATCGCGCGCTACGCCCCTCTGCGGTGAGGCGGGATGCACGGAGATAATCATGATTTCCGATAATGCGCAAGCGAATTATTTTTTTCGGAAGTTGCGCCGGGCGCTGCGCTGTCGTCCCGGTCGGGACATGGTTTGGACTGCCGCGACAAACTCCGCTGTCGTCCCGGCGAACGCCGGGACCCATACCCCCAGGGAGCGGTTTGAGGCACGCTGGCCGTTGGCCTTTCGCGTCTCGCAACCGCCGCGGCGTATGGGTCCCGGATCGGCGCCGCGACGCGCTGGCGCGCGTCACGGCTTGTCCGGGACGACAGCGGAAGGGAGAACGGATTTACGATTCAA
The DNA here is from genome assembly GCF_032377435.1 of Bradyrhizobium sp. SZCCHNS3002. Taxonomy (NCBI): domain Bacteria; kingdom Pseudomonadati; phylum Pseudomonadota; class Alphaproteobacteria; order Hyphomicrobiales; family Nitrobacteraceae; genus Bradyrhizobium; species Bradyrhizobium sp. SZCCHNS3002. The sequence continues at coordinate 567 of NZ_JAUHHY010000005.1, forward strand.
ACAAGGGAGGGGAGAACGGAGTCACCACGGCAATCCGCAGAGGTCGATGGTGCCGCGGGTCGGCGCGGTGCGCTTGACGTCGTGGACCAGCGCGGACAGCCGGTCGAAGCGGATGCGGCCCTGCTCGGGCTGCTCGGCGTAGACGTCGCCGTCGAACGGGATGAAGCCTCTCGCCGTGTAGAAGGGGATGCGATCCGCCGCGCAGAACAGCACGGCGTAGTTGATCGAGTCCTCGTGCCGCAGGGTCTGGATCGCCGCGTTCAGTCCCACCGTGGCGAGGCCGCGGTTGCGCATGTCGGGACGCGTCAAAACGCCGCCGATGCCGGCGACATTGACGTTCTGGCCGTTCCACTTCACGAGTCGGCGATAGATGCCGACATGGCACAGCACCTCGCCGCTCTCGTCCTGCGCCAGCACCCGCAGGTCGGCATGCGCAAATGTGATACCAGCCCACGGCAAACCGGCGACCACCTCCGGCGGCCAAACCGCGTCGTAAAGCGGCTTGACCAGCGGCCAGGCGGCGTCACCATTCAATACGTCGATCTCGATGCTCATCAAAGCGGCTCGCTTTTTCCAAATTCACGGTGTTTTACGGTGTCGGAACCTTCTATAAGAAGGTCCCGTTAAATCCCGTCTTCCACAAGTTGCGGAACCGCCCCCATGACCTTTACGCTTCCCCCCCTGCCTTACGCCTATGAAGCCCTCGGACCCTACATGTCCAAGGAGACGCTCGAGTACCATCACGACAAGCATCATCAGGCCTATGTGACCAACGGCAACAATGCGATCAAGGGGACCGAATTCGAAGGCAAGTCCCTCGAGGAGATCGTCAAGGGCTCGTTCGGCAAGAACCCCGCCGTCTTCAACAATGCTGGCCAGCATTTCAACCACATCCATTTCTGGTCCTGGATGAAGCCGAATGGCGGTGGCTCCAAGCTGCCCGGCCGGCTCGAGAAGAAGATCGACGAGGATCTCGGCGGCTTCGAGAAGTTCAAGGCCGACTTCGCCGCCGCCGGCGTCGGCCAGTTCGGCTCGGGCTGGTGCTGGCTCTCGGTCAAGAACGGCAAGCTGGAGATCTCCAAGACCCCGAACGGCGAGAACCCGCTGGTGCACGGCGCGACCCCGATCCTCGGCTGCGACGTCTGGGAGCACTCCTACTACATCGACTATCGCAACCGCCGTCCCGACTATCTGAAGGCGTTCGTCGAGAATCTCATCAACTGGGACTACGTCGACGAGCTCTACGGCAAGGCTGTCTGATCGCTTATGATCCACGGAGGAGGGCGGTGAGCTCTAAGCTCGCCGCCCTTTTTCGTGACAGGATATTGACGCGACCGGTCCTTGCAAGCGAAGGCGCGTTTCGGCAAGAATTTTGCTGGTGAGGTGCGGAGGGTAGGGCATCCGTTCTCCGGCGCCGTGTGCAAGGTCAGGTTCTGTGAATCAATTGTTGGGCTATCTTCTCGTCTTCGTCGGCGGTGGCTGCGGCGCCTCGCTCCGGCACGCGATCAACATGGCGAGCGCCCGCGCGCTCGGCACCGATTTTCCGTGGGGCACCTTCATCATCAACATCACCGGCTCCACCGTGATGGGGCTGATCGCCGGCTACCTCGCCTTCAAGGGCGGCGCCTCTCAGCATTGGCGGCTGTTCCTGATGACCGGCATCCTCGGCGGCTACACGACCTTCTCGGCATTCTCGCTCGATACCGCGCTGCTCTATGAGCGCGGCGCACCGGGGCTGGCGGCGTTGTATGTGCTGGGCTCGGTCGGCATCTCCATCGCCGGCCTGTTCGGCGGCCTGGCGCTGGTGCGGGTCTTGAGCTGAGGCATCTTCGGCTCCCGCTGGCGCTAATGGCCCCGGAAACATTCCGGGCCTCATGGTTCGAGACGCGCCTTTCGGCGCTCCTCACCATGAGGGGCAGCTTCGTAGCCAGCGTGGCACGTTGATCGGAAACAGCGTGTTGACGGCGCGAGGGCCGCTGCGATCTGCTCAGTCCAGTCCAGAGTGCGAACCTTCGCTCCTCACCCTGAGGAGCCCGCCGCAGGCGGGCGTCTCGAAGGGCGAGGCCCGCACGAGCGGGCGTCAATGGTGACGGCCTTGCATAGCGCGCCGCCGGTGGACAGGGGTGATGTTATAATGTAACATTATAACGAAATGACCCAGTCCGCGCTCCAGAGCCACGATCACAGCCATGCGCATGGCGCGCACGGGCATGGCCACGGCCACAATCACGCCCACGGTCATGGTCCGGGCGCGCCGCATCCGGCGCAGCCGGCGTCCTGGTCGATCCTGCGGATGCCCGTGACGACACGGCTGGGGGCCGCGATCGCGGCCAGCGCGGTGCTCTGGGTCATCGTCATCATGGCGATGCGGTGAGGATGGCGATGGTGCAGCTGCAGTTCCGGGACGTCACGCTCGGCTATGACCGGCACCCGGCCGTGCATCATCTTTCGGGCGACGTGGCGGAGGGCGCGCTGCTGGCCGTGATCGGTCCCAACGGCGCCGGTAAATCGACCTTGTTCCGCGGCATCGTCGGCCTGTTGAAGCCGCTCGCCGGCAGCATCACGGCCGCCGGCCTCAAGCCGCGCGAGATCGCCTATCTGCCGCAGATCGCCGACATCGACCGCTCTTTCCCGATCTCGGTGTTCGATTTCGTCAGCACCGGACTGTGGCGCAGCACCGGCATGTTCGGCGGCATCGGCGCGGCCGCGCGCGAGAAGATCGCCCGGGCCATCGCCGCCGTCGGCCTCACCGGCTTCGAGGGCCGCGGCATCGGCACGCTGTCGGGCGGCCAGATGCAGCGCATGCTGTTCGCGCGCGTGCTGCTGCAGGATGCCCGCGTGATCGTGCTCGACGAGCCGTTCAACGCGATGGATTCCAAGACCTCGGCCGACCTTCTGCAACTGATCGAGCACTGGCATGGCGAGCGGCGCACCGTGCTGGCGGCGCTGCACGACATGGACATGGTGCGCGCGCATTTCCCGCAGACCCTGCTGCTGGCGCGCGAGGCCGTGGCCTGGGGGCCGACGGCGGAGGTGCTGACGACGGACAATCTCGCGCAGGCGCGCCGGATGTGCGAGGCGTTCGACGACGCCGCCGCGCCCTGCGTGCCCGCGCCAGCCTCCAAGGCGGCATGATGCTGCGCGAGGTGCTGTTCGCTCCGTTCTCGGATTTCGAGTTCATGCGCCGCGCGCTCGCCGCGGTCATCGCGCTGTCGCTCGGCTCCGGACCGATCGGCGTCTTCCTGATGCTCAGGCGCATGAGCCTGGTCGGCGACGCCATGGCGCATGCGATCCTGCCGGGAGCCGCGATCGGCTTCCTACTGTCGGGGCTCAATCTGTTCGCGATGACGACCGGCGGGCTGATCGCAGGCTTCGCCGTGGCGCTGCTGTCGGGCCTGGTGTCGCGCTCGACCGGGCTGAAGGAGGACGCGTCGCTCGCGACCTTCTATCTGGCGTCACTGGCGATCGGCGTCACCATCGTCTCGGTCAAGGGCACCAATATCGATCTGCTGCACGTGCTGTTCGGCAACATCCTGGCGATGGACGATCCGACCCTGCTGATGGTGGCCTTCAATGCCACGCTCACCTTGGTCGTGCTCGCCGTGATCTATCGCCCGCTGGTGGTCGAGAGCGTCGACCCGCTGTTCCTGCGCACCGTCAGCCGCGCCGGCGCGCCGGCGCACCTGATCTTCCTCGGCCTGATCGTCGTCAATCTGGTCAACGGCTTCCAGGCGCTCGGCACCTTGCTCGCGGTCGGCCTGATGATCCTGCCGGCGGGCATCGCCCGGTTCTGGTCGCGCGACGTCACGCCGATGATCTGCATCGCCGTCGCCTCCGCGATCGTCTCCGGCTATGTCGGCCTGGTGCTGTCGTTCCAGACCCGCATTCCCTCGGGGCCAGCGATCATCCTGGTCGCGTCGCTCCTCTATCTCGGCTCGGTGCTGTTCGGACGCGTGGGCGGCGTGCTTCCGCAACTGTTTCCGGGACGTCACCTCGAAGCCTGAAGTCCATCCCCATGAAACGTTTGCTGTCCGTCCTCACTCTGCTGCTGTCGCTCGTCGCCCCCGCATCGGCCGAGACCCGGCTGAACGTCGTCACCAGCTTCTCGATCCTCGCCGACTTCGTCCGCCAGGTCGGCGGCGACAAGGTCAGTGTCGCCTCGCTGGTCGGGCCGGACAGCGACGTGCACGTCTACACGCCGACGCCGCATGATGCGAAGGACGTCGGCGCCGCGCGGCTCTTGATCGTCAACGGCCTCGGGCTGGAGGGCTGGCTGCCGCGGCTGCAGCAGGCCTCCGGCAGCAAGGCGCCGATCATCACGGCCACGCAGGGCATCAGGCCGCGCAAGCGCGGCACGGATGCCGATCCGCATGCCTGGCAGTCGGTCGGCAATGCCAAGGTCTACGTACGGAATATCCGCGACGCGCTGGTGGCGGCCGACCCCGCAGACGCGGAGGTCTTCAAGGCCAATGCGGAGCGCTACCTCGCCGAGCTCGATGCGCTCGACCGCGAGGTCCGCGCCGAGATCGACAAGATCCCGGCCGAGCGGCGCAAGGTGATCTCGACCCATGACGCCTTCGGCTATTTCGCCGATGCCTATGGCGTCGCCTTCATCGCCCCGCTCGGCGTCTCCACCGAGACCGAGCCCTCGGCCCGCGACGTCGCCGAGATCATCCGCCAGGTGAAAAAAACAGGGATTCCGGCCGTCTTCCTGGAGAATTTCAACGATGACCGGCTGGTCGGCCGGATCGCCGCCGAGACCGGCGCCAAGATCGGCGGTACGCTGTATTCCGACGCCCTGAGCGATGAAAAGGGCCCCGTTCCCACTTACATTGCCATGGTCAGGCACAATATAAGGGCCTTGACGAGCGCGCTGGTCCGTTAGGGTTTTCAAGCCCTCGCGGCCAGCGCTTTTGAGCCATTTTCGATGCGATCTGAGGTTTTCGGAGTGAGCATGTCCGACGCGAGCAAGACACCAGTGACGGTCCTGACCGGCTATCTCGGGGCGGGCAAGACCACGCTTCTGAACCGCATCCTCTCGGAAGACCACGGCAAGAAGTACGCCGTCATCGTCAACGAATTCGGCGAGATCGGCATCGACAACGATCTCATCGTCGGCGCCGATGAGGAAGTGTTCGAGATGAACAATGGCTGCATCTGCTGCACGGTGCGCGGCGACCTCGTGCGCATCATCTCCGGCCTGATGCGGCGCAAGGGCAAGTTCGACGCCATCATCGTCGAGACCACCGGGCTCGCCGACCCCGCGCCGGTGGCGCAGACCTTCTTCGTCGACGAGGACGTGCAGAAGAACGCCCGGCTCGATGCGGTGGTGACGGTGGCCGACGCGAAGTGGCTGTCGGACCGGCTCAAGGATGCGCCGGAGGCCAAGAACCAGATCGCGTTCGCCGACGTCATCGTGCTCAACAAGACCGATCTCGTCAGCAAGCCGGAGCTCGCCGAGGTCGAGGCGCGCATCCGCGCCATCAACCCCTACGCAAAGCTGCATCGCACCGAGCGCTGCCAGATCGCGATCTCCGATGTGCTGGAGCGCGGCGCGTTCGATCTCGATCGTATCCTGGAGATCGAGCCGCAATTCCTCGAAGCCGGCGACGACCACGATCATCACCATCATGATCACGACCACGGTCATGATCATCATCACCACCATCACGATCACGGCCTGAAGCACTATCACGACGAGGAGATGCAGTCGCTGTCGCTGCGCTCCGACAAGCCGCTCGATCCGTCGAAGTTCATGCCGTGGCTGCAGAACCTGGTGCAGACCGAGGGCGGCAAGATCCTGCGCTCCAAGGGCATCCTGGCGTTTCAGGACGATGACGACCGCTACGTCTTCCAGGGCGTGCACATGATGCTGGAAGGCGATCATCAGCGGAAGTGGAAGCCGGATGAGGCGCGCCAGAGCCGCGTCGTCTTCATCGGCCGCGAGTTGCCGGAAGACGCCATCCGCGAAGGCTTCGAACGCTGCATCGTGACCTGATGACGTCGTTCGACCAGGGCGGCGAGGCCGCATCCATCGTCTCCGTCACCGACAAGGTGAAGCAGGTCGCGCTCGGCATGGCCGTCACGGCCGTGCACTATCTCGGCGACCGCGCGGTCTTCGTCGGCACCGAGGAGAGCGTCGCGGTTGTCGACGCCGAGGGCGAGATCAGCAAGATCGAGGTATCAGGCGGCGGCATCCTGTCGGCGGTGTCGGACGGATCGCGCATCCTGTTCGGCGGTGATGACGGCAAGGTCTCCGCGCTCGACAAGGCCGGCAGCGTCAGCGTGCTCGCCACCGATCCGAAGCGGCGCTGGATCGACAACGTCGCGGTTCATCCGGACGGTGCGATCGCCTGGTCGGTCGGCAAGACCGCGTTCGTGCGCGCGCCGAAGGGCGAGGAGAAGTCGCTCGAGGTGCCCTCGACCGCGGGCGGACTGGCGTTCGCGCCGAAGGGCCTGCGGCTCGCGATCGCGCATTACAACGGCGCGACCTTGTGGTTTCCGAACATGGCGGGCGAGCCGGAATTCCTCGGCTGGGCCGGCTCGCATCACGCCGTCACGTTCAGCCCGGACAACAAGTTCCTGGTCACCGCGATGCACGAGCCGGCGCTGCATGGCTGGCGGCTGGCCGATTCCCGGCACATGCGCATGACCGGCTACCCGTCGCGAGTCAAGTCGATGTCGTGGGGCAGCGGCGGGCGCTTTCTCGCCACCTCCGGCGCCGACATGGTCATCCTCTGGCCGTTCGTCGGCAAGGACGGCCCGATGGGCAAGGAGCCGGCGATGCTGGCGCCGATGAAGGCCAAGGTGACCGCGGTCGCCTGTCATCCCAAGCAGGACATCCTGGCCTGCGGCTACGAGGACGGCACCGTGTTGATGGTGCGGATGCAGGACGGCGCCGAGATCCTGGTGCGGCGGAACGAGACACCGCCGATCGTGGCGCTGGGCTGGAATGCCGCGGGAACGTGGCTCGCTTTCTCCGATGAAAGTGGCGAGGCGGGCCTGCTGCGGCTGTAACGGCGCGTTCCAGGGCGGGGATGGGGCGTTGGGGCGCAGGTCCCAATCGGAACCTCGCCCCCTTCCATTCGTTGTTCCGCACATCACATGATGCGGATGACAGCCATGGCCTCGATCAACAGCAAACGGACGTTGCGAAGGGACCTGTGGCTCGCAGGCGGCCTGCTCGGCCTTGGCGCACTGGTGGCGATCATCTCGCTGACCGAGATCAAGGCCAACCATCTCGACCAGGTGGCCCAGGCGACGCCCGAACCGTCGGCGACGCCAGCCGAATCCAAGCCCGGCGGCACCCGCCCGACCACACCGGCGCCCGAGCCGGCGCGCCCCGATCCGGCTGCTCAGCAGGAAGGCGCCAAGCCCGCGCTGCCGCCGGCTCCCGCCGAGAAGGTCGCGCCGCCGATGGAGAAGAAGTAGCTGGCCGCTGCGAGCTAAGTGCTCGATCATCCGCACTCTGCCTCAACATCGTTATGCCCGGGCTCGTCCCGGGCATCCACGTGTTTCCGGCTGCGCAGGCTTCGTGGATGGCCGGGTCAAGCCCACGGCTGTCCGGTTCAGCTTCCGCATATTGCGAGGCTCAACTGTTGTGGGTTTTTGGCAAGTTGGGGTGGCCCCGTGAGCAATTGATCGATGGGGCGGCGATGCATGAGGTTGGTGCGGACCAATCTGGCAAAGACCAAGGGGCTTTGGATTGCCTTCTGAAGGTCTTGCGCGAGGCGAAGCAAGAGGAAGGCGATCAGGGCAACGGCGATCTGGATACGAACGGCGTTCTCAGAAGTCCCGAGGAACCTGGTGATCTTGAGGGTCTGCTTGACCCAACGAAAGAACAACTCGATGGCCCAGCGGCGACGATAGAGGTCGGCGATCTCTTGAGCGCTGGCATCGAGGTCGTTCGACAGGATGCGCAGGATCTTTCCCGTTTCCAAGGTGACGCGCACTTCGCGCACCGCAGTCTGCATTGGATTGCGGCGGCTGGAGAGAGCGGGGCGCGAACGCGGCGACAAATTCCGCCGTCGTCCCGGCGAACGCCGGGACCCATAACCTCAGGGAGTAGTTCGGGGCAGGCTATTAGCTCCACCTCCCGCCACATACTCGTCACGGAGTATGGGTCCCGGCTCGAGGCCGGGACGACGGCGAGGGCTTACCGCACCAGGATGTTGCGGAACTGCCAGGGATCGGACGTATCGATGTCCTCCGGGAACAGGCCGGGGCGATCGTTCAGCGGGGTCCAATCGGTGTAGTAGCCCTTGACCGGGCCGAGATACGGCGACTGGATTTCCAGGCAGCGGCGGAAGTCCATCTCGTCGGCCTCGACGATGCCGGCGGTCGGGTTTTCCAGCGCCCACACCATGCCGGCGAGCACCGCCGACGACACCTGCATGCCGGTGGCGTTCTGATAGGGCGCGATGCGGCGGGTCTCTTCGATCGACAGCTGCGAGCCGTACCAATAGGCGTTCTTGCCGTGGCCGTAGAGCAGCACGCCGAGCTCGTCGATGCCGTCGACGATCTCGTTCTCGTCGAGGATGTGCCACTTCTCCTGCATCTTGCCGGTGGCGCCGAAGATCTCGTGCAGCGACAGCACCGCGTCGTTGGCCGGGTGATAGGCGTAGTGGCAGGTCGGGCGGTACACCACCTTGTCGCCGTCGCGCACGGTGTAATAGTCGGCGATCGAGATCGACTCGTTGTGGGTCACCAGGAAGCCGTATTGCGCGCCCGGGGTCGGGCACCACGAGCGGACGCGGGTGTTGGCGCCGGGCTGCAGCAGGTAGATCGCAGCGCCGCAGCCCTCGGTGTGGCAGCGGCCGTTCTCTGGCATCCACTTCTCGTGCGTGCCCCAGCCGAGCTCGGCCGGCTGCAGACCCTCGGACACGAAGCCCTCGACCGACCAGGTGTTGACGAACACGTCCATCGGCTTCGGATTCTTTGATCGCTGGGTGTCGCGCTCGGCGATGTGGATGCCCTTGACGCCGAGCTTCTGCATCAGCTGCGCCCAGCCCTCGCGGCTCTTCGGCTCGACGATCTCGGTCTTGGTGTCCTTGGCGATGTTCAGCAGCGCCTGCTTGACGAACCAGGAGACCATGCCGGGATTGGCGCCGCAGGTCGAAACGGCGGTGGTGCCGCCCGGGCTCTTGCGGCGCGCAGCCAGCAGCGTCTCGCGCAGCGCGTAGTTGGAGCGCTGCTCGACACCCTTCTGCTTGTCGAAATAGAAGCCGAGCCACGGCTCGACGACGGTGTCGATGTAGAGCGCACCGATCTCGCGGCACATCGTCATGATGTCGACCGAGGAGGTGTCGACCGAGAGATTGACGCAGAAGCCCTGGCCGCCGCCTTCGGTGAGCAGCGGCACCAAGAGCTCGCGGTAATTGTCGCGGGTCACGCCCTGCTGGATGAAGCGGACGCCGTGCTTCTTGGCCAGCGCGCCGTCGTCATGCGGATCGATGATGACGAACCGGCTCTTGTCGTAATCGAAATGGCGTTCGATCAGGGGCAGGGTGCCCTTGCCGATCGAGCCGAAGCCGATCATCACGATGGGGCCGGTGATCTTCGCGTGGATCTGCGAGCTCATGAATGGTTCTCCGCGAAAGGTGCGTGGGATGGATGGACTCAGGCGGCGCGCGCCTTCAGATGCCTCGCCGCGTTTAGGTGCCGCGGCGCTTGGCGGTGACCTCGATCTCGACCTTCATCTCCGGCTTCAGCAGCGCCGCGACGACGACCATCGTGGCGGCGGGGCGGATGTCGCCGAGGACCTCGCCGCAGACCGCAAAATGCGCATCGGCGTCGCTGACGTCGGTGAGGTAATAGGTCGCACGGACGATGTCGGCCATCTCGAAGCCGCCCTCCTGCAGGGCGGCGGCGATGGTCTTGAAGCAGTTGCGTGACTGGCTCGTGACATCGGCCGGCATCGTCATCGTGCTGTAGTCGTAGCCGGTGGTGCCGGCGACGAAGGCGAAGTCGCCATCGATGACGGCGCGGCTGTAGCCGGCGGTCTTCTCGAACGGTGATCCGGTAGAGATCAGGCGGCGGGACATGGCGGGCCTCGTGGCGGATTTTCGGGGGTTAAAGAGCTTTTGCTGCACCTGCGCAACCCCTCGCGGGGCTGCTGCGGCGCCCGTTGCCGGAATGCCTAACGCAGGCGGGTGACGTCGGGTCCGGCGGGCGGGCCGCTGCTCCAGCGCCGGACCATGATGTCGCGAACGATCATGATCCCGAGCAGGATCAGCAGGAGCGTTGGCAACAGCGTTCGCCGCCGCGGCGTGGCCGCCGCCCCGGTCCTCACGCCGCGCACGATATCTGCCGCTCGCGGCGCGAGCGGCGGGCCTTGCGCTCGGCCGCTCCCGTGGCGACGATCATGCCGGTCGCCCCGTGCAGCGCGCCATCGACCAGCTCGAGCCCGAGCAGGCGCGCGCGCGCGAACGCACCCGGCAGCTCCAGCTCGGCGGTCTGCGCGACCGAGAAGCCGAAGCGGGCGTAGTAGGGCGCATCACCGAGCAGGATCACCGCGCCATGGCCGCGCGACGCCGCGATCATCAGCGCGGCATTCATCAGCGCCGCACCGACGCCGAGGCTGCGCGCCTCGGCGGCGACCGCCAGCGGGCCGAGCATCAGCGCGTCGCGTCCGCCGGCGCTGACGTGCCACAGCCGCAGCGTTCCCACGAGGACGCCGCCGCGCGTCGCCGACAAGGCGAGGCCTGCGGCGGGCGCGCGTCCGTCGCGCAGGCGCTGGCAGGTGCGCTCATGGCGATTGTCGCCAAAGCAGGCATCGAGCAGCGTCTCGCGCGCCGGGACGTCGGAGGCACGCTCGGCACGGATCACGAACGGAGCGGCAGTCCGAACAGGCGCAGTCGAAGGGATGCGAAAAGCGGTCATGGCACGTCAGTCCCCGGCCTGCGCGGCGGACCTTGGGCTCGCGCGCAAACACGTGATGTCAGGTTGAAGATGACGGTGGATCGCTCCCTCCCCCGCTTGCGGGGGAGGGTCGGGGTGGGGGCAGCCCCACCCGAGGCTCTTGCCCATCTCACCCGCGCAGGGGCGAGGGCAGCCAGATCAGATGTGATAGGTCTTCAGCGGGGGGATGCCGTTGAAGGCCACCGACGCGTAGGTCGAGGTATACGCCCCGGTCCCCTCGATCAGCACCTTGTCGCCGATCGAGAGCGTCACCGGCAGCGGATACGGCAGCTTCTCGTACATCACGTCAGCCGAATCGCAGGTCGGGCCGGCGAGCACGCACGGGGTCATCTCCGCGCCCTCATGCGGCGTGCGGATGGCGTAGCGGATCGACTCGTCCATCGTCTCGGCGAGACCGCCGAACTTGCCGATGTCGAGATAGACCCAGCGCAGCTCGTCCTCGTCGCTCTTCTTCGAGATCAGCACCACTTCCGACTCGATGATCCCGGCATTGCCGACCATGCCGCGGCCCGGCTCGATGATCGTCTCCGGGATCTGGTTGCCGAAATGCTTGCGCAGCGCGCGGAAGATCGAGCGGCCGTACTGCACGACCGGCGGCACGTCCTTCAGGTACTTGGTCGGGAAGCCCCCGCCCATGTTGACCATGGTCAGGTTGATGCCGCGCTCGGCGCAGTCACGGAACACCGTCGAGGCCATCGCCAGCGCGCGGTCCCACGCCTTCACCTTGCGCTGCTGCGAGCCGACATGGAACGAGATGCCGCACGGCTCCAGGCCCAGGCGCTTCGCCAGGTCCAGCACTTCGACCGCCATCTCGGGATCACAGCCGAACTTGCGCGACAGCGGCCACTCGGCGCCGGCGCAATCGTACAGGATGCGGCAGAACACCTTCGCGCCCGGCGCTGCGCGCGCGATCTTCTCGACCTCGGCGGCGCAGTCGACGGCGAAGAGGCGGATGCCGAGCGCATAGGCGCGCGCGATGTCCCGCTCCTTCTTGATGGTGTTGCCATAGGAGATGCGGTCCGGCGTCGCACCGGCGGCCAGCGCCATCTCGATCTCGGCGACGGTCGCCGTGTCGAAGGAGGAGCCGAGCGAGGCGAGCAGCGACAGCACTTCCGGCGCCGGGTTGGCCTTGACCGCGTAGAACACGCGGCTGTCCGGCAACGCCCGAGCGAAGCTCATGTAGTTGTCGCGCACGATCTCGAGGTCGACGACGAGACAGGGCTCGTGGTCCAGACCTTCCTCGCGGCGGTTGCGCAGGAATTCCCGGATACGTTCGGTCATAGCACCCTCCAAACGGCCCCAGCGACGAGACCCGTTCAAAATGATCCCGACACGGGTGCCTTGGCGTTGCCGCCCGATGGAAAGGCGACAAAACCTCGAACCCGTAGCCGAATTGTGCTGCCGTGGATTGGTTGGGAATTTCCCGCCCGCACACCTGGCAATGAAGGACAAGCCTTTTCAGTAGCCCGCGCCGGCTTTGGACTGCCGGTAGAGACCAAAAAAGCCCGATCCGTCGTTGCTTTAAGTCGCGTCCCCCGTTGAGAGCGGGGTGCGCCGGTTCGCCTCCGGCTGCCAGTCACGGTTGCAAAAGATGGGGTGACCTTCAGCGGCATCTCTTGAGAGAGATGCTGGGCTCTGGAGCATGACGATCTCGATCATGATGATCTTGACCGCAACGATCCGAGGGCCCCTCGGTTCCTCATCCCTTGGCGGCTGTCCGGCCTCTTGTCCGGATACCTACCGACTGACACACGACCACAGGCACGTGCGAAATTGGGCAGAAGCGGAAATAAGCGTTTTGAATTTCGTTCGCAAGGCATTTTTGGACGCGGGGAAAGATTTCCCTCATCTGTGCTTGCGCGACACACAGAGCGGCGTCGATGTCTGAACGAACGTTAAGCGAGCTTAAACTTTCGTAACGCGTTCACGCTTGCAGGACAGTGTTTTTGCGCTGTTCACGCGCGCCTGGTGAAAGGCTCGATGCGCTGCGCGCCGCGGATGAAGCCGATCATCACGAACACGCCGATCGCGAACAGCACGGCCTGAACGATGTGCGCGCCGCTATCGCCGAGCCCGAACAGAATCGCCAGCGCCCAGCCGCCGGCGAAGGCCGCACCGAACACTTCGGCACCGATCAGGATCGCCGCCGAGATGACGGTGATCACGGTCGGCCAGGCGATCTGGCGGCCGGCTTTGGAGGTGGTCTCTGCGTTCATGGTCCAGGGTCCTGTTGCGGGCCGCAATCTCTCCGAAAAGGTCCGGCCCTTCAAGGGGAAATGACCCAAAAAGGGCCGGCTCCGTGATATGAGGGGCGCATCGAACTTCCGGGAGAGGACGGACCCCAGCCGATGTCAGACACCACCGCTGTGATCGACGCCCAGACCAACCCGCTGCTCGCGGCCTGGGAGACCCCCCACCAGACACCGCCCTTCGACGCGATCAGGCCCGAGCACTTCCTGCCGGCCTTCGAGCGCGCCTTCGCCGACCATTCCGCCGAAATCACCGCGATCACTCACGATCCGGCCGAGCCCGACTTCGCCAACACCATCACGGCGCTGGAGCGCTCGGGCAAGCTGCTGTCGAAGGTCGCGGCGGTGTTCTACGACTTGGTGTCGGCGCATTCGAACCCGGCGATTCTGGAGATCGACAAGGACGTATCGCTGCGGATGGCGCGGCACTGGAACCCGATCATGATGAATGCCGTGCTGTTTGGCCGCATCGCGCTGCTCTACGACAACCGCAAGGACCTCAAGCTCACCGGTGAGGAGCAGCGGCTCCTGGAGCGCACCTACACCCGCTTCCGCCGTGCCGGCGCCGGCCTGTCCGATGACGACAAGGTGCGGATGGCCGAGATCAACGAGAAGCTCGCCCAGCTCGGCACCACCTTCAGCCACCACGTGCTCGGCGACGAGCAGGACTGGGTCCTCGAGCTCGGCGAGGACGACCGTGCCGGCCTGTCCGAGAGCTTCGTGGCTGCCGCCAAGGCTGCGGCGGAAGAGCGCGGCATGCCCGGCAAGGCGATCGTGACCCTGTCGCGCTCCTCGGTCGAGCCGTTCCTGCAGAGCTCCGCCCGCCGCGACCTCCGCGAGAAGGTGTTCAAGGCGTTCACCGCGCGCGGCGACAATGGCAATTCCAACGACAACAACGCCGTCATCGGCGAGATCCTGGCGTTGCGCGAGCAGGCCGCCAGGATCATGGGCTTTCCCAACTTCGCCGCCTATCGCCTCGAGGATTCCATGGCGAAGACGCCGGAGGCGGTGCGCGGCCTCCTGGAGCGGGTCTGGAAGCCGGCCCGCGCCAAGGCGCTGGCCGACCGCGACCAGTTGCAGGCGATGATCACGGCGGAGGGCGGCAACTTCAAGCTCGAGGCCTGGGACTGGCGTTACTATGCCGAGAAGCTGCGCCAGGCGAAGGCCAACTTCGACGACGCGGCGATCAAGCCGTATCTTTCGCTCGACAACATGATCGCGGCCGCCTTCGATTGCGCCACGCGGCTGTTCGGCATCACCTTCGCCGAGCGCAAGGACATCCCGGTCTGGCATCCGGACGTCCGGGTGTGGGAGATCAAGGCGGCCGATGGCAGCCACAAGGCGCTGTTCTATGGCGACTACTTTGCGCGCTCGTCGAAGCGCTCCGGCGCCTGGATGACCTCGCTGCGCGACCAGCAGAAGCTCGACGGCGACACCGCGCCCTTGATCATCAACGTCTGCAACTTCGCCAAGGGCGCCGACGGCCAGCCGTCGCTGCTGTCGCCGGACGATGCGCGCACGCTGTTCCACGAGTTCGGCCACGGCCTGCACGGCATCCTGTCCAACGTGACCTATCCGTCGCTGTCGGGCACTGCCGTGTTCACCGACTTCGTCGAGCTGCCGTCGCAGCTCTACGAGCACTGGCAGGAGCGCCCCGAGGTGCTGCAAACCTTCGCGCGTCACTACCAGACCGGCGAGCCGCTGCCGCAGGACCTGCTCGACCGCTTCCTGGCGGCGCGCCGCTTCAACCAGGGCTTTGCCACGGTCGAGTTCGTCTCCTCGGCGCTGATCGACCTCGAGTTCCACACCCAGCCGGCATCGGCTTCGAAGGATGTGCGCGCGTTCGAAAAGGCCGAGATGGAGAAGATCGGCATGCCGCCCGAGATCGCGCTGCGCCACCGGCCGACTCAATTCGGCCATATCTTCTCGGGAGACCACTATGCGGCGGGCTATTACAGCTACATGTGGTCGGAGGTGATGGATGCGGATGCCTTCGGCGCCTTCGAGGAAGCCGGCAACATCTTCGATCCCACCGTCGCCAAGCGGCTTCACGACAACGTCTATTCCTCGGGCGGCTCGCTCGATCCGGAAGCGGCGTATGTCGCGTTCCGGGGCCGCGAGCCCGAGCCCGACGCGCTGCTCCGCCGACGTGGCCTGCTCGATGTCCCCGCGGCGGCTTGAGGTGAAGGGGATGGCGGTGGTTCGTTTCGTTCTCGGTGCGCTGATGCTCGTGCTCGGCGCGAGCGCGGCGAGCGCCCATCCGCATGTCTGGGTCACCGCGACCAGCGAGCTGCTCTACGCGGCCGACGGTTCGCTGACCGGCGTGCGGCACGCCTGGACCTTCGACGACATGTTCGCGACCTACGCGTTGCAGGGCCTCGAGACCAAGCAGAAGGGCGTCTATACCCGCGAGGAGCTGGCGCCGCTGGCGCAGACCAATGCCGAGTCGCTGAAGGAATATGCCTATTTCACGTTCATCAAGTCCGACGGCCGCAAGCAGAAGCTCGAGGATCCCGTCGACTACTACCTCGAATACAAGGACACCAAGCTGACCTTGCACTTCACTCTGCCGCTGAAGGCGCCGGTGAAGTCCAACCAGCTCCAGGTCGAGGTCTACGATCCCAGCTATTTCATTGATTTCCAGATGGCGGAGAAGGATCCCGTCAAGCTGGTCAGTGCTCCCGCAGGCTGCAAGTTCGGCCTGGTGAGACCGAGCGACGGCGGCACCGTCGCGCAGACCATGAACGAACAGACATTCCTGAGCGGCGGGGCGAACGCCAATTTCGGAATGAACTTCGCCAACAAGATCTCAGTGGAATGTCCATGACACCTCGCCCCAACGCCGCCCGACCACTCCTGACTTGCGCTGCGATCCTCGCTGCGCTGGCTGCCGCCGACGCCGCCTCGCACGTGCTGCTCGCCAAGTCGCCATTCGGCGCGCCTGCGGGCGAGCCGCAGGTCGGCGGCATCGTCGGCTGGCTGCTCGCCAAGCAGTCGGAGTTCTACCGGCAGATGTCGGGCGCGATCCGCTCCGCCAAAGAGGACGGCTCGGCGGTGTGGTGGCTGCTCGCGATCTCCTTTGCCTACGGCATTTTCCATGCGGCCGGCCCCGGCCATGGCAAGGCGGTCATCGCCTCCTATCTCGTTGCCAACCAGGAGACGGCGAAGCGCGGCATCGTGCTGTCATTTGCTTCGGGCCTGATGCAGGCGCTGGTGGCAGTGGCGATCGTCGGCATCGGCGCGGTGCTGCTGAACGCGACGGCGGCCAGCATGTGCAGCGCCGAGAAGGTGGTGGAGATCGCGAGCTATGGCCTGATCGCGCTGCTCGGCGCGCGGCTGGTGTGGGTCAAGGGCGCGGCGTTCCTGCGGACGTGGCAGCCGGCGACTCCAGCGCTGGCGCTGGCTGGTGGGCCGGCGGCTGCGGTGGTGCCGTCAGGGCATGATCACGGCCACGCGCATGATCATCAGCATCGCGCGCCTCAAGATCACCATGGGCATGACCACCATCACGGCCACGACCATCATGGACATGATCATCACCACGGTCATGCTCACACGCATGCGGCCGCGGCCCATGGTCACGCCGCTCACGATCACGCCCATCATGATCATGTCCATCACGATCACGTGCATCATGATCACGTCCATGGCGACGATTGCGGCTGCGGCCATTCGCACGGACCCGCGCCGAGCGAGCTCGCCGGCCCCGGCGGCTGGCAGCGCGGCTTCCAGGCGATCTTCGCCGCCGGCATCCGCCCCTGCTCGGGTGCGATCCTGGTGCTGGTGTTCGCCCTGGCACAGGGAATGTTCTGGGCCGGCGTCGCCGCCACCATCGTGATGGGTATGGGCACCGCGATCACCGTCGCCACCATCGCCGTCATCGCGGTCGCCGCCAAGGACATCGCCCGTCGCCTCAGCGCCGGCCGCGACGGCGGCGGCGCCCTGATCATGCGGGGACTGGAGTTCGGCGCGGCCGGGCTGGTGCTGCTGTTCGGTGTCGGCCTGCTGTTCGGCTACATGGCGGCGGAACGCACGACCTGCTTCTGAGCGGGGTGCGGTCAGCTACTCCGCTCCTGCGCAACACGTCCGCCGCGGCGTACTGGATGCGCCTGCGCGGGGCATGACAGCGGTGGGGTGGGCCGAGATCGCGCAAAACTATCGGTGTCGTCCCGGCCTTGAGCCGGGACCCATACTCCGCGGCGGCTGTGATTGAGCGAGCCTTTAACTACACGCCTGCCTCAAACCGCTCCCTGTGGTTATGGGTCCCGGCTCAAGGCCGGGACGACAGCGAGGGTGCGGATGCGGTGTTGCCATGCCCCTGCGGCCGCAGCGCGCGTCCCAAGGCCATCAGCGGGAAGTAGTGGCGGTACATGCCGTAGCGGAGCATGAAGGCGCGGGACAGCTCGGGGCCCTGCATCAGCCGCTCCTGCAACGAGGGATCGTTCAGCTTGATGGTCTGGCCGACGCCGTAGCCGGGGAAGCCGGTGCCGGTGAACTCCGGCTCGTCCCAGGTGCCGGCGGACTGGCGTTCGACCAGCCACAGGCAGCCGCGCTCGATGGCTTCCTTGTCCTGCGGACGGTTGGCGGCGAGCAGTGCCATCAGCGCCCAGGCGGTCTGCGACGCGGTGGTGGTGCCGCGCCCGACCGCGCTGACATCCATGTAGGACGCGCAGCTCTCGCCCCAGCCGCCGTCCGGCTCCTGATGGGCGACGAGCCAGTCGCAGGCGCGGCCGATATAGGGTTGCGTCATGTCCTCGCCGATCGCGGCCAGCGCCGGCAGCACGGCGCCGGTGCCGTAGACGTAGTTGACGCCCCAGCGGCCGAACCATGGACCGCTCGGCTCCTGCTCCCGTCGGATGTAGTCGAGCGCGCGCACCATGGCGGGATGGTTGCGCGAGATGCCGAGCTTGCCGAACGCCTCGACGATGTGGGCGGTGACGTCGACCGACGGCGGATCGAGCGCCTCGCCGTAGTCGCAGAACGGAATTTTGGTCAGGATCTGCTGGTTGTTGTCCTTGTCGAACGCGCCCCAGCCGCCGCCGTGGCTCTGCATGCCGATCAGCCAGTCGACGCCGAGTTGGATCGCCTCGTCGATGCCCTTGGTCTTCCACTTGGGATCATGCCGCAGCGGCGCCAATGCGATCAGCGCCACCGCGGTGTCGTCCGTGTCGGGATAGTAGTTGTTGGCGTATTCGAACGCCCAGCCGCCGGGCTTGACGTGCGGCAGCTTCATCGACCAGTCGCCGGGCACCCGCACCTGGCGCTCCAGTACCCAGTTCACCGCCTTGTCGACGGCTTCCGGATAATCGCCGAGCACGCCGGCATCGTCGAAGGCGAGCAAAGTGAGGATCGTGTCCCACACCGGGCTGTTGGTCGCCTGGATGTAGGTGGCATCGCCAACATCGACCCGCCAGCCGGGATCGTTCAGGGCATCGAGGCCCTTGGCGAGAACGGGGTGATTGAGCGGATAGCCCTCGGCATAGAGCGCCATCAGGCCGTAGATCCAGGGCGGCTGGATGCCGCCCCAGGCGCCGTCGAAATCCTGATGGCGGATCATCCATTCCAGCACGCGGCTGGTCGCCGCAGGGCGAAACAGGCCGAGATTGAGCTTGTTGCCGAAGTTCTGCAGGGCATGCAGCACCTTGTCGGCGCCGCGGAAGAACTTGTCCCAGCCGCCGGCATTGGCCTTGACCGGCAGGTCGTAGCCGAACGCGTTGCGCCCATGCGGAAACAGCGCGTCGAGCCGGTTCTCGGGCGGCAGCGGCCGGCTCGGGCGCCGCGCCGACAGCACGGCGATCGGCATCAGGGTGGCGCGTGCCCATTGCGCGAAATTGTAGATCGAGAACGGAAACCAGAGCGGAAACCAGATCACTTCGGGCGGGATGTTCGGCGTCTTCTCCCACGGCCATTCGCCGATCAGCGCCAGCCAGTAGCGCGTGAACACGCGGATGTTGCGCAAGCCGCCCTTGGCCTCGATCCATTCGCGGGCGCGGCGCACCGGCGGCTCATCGTCGCGGAAGCCGAGCGAGCGCAGCGCGGCATAGGCCTCTACGGTCGCGTTGATGTCGCCATTGGGCGCGCCGAAATAGACCTGCCAGGCGCCGTCCGGGCGCTGGCTGTCGAGCAGCGACTGGCCCAGGCGCTTGCGCAGCGGATGGTCCTCGAGCCCCATGAACCACAGCGCCAGGCACCATTGCGCCTCCATGCAGGCGTTGGATTCGGCGCGGCCGACCCAGTGGCCGTCCGGCTTCTGGTTGGCGATCAGCCAGTCCGAAGCCGCCCGCACCGTCGATTGCAGGGCGGTCTGGTAATTTCCCGGGTCGCGCGGCGCGCGCGCGGAAGCCGAGCTGGTCAAAGTCATCATCATCCCTCTGGCGGCCCGATAGCGCCGCTGCAGCCGTCGAATTCACCCCGCCCTATAGGGAATTTCGCCGTCAAATCCAATCAACTGGCCGTAGCAGGCCGGATCAAAGCGGAAACGAAAAGCGTACGGACCGAGGTCTTCAGCGCTCGTGGTTAGCACCTCGGCGGGGACAGGGATGTGACACCGCTCACGCGCGGGGACCGCGGCTTCCGCTCAAACCGGCAGGTAATTGCGCAGCAAAGGCAGGAAGAAGATCGCGACCGTGATCAGGAAGCCGATCGCCCACAGGATCGAGCGCAGCGACGGCCGGTCGCCGACGTAGGTCAGGACGTAGGCGATGCGCACGATCAGGAACAGCACCGACAGCTCGTTGATCAGGTTCTGCGGCGCGCCGCGGAACTCGGCCAGCAGTACCGCCGCCGCAAAGAACGGGAACGCCTCGATGCCGTTCTGGTGGGCGCCCAGCGCCCGCTCGCGGATGCCGCCGGCGTAGAAGGCGGGATCTCGCGGCCGGGCGTTGTCATAGCGCCCGGCGCCGTCGACCTTGATCCATTTCGCCGGCACGATCGTTAAAAGGTAGAGCATTACGCTGGCGAAAATGCACCATTCTGCAATCGTCATGGCTCCTCCAGCCCGATGACATCGGTGAAATGGCCCTTATCTTGACAATGTCGAAACAAGCCGCCAAGCCACGCCCTTCACCAGTCACAGGCATCATGACCGCCGCCATCTCCCTCGACAATGCCAGGCCTGTCGATGCCAAGGCTCTTGATGCCAAGGCTCTTGATGCCAAGGCTCTTGATGCCAAACCGTTGCCGGCCGCGAGCACGTCACGCGTCGGCGTGCTGCTGGTCAATCTCGGGACGCCCGATACGGCCGACGCCGCCGGCGTGCGGGTGTATCTGAAAGAGTTCCTGTCCGACCGTCGCGTCATCGAGGACCAGGGCCTGCTGTGGAAGATCATCCTCAACGGGATCATCCTCAACGTCCGGCCGCGCAAGAAGGCCAAGGACTACCAGTCGATCTGGAACACCGAGAAGAACGAATCGCCGCTGAAGACGATCACCCGCGCGCAGAGTGAGAAGCTGGCCGCTGCGATCGCCGACCGCAGCCACGTCCTCGTCGACTGGGCGATGCGCTACGGCAATCCGTCGATCAAGGCCGGTGTCGATGGCCTGATGGCCAAAGGCTGTGACCGCATCCTGGTCGTGCCGTTGTATCCGCAATATTCGGCCGCGACCTCGGCCACCGTGTGCGACGAGGCGTTCCGCGTCCTGACCGAGCTGCGGGCGCAGCCGACCATCCGGGTGACGCCGCCCTATTACAACGACGATTTCTACATCGAGGCGCTGGCGGTCTCGATCGAGGACCATCTGAAGACGCTGCCGTACACGCCCGAGCTGATCGTGGCGTCGTTCCACGGCATGCCGAAGGAATATGTCGACAAGGGCGACCCCTATCGCGAGCAGTGCGTCGCCACCACCGAGCTGCTGCGCAAGCGGCTCGGCATGGACGACACCAAGCTGCTGTTGACCTTCCAGTCGCGTTTCGGCTTCTCGGAGTGGCTGCAGCCCTACACCGACAAGACCATCGAGAAGCTCGCCAAGGACGGCGTCAAGCGCATCGCCGTGGTGATGCCCGGCTTCGCCGCCGACTGCCTGGAGACGCTGGAGGAGATCTCCGGCGAGAACTGCGAGATCTTCAAGCACAATGGCGGCGAGGAATTCTCCGCCGTGCCGTGCCTGAACGACAGTGCCCCGGGCATGGAGGTACTGCGGCAGCTCGTGCTGCGCGAGCTGCACGGTTGGCTGTAACGGGCTGGCTCTGAGCCGGCCCGCCGGCGCTTCTCTGCCTTCGGCTAGGTGAGCCGTGCGGCGGCGCAAGGTTAATGCCGCTGCAACCTTCGAAAATACTTTCCTGAACCGCGCCTAACGAATCCCCGACAAAATCATGCAGCAATCCCTAGATTGTGATGGCTGCAGAGGCTGGTGAGGGGACGACCGTCTCCTCCCTTGGAGGATCCATGAGCGGTTTCGACATTTTCGCCATAGCGCTGGTGCTGCTGGTCATCTTCACGCTGTATTCCGGCGTGAAGACCGTGCCACAGGGGTTCGACTGGACCGTCGAGCGGTTCGGCAAATACACCCGCACCTTGTCGCCGGGCCTCAACATCATCGTGCCCTTCTTCGATCGCATCGGGCGCAAGATCAACATGATGGAGCAGGTGATCGACATCCCCGAGCAGGAGGTCATCACCAAGGACAACGCCACCGTGACGGTCGACGGCGTCGCCTTCTACCAGGTGTTCGACGCCGCCAAGGCGAGCTACGAGGTGTCGAACCTCAACCAGGCAATCGTCACGCTGACCATGACCAACATCCGCTCGGTGATGGGCGCGATGGATCTCGACCAGGTGCTGTCGCATCGCGACGAGATCAACGAGCGGCTGTTGCGCGTCGTCGACGCCGCGGTGTCGCCGTGGGGCCTCAAGGTGAACCGGATCGAGATCAAGGACATCGTGCCGCCGGCCGATCTGGTCGAGGCGATGGGCCGTCAGATGAAGGCCGAGCGCGTCAAGCGCGCCGACATCCTGCAGGCCGAGGGCCAGCGCCAGTCGGAGATTCTGCGCGCGGAAGGCGCGAAGCAGAGCCAGATCCTGCAGGCGGAGGGCCGTCGCGAGTCGGCCTTTCTCGATGCCCAGGCGCGCGAGCGCGCGGCCGAAGCCGAGGCCAAGGCGACGCAGATGGTGTCGGACGCGATCGGTAAGGGCGATGTCGCCGCGCTCAACTACTTCATCGCCGACAAATACATCAAGGCGTTCGGCCAGCTCGCCGACTCGCCGAACCAGAAGGTGATCATGCTGCCGCTGGAGGCGACGGGCATGCTGGCCTCGCTCGCCGGCATCGGCGAGATCGCCAAGGCGACGTTCGGCGAGAGCGCGGCTTCGGCCGTGGCCGCCGCGCGCCGCGGCGGTTCGGTGCCGTCGGCGGGGACGCCGCCGGCACCGCCCGTGCCGCCGCGGACGTAGAGCGAAGGAGGCGATCATGAGCGACATGTTCGTCACGCTCGGCACCTGGAACTGGCTGATCTTCGGCGTCCTGCTGATGGCGCTGGAGCTGCTGGCGCCCGGCATCTTCCTGTTCTGGCTAGGCCTCGCGGCGCTGCTGGTCGGCCTGATCTCGTTCGTCATCGCGCCGGGATGGCAACTGCAGATCCTGCTGTTCGCGCTGTTCGCGATCGCGGCCGTGCCGCTGTGGCGGCGGCTGGCGCGCGCCAACGCGGCGCCATCGCAGGACAATCCGTTCCTCAACCGCCGCTCGGCCGCGCTGGTCGGCCGCGAGTTCACCCTGGAGAAGCCGATCGTCGGCGGCAACGGCACCGTGCGCATCGACGACACGGTGTGGCGCGTCGCCGGCCCGGACACGCCCGCCGGCAGCCGCGTGCGCATCGTGCAGGCGGACGGCGCACATCTGACGGTGACGGCGGCGTAAGCTCCGGGTGATGTCGCCTGATTGAAGCAACGCTCTCACCACGTCATTGCGAGCGCAGTGTTTAGCCCGGAGACATAGCTTACACCTGTTCGGGGACATGGTTGACACTTTTGGGGTCACGCAAATCGATCGCTGCGATCTGATGAGCGGCAAAGAAAACTCCGAATTTTCCGTCTTGGCTGAGTGGACGAATAGCGAGTCGCTCACCGCGAAAGGCTTGAGGGACTTTCCAGAGCCGTCCCTCGAAACTGACATAGGCCTTCGTGCTCGACACGGAACGGACGATCTCCCCCTCGTCGTAGTCCACCGTCGGAAGGCGATCCGGCATGGTGCGTTGGCTGGGCCGATAGCGGCTTGCCGGCACATTGAAGTCGAGAGCCTCATGGGGGCGGTCGAGATTGTAGACGGCTCGCCATTCGTCGAGTGCCCGCTGGACATCGGGAAGGTCCCTGTAACGCTTGAAGGCAAAGACCTCGGCCTTCAGGCTGCGGTGGAAGCGTTCGTTCTTGCCGCGGCTCTGGGGATGATAGGGCCGGCTATGGATCGTTCGAACGCCGAGCTTCAGCAGCCAGACCGTCAACGCGGTCCAGGGGTCTTCGAGAGTAAAGCCCCAGGGGCCACCGTTGTCGACGAACATCGCATCCGGCAGTCCATAGCGGCGGAACGTCGTCTCCAAATGTCCTTTGACCGTAGAGCCGCGCTCATTGTCGCAGGCCGCCAGGCACAAGGAAAAGCGCGAGTGATCGTCCAGCGCGGTGAGCGGATGACAAGACACACCGTTCTCCAGCGCACTGTGTCCCTTGAAGTCCATCTGCCACAGCTGATTGGGCGCATCCTTCTCGAACCGCGTGTAGGGCTGCCCGGGCGTGCCGCCAGGCTCCGTCACCCGATCGTAGCGGCGCAGGATGTTATGCACGGTGGAGATCGCCGGGACAGCTTGCCCATCGCGATCGAGACGATGCGCGAGCTTGCGCGCGCCCCAGGCCGGGTGAGCATCGCGCAACGCGACAATCTGCTGCTCAGTCGCAGCTGCGGTGCGCTCCGGACTTCGATGCGGCCGCCGCGACCGGTCCGCCAGCGTCGTATCGCCGGCGTCAGACCGCTCGATCCATTTGTAGCCGGTCTGGGGGCTGATGCCGAACCGCCGACACAGCTGCCGCCGGTTGGCTCCCTCCTGCTTGGCAAGCATCACAAACTCTCGTCGCTGGTCCATGACAGACACCTCTCGCCACGGCATCGCTCGCCCCTTTGCTTGACGAATCGAGCCAATTTTGAGGTGTCAACCATGTCTCCGAACACCTGTCAGCCATGTCCCCGGGCTGAACAGCAGCGAAGCAATCCAGAGTCGTTTCCAAAACCCTGGATTGCTTCGTCGCTGCGCTCCTCGCAATGACGGAGGAGAGAGCGGGGATCAGTTTTGCAGCCGCACGCCCAGCATCACCACCGTGCCCGACGAACCGGCACCGGCAATGTTGGAGTCCAGCTTGTCATAGCGCAGCGTGCCCTTGACCCAGACGTTGCGCGACATCTTGTAGACGAGGTTGCCTTCGGCCGAATAGGTGCGGTCGCTGCGGCCGTAGCCCTGATAGTCGAGCGTGCCGAAGCTGAACTTGCCGATGCCGGTCAGCCAGCGGCGGAAATCGTGATCGACCTGCACCGTGTAGGTGCGCACCAGCACGCCGGAGGCGCCGGCCACCGTGGTCTCCGCGAGCTGCGTGTCGGAGAGAAAGCGCGCGGTGGTGAGCGGCGTCGCCGACCACACCAGCGAGGCCGTGGTCAGGAAGCCCTGCAGCCGGTTCAGCCGCGGGTCGACATAGCTGCGCGTGGCATAGCCGAGCGAGACCTCGCCGGTCAGCAGCCGGGTGAACTCGAACGAGGTGCCGGCCTTGGCGTAGCCGCCGGATGAATCGCGCTGATAGCCGGACCGATCGATCTTCTCGTCGTGCACGCGGCTGTCGCCCTGGATTTCCGTGAAGGGCTTCAGGCCGGGCATGACCTCATAGGACACCCGGCCGATGCCGCCGAACTGGTTGTAGTTGCGGTCATCGTTCGACGTCATCGTGCCGTCGGTCAGCTTGCTCTGCTGATAGCTGGTGCGATCGGCGGTGGCGCCGGCCGAGACCTGCAGCCGGTTGAGGCGCTGGTCGATGCCTAAGGTGGTGCCGAGCGTGGTGTAGACCGGATAGCGCGACAATCCGGCCTGCACGCTCGGGCTGCCGGGATTGTCGGTCGCCGCGCGCAGGCGGAGCTGGGCGCCGATCGAGGTGTCGCGCGTGATATCGAGGCGGCCGTCGACATGGCCGGTGAAGTCGGGGCGGTCGAGCGTGGTCGGCGCCGAATTGATGCCGCCGTCCATGATGGCCGGCAGGGTGCTGCCATAGCCGGTGAAGGATCCCCTGAGGTCGGCGACGAGGGCGTGACGCTCCCAGTTCGACACCGCCAGGAATTCCGGCGCGATCACCCAGGCCGGCATGCCGCGCGGCCTGGCGAGGCGGGCCGGGTTGCTGTCATAGCCGGCGGAGAGCTCCACCGCGCCCTTGATCAGGAACGGCCCGGCGTAGTCGCCGACCGCGCCGAATGGGTCATCGTCGATTCTGAGGCGCTTGCGCGGCGGCTGGCCGGGGACGGTGCCCGCCATCGCGGGCGGCAGCGGTTGCCGGTTGGCGGAGGCCGAGGGCGGCAGGGTCGGGCGCAACTGGCCGGTGAGCTCGCCGGACGGCGGTGTGCCGGGGCCCGGCGCCGGCTTGGGCCGCGCCTGGGCGGGATAGTATTTCGGCTTCTTGCGGGTGCGATTCAGCGAATCATAGCCGACATCGGATGCGCCGCTGGCCGCGGGCACACCGGGCAGGGGGACCAGATTTCGTCGTGCGGCCGAGCTGGCCGGCGTAGGCGTCGCGGGCAGCCCTGGCGTCGGGACGGCATCGGTCAGGCCGCTGACCACGGTCCGCCGCAACGGGGAGTCCTGCGGCGCCAGGAAGCCGTCGCGCACCGGCCGGAACACGTCGATGGTCTGGGAGCGGGCGGCCTCGGGGCCGAGCGCGGCGAGCAGCAGGCATGCGGCGGACGCGCCGCGCCACACCGCGCGCCTTCGCGCGCGCCTCGCGCGGCCGCTGTCAGGCCTCCACCCCACGATGAAAATACTCCAACAAAATCAATTGCGTCGTCGGGACGCCCGCGCCGCCGGCCAACCGCGTCGTTAAGGGAGTAAAAACAAATATGGTTAATGGGCTGTTGATGGCGCCTTGCTGCCTTACCCATGCTAAAGAGCGGCGCCTGACTGTTCAGCCCTGGAAGTCCGCATGCCGAGATCGAAGCCGTTGCCCGACACCGCTCCCGCCAACGCAGATATCCAGTCGGCACTGCGCACGCTCGACGCCGGCAGCAACGGCATTGC
The DNA here is from genome assembly GCF_032377435.1 of Bradyrhizobium sp. SZCCHNS3002. Classification (NCBI taxonomy): domain Bacteria; kingdom Pseudomonadati; phylum Pseudomonadota; class Alphaproteobacteria; order Hyphomicrobiales; family Nitrobacteraceae; genus Bradyrhizobium; species Bradyrhizobium sp. SZCCHNS3002. Next base: position 26,985 of record NZ_JAUHHY010000005.1, read on the forward strand.
CGCGATCTCCGCGGCGCTATCCGGGCCCTTGGGAGCAGCCTTCGCCGCTGCCGTCGAGCTGATCCGCCAAGCCAAGGGCCGGGCGATCCTCACCGGCCTCGGTAAGTCCGGCCACGTCGCCCGCAAGATGGCCGCAACCCTCGCCTCGACCGGCACGCCCGCCTTCTTCGTCCATTCCGCCGAGGCCGGCCATGGCGATCTCGGCATGATCACCTCGGACGACGTCGTCATCGCGCTGTCGTGGTCCGGCGAGCAGCCGGAGATGAAGACGCTGGTCAACTATACCAAGCGCTTCGCCATCCCGCTGATCGCGGTCACCTCCAATGCGCAATCGTCGCTGGGGGAGGCGGCGCGCATCGTGCTGGAGCTGCCGAAGGCGCGCGAGGCCTGTCCGCACAATCTGGCGCCGACCACCTCGACCCTGATGCAGGCCGCGATCGGCGATGCGCTCGCGATCGCGCTGCTCGAAGGCCGCGGCTTCACCGCGCTCGAATTCGCCAATTTCCATCCGGGCGGCAAGCTCGGCGCCATGCTCAAACATATCTCCGATCTGATGCGCTCGGGCGACGCGGTGCCGCTGAAGCCGCTCGGCACCGGCATGGCCGATGCGCTTGCCGAGATGTCGGCCAAGGGTCTGGGCTGCGTCATCATCGTCGATGGCCGTGGCCATGTCGCCGGCATCATCACCGACGGCGACCTCCGCCGGAAGATGCGTGCCGACCTGCTGTCCGTCTCGGTCGACGAGATCATGACCGCGAACCCGCGCACCGTGCGCCGCGAGGCGCTGGCCTCCGAGGCGCTGGAGATCCTGAACTCCGCCAAGATCACGACCCTGATCGTGACCGACGGCGCCAAGCCGGTCGGCATCCTGCACATGCACGATCTGTTGCGGGCAGGGGTGGCGTGACCTTCCCACCATGACCGACCGTTTCGATCTCGACAGATATCTCGCCCGCATCGGCTATCGCGGCCCGCTGACGCCGACGTTCCAGACGCTCGCCGGATTGCAGGCTGCCCATGTCGATGCCATCGCTTTCGAAGGCATCGATCCGCTGCTCGGCCGGCCCGTGAACATCGATCTCGCCTCGGTGCAGGCCAAGATCGTCGACGGCCGTCGGGGCGGCTATTGCTTCGAGCAGAACGCGCTGTTCAAGGCCGCGCTGGAGGCGATCGGCTTTGCGGTGACGCCGCTCTCGGCGCGGGTGCGCTGGCGGCTCGATGCCGACGCGCCACTGACGCCGCGCACGCACATGATGCTGAAGGTCGACCTGCCGGAGGGGCCGTACATCGCCGATGTCGGTTTCGGCTCCTGCCTGCTCGATACGCCGCTGCAGATGGTTGCCGACATCGAGCAGCCGACCGCGATGGGTACGTTCCGTCTGACGCTCTCCGATGGGCTGTATTGGCTCGCGGCGAGGCAGCCGGCGGGCTGGCGCACGATGTACGTCTTCGACCTCGCGCCGCAGATTCATGCCGACTACGTGCTCGGCAACTGGTTTACCTCGACCAGCCCGTTGACGCCGTTCACCTCGATGCTGATCCTGGAGCGGTTGACCCGCGAGGCGCGCTACAAGCTGGTCAATCGCCGCCTGGTCGTCGAGGCGCGCGATGGCGAGGTGAGGAGCGAGCAGATCATCGAAACGCCCGAGACGCTGCGCAGCGTCATCGAGGAGGTGTTCGGGCTGACACCTCCGGTGTCCGTCGATGTGATCTGGGCGCGCATCGAGGGTTGACGGGAAGGCGTTGCGATGGCGGATGAGTTTCAGCTGGAGTCCTATCTCGCCCGCATCGCCTATCGCGGGCCGCTCGCGCCCGACCTGGCGACGCTCGCAGCGCTGCAGGCCGCGCATGTCGACGCGCTGCCCTTCGAGGCGCTCGATCCGCTGATGGGCCGTTCCGTCCATGTCGACCTGCCGTCCGTGCAGCAGAAGCTCGTGCTCGGCCGCCGCGGCGGCTACTGCTTCGAGCAGAACGTGCTGTTCCAGGCCGCGCTGGAAGCGATCGGATTCAAGGTCAACGGCCTGACGGGGCGCGTGCGCTGGCGCTCGGCGCCATCAGATCCGCTCGGGCCGCGCCAGCACATGATGCTGCTCGTCGAGGTCGACGGCCATCCGCATCTCGTCGATGTCGGCTTCGGCATCTGCATGATGGATGCGCCCATCCGTCTCGAGATCGGGCCCGAGCAGCAGACGCCGATGGGGACGTTTCGCATCGGCACGTGGGACGGACTCTACACGGTCAGCGCAAAGCAGCCGGCGGGCTGGCGCATGATGTACGCCTTCGATCTCGCGCCGCAGATCCATGCCGACTACGTGCTCGGCAACTGGTACACCTCGACCAGCCCGAACGTGCCGGCCACGCATACGCTGATGATGGAGCGTGTCGAGCCTCGTGTGCGGCACAAGCTGGTCAGCCGCCGCTATCAGCGGCAGGCGCGCGATGGCGAGGTGATCGAGGAGCGGATCATCGAGACCGCCGGCGAGCTTGGCCGTCTCATCGACGACATCTTCCGTGTGACGCCCCCGGTGCCGGTCGAAGACATCTGGGCGCGGACGTCGAGCTGATCGCGTTGCAGGTTGCACGCGATGTTCTGTGATCGAACGTGCGTTGCGGCCGCGCATGCGAGCACGAGTCGCTGCGGACCTTTTTCGCGTGTCGTGCGGAATTTGACGGGAATGCCGGCCCTCTCATTGTGTTTATGTTAAGAGTCGCACCCTTAGGTTGCGGGAACCTGAGGGGCTCGCGGCTGCCAGCCGTCGAACAATGGGGATCGTCCAGCATGACTGACATCGTGATGCACGCGACGCGATCAATCCTGCCGAGTGTGTCCGAGCAGGGCTGCCCTCACCGAACACGGCCGCATCCTTCCTGACATCGGAGCCGCGCACCGCGGCTCATCCGAGCTGGCCTCACGGCCAGGACGGGTGGGGGCTTCACGGTTGCAACGTCGACCCTGACGCTTCGACGCTCATCCGATCGATCATGAGACCACGGCCTGACCTGCCACTTCAGGCCGAGCGGAGACTCTCGTCGAGGAAGCCCCCACCCCTTTTTTGTTGTCCGTGCAATGAATGCTGCAAATTGGATTGGAGCTGCAAGCGACGCAATCGGTGCGCTCCCCTCCCCCTTGCGGGGAGGGATCGGGGGTGGGGGTCCCCGAGTCACGTTCGATCTGATGAGAGCTGAATTCTCTATCCGTGAGTAGGGCGCATGCTGAGCTCGATAGTCCCACCGCGTCATTGCGAGCGCAGCGAAGCAATCCAGAGTCGGTTGCGCGGCTCTGGATTGCTTCGTCGCTTTGCTCCTCGCAATGACGGAAGCTCATAGCTGACTTCAGAAGAAGAGGGCGACGAAAGCGGTGACTGCCTTGGGCATGTTCTTCGGCATGTTCTTGGGCATGTTGAAGCGCCGGCGGATCCAACGCTGTTCGGCGCCCGGTGACCCCCACCCCCGACCCCTCCCCGCAAGGGGGAGGGGAGCGCACCGGTGTCGGGGTGGGCAGTCGGGCTAAGGCTGATCTACAGCACGTCCACTACACTCCGCGCTCAGCGCGGCAGCTCGGTCTTGCCCATAAGGAACTTGTCGACGGCCTGGGCGCACAAGCGGCCCTCGCGGATCGCCCAGACCACCAGCGACTGGCCGCGCCGCATATCGCCGGCGGAGAAGACCTTCGGCAGCGAGGTCTGGTAGTCGGTCAGGTTGGCCTTGACGTTGCCGCGCGGGTCGAGGTCGACGCCAAGGCTCTTGAGCAGACCCTCGTGCACCGGATGCACGAAGCCCATCGCCAGCAGCACGAGGTCGGCTGCGAGCTCGAACTCGGTGCCCGGGATCGGCTTGAACTGGGCGTCGACGCGGACGCAGTTCATCTTCTTGACCGCGCCGTTCTCACCCTCGAACTTCTGCGTCAGCACCGCGAACTCGCGCATCGCGCCCTCGGCCTGGCTCGACGATGTCCGCATCTTCAGCGGCCAGTTCGGCCAGGTCAGCGCCTTGTCCTCGCGCTCCGGCGGGGCCGGCATGATCTCGAGCTGGGTCACGGAGAGCGCGCCCTGGCGCAGCGAGGTGCCGATGCAGTCGCTGCCGGTGTCGCCGCCGCCGATCACGACGACATGCTTGCCGCCGGCGAGGATCTCGGTCGCATTCACCGGCTCGTTGCCGACGCGGCGGTTCTGCTGCGGCAGGAAGTCCATCGCGTAATGAATGCCGGCGAGATCGCGGCCGGGGATCGGCAGGTCGCGCGGGGCTTCCGCGCCGCCGGTCAGCGCCACGGCGTCGTAATCCTTCAGCAGCGTCTTGGCATCGAGGCCATCCTTGCCGCCGACATTGACGCCGTAGTGGAAGACGACGCCTTCGCCTTCCATCTGCGCGATGCGGCGGTCGATGATACCCTTCTCCATCTTGAAGTCGGGAATGCCGTAGCGAAGAAGTCCGCCGGCCTTGGCGTGCTTCTCATAGACATGCACCTCGTGACCGGCGCGAGCGAGCTGCTGCGCGGCGGCGAGCCCGGCCGGGCCGGCGCCGACGATCGCGACCTTCTTGCCGGTCTTGACCGCGGCCGGCTCCGGCTTCAGCCAGCCGTTCTCCCAGGCCTTGTCGACGATGGCGCATTCGATCGTCTTGATGGTCACCGGGTTGTCGTCGATGTTCAAGGTGCACGACGCCTCGCACGGGGCGGGGCAGATGCGGCCGGTGAACTCCGGGAAGTTGTTGGTCGAGTGCAGGTTGCGCGACGCCTCTTCCCAGTTGCCGTTGTAGACGAGGTCGTTCCAGTCCGGGATCTGGTTGTTGACCGGGCAGCCGGTGGTGCCCGGCGCGGCCGAGCCCGTGCCGTGGCAGTAGGGGATGCCGCAATTCATGCAGCGCGCCGCCTGGTCGCGCAGCTCCTTCTCGGAGAGCGGCACCACGAACTCGTTGAAGTTCTTCAGACGCTCGGCAACCGGCGCGTACTTGCGATCGTGCCGCTCGATTTCGAGAAAACCTGTGACCTTGCCCATGACCTACGACGTCCCTGACTGCTCGGGCCTCATGGTTCGAGACGGCGCTTTCGCGCCTCCTCACCATGAGGGTTTGCTCCTACTTCTCCTCACCCTGAGGAGCGGCGTCTTCGCCGCGTCTCGAAGGGTGAGGCCCCGCTCTCGGCCTCATGGTTCGAGACGGTGCTGCGCACCTCCTCACCATGAGGGTTTGCTCCTATTTTCTCCTCACCGCTGAGGAGCGGCGTCTTCGCCGCGTCTCGAAGGGTGAGGCCCCGCTCTCGGCCTCATGGTTCGAGACGGCGCTACGCGCCTCCTCACCATGAGGAGAGATATCAAGCCCCGATCGCGATCTTCGGCTCGGCGTCGGCGTTGGCCGCCATTTCCTTCAGGGCGCGGCGGTACTCGACCGGCATGACCTTGCGGAACTTCGGCGCATAGTCCTTCCAGTTCGCCAGGATTTCTGCGGCGCGCTTCGAGCCGGTGGCCTTGGCGTGACGCGAGATCAGGATGTGCAGGCGCTCGATGTCGGACGCCAGCAGGTTCTTGAACACGTCGACCCGGCCATGCGCCTCGAGATCGCCCATCTGGTGATAGGAGGCTTCCGCGATCATCTCCTCCGACAGCACCGGCTCGAGCTCGACCATCGCCATGTTGCAATGCTTGTCGAAGTCGCCGGCCTCGTCGAGCACATAGGCGACGCCGCCGGACATGCCGGCCGCGAAGTTGCGCCCGGTCTTGCCGAGCACGACGACGATGCCGCCGGTCATGTACTCGCAGCAATGATCACCCGCGCCCTCGACGACGGCGACCGCGCCCGAGTTGCGCACCGCGAAGCGCTCGCCGGCGATGCCGCGGAAGAAGCACTCGCCGGAGATGGCGCCGTACATCACGGTGTTGCCGACGATGATCGACTCCTCCGGCACGATGCCGGAGTTGCGCGGCGGCTTGACGATGATGCGGCCGCCCGACAGGCCCTTGCCGACATAGTCGTTGCCTTCGCCTTCGAGCTCGAAGGTGACGCCGTTGGCGAGCCAGGCGCCGAACGCCTGGCCGGCGGTGCCCTTCAGGCTGACATGGATCGTGTCCTGCGGCAGGCCGGCATGGCCGTAGATCTTGGCCACCGCGCCGGAGAGCATCGCGCCCGCGGAACGGTCGGTGTTGTTGATCTCGGCCTCGATCTTGACCGGCGCGCCGCGATCGAGCGCCGGCTTGGCCTGCTCGATCAGCCTGCGGTCGAGCACGGCCTCAAGGTGATGGTCCTGCTTCTCGGCGTGATGGACCTTCTGGCCCGGCTCCGCCTTCTGCTTGACGAAAAGCTTGGAGAAGTCGAGGCCCTTGGCCTTCCAATGCGCCACCAGGCGGGACTGGTCGAGCATCTGGGTCTGGCCGACCATCTCGTTGAACGAGCGGTAGCCCAGAGCGGCCATGATCTCGCGGACTTCCTCGGCGACGAAGAAGAAGAAGTTGATGACGTGCTCGGGCTGGCCTGTGAAGCGCTTGCGCAGCACCGGGTCCTGGGTGGCGACGCCCACGGGACAGGTGTTGAGGTGGCACTTGCGCATCATGATGCAACCAGCCGCGATCAACGGCGCGGTGGCGAAGCCGAACTCGTCGGCGCCAAGGAGTGCGCCGATGACGACGTCACGGCCGGTGCGGAAGCCGCCGTCGACCTGGACCACGATGCGGCTGCGCAGCCGCTCACGCACCAGCGTCTGATGCGTCTCGGCAAGGCCGATCTCCCACGGCGATCCCGCATGCTTGATCGAGGTGAGCGGGGAGGCACCGGTGCCGCCCTCGAAGCCCGCGATCGTGACGTGGTCGGCGCGCGCCTTGGCGACGCCGGCCGCAACCGTGCCGACGCCGACCTCCGAGACGAGCTTGACCGACACCTGACCGTCGGGATTGACGTTCTTCAGGTCGTAGATCAGCTGCGCGAGATCCTCGATCGAGTAGATGTCGTGGTGCGGCGGCGGCGAGATCAGGCCAACGCCGGGCGTCGAGTGGCGCACCTTGGCGATGGTGGCGTCGACCTTGTGGCCGGGCAGCTGACCGCCTTCGCCGGGCTTGGCACCCTGCGCCATCTTGATCTGCATCATGTCGGAGTTGACGAGGTACTCCGTCGTCACGCCGAACCGGCCCGAGGCGACCTGCTTGATCGCCGAGCGCATGGAATCGCCGTTCGGCAGCGGCTTGAAGCGGTCGGCCTCCTCGCCGCCTTCGCCGGTGTTCGACTTGCCGCCGATCCGGTTCATGGCGATCGCGAGCGTCGTATGCGCCTCGCGCGAGATCGAGCCGAAGCTCATCGCGCCCGTGGCGAAGCGCTTGACGATCTCCTTCGCCGGCTCGACCTCGTCGAGCGGAACCGGCTTGCGCTTGTCGTCCTCGGCCGACTTGATCCGGAACAGGCCGCGCAGGGTCAGCAGCCGCTCGGACTGCTCGTTGAGCAGCTTGGCGAACGCCTGGTAGCGCTCCCTGGAGTTGCCGCGCACGGCGTGCTGCAAGGTCGCAACCGACTCGGCCGTCCACGCATGGTCCTCGCCGCGGGTGCGGTAGGCATATTCGCCGCCGACATCGAGCGCGCTCTTGTAGACCAGCGCATCGCCGAACGCGTCGCGGTGACGGCGCGTGGTCTCCTCGGCGATCTCGGCGAGGCCGACGCCCTCGATGCGGGTGTGGGTGCCGGCGAAGAACTTCTGCACGAACTCGGCGCGAAGGCCGACCGCGTCGAAGATCTGCGCGCCGCAGTAGGACTGATAGGTCGAGATGCCCATCTTCGACATGACCTTGAGCAGGCCCTTGCCGATCGACTTGATGTAGCGCTTGACGACCTCGTAGTCGCTCAGCGCGCCCGGCAGCTTGTCCTTGAGCGCGATGATGGTCTCGAAGGCGAGATACGGATTGATCGCCTCGGCGCCATAGCCCGCCAGACACGCGAAGTGATGCACCTCCCGCGGCTCGCCGCTCTCGACGACGAGACCGACCGACGTGCGCAGGCCGGTGCGGATCAGGTGATGATGCACGGCGGCGCAGGCGAGCAGCGACGGGATCGGAATCCGGTCGGCCGAGACCATGCGGTCGGACAGGATGATGATGTTGACGCCCTCGCGCACCGCGGCTTCGGCGCGGCCGCAGAGATCGTCGAGCACCTGCTCGAAGCCGGCCGCGCCCAGGCTCGCATCGAAGGTGGTGTCGAGCGTGCGTGAGACGAAGTGGCTGTCGGAGACCTCAGAGATCGAGCGGATCTTCTCCAGGTCCGCATCGGTCAGGATCGGCTGATGCACCTCGAGCCGCTTGGTCGAGGCGACACCCTCGAGGTCGAACAGGTTAGGTCGCGGGCCGATGATCGAGACCAGGCTCATCACCAGCTCCTCGCGGATCGGATCGATCGGCGGGTTGGTGACCTGTGCGAAGTTCTGCTTGAAGTAGGTGAACAGCAGCTTCGGCTTGTCCGACAGCGCCGAGATCGGCGTGTCGTTGCCCATCGAGCCCGTGGCCTCCTCGCCGGTGGCGGCCATCGGCGTCATCAGGATCGCGATGTCTTCCTGGCTGTAGCCGAACGCCTGCTGCCGGTCCAAGAGCGGCAGGTTGGTGCGCGCGCCCGTGGTCGGCGCATCCGGCAGCTTCTCGACCTGGATCTGCGTGCGGCCGAGCCACTCGGTGTAGGGATGGCTGGCGGCGAGCTGCGCCTTGATCTCGTCGTCCGGGATCAGGCGGCCCTGCTCGAGATCGACGAGCAGCATCTTGCCGGGCTGCAGCCGCCACTTGGTGACGATCTGGTCCTCCGGGATCTTCAGCACGCCCATCTCGGACGCCATTACGATGCGGTCGTCCTTGGTGACGAGATAGCGCGCCGGCCGCAGGCCGTTGCGGTCGAGCGTGGCGCCGATCTGGCGGCCGTCGGTGAAGGCGATCGCGGCCGGGCCGTCCCACGGCTCCATCAGGGCGGCGTGATATTCGTAGAACGAGCGGCGCTCCTCGCTCATCAGCGGATTGCCGGCCCACGCCTCCGGGATCATCATCATGACCGCGTGCGGCAGCGAGTAGCCGCCCTGCACCAGGAACTCGAGCGCGTTGTCGAAGCAGGCGGTGTCGGACTGGCCCTCGTAGGAGATCGGCCAGAGCCGGCTGATGTCCTTGCCGAACAGCTCGGACGACACCGACGCCTGCCGCGCCGCCATCCAGTTGACGTTGCCGCGCAGGGTGTTGATCTCGCCGTTGTGCGCGATCATCCGGTAGGGATGCGCCAGCGACCAGGTCGGGAAGGTGTTGGTCGAGAAGCGCTGATGCACCAGCGCCAGCGCGCTCTCGAAGTCCGGCTCATGCAGGTCGGCGTAGTACTTGCCGAGCTGGTCGGCCAGGAACATGCCCTTGTAGATCACGGTCCGGCACGACATCGAGCAGGGGTAATAGCCCGACATGCCACGGTCGCGGCGCTGATAGATCGCCTGCGAGATCGACTTGCGCAGGATGTAGAGCTTGCGCTCGAACTCGTCCTCGGTCTTGGCGGCGCCGTTGCGGCCGATGAACACCTGCATGCTGCGCGGCTCGGTCGGCTTGACCGTCACGCCCAGCGAGGAGTTGTCGGTCGGCACGTCGCGCCAGCCGAGCAGGACCAGGCCTTCCTCCTCGATCTGGTCGGCGATGATGCTCTTGATGACGTTCCGCCAGGAATCGTCGCGCGGCATGAACAGCGCGCCGATGGCGTATTCGCCGGGGGCGGGCAAGGTGAAGCCGAGCTCCTTCGCCTTGCGCGAGAAGAAGGCGTGCGGGATCTGGACCAGGATGCCGGCGCCGTCGCCGAAGCGTGGGTCGGCGCCGACGGCACCGCGGTGCTCGAGGTTGCACAGGATGTTCAGCGCGTCGGCGACGATCTGATGCGACTTCTGGCCCTTGATGTTGGCGATGAAGCCGACGCCGCAGGAATCCTTCTCCTGGCTCGGGTCATACAGACCTTCGGCCTCCGGACGCCAGGTGTGCAGCTCGCGGGTGATCTCGGCCGGTTTCTCGTGCGAATCCACAGCCAGCACCGCGCCGCCCAAAATTCCGTGCTCGACCTTCGATCCGCTCATATCCGTCCCCATCAGTTATTGGTCAGGGCCTTCACCACAGTCCGGTACACAGTCCGGCGCACCCCGGGCGCTGCGCGGCCCCTCTCCGGAGCCAACGCTCGTCCTTTTTCAGCGAGCCGCATTTGCAGAATTCAGGCCAGCCGCCGGGGGACCATGTCCCCGCTGGACGACCGCGGCCTGTTCATGTCGCAGCGCCCTCAGGCGCCGTAACATCATTGCAAAGTCTCGGTCACCTTTGCAACGAAATTTTAGACAGCATTTCTGTCCTAAACCGCAAGATGCCAAACTTTAACCTATCACACAAGCACTGCGGAGTCCTCGAGTTCGGGCGCCGCAACACGCTCATTCCCCGGCAAATCTTCCGTTTCTGCCGCTGACCGAACGATCCGGCCGGGCCGGCGATCACGCGCCGCGCTCGATTTTGAAACCTAACGCCCCGATCCCGCCCCTTCGCCGACCCAGGACCGCCGGAATCGCGGCAGAACTTCCGCCGCACTTGAGAAGAAGCGAACAGCTTCACGTGCGGGGGCATGCAGGAGCTTTGAACCATGAAGTTGCTAGTTGGAGTCGTCTCAGCCGCGCTGGTCGCGACGTTCGCCGCCGCGCAGGCCGAGCCGCTGCCACCGTCCGGCCTCCACGGGCCGTATACGGCAGTCTCCGATTTCGATGCGCCTTATTCGGACTTGCCGCCGCCGGCCGTCGTGCCTGCGCCACCGCCGCGTTACGGCTACCGGCCGGGCCCTGACTACGGCTACCGCGACGAGCGCTATGTGCCGCCGGCGCCGGTCTACCGTCAGGACAATTACAGAGAGGGCTATCAGCAGGACTATGGCTATGCGCCCGCGTTCCTGCCGGTGCATGAGGTCTATGCCATTCTGCGCGACAACGGTTTCTCGCCGCTCGGCGCGCCGCGCCAGCGCGGCAATGTCTGGATCGTGGCGGTGCTCGATCGCCAGGGCGAGGACGGCAAGCTCGTCGTCGATGCCCGCTCCGGCCGCATCATCCGCTTCGTGCCGGCGTTCCAATGGGGCGAGGAGTACGAGCGGATGCGCTATGAGCCCGCCCCGCGCGGTGGCCTCGACCGCCTGCCGCCGCCGAGCGTGATCCGGGCCGATCCGCGCCTGGTGCCGCCGATGCCGGCTGCGCCGCGCGTTGCCACCGCGGCGCCGATCCAGCCGAAAGTGCCGACGCCTGCCGCGCGGCCGAGTGCACCGGCACCGCAGACCGCAGCGCTCAATCCGAAACCGGCGGACGCACCCAAGGCCCTTCCGCCCAAGCCCGCGGACATCAAGCCGGCCGAGGCCAAGGCTTCGGACGCCAACACCTCTGACGCCAACACCTCTGACGCGAAGCCTTCAGACGCCAAGGCTTCAGAGGCCAAGGCTTCAGACGCAAAACCCTCTGAGCCGAAGCCCGTGCAATCGGCCGCGGCTACGGCCACGCCGCAGACGACTGGCTCCGTCGCGGCGCCCGCGGCGAAGCCGGTGCCCCAGATCCTGCCGACGGCAAAGATGCCGGCTGTACAGGGGTTGGAATAGAGGCAGTCAGACGGTCTGCCCGGCCGCTTGCCACCCCCAACGCCGTCATCGCCCGGCTCGACCGGGCGATCCAGTCAACACCGGCATCTCGGTCATTCACGACCGCCGCCGCGGACTGGATGCCCGCTTTCGCGGGCATGACAGGTCGTTTGGAGCAGCCGATGAGACCCCAGCACCATCGGTCGCACTACTCGTGCTGACCGGCGGCCTTCAGGATCAGATCAGCGATCTCCTTCGGATGCGACACCAGCGACAGGTGTCCGGCGTCGAGCTCGATCGTGGTTGCCTTCATGCGGTGGGCCAGGAAGCGCTCGAAATCCGGATCGATGGTCTTGTCCTGCTTCGACACTGCATAGAATGACGGCTTGTCGTGCCACGCCGCCTGGGTGGTGCGGTTGCCGAAGATCGTCGCCGCGGTCGGCCACTGCACCGCATAGAGCTCCTTCGCCGTCGTCGCATCGACACCATTGGCGAAGTCCTTCAGGAAGGCGTCCTCGTTGAGCTTGGTCTCGCCGTCATGGTCGACGATGCCGGCGCGTGCCGGCGGTGTCGGATATTGCCCGGCGAGCTTGACGAAATCCTCGCCCGCATCGGGGGCGCGGGCGGCGACATAGACCAGCGCGCTGACCTTCGGATCGGTGCCGACCTCGCTCACGACCGTGCCGCCCCAGGAATGGCCGACCAGCACGGCTGGCCCATCCTGCTCGGCCAGGGCGCGGCGGGTGGCGGCCGCGGAGTCCGCCAGCGAGGTCAGCGGGTTCTGCACGGCCGTGACCTTGAGGTCGGCCGCCTGCAGATAGGGGATGACCTTGGCCCAGCTCGAGCCGTCGGCCCAGGCGCCGTGCACCAGCACGACGTTGTGGACCTTGGGCGGCGGCGCGGGCTGCGCCAGAGCAGGGCCGGCCAATGCCGTCAGGGCGGCGACGAAAGTGAGGGTGCAAACGACGTTCATCGTTGAGGCTCCAGTGGCTCGGGTGAGTGAGGTCATCACTGGCGTCTTCGCTGGCCGGGTGCAGGCGTTACCGCCCGTCACGATCGTTTGACTGCACTGCAGCAACGCACAAAAAAACGCCCCGGCTGCCCGGGGCGTTCGCATTCTCAAGTCTGAGTGCCGGTTAAGCGGCGGCCTTCTCGGCCGATCCCTCGATCACCGGCTGCTCGGAGCCTTGCGCGCCGGTCGAGATCGGAATCGAGCGGGGCTTCTTCGCTTCCGGAATCTCGCGTACGAGGTCGACGTGGAGCAGGCCGTTTTCGAGGCTGGCGTTCTTCACCACCACGTGGTCGGCGAGCTGGAACGAGCGCTCGAACGCCCGGGCGGCGATGCCGCGATACAGCACCTCAGCCTTCTTGCCGTTCTCATTGGCGGCCTTCTCGCCCTTGATCGTCAGCGTGTTTTCCTTCGCGACGAGGGAGAGCTCATCCTTGCCAAAGCCGGAGACGGCGACGGTGATGCGGTAGGCGTTCTCACCGGTGCGCTCGATATTGTAGGGCGGATAGCCGGGGGTGGGCTCGGCGGTGGCCTGATCGAGCATCGAGAACAGACGGTCGAAACCGACGGTGGAACGATAGAAGGGGGTGAGGTCGTAGGTACGCATGGTCAAAGTCCTCCATTGAGCGACTATTGGGCAAACCCGCCCGCCATCGGGCCGGGCCGTCGTGCAGCCATCAGAGGCCTGCACGATCTCGATGTAGGGCAGGCGTTTCGACGTTCAAGGGCGTTCGGGACCTGCTCTTTTTGCCGTTCCACCCCTTGATTCCCACTGCCTTTCACCTATTCGATGGGCGCCTCATGACGCTCGTCTCGATTCCCGCCAATCCCGTTCCCGAAAACGTCACTGCCGGCACCATCAAGACCCCTGATGGCGCCGAGCTGCGTTTTGCGCGCTGGGCGCCGCCGGCCGGGCGCAAGGGTACGGTGTGCGTGTTCACCGGCCGCAGCGAGATGATCGAGAAGTATTTCGAGACGGTGCGCGATCTGCGCGATCGCGGCTTTGCGGTCGCCATCATCGACTGGCGCGGCCAGGGCCATTCGTCGCGGCGCCTGCGCGATTCCCGCAAGGGCTATGTGCGCTCGTTCTCCGACTACGAGACCGACGTGGAGACCTTCGTCACGCAAGTCGTGCTGCCGGACTGTCCGCCGCCTTATTTCGCGCTGGCGCATTCGATGGGCGGCACGGTGCTGCTGCGGCTCGCGCATGCCGGCAAGCGCTGGTTCGATCGCATCGTGCTGTCGGCGCCGATGATCGACCTTCCGGGCAGCCGCACAGCGCTGCCGGCGCGGCTGTTGCTGCGGGCAATGCGCATCGCCGGGCAGGGCGGCCGCTACGTGCCGGGCGGCAACGACGAGATCAGCGGACTGGCGCCATTCGTCAACAATCCGCTGACCTCCGATCCGGTCCGCTATGCCCGCAACGCCGCGATCCTCGAAGAAGATCCGACGCTCGGCATCGCCTCGCCCACGGTCGCCTGGGCCGACGCCGCGTTCTCCGCGATGATGACCTTCCGCGGCATGAGCTATCCGTCGCAGATCCGCCAGCCGATCCTGATGCTGGCGGCCTCCAGCGACACCGTGGTGTCGACGGCTGCGATCGAGGAGTTCGCCTATCATCTGCGCGCCGGCTCGCATCTCGTGATCGCCGGCGCCAAGCACGAGATCCTGCAGGAGCAGGACCGCTACCGCTCGCAGTTCTGGGCCGCGTTCGATGCCTTCGTGCCGGGCACCCCGCTGTTCGGCTGAGCCGTCGCGCCCGTTTGCTGGACACCCCTGGGCGGGCGGGCTAGCTAGACTCGACGTCCTCCTCGGAGCTTGGCGGCAGACGTGAGTGAACGGCGGAAAAATCAGCAGGCGCAGGCGCTGCAGGAGGCGATCCACGCGCTGCGTGCGCGGCAGTTCGCCCGCGCCGAGCAGATCGCCGCCTCGATCCTGCGCACGGCCAGGACCGACCGTGCCGCGCTGCTCGTTCATGCCCATGCGCTGCTGGGCCAGCACCGCGCAAACGAGGCGATCGTGCCGCTGGAGAAGGCGGTGCTCCGCGGCAGCGATCCGGAACTCGAGACGCTGCTCGGCGCCGCCTTGTGCGAGGCACGACGCGCCGCCGACGGCATCGCGCAGCTGCGCAAGACCGCGGCGCGGCGGCCGCCGTTTCTGCCGGCGTTCCAGGAGCTGGCGGGGCGGCTTGCCAAGTCGGGGCAGCTCGGTGAAGCCATCGCCGTGATCGAGGAGGCGCTGACGCTGTCACCCGGCAGCGTCGACCTCCAGCTCGATCTCGGACGCCTCTCTCTTCAGGCCAATGACCGCGTTCGTGCCCACACGAACCTGCTGGCGGCGCGCGAGGCCGCGCCGGGACGGCCCGACATCCTGATCGAGCTCGCCTGGGTGCAGTTCCTCGACGGCGACTATGCCGAGGCCGCCGACACCTACCGCCATGCGCTCGGTCTGCGGCCCGACGACACCCAGACCCGCGCCAATCTCGCGATGTGTCTGGCCGAGATGGGGGATCGCGATGGCGCCCAGGCTGCGCTGCGCACGGTGGTGCGCGGCCGGCCGCATCTGCTGACCCGCGCCGCCTACACGCTCGCGGTCACCTCGCACGGCCGCTTCTTCTTCCGTCCGAGCGGCGCCGCCAGATTCCTGCAGATCGACGGCGCTGCGACAGCTAAGCCCTGAACCGCTTGCGATAGACGCCGGTCTCGCGCTTCAGCGCATCGCGCACCTCGTGGATCTCGGCGATCTCCTCTTCGGTGAAGGCCGAGGTCTGCATCGCCCATGCCTGCCGCTTCACCGGAATGCATTGCGCGACCGGCGTACCCCTCGGGATCACGCCGCGGAACGCCGTGTCATGCCAGTGCGCCGGGAAGTGCACGAACGAGCCATGAAAGCGGTCGCTGTCGACCAGCCCGGTCACGGTGGTGAAGGGCAGGTCGAAGCGGTTGAGCGGATGCGTGAACAGCAATGCCCAGCCCTGCGGTGCCTCGATGGTCCAGAGATTGTGAAACTTGAGCAGGAAGCGGTCGGCCTCGAACAGCGGCGAGCCCGTGACCTGCGCGACGTCGTGGAAGCTGATCGGTGAGCGCGGAAAATCGATCGCACCGCCCGGCGGCAGCTCGTTGTCCCAGCTGATGCCGCCATCCTCGACAGTGAGATCGCAGATCAGCGGAATGAGGAAGCCGGTCGTCATCGCGTCGATGAAGGGCGGGCAGCGCTTGACGGTCTGCTCCTCGGCCTGGTTGAGCGCGCTGAACGCGGTGGCCGGCATCGTCTTGACCCAGTCGGGAACGCCCATCGGCGCCGGCACCGGCTGCGGAATGAGGCCTTCGAGCTCCCTCGGACAGCGGAATTTCAGCGTGAGCGGTTCAGTCTCGGACATCGGCGCCGCGGCTCTCCTGGGGATGACGGCAGATGTCTACGCCTTCGCCGCCGAAAGTCCAACCGGCCGAGCCTGGGCCTGGCGATGCTCTATCTCGTCAGATGCGCCTCGGACACCGCATGATTGAACATCGCGTTCAGCGCCGACGTGATGTCGGCGGGCGTGTTCGCCGTATAGAAGAATCCGGGCGAGGCGCAGGCCTTCAGGCTCGGCGGAATCGAAGGAATGTTGCTGTTGGCATAGTCGTCTTCGTCACCGGCGAAGGATGCGTTCACCGGATTGATCACCTGGTAGGGTATGTAGAGCACGGAAATGATGATGCCGCGGTTCTTCAGCGGTGTGCAGGAGGTGTTCGGATCGATCACGGTGGCATGGTTGCTGCCTGACCATGAGCCATTGGGGACGCCCTTGACCTGCGGGTCCTGTGCGCCGTCGGTGACCAGGAATACGTAGGGCAGGGTGTTGGTCGAAGCGCTGCCGTTGCCGACACTGACGATCAGGTTGTTGACGCTGGAGAGGGCCGTGTCGATGTGCGTGCCGCCCGAGCCCAGAGATGCGTTGGTGTTGGTGTCGAGCAGGGTCGCGAGGTTGGCGGCTGCATAGTTGATGGTGGTCGAATCCGACGTCGAGCCGTTGATGCTGCTGGTGAGCGGGAAGTAGGAATAGAGATAGCGAATGAAGGGATAGAGACCGATCCGGAACTGGTTGCTGACCTTCTTGGTGTTGTTCGCAGTGACGAACAGCTGGTTCACGGCATAGCCCACCGCATCCAGCCGCAGCTGGATGCAAGAATCCGTCCCGTCGGTCGGACAGTTCGCAACGGTCGCCAGGTTCTTGTACAGCGAGTTCGGCAGGCCGGACACGATCGACGACGGCAGTTGAACGCCCTTGGGATTGTTCTTGTTGGTGGTCAGCAGGCTCTTGTAGCCGCTCTGGCTGACGCGCGAGATCGCATAGCCCAGGCAATAGTTGTTGGTAGGATATCCCTGGGTCCCCGTATCGGTGCACGCGCTGTTCTGCGGCGAGAAGTGGCACGCCAGCGTGCACCCCGTGGGGTATTGCCGGTAGTTGTCCGGGCTGATCGCCTGCATGCGCTGCGCTTCGGCCGATGTCGACGGCAGGCCCATCGAGCCGGAGACGTCCAGCGTCAAGTAGAAGTCGAGATAGAGCGGCAGGGTGACGGAGGAGGACGATTGGCCGCTGACCGTCAGATTCTGATAGCCGATCACCGTCAGGAACGTGGCCGGCACGTTGGCGGTGAATTGCACCTGCGACGTCAGTGTGGACCCGCTCTTGGTGACGGTGCTGGTCTCAGACGTCAATGTGTAGCCTTGAAAGGTAGAGGCGTTGCCCTTGAAGATGTTGTCCGCCTCGGAGACCCCGGCGGTAACGGTTCCGTCCGACGTCATCGCCATCGCCGCTGCATAGCCTGCCGAGTTGACCGAGATCGAGGCGATGCTCGCGGCATCGGCCGCAGACTGGAGCCTGATCTTCATGCGCATGGCCATGGAGTAGTCGGTCGCGCATCCGATCGCCGTGAGAATCGGCAACAGCGCCAGCGCGAATGTGACCGCGATATTGGCCTTGCTGTCGCGGGAGAAGCGCGCGATGGCGGCGATCGCCCGGCTCGCTGGTCGGCTGATATCCGTCATGCTCTTCCTCAAAAGATCCCGTTGGGGCGGTGAGGACCTGTATTCTTTTCCTTGTTGGCGCTTCCCTGCGGCGATCATCTCCGCGACTGCTTCAAGGAGACCTGCAGTGAGAACCGGGCACGAGCTCCGCCCGCTCCCCGGTCGTGAGCAGAGGGGGACGCCGTCGCGCGCGGGACCACATGTGGATGTATGCGGACGCCGATTGCGAATTCGGTTGACCTGCGACGAAACATCGCAGGCGACTGTTGCGATTTTGTTTACGTGGCGAGAGAGAGGCGCCGTCCTCCAATACCGTGCCAGCCCATGCATGCACCTGTCGTCAGCGCGGAGCCGCGCCGACGATCCACGGAGCAGCCGCCGCTACTTGGTCGACAGCACCTCGCCGAACCGCTCCCACTGCTTGCCGGTGAAGCGCATGAACTGCACCTGCTCGACCGGGAGGTGGTCGCTCTCGCTGGTGCTGACCTTGATGCCCGGCAGCAGCATCGGCAGCTCCAGATCCTTGATCGACAGCGCTTGCCGCAAAATGTTCTCGCGCGACAGATCGTTGCCGGCGGCCTTCAGCACGTGCTCCAGCACCATGCCGTTGTTGTAGCCGTTGACGTAGTTGGAATCGCGGATGTCGCCGTCCGGCACGTATTTCGCCATGTAGTCGCGCCAGCCCTTGACGCCGGCATCGTCCGCCCAGGCCGGATCCAGAGGATCCTTGACATAGGCCGTCGAGATGATGCCTTTGCCGGCTTCGAGGCCCGCGGGCTCCATCACTGACGACATCCACACCGAGACGTTGGTCAGGAACGTCAGCGGGCGCCAGTTGATCTCATGGATCTTGCGGATCGCCTGCGCGGCGAATTTCGGCGTCGCAGCGATGATCAGCGCATCGGCGCCGGTCGATTTCAGCTTCACGATCTGCGAGTCGATGGTCGGATCGGTCGACTCGTAGCTTGCGACGGTCACCGCGCTGTCGAAGCGCTCGCCGAGCACGTCCTTCAGCCCGGCGAGATAGTCGCGGCCAAAATCGTCATTCTGCGCGAGAATGGCAAAGGTCGCATCCGGCTTCTTCTGCAGAGCGTAGCGCGCATACATCCGAGCCTCGTTGCGGAACGGCGCCATCACCCCCATCAAGGCCAGCGGAAATTGCTGGGGATCACCGAACTTCGAGGCGCCCGAGGCCACGAACAGCTGCGGCACCTTCTTGCCCTGGAGATACTTGGCGATCGCAGTGTTGTGCGCGGTGCCCATGGTCGAGAAGATGAACGACACCTCGTCGCTCTCGACCAGCCGTCGCGTCTGCTCCACGGTCTTGGGCGGCACGTAGCCGTCGTCCAGCGAGATCAGGTTGACCTTGCGGCCGTTAATGCCGCCGCGGTCGTTGACCATCTTGAAATAGGCCACCTCGCCTTTGCCGAGGATGCCGAAGGCGGACACGGGCCCGCTGTAGGGCATGGTCTGTCCAATGCGGATCTCGCCGGCGGTGATGCCCGGCTGATCCTCCGCCCGCACGGGCGCGGCGAGGACGGACGCGACGACGAACAATCCTGCCGCTGCGATGGCGCTTCGCATGGATACCTCCCTGGTGGCCGCGCTGCCGGCGGCGTTTTAGCGGTCAGCATAGGCGGAGGTTGGGGGGCTGCGCAATTAAAATATATTTTTTAATAAAAATGTACTTTCTGGCTTTGCTAGTGTGAATTGTCCTGCGAAAGTGAGTCGATGTCCGGCAGCGCCACCCAGACCGTCTACGAGCAGTTGCGTGCCAGCCTGCTCGCCGGCCTCTATCGTCCGGAGGAGAAGCTGAAGATCAGCGAACTCGGATCAGCCTTCTCGGTCAGCACGGGGGCGATCCGCGAGGCGTTGGCGCGGCTCACGGCGGAAGGGCTGGTGACGGCGACGCCGCAGCGCGGTTTCCGCGTGGCGCCGGTCTCGGTGGCCGATCTGCGCGATCTGACCGACATGCGCGTCGAGATCGAGACCAAGTGCCTGCGCCGCGCCATCGCCAACGGTGATCTCGCCTGGGAGACCACGGTCGTTGCCGCGCATCACCGTCTAGCCGCGACGCCGATCGCGGCTCATGACGGAAGCTTCTCGCCGGCCTGGATGCTGGCGCATGCCGATTTCCATGCCGCGTTGGCCCAGGCCTGTGGCAGCGCCTGGATGATGCGGGTGCGTGATCTCCTGTTTGCACACAACGAGCGCTATCTCGATCTCGCCTGCAAGACCGATCGTGGCAAGCGCGATGCCGCGCGTGAGCATCGCGAACTGATGGAGGCGGCGCTGGCGCGGGACACCGAGCGTGCTGTGATGCTCATGACGGCGCATCTCGACAAGACCCGGGACACGATCGAGGCGGCGCTGCTCGCAGCGACGGCGATGAACGAGGCGAAGTAGGACCCTATCAGGACGCAGACGGCGAACGTCTTCGACGCGATCCGTCCCGAACCGGATGTCACCAGCCGAATGAATGAGGGTAGCCTGACGGCTGCGGCCACGTCATTCGGGGGGCGATGTACTTCCGCTGAGAAGCGTCGAACTAAGCGCGCCGCGCGTAGATGCGATCGCTCGGCGCGACGCGAACCACCATGCCTCGAGCGCGGTCGTAGTCCACCCTTGTCGTCGACATCATCCGTCAAGCGCGAGCTGTTAAGAAAGTTCAACCTTTTCGAGCGCCGACGCTTCCCTCGTCCCGCTGCATTTGTGAAATCCGCCGTCAGTGTTAATCGGGCTTCATGCCGGGCTTGCTGTGCATTCAAGGATGCATTCACCACGCGCCGATCTCTCCAAGTTTGGAAACGTCCCGGTAACGCGCCGTCCCGCTAGTGGCGTCCACTAACGACATTCCTGGAGGAGACATTGATGATTATGAACATTGCGCGGAAGCTGGTTGGTCCCCATGCGCTCAATTCCGGCTTCGGTCTGGTGACCATGTTCTCATTGACCGGCGTGGTCGCTTCACTCGTGCTGGTCCAGCACGGGGTGAATGTCAGCCCGCCCGCGATGTTCTGATCGAACCGCTGCCGACCCGGCCCCAGTCGGTAGTTGGTCCGCAGGACTCACCCGTCCCGAGGTGGGCTGCCTGCAACCTCTCTCGAGACAAGCTGTCACCGACAGTCATTCGGGCCGTGAACCGGTCTTCCTGGCGCGCGATCCGATCAGCTCGGCGACGAGCGGATTGGCGTAGCGGCGCTGCTGGCTCACGGCAAAGAACTGCTCCTTCAGCGCACTCAGCCGCGCGCGCTCGACGAGCGTGCCGGAGCGCAGCTCGTCGATCACGACGATCGACGGCACCAATGTGACGGTGCCGCTCTCGCGGGCCATCAGGCGCAGCATCGCCATGTCGTCGACCTCGGCGGCGATGATCGGGCGGATCCCGCCCGATCCGACTAGCGCATCGAAGGCCGAGCGCAGCGCGCTGCCTCGGCCGGGCAGGATCACGGGCGTCGTCGCGAGATCCTGCGGAAAGCGGAATCGCGCGGGCCTGGTCGGCTTGCGGCCGACGAGGCTGACGCGCTGTTCGTCGATCAGTGTGTTCTCGAAACTGCTGCGCATGTCCGGCGCTGCCGGATGGTTGGCGAGCACGAGGTCGAGCTTGTGGGAATCGAGCTGCTCCAGGAGCTCGGCGAACTGGCCGGTGCGGATGATCAGCTCAACGTCGACCCGCGCGATCAGCGGCTTCAGGAAGGCGATCTGGAAGTTGCGCGACAGGTTCGCCGCGGCGCCGACCCGCAGCAACTGTCGTCCCGGCCGTAGGCCCGACAGCGTCTCGATCAGCTCATGGCCGGACTTGAACACGCTGCCGGCATAGTCGAGCGCGATGCGCCCGGCCTCGGTGAGCTGCAGAGTGCGGCCGGTGCGCTCGAACAGCTTCTGCCCGAGCTGCGCCTCCAGCGCCTTGATCTGTACCGAGAGAGAGGAGGGCGAGACGTTGAGCCGCTGCGCGGCGCGGCTCATGCTGCCTTCGCTGGCGATGACCCAGAAATAGCGCAGGTGATGGTAGTTCAGGTGCGGCATGGCATCGTTCTATATTTTATAACGATCAGGTTCAATCATTGAAATTTTAAGAAGCATCGTGGGCCGGTAAAGCAGGGGGCAGCCGTCTCATTTGATCAACCTGTCGAGCCGTCATGAACCCGCTCATTCCCTGCCTCGCGGCGCTTGCGCCGCTCACGCTGTGTGTCGCCGCACTTGTGGGCATCCACGCCAGCGCCCGTGACGTTGCTCGCCGCGCGATCCTCGCCGCGGCGATCGCCTTCGGCATCGCGACGGTCGCGAGCCTCGCTGCGGCCGTCGTCGGGGCAGGGCGGACGCCGCTGCTTGGCGGATACGACCTCGGGCTGTCGCTTCAGCTCGACGCGCTCGGCGCCATCCTCTCGGTTCTCGTCAGCTTCATCGGCATGGTCGTGGTGCGCTACAGCCGCAACTATCTCGACGGCGATCCAGGTCAGGTCCGGTTCACGCGCTGGCTGCTGCTGACCCTCGCCGCGGTGCTGACACTGCTGATCGCGGGCAATCTGGTGCTTCTGCTCGCCGCCTGGGTCGCGACGAGCCTTTCGCTCGGCAAGCTGCTGTTGTTCTACGAGACCCGGCCGGCTGCGATCCGCGCCTCGCGCAAGAAGTTCGTCGCGAGCCGGCTCGGCGACGCCTGCCTCGCACTCGCTGCGCTGCTGCTCTACATCCGGTTCGGCACGCTGGAGATTGCCGGCCTCGTCGCCCACGCCCGGGCGGGCGAGGGGGTTGGCTCGGCGATCGTCACGATTGCAGCGCTCCTGATCGTCGCGACCGCCATGCTGAAATCCGCCCAGCTGCCGCTGCATGGCTGGCTGATCGAGGTGATGGAGACGCCGACGCCGGTGTCGGCGCTGCTGCATGCCGGCATCATCAATGCCGGCGGCTTCCTGGTGCTCAGGCTCAGCGACGTGCTGCTGCTGGCCACGCCCGCGCTCGACGTCCTCGCGATCGTCGGCGGCGCCACCGCGCTGTTCGGCTCGCTGGTGATGCTGACGCAGACCTCGGTGAAGGTGCAACTGGCCTATTCGACGGTGGCGCAGATGGGCTTCATGCTGCTGCAATGCGGGCTCGGCGCCTTCTCCGCGGCGCTGCTGCACATCGTGGCGCACTCGCTCTACAAGGCGCATGCCTTCCTGTCCTCGGGCAGCATCATCGATCTTGCCCGGGCGTCCTGGACACCGAGCCCCGGCGGCCAGCCGCACGCGGCACGGCTGATCCTGGCGCTGGTCGCCGTGATCGGGCTCGCGCTGCTCACCGGGTTCGCCTTCGGCATGACCTTGCGCACCAACCCGGCGCAGATCGCACTCGGCTCGGTGCTGCTGATGGGGCTCGTTCACCTGATGGCCAACGCCATCGACGAGCGGCCGAACGCCTTCGTCGTCGCTCGCGCCGCGGTCACCGCGGCCGGTGTCGCGATCGTCTACTTCGCGCTGCAGGCCGCGATGGCCTGGCTGGTCGGGGGCAGCATCCCGGCTGCACGGCCGGTCGACGGCATCGTGCCGATGCTGATCGCGGCCGCCGTCGTCGTGTCGTTCGCGGCCGTCACCGTGTTCCAGAACCAGATGATGCGCCGCGCCGACGCGCCGTTCTGGATCGCGGCCTACGTCCACCTGCGCAACGGCCTCTATCTCAACACGCTCGCCAACCGTCTCGTGCTGACCTTAGGGCCGAGGCATTCGACCGCACGTCTCCCGTCCAACCAGTGATCCGAGATCTCCGATGACCCAGGCCGCCCTCGCCATGTCCATGGCCGATCCGCTCGACACCCCCGCCGATGCCGGGCTCATGGCCCGCATCGACAGCGCCTGTCAGCGGGTCGCGCCGCTGTGGCCGCTGAAGCACTTCGTCGCGGTCAATCCGTTCCTCGGCTTCACCGGCCAAAGCTTCGCGGCGACCGCCGCCACCTTCGAGCGCGTGGTGCGCACGCGCATGCTGATGCCGCGGGCGTATTACCGGCAGGCGCTCGATGACGGCCGGATCGACGATGCCGCGCTGACGCAGGCTCTCATGTCGCATCCATCCATGGGCCTCGACGTCGAACAGCTCAAGAGCAAGGCTCTTGCCGAGGCCGCGCAGTCGTCGCCGCCCGCCGTGGTCGCGACCGTCGCCGAGGTGCTCGACCGGCTCGCCGAGGGCGACCGCTACGTCTCGCTTGTCGCCTTCATGATCGACGAGATCTCGGCCTTCTGCGCCACCTATTTCGACGAGGGGCAGGCGAGCTGGCCGAGCCCAGTGCGCAAGCTCAAGCCCTACGCGGCCTGGCGCAAATTCGCGGCCTACGATCGCAATCCCGAGGCGATGGGCCTTGCGGGATTCCGCAAAGCTGTCGCCGAGCTGCCGGCGGATCCGGTGCAGGCGATCGGCCTGATCGTCGACCGGCTGGGAATCCCGGATCGCGCCGTCGAGGACTATCTGGTGCGGGCGCTGTTCGATCTCGGCGGCTGGTCGGCCTATGCGCGCTATATCGGCTGGAACGCGCAGCTCGATGGCCGGCGGGACGATACGCTGCTGGAGCTCCTGACGATCCGGCTCGCCTGGGGCTTTGCGCTGTTCCAGGCCCGGACCGATGAGGCGTTCAAGGCGGCCTGGGCGCAGGCGATGGCCGAGGCCTCCCGGCTGCCGGCCGATCATCGCCTCGAGGAGACGCCAGAGCTCGCGATCGATCTCGTCCTTCACGAGGCCTATGAGATCGCATTTCGGGAGAAGCTTGTCGCGCGGCTCGCCGCGCACGGCGCGCATGGCTCGATCACGCAGCTGCCGGCCCGGCCGCTGGTCCAGGCCGCGTTCTGCATCGACGTGCGCTCGGAGATCTTCCGCCGCGCGCTGGAGACCGCCTATCCGGAAGCCGAGACCATCGGCTTCGCCGGTTTCTTCGGCTTCCCGATCGAATACGTGCCGATTGGCCACACCAGAGGCGGCGCGCAATGCCCGGTGCTGCTGAAGCCCGCCTTCATCGTCTGCGAGGCCGTCAAGGGCGCCGACGATGTCGAGGAGGCCGAGGTGCTCGGCCTGCGGCTGCTGCGGCGGCGCGCGGCCAAGGCATGGAAGTCGTTCAAGGTCTCGGCCGTGTCGTCGTTCTCCTTCGTGGAGGCTGCGGGCCTCGGCTTCGCCGCCAAGATCGCGACCGATAGCGCCGGCGTCACACGGCCGGTGCCGTCGCCGGTCGTAGATGGTCTCGATCCGGAGGTCGCCTCGCGGGTGATGCCGCAACTGACGCCCGGCGAACTCGGCGGGCGCGTGACCGGCTTCGACGACGTGCAGCGCGTCGCGATGGCGGAGGCGGTGCTGAAGGCGATGTCGCTGACCGGGCCGTTCGCGCGGCTCGTGCTACTGGCCGGCCACGGCAGCACGACGGTCAACAATCCGCACGCCTCCGGGCTCGATTGCGGCGCCTGCGGCGGTCATACGGGCGAAGCCAACGCGCGTGTCGCGGCAGCCGTGCTCAACGACCGGCGCGTCCGCGAGGGCCTCCGTGCCAAGGACATCGACATTCCCGCCGACTGCTGGTTCATCGGCGCGCTGCACGACACCACCACCGATGCGGTCACGCTGTTCGATGAGGACGACGTTCCGGCGGCGCTCGCGCAGGACCTCGCGCGGCTGAGGGCGCGGCTGACCGAGGCCGGACGGCTGGCGCGGCTCGAGCGCAGCGCGCTGCTCGGCATCCGCGACGCCTCGGATGTCGACGAGGCCGTCGTCGCGCGCACCCGCGACTGGTCGCAGGTGCGGCCGGAATGGGGGCTCGCCGGCAACGCCGCCTTCATCGCCGCGCCGCGCAGCTTCACCCGCGGGCTTGACCTCGGCGGCCGCGTCTTCCTGCACTCCTACGAGGCGGGGCGCGACGAGGGACATCGGACGCTCGAACTGATCATGACGGCGCCGATGGTGGTCGCGAGCTGGATCAATCTGCAGTACTACGGCTCGACCGTGAACAATGCCGCCTTCGGCAGCGGCAACAAGGTGCTGCACAACATCGTCGGGCAACTCGGCGTGCTCGAGGGCAATGCCGGCGATCTCCGGGTCGGACTGCCCTGGCAGTCGGTGCATGACGGCACCCGCTTCATCCACGAGCCGGTTCGCCTGAACGTGTTCATCGCCGCGCCGGAGAGTGCGATGGACGAGATCATGCAACGCCACCAGGGCGTCCGCGATCTCGTCGCCAACGGCTGGGTGATGCTGCATTCGCTGAGCGAGCAGGGCACGACCATC
Organism: Bradyrhizobium sp. SZCCHNS3002; assembly: GCF_032377435.1. Classification (NCBI taxonomy): domain Bacteria; kingdom Pseudomonadati; phylum Pseudomonadota; class Alphaproteobacteria; order Hyphomicrobiales; family Nitrobacteraceae; genus Bradyrhizobium; species Bradyrhizobium sp. SZCCHNS3002. Next base: position 52,798 of record NZ_JAUHHY010000005.1, read on the forward strand.
CGGCGGTGCCTACGCCCCGGTCTCTGGAGAGCGGCATGACGCGCTGGCGCGCCTCGCCGTCGGCAAGGCGCGCCGCTTCACATCCTCACAACGTCTTCAGATATTCGATGAGGTCCCAGCGCTCGTCCTCCGAGAAGGCACCGCCGATGATGCCGTTCGGATAATCCTTGTTGGGCTTGGTCGGGCCTTCGAAGGAATGACCGAGCGTGCTGTTGCCCTTGATCGGCTTGCCGTTGGAATCATTGGCCATGAACAGCGTCTGTCCGACCTTGCACGCGCTCTCGCCGCCCTTCGGCACGGCGAAGCCGACCGGCTTCGGGTCATAGTCGCGCGCGCCCTGGCAGAACGACGTCGGCCGCTCGGCAGCCGGCGTCAGCAGCCAGTACAGCGACGGCACTGAGCCGTTGTGTAGATAGGGCGCGGTCGCCCAGACGCCGTTGAGCGGGCGGGCGCGATAGCTCTTGCCGGCCGGGTTGGGGCAGTTCCTGCGATCGCCCCACAATGCGGCCCGCTCTGCCTCGGAGAGCTTGCGGTCTTCCATCCATTTGTCACTGGCCTTCTGCACGACGGCCATCAGCGCCAGCGCATAGGGCATGTCCGTGGTCGAGTCCTGCGGCAGGTTGCAGCCCTTCAGGTCCTTGGCCGGATCGACCTCGAGGAAGCCTGCCACCCTGACCTTGCGGTTGGCGAGAATGCTCGCCTGTCCAGGGTCGGTCTGCATCGCGTCGACCGGCTTCTGCACGAGGTCGAGGATCGGGCCCTTGGCATTCCAGCCCTTGCTCTCCCAGTCATCGGCCGGCTTGATCTTCCAGAAGCTCTTGTCCGGATAGGTCTTGTCGAACACGGTGTCGGCGACCGGGCCGAGATGGCACTCGACGCAGATCGTTGCATAGAGCTTCCGGCCGCGTTCGACGCGGGCCGGATCGATCTTCCAGGCGTCGTCGCCGGCGAACAGCTTCTCCGGCCATTTCGGCGAGGTCAGCCCGCCGAAGGCGGGCGTCGTGGTTGCGAACGGATCGGGACCGCGCAGCATGTTCTCGATGTAGAGCAGGTTCTCGATCGCCATAGACGAGCGCCACAGCTTGTCCCGTGCGGTCTCCGGCGAGAGGTTGATCTGTGCAAACACGCCGAGCGCCTCGCCGGCATTGCGGATCAAGGGCTGCGCGATCGAGCCGTCATACTGCGCCCAGGAGAACCACGGCACCGTCCAGATGGGCGGATACGACACCGGCGCGTCGATGGCCTCCTGGTTGCCGAGCATGTTCGGCAGGCCGCTCACGGCCATGTCGAGATAGAACACCTGGTTGCCGATGCGGTTGAGTGCATCGAGCCTGCCGAAGCCTTCCTCGGTCTCGATCTGCTTCTTGGCCTTGATCGTGTCCTTGTAGTTCTTGGCCTGCATGTTGAGCGCGAAGGAGGTCGCGTCCTTCAGCCCCTTCTTCAGGGCGTCGCGATCGGCATCGGTTGCATTGGGCCCAAGCACGCGATCGGCAAAGCGCGAGAAGCGTCCGGGCACGTATTGCGTGAAGATCATCGCAAAACCCATGGCTTCTTCCAGCTTGCGCAGGTCGACCATGCCGGGGCCGCCGTCGAAGCGCACGCTCACGCCTTTGTAGTGAATGCTGCCGGCGTGGCAGGCCGCGCAGGTGAGGCCGATCTTGTCGGATTGCGGCGCACCGGTGGTGGGATCGGCAGCGCCAGTGAGCCGCGCGAAGCCGACCGGCAGGCCGCCTTCATTGCCGGCCGGGGTCGGCTTGAGGCCGGCGGGCAGCGGCGCGGCGGGTTCGGTCTTGGCAGCCGTGGCGGCGTAGCCGAACGGCCGGAGGACGCTTGGGTCGCCGTCGACGCTCTTCGGGCTCGGGATGAAGCCGAAACGTTCGAGATAGGCGCTGTCGGAGATCAGGCCGGGCGTGCCGAACGGCGTCAGATAAGGCTGCTCCATCGCCATGAACCAGGCGTAGGGAATCGGGAAGGTCGCGGTGCCCTGCGTCACGTGGTGAAACCAGTGCCGGTCCTGCGTGCTCCAGCCCTGGTCGAGCCAGTAGGCCGCCTTGGTCGGCTCGGTCTCGGGCAGCGCGGGCGGCACCAGGGCCGCGGCATCGGACGGCAGGATGGAGCGTAGCTTGTCGCTCACCGCGTCCGGCGCGGCCACCCAGAGCAGCAGCAGCGCCAGCGCCGCGGCGACCGCGCCGCCGACGAGCGCCTTGCCGATGCGCCAGACGATGTTCGCGGGCTTGGGTTTGGCCATCAGCCGCGCGGCGATACGCTGCGGCAGGCGACGCTCGACGAACAGCGTGCGGACCTCGGCGACCGAGAGATAGCGGCCATCGCCGTCGCCCTTGCCGAGGATGTTCAGCAGCACCGGCCATTCGCCCTGCATCAGGATCGGGAAGTACCAGCGTGCCTGGTCGCCGTCGCGCGTCAGATTGGCCTTCATGAAGGTCTGGATCTGGGCCGCGTTGAGGCCGCGCTCGGTGCCCCCGTTGGGATCGGGATAGTCGCTGCCAAAGCTTGCGAAGCGGTCGATCTCCTCGGGATGGACCTTGGCCTCGGCGTCGAGGATGCGCGAGCCGCCGCCATGCTTGTCGAGCGGACCGTTGCGCAACTGGTCGAGATCGGCGCCGGACCACAGGCTCTTCAGGAGCCGCAGCGGCGACAGGCCGTTCGCGATCAGCGCCACGCCGAAGGTCTCGATGCCGACGAGCCGCTTCTTGAAGCCGGTCTCGCCGCTTGCCGCCTCGACCCGGTCGCCGATGGTCTTCAGCGGGACGCTGTGGCCGTCGACGAAGCCGCCGGCGACGAGCGCGCGCAGGAAGGGGCACGGGTTGTCGGACGAGACCGGAAGCTGTCCGGGCAGGGCGTCACGGGCGCGGGCGCTGTCTTCTTGCATCGAAGAACATCCTTGGAAAGCACCTGAGTGATGAAAACGAAATCACGCAAACAAACGAAGGCGGCGCCGAATTGCGCCGAGGAACGGGCGGGTCGGCCGCCGTCTGAACGCTACAATGCAATCGTGAATGATTGGAGTAACCCGCCCAAGTGTCAACCTCAAGTGTCAACCTCAAGTCGCGATCGCGCTATTCGCCCGCGAATTTGGCCTTGGTGTCCACGAGGGTGAGCTTGGTCAACGGGATGCCGGCCTTGGTGAGGCCGTCGCGATAATGCGCGATGTCAGCAGGATTGCGCCAGCGGATGTTGCTCAGGAGGCGCTCGATCGTCATCCACGGATGCTGGCTCAAAAGCGCCGCGACGGCCTCGCCGGCTTCGACCGAGCGTCCGAGCTGCGCCAGCGCGGCGGCGCGGATCGCGAGGCACTGAAGATGGTTCGGATTCTGATAGTGCGACTCCCGCGCCCAGGACAGCGAGGCGTCGTACTGGCCGAGCATGTAGTGGCTGAACGCGCTCAGCACCGACCATTGATAGCGCGGATCGCTGTTGCCGCGCTGGGCAGCGACCGAGAACAGCTCGATCGCCTGACGGTGCTCGCCGCCGACGAGATGGCAGACGCCAAGCACGCCGCGCGCACCCATGTCATAGGGATTGAGCTGCAGCGCCTTGCGCGCCGCCTCCATCCCGGCCTCGACCCGGCCCTGCATGGCATGGACATAGGCCAGCAGCGAATAGGAGAACGACGAGCGGGAATCGAGCCGGACACCGGCCTCGGCCAGCGCCATTGCCTCGTCCCACAGCTCCCGTGAATTCCTGATCCAGCCGAAATGGATGCCCTGCAGCAGGATGGTGCCGAGATAGGTGTGGGCGATCGCGAGACCTGGGTCGATCCTGATCGCCTCGCGGAACAGCGCGATCGAGCTCTCGTAGTCGGCCTTGGTCGGTTGGTAGTAGTGCGACAGCCCGCGTAGGAAGCGGTCCCACGCCGTGAGGTCGGTCGTCTTGGACCGCACCGGCACCGCGGCCTCGGCGCGGTAGATCTCGGGGATCAGCGCGGTGCACAGGTTGGCGGTGATGTCGTCCTGCACGGCAAACAGGTCGCCGATGTCGCGGTCGTAGCGGCCGGCCCACAGCTGCTCGCCGTTCTCCGGCGCGACCAGCTCGGCGGTGACCCTGATCTTGTCGCCGGAGCGCCGCACCGATCCCTGGATGAGATAGGTCGCATCGATCTCGCGTGCGATCAGGCGGGCGCTCATGCCGGCATGCTTGAAGGCGAAGGTGGAGTTGCGGCTGAGCACCCGGAAGAACGACTGCAGCGACAGCGCATGGATGAGGTCCTCCGCCAGGCCGTCCGAGAAGTACTCGTCGGTCTCGCCGCTGAGATTGGCGAATGGCAGCACGCCGACGATGGCGGTCCGGTATTGCGCCGGCAGGGCCGTGGCGGACCGCTGCTCGCGTCTCTTCTCCGGCGAGGACGGATCCCAGGTCCAGACGTTGATCGTGTCTTCGATGTTCTTGAAGCGGAACGGCCCGCGGTCGACGAAGGTGACCGTGAGGTGCTTGCTGGCTTCCTGGTAGGCCTTGTGGGAGACGGCAATTCCGCCAGGCGGTGCTGCGGCTTCAAGTCGCACCGCAGTATTGACGCCGTCGCCGAATACCTCGTCCTCATCGAAGATGACGTCGCCCATGTTGAGGCCGAGGCGAAACTGCATCACGCGGTCGGCCGGCAAATGAGCATTGCGCTCGGCCATCAGCTTCTGCACCTCGACCGAGGCCGCGATGGCGCCGACGACGCTCGGAAATTCCAGGAGAAACCCGTCCCCTGTGTATTTCACGATGCGGCCGCCGTGATTGAGGATGATCGGGTGGATGGCGCCGCGATGCGCCTTGAACGCGGCATGGGTTCCCGCCTCGTCGGCGCCCATCATCCGCGAGTAACCGACCACATCGGCACAGACAATCGCGGCCAGCCGTCTCTCCATTCCGTCTTTGCTCCCACACACGGCGATACCACGGCAACAGCGGTCGAATCCAATCAATTTGCGGAAGCAATGTGTAGGCCATGTGGCGGGCCGGCACCATGCGGCCCGATTGGCTCAAACCAGCCCGGCCCTGATCAGTCCGTCGCGGTAGTGATCGATATCCTCCCGGCGTTTCCATCGGATGTTCTTGATGTGGCGGTCGAGCGTCAGCCAGGGATATTGCGCGCGCAGCACGTCGACGGCGTCGCCCGCCTGATCGGTCGCGCCAAGCTGCGCCAGGGTCGCCGCGCGGATCGTCAGCGCCTGCAGATGGTTCGGGTAGAGAAACAGCTCCTCGCGGGCCCAGGACAACGCGGCCTCATAGCGGCCGAGCAGGTAGTGGCTGTAGGCGTTCAGCGCCGGCCATTGGTAGCGCGGATCGCTGTTGCCGCGCTGGGCCGCGATCGAGAACAGATCGATCGCCTGCTGGTGCTCGCCGTTGACCATATGGCAGAGCCCGAGCACTCCGCGCGCGCCCATGTCGTAGGCATTGAGCTCGGTCGCCTTGCGCGCCGCCTTCATGCCGTCCTCATGGTCGCCCTGCATGGCCTGCACGAAGGCAAGGATCGCATAGGCGAACGACGAGCGCCCGTCGAGCCGCACGCTGTCCAGCGCCAGATTTTTCGCCTCGTCCCAGAGCTCGCGCGAGCCCTTGATCCAGCCGAAATTGATACCCTGCATCAGAATGGTCGCAAGATAAGCGTGGGCGAGCCCGAGAGTGGGATCGAGCGCAATCGCCTGCCGAAACAGCGAGATGGAGATCTCGTAGTCGGCCTTGGTCGGTCGGTAGTAGTGCGACAGACCGCGCAGGAAGCGGTCCCAGGCGGTCGGGTCGGTCGCCGGCGCACGGACCGGAATCGAGGCTTCAACACGATAGATCTCCGGCATCAGCGCCGCGCATAGGCTGGTGGTGATCTCGTCCTGCATCGCGAAGAGATCACCGACGTCGCCGTCGTAGCGACCGGTCCACAATTGAGCGCCGGTCTCGGGCGCGATCAGCTCCGCCGTCACGCGGAGCTTGTGACGAGAGCGCCGCACCGTTCCCTGAATCAGGTAGGTCGCATCGATCTCGCGTGCGATCAGGCGGGGATTGAGGCCGCGGTCCCTGAAGCGAAACGTCGAGGTGCGGCTCAGGACGCGAAAGAACGATTGCAGCGACAGCGCATGGATCAGGTCGTCCGCGAGCCCGTCGGCGAGATACGCGTCGGCGCCGTCGGAGAGGTTGACGAATGGCAGCACGCCGACGATCGCGGAGCGATATTGCGGCGGCAGGCCGTTGACGCTCGTCCCGGCCCGGATCGCCGTCTCGCTATCCGGCTCCCATGTCCACGCCTGCACCGGCTCCTGAAGGTTCTTGAACTGAAAGCTTCCGGCGCTGGTCAGCTTGATGGGCAGTTGCGGGCCGGCCTCCTCATACGCCTTGGCCGAGACGGCAACACCGCCCGGGACGGCGATCGATTCCAGATTGACGGCGACATTGATGCCGTCGCCGAAGGCCTCGCCGTCATCGACCGTGAACTCACCCTGATGGATTCCCAGCCGGAAGCGCATGTTGCGGTCGGACGGCAGATCGGCGTTGCGCTCCGCCATCAGGGACTGCATCTCGATCCCGAACTGGATGGCGCTGGCGGCGGTGGCGAATTCCAGCAGAAAGCCGTCGCCGGTGTGTTTGACGATGCGGCCGGCGTGGTTGAGGATGATCGGATGGATGGCGCCGCGATGAGCCTTGAAGGCGGCGTGCGTGCCGTCCTCGTCGATACCCATCATGCGTGAATAACCGGCGACGTCGGCGCAAAGGATGGCGGCGAGGCGTCTTTCCATCACATCGTGCTCCCGCCTCGCGCATACCACGGCCGAGGCGGCCGAATCCAACGCTTTTCCGGAACCCATCGCGGCACCTCGCCATGCGTCCCCGCGCCGGCCTCTGCGGGGCGAGACGGCAATGCCGAGGCCAAGTATGGTTAGACCAGTATTGTTAGGAAATGCTCAATCATGCTCGGCATTCACGATCTGCCTTTGTTTCTCGTCTCCGGGCTGCTGCTCAACATCACGCCGGGTCCCGACACCGCCTACATCGTCGGCCGCAGCGCGCAGATGGGCTGGCGCGGCGGGGCCGCTGCCGCCTTCGGCATCAGCACGGGCTGCCTGGTCCACGTGTTCGGAAGCGCGATCGGGTTGTCGGCGCTGCTCACAGCCTCTGCCACGGCCTTCGCTGCGGTGAAATGGGCCGGTGCGGCTTATCTGGTCTATCTCGGCATCACGCAGCTTCTGGCGCGGCGGCCGGACGCCGCCAGGACGAGTGATGCGACGTCGATGCCGGTGGTGACGCTGCACCAGGCGTTCTGGCAGGGCGCGCTCACCAACATCCTCAATCCGAAGGTCGCGATGTTCTTCCTCGCCTTCCTGCCGCAATTCGTCGCAGCCGAGGCGCCGCACAAGGCGATCGCCTTCCTGCTGCTCGGCACGATCTTCATCGTCAACAGCACGATCTGGTGCCTCGGCGTCGCCGTCGTCGCGGCCCGTGCTGCGCGCCGCGTGCGCGGCTCGTCCGCCACACTGCTCTGGCTCAACCGCGCGATCGGCGGGCTGCTGATCTATCTCGGGGTCCGGATCGCGATGCTCGAGGCGCGCTGACTTTACCAGAGCAGCTCGATGACCGCCGTGCCGGCGAGATACAGGCCGAGCAGGATCATGGCGATCAGGAACACACGGCGGAACGCCTCGGCCGGCAGCCGGGATCGCGCCGCCTGGCCGGCATACATGCCGAGAAAGGCGCCGGCCATCGCGACCGCGCCGGGCAGGGCGGTGGCCGTGCTGAGCAGGCCGGAGCTCGTCAGGTTGAAGGCCAGCGTGACCGTGGCGACCGTGAAGAACACGCCGAGGGCCTGGACCAACTCGTCCTTCTCGAGCCCGATCGCCTGCATGTACGGTACCGAGGGTACGACCTGCACGCCGGTGGCGGCCGAGATCAGCCCGGTGACGAGCCCGACGATGCCGCCGACCCATTTCTCGTGCGGCGGAGCGACCTTGAAGGCGAGCTTGGTGAGGCCGAGCAGGGCATAGAGCATCAGCAAGACGCCGAGCGCGACGTTGCCCCAGCGGGTCGAGGCATGGCTGAGCGCGCCGGCGTTGAGGCAGATGCCGATCGCGGTCCCCAGCATCAGCGGCCACAGGCGCCTGGCGATATCGCGCAGGTAAGGTCCGGCGAAGGTCTGCCAGATGTTGGTGATCACGGCCGGCACGATGACGATGGCGAGCGCGCGGCCCGGCGGCATGGCGACCGCGAGCAGTCCGACGGAGATGGTCGGCAGGCCGAGGCCGAGCGCGCCCTTGACGAAGCCGGCCAAGGTGAGCGCGAAGGCGATGAAGATGAGGATGGGGTCGATCATGGTTGTCACATTGACCAGACTGCGCCGGCGGCACAATGTGGAGGTTACGGAGCAAGCCTTCGTCCAGGACTGAGGCAGGATGACCATGCGTTTCGATCTGGTCGATCTCAGGCTGTTCATTGCCGTGGCCGAGGCCCGCAGCATCACCGGGGGCGCCGACCGGGCGCATCTGGCGCTGGCCTCGGCGAGCGCGCGGATCAAGGGTCTGGAGGACGCGTTCGGCGTCGAGCTGTTCAAGCGCGGCCGGCGTGGCGTGGATCTCACCGCGGCGGGCGAGAGCCTGCTCGATCACGCCCGCATCATCATGGCCAATGTCGAGGCCATGCAGGGTGAGCTCTCGGGCTTCGCATCCGGCCGTCGCGCCAACGTGCAGCTGCTCGCCAATACGGTCGGCCTCGCCGAGCATCTGCCGAAGGCGCTGGCGGCCTTTCTGCGCGAGCATCCCGACATCAACGTCGATGTCGAGGAGCGCGAGAGCACCGAGATCGCCGAGGCGATCGCGTCCGGCCGGGCGGATCTCGGCTTTGCGGCGGAGCACGCGCTGCCCGAGACGATCGAGCGCTTCGCCTTCGGCGAGGACCGGCTGATCCTGGTGGCCGGACGGCGCAGCCCGTTCGCGGCCCGCCGACAGATCGACTTCAGCGAGACCGCGGGGGAGGATTTCATCGGCCTCACGCAGGGGACGGCGCTCAACGTCCATATCGGCCGGCACGCCGCGCGGCTCGGCATCCGCCAGCACGTGCGGGCCAGGCTGCGCGATTTCGACGCGATCTGCCAGATGGTGGCGGCCGGGATCGGCATTGCCGTGGTGCCCGAAGCGGCGGCGCGACGTTGCGCGCGGTCGATGCCGATCAGCCTCGTCGCGCTGCGCGACGCCTGGGCCGATCGGCGGCTGGTGATCTGCGCCCGCAGCTTCAAGGCGCTGCCGCGTCCCGCGAAACTGCTCGTCGAGCATTTGCGCCGGGCCGCCGCGTGAAGCGCCCGACGACAGGCCGGATGTCCGTTCTGCACGAGGCGGAGCCAGGCCGGTGGAGGCGGGATCAGTCCGCGGCCAGCCGTTTCAGCGCCGCTTCGTGGACGCGCTTGTCGCCGGCGGCGACGATCCGGCCGCCGTTCTGCGCCGGGCCGCCTTCCCAGTTGGTGACGATGCCGCCGGCGCCGTTGATGATCGGGATCAGCGCCGCGATGTCGTAGGGCTTGAGCTCGGTCTCGATGACGAGATCGAGATGGCCCGCGGCCAGCATGCAATAGGAGTAGCAGTCGCCGCCATAGCGCGACAGCCGCGTCTCGGCCTCGACCCGGCTGAAGGTTGCGCGATCGGCCTCGTTCATCAGCAGCGGGCTCGTCGTATAGCACACCGCATCCCCGAGACGCTCGCAGCGCCGCACCGAGAGCCGGCGCTCGCCGCCGCCGTTCTTGTAGTTGGCGGAGCCGTTGTCGCCGGCGAAGCGCTCGCCGATGAAGGGCTGGTGCATCATGCCGAACACCGGCGCGCCCTTGTGCAGCAGCGCGATCAGCGTGCCCCAGGTCGGAAAACCGGCAATGAAGGACTTGGTGCCGTCGATCGGATCGAGCACCCAGACGTAGTCGGCGTCCTCGCGCTCGTTGCCGAATTCCTCGCCGACGATGCCGTGCTGAGGAAAGTTCGCCTTGATCAGGCGGCGCATCACCGCCTCGGCGGCGCGGTCGGCCTCGGTCACCGGGTCGAAATCCTGCCGGCTGCTCTTGTTGTCGACCAGCAGCGAGGTCCGGAAGAACGGCAGGATGGTTTCGCCAGACGCGGTCGCCAGACGACCGATGAAGGCGGAGAAATCGATGACCGTCACAGCGCGTCCTTGGGTGAGGGAATCGGGTGGCAATGAGCCGCTATGCCTAGCTCAAAGCGGTCCGGGGTGCATCCGGATATGGAACACCAGCGTGGCATCATGGATACCGTTTGGTGTCCTGCCGCGCTGACCGGGCGCGATTGAGCCGTCGCGGGCCTCTGATGTGAAAGTGAAAGCGAAACCGGCGTCCCTCTCCGATCGTTTGGAATCTCCAATCAAGCCATTGACTTTTATGATGAAAAGCAAAGCTGTTTCGCGCTGAACGCAACCCGGCCTATGTTTTTTTGCATGGAGAAAGGCGGAAAAACCCTTGCGCTTTGTGCAGCGCGATTGCATATTGTTGCGGTGCGGTAGCGCTTCGCGTTATCGCTGCCCTCCTTGGGCGTTTCCTCCCTAGACTTGGGCCGCTTGTCATTCAAGCGGCCCTTTTTTTTGCGCCGGCGCCACCGGCCGGAATCCCTCGGACCGAGGGCGCTGCCCTCTATTCGGCCGCCGCCTGGAAAGGCCCGAGGTCGCCGAGCGGCACCGTCGCCAGCACCTCCGCGAGCACGGCGAGATCGGAAGCGACCTGGGCGAAGCGAGGTCCGCGCTCCCTGCGGCGCTCATCCATGTAGATCGCGCGGTTGAGCTCGATCTGGATCGCATGCAAGCCCGTGGCCGGATTGCCGTAATGCTCGGTGATGAAGCCGCCGGCATAGGGCTTGTTGCGGCCGACCGAATAACCGAGCCGGCCGAGCACGTCCTCGACCAGATCCGGCAGCAGCGACGCGCAGCTCGTGCCGTAGCGGTCGCCGATCACCATGTCGGGCCGGCGCGGCTCGTCGCGCGAGACGCCGACCGACGGCATCGAATGACAGTCGACCAGCACCACGGTGCCGAACTGCTGGTGCACGCGGTTGATCAGCCGGCGCAGCGCGCGGTGATACGGCTTGTACAGCGTCTCGATCCGGTGCAGCGCCTCGTCGACGCTCAGCCGGTCGCGATAGATCTCCTGGCCGTCGCCGACCACGCGCGGGATCGTGCCGAGGCCGCCGGCCACCCGCATCGAGCGCGTGTTGGCAAAGCTCGGCAGCCGCCCGGTGAACATTCGCGGATCGAGCTCATAGGGCTCGCGATTGACGTCGACATAGCAGCGCGGGAAATGCACGCGAACGACCGGAAAGCCGCGCGACAGGAGATCGGCGATCAATTCGTCCATGAACGAATCTTCGGAGCGCCGCAGCGCCGGCAGATCGATTCGCGAGGCCCTCAGGAAATCGTCGGGGTAGGCCGATCCGGAGTGAGGGGAATTGAAGATGATGGGCGCGCGCCATTCGGTCGGCTCCATGATCTCGAACGGCGGCAATTCGCCATCAAAGTCCGTCATCTCTGGGCGCCGTCCCCTTGGTCACGTGCGTCGATGTCACGTCCGTTGATGCGCCGGTATCCTCCGGCCGATTCGCTCTGGACAACGCAGGTACTGCTCTCGCCAACGCGCATCTTCGATAATCCCAGCCGGTCTGCCAAGCGAAAAGCAATGAAAAAGTTCATCCCGCGTTTGGAACAACTCTGAGCTGGCATGCTGCTTCGATCGAAGACCGCGGCTTCAGCCCTCAAAATGCCTTGCCGATGTCGGATCAAAAGGCGCAATCTTTCACCCGAAATTTACCGCCCGTCAGGCTTAGTGGCGGCAACGCTCCGCCTCTCACCCGGACCAGACAACCCCTCGCCATGCACAAAATCCTGCTCGCCGAAGACGACAACGACATGCGCCGCTTCCTGGTCAAGGCATTGGAAAATGCCGGGTTCCAGGTCTCGCCCCACGACAACGGCATGTCGGCCTACCAGCGGTTGCGCGAGGAGCCGTTCGAGATGCTCTTGACCGACATTGTGATGCCGGAGATGGACGGAATCGAGCTGGCGCGCCGCGCCTCCGAGCTCGACCCGGACATCAAGATCATGTTCATCACCGGCTTCGCCGCGGTCGCCTTGAACTCCGATTCGGAGGCGCCCAAGAATGCCAAGGTGCTGTCCAAGCCGGTGCACCTGCGCGAGCTCGTCAGCGAGGTCAACAAGATGCTGGCGGCCTGAGCCGCCGGGGCCGGCGTCGCGAAGTTCAGGATTATTCCCATTTTCGCCTGTTTGCGTCCTTGCCTGCCTGCGTGGGAGCCGATATAGGGACCCCCACCCGACGAGACCTTTTGGGTTTAGGGCACGTAGCTCAGCGGGAGAGCACTACCTTGACATGGTAGGGGTCACAGGTTCGATCCCTGTCGTGCCCACCACCCATCCGGACGTCTGCTGATTTCATTGAGCTTTTTGTTCGATTTCCCGCACCTAGCTTGTCGGTGAGGGAATAGACGTTCGCTCTATGATCCACGGAGCCGATCATTCGCTCGAGCTTGGCGACGCCGCCATACGCCAATTTCTTGCGATTGGCGTTCCGCGTGTAATGGCTTGCCATCCGACGATCGGTCCAACCGAAGATCGCATCCAGCTCGGCTTCCGTTGCTCCGTTTTCAGCGGCGACAGTTGCAGCCGCCTTGCGCAGGCCGTGCGCTGATCGGTTCGCCAACCCAGCTGCGATGCATTTCTCCTTGAACAGGTTGCCTAAGCTCTCCTTGGTCATCGGCTTGCCCTGCCGGGTCGCGATGTAGGTCTCGGTTCCGACCGGACATGCCTCCAACGTCCGGCGCAGGACATCGAGCATCGGGAAGGTGACCTCAATGGTCTCGCTCCCCTTTTCCAGGCGCTTCGTGATGATCGGAACGGAAATCTGCTCGAGTTTTCCGTCAGGCCCGATCCGCTCTTGCACCTGTTCGGTCACGTCGGCAGGGCCGAATGATGCTGCGTCACCCCGCCGAAAGCCGGTGAAGAGGTAGACGTCGATCATGACGCGCTCTCGCGTGCCGAGCGGCCAGCGCTTGTAGTAACGCCGAACGTCGGCATCAGACCAGGTGACGAAGCCTTCTGTCTTTGCCGGCTTGGGTGTCTTGATTCCTTCGGTGGGATCTGCCGGCACAATCTTTTGCGCGACAGCCCACGCGAACATCCGTCTCATGGTGGTGAGGAAATGCCGGGCCGCGGAGGGGTTTTGAGCGCGACGCCCAAGCCCGTCCAGGATGTGCTGCTTCTGGATTGCGGCTGCTCTTTTGTTGCCGTTGGCCTCCAGAACATGAATCATCAGGCTGTTGCGCTGCTTGTGCGTGCTCGCCTTCATCTCGCGCCAATCAGGCGCCTTTGCCTTGTATTCTTCCCATAGCCATTTGAGGCTACCATCAAAGACCATCGCCCTGGCCTCGCTGGGATCGATTGCGAGGCGTGGCCGATTGAACATGTCGGCTAGAGCGATGTCGTAGTTGCGGTTGAATTCTATGGACCCGTACTCGCCGCGAATGCGAGTGCGTTTGCCGCCGACGTCCTTGTTGCGAACGTACCAGACCGTCCTGCCATGACGGTTGATTTCCTTGTGAAGGTAGGGCTTGCGAGGACGGGGCATGAAGCGAATCAAAGCACGAAATGCTCTTCGGGCTCAACCGTCTCATCGATGCCCCGCTCTTCTTTGTATTTGACCAGGTCGACGATGATCGTGCCGTCCGGCTTAATTCGTATGGATGAAGCACCGGCCGCTTTTGCAGCGCGGATCGCTCGTGCCACTTCGCCTTGGGTAAATCGAGCGGGGCGCCGGCTCATGGAACGCCTTCGGTTGACCTCGCGCTCTGCCGTAAGCGCATTTCCAATGTAGCTTGGTCCGAACTCGTCGTCTGCATCTCGCGGGACCGTCCCTGAAGCGGGATGCCGTGGCGTAGAAAAGGATGGGGTCGGATAGTTCAGGAGAGCGCCTCCAGAAACGTCGTCCCTGATCGTTGTGCCATAGAGCTTACAAGATTTCATCGAGGTCGCGCCGCGGACGCCATCTTACGGGATCTGCGATCCACCGGTTGATGTCGGATTCATGCCAACCAGTTCCGTTGCTGCTGATCTTGAGTGGGGTAGGGAACGTACCTTCGGCGATCTTGCGGTAGATGGTGGATCGGGACAGCCCGGTCCTGGCAAGGACGGTTTTCAACCTGATGATACGGTCTGGCTCGCGCATGGCCGTGATGCCCCTCGCTGGTTGCTTCTGACGTCCGGCGAGACCAGAGGCCAAACAGGTGCAGGCGGACAATAGAAGTTCGCGCGTTGCCAGCTGTGGCGTAGAGCCGGCGGCAAACGGGATGGGTCAAATTCCGAGGCCTCGGCCTCTGCCGAGATCGATGCCATGGACGAAGGCCAGATCCTGGCCGAGCCGGCGGCCTGATTCGAATGCGATGCCGAGCTCCTGCTTGCGGCTGGCCAGGATGGACTCCAGCTGCGGGTCGCGCTGGAGGCTTTTCGCCATGTCGCCCATTGCCAAGCGCGTGGCCTTGTAGCCGGACAAGTCGCCCGCTTGGTATAGGCGCTGGCTGGTCTGGTCGAGCTCCTGCCATCGCTCGACGAAGTGGTCGGCGCGGCGGCCCGGATCGCTGCGGAGTTCGGTTTCGAGCTGAAGCGCGCGGATGGCGCGATTGACCCGGCCGTCCGCCGCTTCGCGGGCGAGCTCCGGGTTCTTCTTGTAGGCGGCCTCGGCGTCGCGCGAGCCAAAGGGGCGCACCTCTTCGAAGGCTTCACGCGCCTTTTGCAGCTCTTTCGCCTGTTCCCTGCTCGCTCGGCCGCCCGTATCCTGTGCCGCGAAGATCGCATCTACCGCGCGGGCATGGCGAACGAGCGCTCGTGTCCGGACGCGACGAGCGTCCGCTTCGGGATCTTGCGCCACGTTGTTTGCCGGCACTTCGGCTCCGCGCCGGTTGGCTGCGGGACCGCTGCTTTCCCTTTCCGGCGTTGCCTGTTCCGGCCTCCGTCCGCTAGCCAGTCCGGCCACATCAGCCGGAGAGCGCAGGCCGCCGAAGATGTCGCGCAGCTTCTCGGGCACAATCTTGCGCACGATCTCGGCCGCACGATTGCGGAAGGTGATCCCACGCCGCTCAGCGTAGCTCTGGAACGGATCGGCGCGCTCGTAATCCGAGGCCATGTCCTTCGCACGTTCGCGCGACAGGGTGTGGGTGAGCCGCTCCTGACCCGCAAAATCATCGCGACCATAGTGCAGGTCCACCTCGTCGCGGTGACGCGACAGGGCGACATAGCTGCTGTGGGCATCCATGCCCGGCGTTGCCAGCACATGGACAAGGTCAACCGTCATGCCCTGCGCCTTGTGGATCGTCGCAGCATATCCATGGTCGATGCGGTTGTAATCTTTGAACTCGAAGTGCACGGACCGGCCATCGTCGGTCTGTACGGTCATGGCATGCGCGCTGATCTGTTCGATGGTCCCGAGCGTGCCGTTCTTGACGCCAAGACCGCGCTCGTTCTGCAGGAACATGACCCGGTCCCCGTTGGCGAAGGTTCTCGCGCCGCGTTCGACTGCCACATGCACTTCGTCGCCCAGATCGCCGGCAGCGCGCATGCGCACGCGCGCAGCCTCGTTGAGCGCCCGGACCTCGTCATTGGTGTGGGTGAGAATGATCCGGCTCCGGTCCGGCGATGCCTGACGATCGCGATTCCAGCGCTCGATCAGATCGCCGCGAGCCTGCTCGCGGCTCTGGGCCTCATGCACCATGCCGTGGGCGCGGTAGGCTCCAAGCGCATTGCCCGTTTTGCCGGTTGCCAGATCACGCGTGGCGTCCCGCTGCCAGCCCTCCCGCTGACGGCGCACCTCGCCGATTTCCGCCCCGCCGTGACGCTCATGGATCGAGCGAAACGCCGCGCCCGCCTCGATAGCCTGCAATTGCTGCGGATCGCCGACCAGCACCACCTTTGCGCCAGCCTCTAGCGAATGCGACAGCACGCGCTCAAGCTGGCGCGTGCCGACCATCCCCGCCTCGTCGATCACCAGCACATCACTGGATTGGAGCAGGTCACGGCCTTGTTCCCAGCCATGCTCCAGGCTGGCAATCGTGCGCGACGCAATGCCCGATCCGCTTTCGAGGTTTTCTGCGGCAATGCCGGACAGCGCAATGCCCCGGACCTCGAAGCCGGCGGCTTCCCACGCCTCCCGTGCCACCCCCAGCATCGCGCTCTTTCCCGTCCCGGCATGGCCGACCACGACGCTGAGATCGCGTCCATCTGTGACGTGCGCCAGCGCCTCAGCCTGCTCGGACGACAGCACCAGGCCGCGCGCTTCCGCACCTGCCAAAGCGGCCTGGCGATCCGCGTCGCGCACCTGGTGGCGCTCCCGTTTTGCCATCAGTTCAGCGGCCCGGTGCAGGCGCTGCTCTGCCTCGATCATTCCGCGGGTGGTGAACCGATCCTCGCCGCGCGCATCCTTGCCGAGTTCGACCAGGCCGGGCGCTCCTTGCATTGCGCCCACCACCTCATTGAACTGGTCGAGCCCGTCGCTATGCCGGTGCGCGAACCTCGCCATATCGCGGCGCGTGAATGTCGATTGCTGCTGGGTGATGGCGTCCAGCCCTATGGTGGGGGCGGCGACAATCCGCGCGCCGTTGTTGCGCGCGATCTCGCGGTGCATCTCGGCGCGATCGGCCTCGCCGCCTTCGCCAGCGATGCCCCGAGACTCGATCCGTTTGGCGGGCGCGCCGATCTGGCTTTGCGGCTCCAGCGCGATGCCCTGGTCTTCCAGGCTGCGGTGATCAATCCGCGCGTCGATATCGAGCTCGGCTAACCGCTCATTGGCGAGCTCGGCCCAGCGTTCGCGGCAGCGCTCGACCATCTCGGTGCGGTTCCAGTCCCGCACCTTCTGGCCAAAGCCGTTCTCGTCGACCGAGCGCATGGTCAGCATGACATGAGCATGAGGTTTGGGCAGTCCGTCCTCTGCCCTGTCCCAATGCACATTCAGATCGGCGATCATGCCGAGACCGACGAACTCGCCGCGAACGAAGTCCCGGGCGAGCTCGATACCCTGCGCCTCACTCAGCTCGCGCGGAAGG
This sequence comes from Bradyrhizobium sp. SZCCHNS3002, assembly GCF_032377435.1. Taxonomy (NCBI): domain Bacteria; kingdom Pseudomonadati; phylum Pseudomonadota; class Alphaproteobacteria; order Hyphomicrobiales; family Nitrobacteraceae; genus Bradyrhizobium; species Bradyrhizobium sp. SZCCHNS3002. Next base: position 69,864 of record NZ_JAUHHY010000005.1, read on the forward strand.
GCGAACTCGACCTCGCGGGCCAGCTGGGCATCCTTCCGGATTTCGCGCGCTTCGACATCGTTCCAAAGCCGCTCGCGATCGCCCCATGAGGCCGGCGCGTTCTCCGGCAGCATCACTTCGGAATGAACGACGCCGCGCTTTTCGGAAAAGTCCTGATCACGGCCGAGCCGCTCGTCACGCAGCCGCGATGCCGAGCGGTAGGCCGCCGACGCCACCGCACTGCTTCCGGCCTTCCGGCCAATGACCTTGACGTGAAGATGATAGATCGCCATCGCGACCAGAGCATCTACACAGCGAAGCGTACGTCGGCACGACGTATAAGCGCGCCCTCCCTCGAAAAAATCTCGGGAGGGACTATCCCGTCTCAGCTCGTCCTGATGACCTTACAGCAATGCGCCAGTGCGCAAGCTATCATTTCTCCATTGCCACTCATGGAGACGACGATGCGCAAACCTAGGAACTTTGATGCTGACCTGAAGGCACTCGACGACAAGGCGCGCAAGCTGAAAACACGCAAGGTACGCCAGCTCGGCGAGCTCGTGATCGCTACTGGAGCTGACGCGCTCAGCGCCGACGAACTCGCGGGCGCGCTGATCGTGCTGGCCGAGACGAAAGAGGCCGGAAAGAGGGAGGCATGGGCCAAGCGCGGCGTCGCGTTCTTTCAAGGACGGTCGCGGCGAGTTGCGCCAGCAACTGGCCGCGACGCTGACGTTGCTCCTACGCAACCGAGCGGCGCGCACCCGGCATCAAGCCGCAAAAGCGCGACATGACATGCGCGCGTGGCAGGTCGAGCGCCGTAAGCGCACCCGGCACCTCATCGAACTCGGCGGCCTCGTGATCAAAGCCGGTATCGTGGACCTGACCGGTGACGACCGTTCCACGATCTTCGGCGCGCTACTTTGGATGGCTGACAAGCTTAAAAGCGGTGAGGGCGAACGGGCACGTAAGCTTTGGGCCGCGAAGGGAAAACAAGCGTTCGAGATGGAGCCTAGGATGCCAACACGCACAATCGTTCATGTCCGACAATCGCACGTTGGCCAATAGCTGCCGCTTCGACAGCAGCCCTATTGATCAATCGGCATACAAATTGCGATTTGGTTGCCGCCTTACTCCAGCTCCGAGCCATTCGCTCTTGATAAAGCGGTCACTGTGACTTTCCAAATTGGCCACTGGCGTTGGGTAAGGCACACTAGATCGAGATCTCCGCCTTCATGATGATTGCCTTCATTGAAGCAGGACCGGACTCGCCTGCCGAGTCTCTTGCCTTCGCAGCAGAAGGGTCCGGACTAGCCGCTGAGCGGGCGCTTCAAACCAGCAATAGGTGAGGCGCGCGGTGACGAGCGTGGACAGCACGAAAGCCGCCGAGAACAGAGGATCGAGGTAGGGGATGGGCCGCTGCATAAACGAAAAAGCAAGCGCGATCGCAAGTTGAATTGGAAAGTGCAGCAGATAGCAGGAATAGGTTGTATTGCCGGCTGTCTCCACCAGGGTCTCCAGGCGCCGCGGCAAGACTATGGGCTTCGAGCAGCAGAACAACAGGATCGGCGTATAGATGAGCAGAAGCGGTGCAGTGAGCGCCTCAAGGCCCATGCCGGACATCCAAAATGCCGCGGGCATCGCGATGCTCGCACACGCAGCCAAGGCTTCCACCTTCGGCCGATGCCGAGCCCCGGCGACAGCCTGTCTTGCCATCGCGGCAAGGCCGCCAGCGTAGAAGAAAGCGAAGCATTTTGCCATCAGCGTACCGGTCGCGATCGAGATCACGATCACCGCTAGATTGAAGAGCGGGGACGGACGCACGACGCGCAGCGACAGGAAAAACGCCGCATAGACCACGATCTCGATTGAGACTGACCAGATGGGTGCGTTGAAGCTGACGCCATGCGGCGGAAGCCAGTCGCTTGCCATGAACAGCTGCTTGACGAATTGAGGGATGTCGTTTTGCTGAAAGACGAAGAAGTAGTTGTGCTGAACGAAATACATCAGCTGGAGCATCGTGACCAACAGCAACGTCGCGAGATGGAGCGGGTAAAGTCGCGCCAGTCGATAGACGAAGAAGGTCCATCCGTTGATCGTGCGGTCGGCGATGACCGCGCTATACTTCCAGAAGAAGATGAAGCCGGAGATGCACCAGAATATCTCGACCCCGATCTTGCCCTTCTCATAAAACGGGAACAGAACGCGGTAGAACGGCAGCTCGCTCCTCACGAGACCGACCGGCTCCTCGCCGACGAAGGCAAAGTGCTGATAGTGCCACAGCAGCACGGCGACAGTAGCGAGGAAGCGCAGCCCTTCCAATCCAAGGAGCTTCTGGGTCTTAGGCCATGTCGACGCTTTGGGAATGATCATCGGGGTCATCGACCTCCTGACGAGGGCGCTGGTCAATTCTAGTCCGAGCAAAGTGAAGGATTCTTTTCGCTTGGAGGCATCCCAGGCGTTCGTCGCAGGCGATCTCGGCGCCACACTAGATTGCCTTCTCCAGGGAAGGAAACGCTGATCGTCGCGGTCTACGTTAAGATCTTGCGGATCATAGGCCACGATCCCGACCCGGTGACCATTGCGCGCGGTTTCCTCTCCAGCGCCTCGACCTCGCTCTAGTGAAAGCCGCGACGACTGGGAGGTGGATACTCAAAATCTGCCGCGAGACCGACGAAAAGGGGAGGCAACGCCGAACGAGATAGTGCGGTGCCAGATCGCCAATGGTGACAAGAACAAGAGTCGCCGCACCGAGAACTGTGGCTGCCGAGCTGCTCAATCTGACGCTCTGATCGCCAGAGGAGTCGCTCGCGAGCTCGAGAATGCAGTCGCTCGCCAAGTGCAGTTCCGCGCCCCGTAACAGCTGGGTTTATTTTACAGTCACTCAAATCCAAATCTGGTGAGGCGCTTCAGTTGCTCGACAATGTGAGCTGCCGAGGATGACGAAGGAGCCATCGGCTCGCGATACGATGGCGAGTAGCGGGAGCTTTGATAGCTCCCAAGCTCCCGAACCGGACACGCTTTCGGCTACAGCTGCTTGGCACGGCGAAGCATCTCGGGCACGCCGACGGGCTCTCCCGCCAGCTGTAATTGTTGTCCGGAACGTCGCCGCCTGTCGCTTTCGGATGCATCGAATCCATCGAGCATGACCGACAGCGGCGATGTGAATACGGCACGTTCCAGGGCGCGAGCGGGACGACGGGATGATCGAAGACGTAGAACTCGACAGCCACAATCCTAACACCAAATGGCCGGGGGACCCCTCCGTCAGAAGCTTAGACCAATATTCCGCGCCGCCGCGGCCTTGAAGCAAGAAACCCGAACGCATTGGTTCGGGCTTCCTGAGAACGCCAACGTCTGGACTGCGCAGAGCTAGTTGATGGAGGAATTGATGTCGACGAACGAGGTGTTGATCTTGCTGCCCAGACCGTTGACTGCTGCGATGATCGCAAGTGAAATTCCGGCGGCAATCAATCCGTACTCGATTGCAGTGGCTCCCGATTCGTCACGCAGGAACCTCATCATTTTGACCCGCATTACACCCTCTTTGCTGTTGGCCAGATCGGCGCACCTTCACGCCAGAAAAGGATATCCGACGTCATCTTATAATAGATGAGTATTAAGAATACAGTTTTAGATAGAGTGAATATCCTTGGCGCTTATGATCTAGTGGGGGGCGCAGGTGGCTGTGCGTTTTAGTGTCGGAACGGACGCGTGTACGCCATCGCGGGAAATCGCAGACCAGGGCATACAGGGCCGGTGTCAGGATTCGCTGACTTGCGCTCTGGTCATGATTTGGCACATTCCGTGCGTGAGTCGGTCGTGTGAAGCGTCGGCTCGCAATCCAGATGATCCCTGCGCCCATCGCGAGGACAATGACATCAAGGCGATAGCAGTTCCGGTTGCGACCAGCCACACGACCGCGCCGCATGGAAGATCGATCGCATAATGTCCACCGATCGGCACGGTCGATGTGATCACGAGGGAATTCCAGATCAATGAAATCGGAAATAGCCACCTGAGGTGCCAGGACGCGGATATGATCATCAGCGCCAGGCAGCAATGGAACGAGGGAAACGTCACAACTCCCTGCAGATTGGCGAATGACAGCAACGGCGAGGCCTCATTGCGGAAGTATTCCAACTTCGACAAGTGATACGTTCCCGCGCCTGTCGGGAGATGCTCGAGCAAGCTGGCTGGGTACCCAAAGAACGCGAAGGCACCTTTCGCCGGCCAAATCACGGAAATGCTCGCGCATGCGACAATCGTGCTGGCGAATACGAACGTCAGTATCCATAAATGATCGAAACGGCGAACGATTGCGAGCAGCACTGAAAGGCCGAAGAGCAGGGGGAATGAGCTGTCGTAGGTGACCGACAGGAGCTGGGACCAGGCGGGGTTGTCGGCTGCCCAAGCAATGACAGCAGGCAAGTCGAAGCCTGCCGCTCGATCCCATCTCGCAAGATCTACATCGATGAATGGGGCGTTGTTCCGAAGCCCGACAAGGCTGATGATTCCAGCCACTGCGCCCGATAGTAACATCGCTAGGAGCGCTCCGCACAAGTTGCTGAGCACCGGCGATGGTCGCCAACTTCGATAGACAACGTGAACCGTGAGGAGGAAGCCCAATATCGTCAATGCAACCAAGAGGCTGCCGAGATCGACAATGACAGCCGACCGCTGGAGCAGGAAGGCCGCGAAAGTGGTCGCGACAAAGCAAATGGCCCATACGCTCGCTTCCACATATCCGGTCGTATGGGTTCCCTGAGAAGACCAGGCGAAAGCCGTGCGACCCGAAGTCTGGGAAGCAGGAGGACTTGAATTTCCATCCTGCGATTGCGTGCCGTTAGGTCTGTGTATCTCCCCGATCTGTGTCCTTGCGGATATCAGGAAGCGGAGGCGACGAAAGAATGCGGGCAATAGGGTGTCTGTGGCGGGCTCCAACATGGATGTCCGCTCCCGTGTCAGTCTGTTTCAGATTATTTCGGTCGGTACCTACATACGCAAAAACCGTGAGCCTGAGCAATCTCAACGTGTATTTTAACATGATACCGTGCTGAGATGCTTAACAGATCTCTAGCGCCCTGCGAGACGTGCGTTGGGAATCGGTCCGGGATTGCGTTGTCCAAGAGCTACCGGCCATGAGCCTATGATCGCCTGACATCGCAGCTTTGGTGTCAACGGGGGTCCTTATGTAGGCTTGCTCGTTGCGCGGCGATGTTTTGAGTGCGGATTTCACCTTGCTGTCAAAATTGTCAGTTGTTCGGGCGGCCGGATGTTTATCGCCTCGGCAATTCGGAATTCACCAGCTCTCGAACATCACGCAGATGCTTATGATTCGCAGGGATTGTATCGTTCTTTGTTTGTGGTGGGGAACATCAGGCGCGCGCGAGTTCAGGCGTTTGCCGTGAGGGAGCTAGCTGAGTAAGTCAAGAACCTTCGTTCCTCAGCTGTCCGGGGCGTTGCGAGGTGCTGTCGGGTTGGTCCAGCAGACGCGCGAAGCCTGCACTCAATGCATGCAATGCGTGTAACGTGCGATCCCTCGCAGGTAAAAATATCCTCGGCGGGAACGTGGCAGATCTTGTCCAATCGTTTCTTGTGGTACATTATTCCTGCACGACTTAGGGTAGTGTAGGGGCAATGGAAGCGGGGCAGAGAGATACGGGGCTTGACTGCCTGACATTGCTGCTGCGTTTCCATCAGGTCGCTGTCGATCCGGCGCAGATTGCACATCAGCTAGCAGGAGAGACGGTCGGCGTGACCGAGATGCTTCGCTGCGCCAAGCAGCTGAAGCTGAAGGCGCGTGCGGTCAGTCAGAGCTGGGACGGGCTTCGCAAGCTGCCGCTGCCGGCCATCGTGGCGCGGTCGGATGGCTCGTTCGTGATCCTTGGACAGGTCACGGCGGAGGCGGCGCTGATCCAGGATCCCTTGGTGAATCGGCCGCAGAGTCTCAAGCGCGCCGCGTTCGAGGCTAGCTGGACCGGCACGGTGGTGCTGATGGCGCGCCGCGTCTCGCTCTCCGATCTGGCGCGGCGCTTCGACATTACCTGGTTTATACAGGCGATGCACAAATATCGCCGGCTGCTCGGCGAGGTGCTGCTGGCGTCATTCTTCCTGCAGCTCTTCGGGCTGGTGACGCCGTTATTCTTCCAGGTCGTCACCGACAAGGTGCTGACCCATCGCGGCTACACCACGCTCGACGTGCTGGTGTTCGGCCTGGTCACAGTGACCATCTTCGAGACGGTGTTGGGCGGTCTTCGAACATATGTGTTCTCGCACACCACCAACCGCATCGACGTCGAGCTTGGCGCACGGCTGTTCCGCCATCTGGTCGCGTTGCCCATCGCCTATTTCGAGGCGCGGCGCGCCGGCGATTCGGTGGCGCGGGTGCGCGAGCTCGAGAACATCAGGAACTTCATCACCAGCTCGGCGCTGACGCTCGTCATCGACCTCGCCTTCACCTTCGTCTTCTTAGGGGTGATGTTCTATTACTCGCCGTTCCTGTCCTGGATCGTGGTCGGCTCGTTTCCGTTCTACATTGCGCTTTCGGCCGGCGTGACGCCGCTCTTCCGCAAGCGTCTCGACGTCAAGTTCAACCGCGGCGCCGAGAACCAAGCCTTCCTGGTCGAGACCGTCACCGCGATTCAGACCCTGAAGGCGATGGCGATCGAGCCGCAGATGCAGCGGCGCTGGGAGGAACAGCTCTCAGGTTACGTCGGCGCCAGCTTCGACGTGCTGTCGCTCGGCAATTGGGCCAGCCAGTCGGTGCAGTTCATCAGCAAGATCGTCACCGCGCTGACCCTGTATTTCGGCGCCCATCTGGTGATCGAGGGCAATTTGAGCGTCGGCGAGCTCATCGCCTTCAACATGCTCGCGGGGCGGGTGGCGCAGCCGGTGCTGCGGCTGGCGCAGCTGTGGCAGGATTTCCACCAGGCGCGGCTGTCGGTGGCGCGGCTCGGCGACATCCTCAACACCACGCCGGAGCCCGCCTTCAATCCCGGCCGCGCCGCGCTGCCGCCGGTGCGCGGCGAGGTGGTGTTCGATCACGTCTCTTTCCGCTACCGTGTCGATGGTCCGCTGGCGCTGCACGATGTCTGCCTGAAGGTGCCGGTAGGCCAGGTGGTCGGCATCGTCGGTCCCTCCGGCTCCGGCAAGTCGACACTTACAAAACTGATCCAGCGGCTCTATGTGCCGGAGAGCGGCCGCATCCTGATCGACGGCGTCGATCTCACCGTCGCCGACGTCACCTGGCTGCGGCGGCAGATCGGCGCGGTGCTGCAGGAGAACGTGCTGTTCAACCGCTCGATCCGCGACAACATCGCGCTCGCCGATCCCGGCATGGCGATGGAGCGGGTGATCCAGGCGGCCGAGCTCGCTGGCGCCCATGAGTTCATCCTCGGCCTGCCCGACGGCTACGACACGGTGGTCGGCGAGCGCGGCGCCAGCCTGTCCGGCGGTCAGCGCCAGCGCATCGCGATCGCCCGCGCGCTGGTCACCAATCCACGCATCCTCATCTTCGACGAGGCGACCTCGGCGCTCGACTATGAGAGCGAGAACATCATCCAGCGCAACATGCGCAAGATCTGCGCCGGGCGCACCGTCTTCATCATCGCGCACCGGCTGTCGGCCGTCCGCAACGCCGACCGCATCATCACCATTGAGAACGGCCGTCTCGTCGAGGACGGCACTCATGACGAGTTGATCAAGCGCGCCGGCCGCTATGCGACCCTGCACCAGATCCAGGCGGGGCTCCATGTCGTCGGCTGAGGCGCACAAGCAGGACAACGCGCCGATCTCGCTCGACGCGCGGCGGGGCCGCCGCAACGATGCGCGCGAGTTCCTGCCTGCTGCGCTGGAGATCGTGGAGACGCCGGCCTCGCCCGCCGGACGCGCCGTTGCCGCCACCATCATGCTGTTCTTCGCAATCGCGATCGGCTGGTCGATCCTGGGCCACGTCGACATCATCGCCTCGGCGCAGGGCAAGATCGTGCCGACCGGCCGCACCAAGACGATCCAGCCGCTGGAGGCCGGAATGGTCGCCGCGATCCACGTCCAGGACGGCGACAATGTCCGTGCCGGCGACGTGCTGGTCGAACTCGACCGCACCGTCACCGAGGCCGAGCGCCGCCGCGTCGCGCAGGGCCTGATGCAGGCGAGGCTCGATGTGGCCCGGCTGAGCGTGCTGCGCGATAGCTTTGCCAATCTCGCCGCGCTGCGGCCGCTCAACGTGCCCGAGGGCGCGGCACCCACCGATGTCGCGCGCACCCGCGCCGCGCTGCAAGCTCAGGCCGCCGAGCAGCTGGCGAAGCTTGCGTCCAACCTGCAGCAGGTCGCGCAGAAGCGCGCCGAGGCGCAGTCGATCGAGGCCGCGATCGCCAAGATCGACGCCACCCTGCCGTTCCTGCAGGAGACCGCCGAGATCCGCCGCAACGCCAAGGAGATCCAGTACGGCAACCAGATCGCCTATATCGATGCGCAGTCGCGCCTGATCGACCAACAGAACGAGCGCATCGTGCAGACGCGGCGCCTGGTCGAGATCGAGGCTGCGCGGCTGGCGCTGGAACAGCAGCTCGCGCAGACCCGCTCCGGATTCGAGCGCCAGGTGCTGTCGGATCTCGCCGATGCTGAGAAGAAGGCCGAGGAGCTGACCCAGGATCTCGTCAAGGCCGAGCGCAAGATCGCCGAGCAGGTGCTGCGCGCGCCGATCGACGGCACCGTGCAGCAGCTCGCGCTGCACACCGTCGGCGGCGTCGTCACACCGGCGCAACAACTGATGCTCATTGTTCCTGCCGACAGCCAGCTCGAGACCGAGGTCATGATCTCCAACCGCGACATCGGCTTCGTCAATGTCGGCCAGCCCGCCGAGATCAAGATTGATACCTTCAACTTCACCCGCTACGGCCTCGTCCACGGTAAGGTGCTGAGCGTGTCGCAGGACTCGATCGTCCGCGAGAAGCCGGCCGACAAGCAGAACGGCGGCAAGACCTCCGGCGCATTGGCCGAGACCAGCGAGCCGGCCGGGCAGGAGTTCATCTACTCGGCGCGGGTGTCGCTCGACGAGAAGCAGATGCAGGTCGAGGACAAGATGGTCGCGCTCGCGCCCGGCATGGCGGTGACCGTGGAGATCAAGACGGGGACGCGGCGGATCATCGAATATGTGATGTCGCCGTTGCTACGGTATAAGCAGGAGAGCTTGAGGGAGCGATAGGGATGAGCTGCGAGTTAACAGCAAGACTGGTTAGCCAGATCGATCAGGGAAAGCGGAAGCTTATGAGCTTGCCTTGCATGAACGTTGCAAATGGTGAGCGGCGCATGTTCGAGAGGCGAGCGCAGAAAATCAGCGGGGTAGGTCGCGCTGTCAGTTGTATGACGTTGAGGATTTGTGCTCTTTCTGCCGCTCTTTATTTTGCTTGGTTCGATCAGGCAGCAGCGTGCGCGGTGGCCGGCGTGCAAACGGGAGTGCTCTTTGACCATATACCTACGCAGGTCAATGCGCCCGTCATATTAGAGGTGACGATCGTCGGCATTGAGGCCGATATCAGCTCTCAAAAATACGGCCGGCTCGCTGTGATGAACGCTCGGGTCGAAAGGGTTGTCAAAGGAACATTCGACCGTGACGCAGTGAAGGTTGTTACATCCATCAGCACCTGTACCCGAATTGGCGTTGGGCACGGTTACGTTGCCGGTGTGATTGATCACGACGCCCTGATTGGTCTTGAGCTGATTGCAATCCAGAGATCATTTTATGATCTCATCGAGCAAAGAAGATAAATATAGCCGTTTAAGGAACGCCAATGAGCTGGGAAGCAGTAAGCAAGGCCGTTGACTTCTGGTCGGATAAAGCCGCCTGGAGCAATCCGAACAATTCAGAAATCGAATTCACCCCGGATGAGCAAAATTCCATTCGCGATTCATTGAAGCAGCTATACGACAGTTCTGCGTATGCACGTTCGCTGTTGGAGAGTGCTGTAAGCGGAGGAAAACTTATCAAGTTTTTCCAAACGCCCCCCACGACCACGGCAATCACCGACCGCTTCAGCGAGACGGTGGGACTCAATCTTTCTGCAATAAAAAATTCATATTTTATGAACAGCTCAGGTGAGCTAGTTAAGTTTCGGCAGGAGTTGGTTATAATCCATGAGTTGATTCATGCAATCGCGGGAGAAGACGATCCAGTAGGTACTGGGCCTTACAAAAACAATGTAACTAATTCGGACTTAAATGGCTCGACATTCGACGATCTTGGAGAAACTGCAGCTGATACAAACATCGTTGCCGCTCAGATGGGGCTTAGCGATGATTACATGGTCTCTTATTCGGCTGGGATGCTCGTACCTGATACGCGGCTCGCGCGGATGGCCCTTGGAATTCAATACTCGGAAGGCCGCGATGTGGCCGTCCTCAGGGTCGGCGATTTGCCCCTCTCGAGCTCTACAGTCTTGGGGGGAGTTGACATCGTCGATCTTATCGACATGTCGCATCGCGCGAACAAAGGTGTGTACCTAGCGTTCGGTTATGATGGATCGGATAGAATTTACGGTGGTCCGGGAGACAATTTCCTGTATGGGGGATTGCAGGACGATATCTTGGTCGGAGGGCAAGGGGCTAATCTACTGCATGGTGGAGACAGAGGGTTGCCCCTTTCAGGGGATGGGATCGATACTGCTGACTACTCCGGAGATCTTGGGCTGCCCGGACGCAAAGGCATCAAGGTCCTGATCGACCAGAACGCTGTTTCGGCGTCGGATATGGTTGACGGTATCGTGCCGATTCTTGTAACCGACAATGGATTTGGCGGGCGTGACCGTCTCGTCTCTATAGAAAAGCTTAAGCTCGGATCGCAATCCGACACGGTTGTGATTGGAGCGGACAGTCTAGATCTTCTGAGTTCGGTGGAAGAGATTGATGCTGGAGGAAATCCCGCCGATGAGCCGGATGTTTTGGATCTTTCCAAACTTCAAGGTGGCGTGAGATTCATAGATGGACATTTAGACGGCTCTAAGCCGTCCTTTCTCAATTTTGATAAGATAATTGGTACATCTAAGAGCGACGTCTTCAAGTTGAACAATCCCGGTGCGATCGTTAAGACGGGCGACGGTCAAGATCAGATCGAGTTGTCCCATAACGGTGAACTTCTGATTGAGGACGCGAGTTCTGATGACAGGATCACGTATTATGATCATGTTCTTACTGGAGCGGTTCGCTGGGGTGGCTCGGAAGACCCGTATGCTTATGACGTCTTCGACAATCAGTACGGTCGAAACAAAACTGGTGATCTGATTATTACCGATTCTGACGGAAATCAGACCTACATTCCTCATTTCAACTTTGGGGTTTCCGGCAGCAACCAGACAGCGGGCCTTTACGTCGTCGAGATCACATTCAAGACCGTCCGGAGCAACATGTGGACGAGCGGGTTCGAGACGGCTGCGGCCGAGCTCACTGCGCTCGATAAGGCTGGTCAGGCGCTCTACGGCAGAAAGCCGAACGGGCGCAAGGATCCGCTGGTGCTCGATCTCGATGGCAATGGTATCGCCTTCACGATTCAAGAGGCTTCGCGGGTTCGTTTCGACATCGACAAGGACGGTTTTGCCGAGCCGGTCGGCTGGATCGGTGGCAATGACGGCTTCCTGGTTCGGGACCTGAATGGCAATGGTGTGGTCGATGATGTTGGCGAGCTGTTCGGCAACGAGACCGTGTCCGGCTTTACACAGCTGGCCCAGCTCGACGGCAATCATGACGGGGCGGTCAGCGCGCTCGACGACGGGCTTGCCGACTTCAACGGTGATGGTGTCATCGATACGTCCGATACGTTCGCGTCGCTCAAAGTCTGGGTGGATGCCAACGAGGACGGCATCACCGATGCCGGCGAGCTGAAGTCGCTGGCTGACCTCAATATCGTCGCAATCGGGACCGGATCGACGCCTTCGACCTACACGGACGGCGCCGATACGATCTCCGCGACGGGAACCTTCATGCGCGCCGATGGCTCGACCGGGCTTGCCGCTGATGTCCAGCTCGAGACCGACAACTACAATACGACGTGGCTGGGGGATTCCAGCATCAGCGCGGCGGCTTCGAGCCGGCCAAATTTGAAAGGGTTCGGCACGCTGACCGACCTGCGCGTCGCAATGACGCTGAAGCCGAGCCTGATCAATGTCGTCGACGCCGCGCTGCCGTCGATGGCCTCCCTCTCGCTGTCCGCTCTGCGTGAGGCCGTTCGTCCGATTCTCTACGCCTGGCAGGCCGCTGTTCCCGTGCCCTCAGGCACGCCGGGCACCGAGCCGACGGCGGAGTTTCAGTTTGTCGGCACGACCAACGAGAAGGGGGCGGTGCTCTACGACTTCATCATCAGCAAGTCGGATGACCAGGGTCTTTTCTACGCCTATGCCAGTGGCCAGGCCGTGCGCGATGCAAATGGGGTGGTCATCGAGCGGCCGACGCTGCAGCAGGTGTTGGGCAGCACGCCGGAGCAGGGCAGTTGGCAGACGCTGACGGCCGCCGATATCGCCTTCCTCGAGCGTTTCACCGGCGAGCAGATCGGCCTCGGTATTCCGACGAATCCGAGCGCAGACGCCATCTCGCGCGCCGCCGACGCGGTCACCGCTGGCTGGAACGTGCTGAACAGGCTCGCCATCCGCGTTGCCATGCAAGGCGAGCTGAAGCCGTTTTTCGCGGGCATCACCTACGATGTCGCGACCGACACCTTCAAGCCCACCACCGACCAACAGTTCGCGCCGATGCTGGAGCAGATCTTCCAGCACACGCCGAGCGACCCGACCGCAGCTGGCAGCTATCTGGAGCAATGGAAGGGCATCATCGGCATGATGCTGCCGGACTTCCAGCGTGACGACCAGGGAAGGCAAATCACCGACGCCTATCTGTTCGCCAACATCGTCAATGCGTTCGAGAACGTTCCGGTCAACCTGTCGCTGCAGGCGGTCGCTGACAAGCTGTTCGACATCCCGGCCTCGGAGCTCGTGATCGGCAACGGCAATCTGACCGGCGGCGACACCACCGACGACATCTTCTATCTCAATGGCTCCGATCAGGTCGTCCAAGGGCAGGGCGGCCACGACGCCTACGTGGTCGGCTACAATTTTGGCCACGATGTCATTCAGGACGTCTGGCAGGGGCTTGGCGACAACCAGGAGGACGCGATCTGGTTCGCCCACCTCAACGTCTCCGATCTCACCTTCGTGCGTGACGGGCTCGACCTCGTCATCACCCAGAACGGCACCGACAACCAGATCCGGGTGATCGACGAGTTCGCCGGCCGCCGGCCGGGCCTTGTGACGGCCTATCAGGATTTCGACAAGTCGATCGAGGTGATCAAGTTCGCTGACGGCACCACCTGGAGCAAGCTCGACCTCGCCAAAGCGGTCGGAATGCCATCCTACGCGACCGACGATAATCTGGTCGGCACGCCGGACGCCGACGTTCTCAACGGCGGTCTCGGCACAGATACCATGTCAGGCGGCGACGGCGGTGACACCTACATGTTCGGCCGCGGCGACGGTCATGACACGATCGAGGACAATCAGGCCTGGATCTGGGGCGAGCGGCCGGACTTCCTGCGCTTCGGTCAGGGCATCACGCTGGATGACCTGTCGTTCCACCGCGACGGCAATTCCAACGATGTCACAATCGCGATCAACGGCACCGATGATGCCGTGACCGTCAAGGGGCAGTTCCGGGTCGATTACGGTCTGCTCAACACCACCATCGACCGCATAGAGTACTTCACCTTTGCTGATGGCTCCTATGTCAGCTGGGAGGAGGTGATCCAGAGCATGGATGCCAGCGCCGGGACCGACGGCAACGACGTGATCTACGGCTTCTCCTATGCCGACACGCTTCAAGGCGGCAAGGGCGATGACGTCATCGATGGCGGCCGCGAGGACGATACCTACGTCTATGCCCGCGGCGACGGCAACGACACCATCATCGACGGTCCGGATGCGCAGACCTCTGCCTTCGACACGCTGGTGCTCAAGGGCATCGATCCGGCCGACGTGACGCTCGTCCGTGACGGCAACGATCTGCGCTTGGTGTTCGCCGAGAGCGCCGACGGGGCCGGCGATGCCGGCTCGGTCCTGCTCAAGGACGAGCTCGACGACTGGTTCGCGCGCGGCATCGAGCAGGTCAAGTTCGACGACGGCACCGTCTGGACCCAGAACGATCTGCGGCTGAAGCTGCTGGCCCAGGCGTCGACCGACGGCAACGACGTCATCGTCGGCTACAACACCAATGATGTGATCGAAGGCGGCAAGGGCGACGATACCCTCGCCGGCGGCGCCGGCGACGACACCTATATCTATAACCGTGGCGACGGCAACGACGTCATCACCGAGGTCACCTCCGGTAACTACAGCACGATCGATACGCTGCGGCTGAAAGGGATCAGCCCGGCCAGCATCTCGTTCAGCCGCAACGGCAACGACCTTACGCTCATCATCAACGAAAGCGTGACCGGCGCCAATGACGGCGGCTCAATTGTGCTCAAGGACGAGCTAGGCGACTGGTTCAGCCAGGGCGTCGAGAACATCGTGTTCGACGACGGCACGACCTGGGACCAGAATTATCTGCGCACGACGGCGCTGTCGCAGGCGTTCACGCCGGGCGACGACGTCATCAACGGCTTCAACACCAACGACATCCTAATCGGCGGGCGTGGCAACGACACGCTGAACGGCGGCGCCGGAGATGATACCTATATCTACGCCCGCGGCGACGGCAATGACACCATCATCGACGGGCCGGCCGGCAACTTCTCGACGTTCGATACGTTGCGCCTTCAAGGTATCGACCCCGCCGCGATCAGCTTCGTCCGCAACGGCAACGATCTGACGCTCGTCATCGCCGAAACCGTGGCGGGCGCCGGGGATGGTGGCTTGATCCTGATCAAGCAGACTCTGGACGACTGGTTCAGCCAGGGCATCGAGCGGGTCGTGTTCGACAACGGGACCGTCTGGACGCAGAACGATTTACGCCTCAAGGTGCTGACGCAATACTCGACCGCCGGCAACGACGTCATCGACGGCTTCAACACCAGCGACGTCATCACCGGTGGACGCGGCGACGATGTGATGTCGGGCGGGAGCGGCGACGACACCTATATCTACAACCGCGGTGATGGCAACGACACCATCATCGAGGGAACGGTGGGCAACGCCTCGAGTTACGATAATCTGAAGTTCAAGGGGATCCGGCCTTCCGACATCAGCTTCGTCCGCAACGGCAACGACCTGACCCTGGTGATTGCCGAGAGCGCGCCGGGCGCCGGTGACGGTGGTTCGGTCCTGATCAAGCAGACACTCGACGATTGGTTCAGCCAGGGCGTCGAGCAGGTCGTGTTCGACGATGGCACGGTCTGGAAGCAGGCGGACCTGCGGGCCCTCGTGCTGCAGCAGGCAGCGAGCTCCAGCGCGACGTCGATCTACGGCTTCAACGCGGCCGACACGATCCTGGCAGGAGCCGGTGACCGCTATCTGAACGGCCAGGGGGGAACCGACACCTACATCTACACTTCGACGGGCGGCAACGACGTCATCGAGGACAGTACGAGCGGCAACATCCTGGTGATGCAAGATATTGCCTCGACCGCGGTAACGCTCAGCCGCAACGGCTCCGACCTCGTCATCGCGAATACGGCGACGGGAAAGACCGTCACGGTGAAGGCGCAGTTCAGCAACGGGACGCTATCCACCGTCAGCTTCAGTGATGGCGCCAGCTGGAGCCAAGCGCAGATCCTGGACATCCTGGCGGGATCGAGCGACGCCAACGCGTATCCCTTCACCGCCGGAAGCGGCCAGGTGACCGTTGCTAATACGGTCACGACGATCCGGATGGGAGCGGGGATCTCGTCGTCCGATCTCTACTTCCAGGCGAATGGCAATGGCGACCTGACGATCAGGTTCAGAAACAGCACCGACGTCATCACCGTGCCGCGGGATCTTACCGTACAGCCCTGGGGCGTCTCCAGCGCGATCATTCGCATCGCATTCAGTGACGGCGCGGTGCTACCGGTCGGACAGCCGGCTGCGGGCCTAGGCACACCGTTGACTTTCACCTGGGTCGGCAACACCAACGGCTTCAACCTCGGCAACAGCAATTTCGGCTCCAACGTATTCGAGGTGTCGGCAGCCGGAAATCTGGGCTTTGCGGATTATAGCAACGGGGTCGCTGGAACGAACCGGATCAAATATGCGCAAGGATCCGGCAGCCTGACGGCCTGGCCTGGCGCGAGCAAGGGATCCCTGGAGTTCGGCGCGGGTATCAGTGCGCAGGACGTGCTGCTGCAAGCCGGTGGTGGCGACCTGATCGTCAAGTTCCGCAACAATGCAGGCGACAACATCCTCGTTCACAACGACCTGACGGTCAGTGGCGGTGTTGCCTCTAGCTCGATCAATCAGCTGGTGTTCAGCGACGGTAGTTCGATCGCGCTGGGAGGTTCGGCCTCGGTGCCGATTACCTTCACCTGGGTCGGTAACACCAACGGCTTCAATCTTGGCAACTCGAATTTCGGCTCGAACGTGTTCGAGGTGTCGGCATCCGGAAATCTCGGGTTCGGCGATTACAGCAACGGTGTCGCCGGAATTAACACGGTCAAGTATGCGGCAGGATCTGGTGCCCTATCGGTATGGCCCGGCGCGAGCAAGGGCACGTTGCAGTTCGGCACCGGCATCTCGGCGCAGGACGTGCTGCTGCAGTCCAGCGGCAGCGACATGATCGTCAAGTTCCGCAATAACGCGCTCGACAACATTCTGGTACACAACGATCTGACGATCAGCGGTGGTGTCGCCACCAGTTCAATCAATAGACTGGTGTTCAGCGACGGCAGCTCAATCGCGCTGGGCGGCTCAGCGTCGGTGCCGATCACCTTCACTTGGCTCGGCAACACGTCGTCGGCTGGACTATCGGGCTCAGGCTACGGCTCGAACGTCTATGAAATCACCGCCAGCAACGTCTCGGTCAATTTTGCAAATGCGGCAGCAGTGGGGGGCACCAACACCCTGCTTTACAGCCGCGGCGTCGGGCGGACGGACGTCAATCTGAACGCCGGCGCGACCGGCGCCATCAAATTGGGCGCCGGCATCTCTGCCCAGGACATCTATGTGCAGGTCGAGAATGGCGCCGATCTGATCCTTCGGATCCGGAACGACGACACCGACAAAATCGACATTCACGGCGACCTGACGAGCACAGGCGGCATCCAGTCGGTGGCGTTCGCCGACGGTACAGTGTTGTCGCGGCAACAGCTGCTCGCGCTGGAGACAACGGGCACCACCGTCAACGACGTCCTCTGGGGCTCGCTCGGAGCCGACACATTCGACGGCAAGGGAGGAAATGATATCGCGCATGGACGCGGCGGCAACGACACGTTCGTGTTCAACACCGGATACGGCCAGCTCGAGATCGACGAGATCGACAGCTCGAGCACCGCGGCCAATGTGCTGTCGCTCGGAGCCGGAATCCGGCCGTCCGACGTGGGGGTGGCCGTCGCCTCAAACGGCAACGACTGGATCCTCACGATCGGCAACAACGGCGATGTGATCAGGATCGACAACATGGTGCAGTCGAGCACCAGCGGCGTCCAGCAGGTCCGGTTTGCCGACGGCACGGTCTGGGACCGGGCCGCAGTCAGGGACGCGTCGCTGACCTTCACCTGGACCGGAAGCGGCAGCAATCCGACCCTGGTCGGCAACGCGACGGGCTCCAACATCTTTGTGCTCGGTGATGGGGCCGAGACGGCGTTCGGCGGCACACGCTCCAACCTGTTCCGGGTGTCGTCCGGCACGGGGCAAGCCACCATCAATCTGTCGGCGACGGCCGGCGCGAAGAACCAGATCGATTTCGGCAGCGGGGCCACAGCGCAGAAGCTGTGGTTCACGCAATCGGGCAACGATCTGGTGGTCGCCGTGGTCGGCACAGCGACGCGGGTGACGGTCGCAAACTGGTTTGCGGGCTCCGCCAGCCAGTTGCAGACTATCACTGCAGGAACGACGGTGCTGGATGGCGGCGCAATCGGGACGCTGGTTCAGGCGATGTCAGCCTATACGGCGGCCCACCCGGGCTTTGATCCGGCGTCGGTCTCGCAGGTCCCCGGCGACCTCGCCTTGCAGAGCGCGATGGCGGGTGCGTGGCACGGTCAAGCGGGCTTTGTCGCGAACTTCTTTGCCCTGACGTCCGGACCGTCGCAGCTGTCGGACGTCAACTGGGGGGCGGCGCCGAGCTTCGTGACGACAGTGTCCCAAATCTCGGGCACCGCAGACGCCGCCTGGCCAGCCTCGTCGCACGTCAATTTCGCGACGGCCTACCAGGCCAACCTCACCATCACGACGGCTGGAACCTATACCTTCAGCCTGGCTTCCGACGACGGCTCCGCGCTCTACATCGATGGCGTGCGGGTCGTGAACAATGACGGGCTGCACGGCAATAACACGGTCTCCGGCCAGGTGACACTGGGGATCGGGTCGCATGCGGTCGAGGTTCGCTACTTCCAGAATGGAGGCGGCGAGGTCGTGACGCTGACGGCGCCGGCAGGAGCAAACAGTTTTGCGGCTGCGACCGGTAGCCTGATCTTTGCCGGAAGCTACGGCAGCTATCGATTTGCCGCCGATGCCTTCGGCGATGTCTTGATCCTAGACACTCGTGCAGGCGCATCGGGCGCCAATTCCGCGGTAGGCCTGACGCAGCTGATCTTCGCTGACGCAGCGATCGGGGTCGTCTCGGGAACGGCGGGCGTCGATGCGCTGAGCGGCTCCGCGGCCAACGAGATATTCGTCGGATCCGGAGGCAACGATGTGATCGTCGGTGGGGGCGGGGTTGATACGGTCGCATTCACCGGCAACTTTGCGAACTACACGGTATCTTTGAATTCGGCTAATCAGGTCGTGGTCAGCGACCTGCGCAGCGGCAGTCCGGACGGAACCGACACGTTGTCCGGCATTGCTTCGCTCGGATTTGCCGACCAGCAGGTGCAGCTCGTGGTCGGGACCGGCTCTACCGGCACAGCAGGTTCGGCTACGCTGGCAGGAACAGCTAGCTCTGAAGTTTTTGTTGGCGGCGCCGGCAATGATACGTTTATCGGTGGCGGAGGAAACGATCGGTACCTGTTCAGCGCGGGCCAGGAGACGATCGTGAACGGAACTGCGAGCAGCTCTACCGCCAGCGGACAGCTAGCTTTCGGAACGGGCGTGACGGACAACGATCTCTGGTTCCTGCAGTCCGGCAACGATCTGCAGATCGATCTGCTCGGCACGACTCAGAACGTCACGATCAAGAACTGGTTTTCGGCGCCATCGAACCAGCTGCAGGAGATCACCGCCGGCGGTCTCAAGATTGACAGCCAGATCTCGCAGCTGGTCCAGGCCATGGCGAGCTATTCGTCTAGCCATGCGGGCTTCGATCCGACCAGCGCAGGGAGCCAGGCAGCGTCCAGCGACCCGAGCTTGCAGGCATCGATTGCGGCCGCTTGGCACGCGTAGAGGGTGAGGTACACGGAGACGAAAGCTGGCTCGCTCGATTCGTCGGGCGCGCCAGTTCAATCTCATTTCGGCCTGATTGCCGACGTGCCTCCGCTTCCTCTGCCGCCGCCACGCCAGCAACTAGTGATTCTGCAGGATTGCGAACACCTCAATCTCGGCGCCAGACGAGGGGGAAGTAAGTCCCTCGTCGACTGGTGCGGCAAGCCAGCTACGATCGTTGACAAGACTCACCTTTCATCGCGATGACGGCGGCACTTCCTCGCCTCTGGGGACGCCCGTCCAAAATGCCGTTCCCATCAGCCGGCCCGGGCACATCTGTCATTCATAGGTTGTTAACTAGCGTCCATTTGTCCGTGCGAGGAGATGGATGCGAACGTGTTTTTTACTCCGCCTTAGACGCCCTCCCGTATTCAGGTACAGGTAGCGCAAAAATATCGGTAACGAAGTGGGTTGCGCGCGCTGCTGGGAAGGCAGAAGTACAACATGTGCGAGCAGACGATACCCGGGCGTGAGGTGCTGGCCACGTCGGCTGCGACCGATCAGCCGCCGTCGCACCACTTGGGAACTTACGCGTTCCTGATCTCTCTTTTGAGCGTTTTCTATCTTTCCAACGCATCACTCGTCCTAAGTCATTACGACCTTGGCTGGCACCTTGCCGCTGGCGACCTGATTCGAACGGAAGAGCGCATCCCCTTCCAGGATCCCTGGTCGTTCACCCTCGGGATCCAACAGTGGTTCAACCTCTCGTGGCTATGGGACGTGGTTGCCAGCACAATCTTCAAGTTCAGCGGATACGCAGGTCTTGTTGTCCTCGTCTTGGTGTGCGGAATCCTGATCGCTGGATATCTCACGTCGGCTTGCTTGCGAAGTGGCGCTTCCGCGTTCGCCGCCTGCATCGGGACATTTGCGGCTTGCTTGCTGTATCCCTCCTACGATACGGCGCCTAACAGCTATCTCGCGGCATCTCCCAACATCGCGACCATGGTATTCAGCGTGGTCTTCTACCGGGAGTGTTTGCGGCCGACCAAACTGTCGTTGCTACCCTTGCTGATGGTGCTCTGGGTGAATTTGCACGGTGGATTCGTGCTTGGCTTCATGATCCTCGCTGTCTTCGGTGGCGGGGCCATTCTCCGAGGTGACTGGCACGACTTAAAAGCCATCGTAGTGGCTGGTTGCGGCTGCCTAGCGGCTACCTTGGTCAATCCGCTCGGCTGGAAAATCTACAAAGGTGTGGCGGCTACCTTGGGACACTTTGTTCAGGGACATATTGGAGAGTGGCTTCCCTATTCTCACAATGTCGAAATTCCGGGCAGCCTTCCCGGAATGGCCTACATTATTGCGTTCATCGCGCTGGAACTGCGGTACGCCGTAACGGCGAAAATCCGCGCTGAGCACCGCATTCTGTGTTGGGCATTTCTCGCGCTGGGACTTTACCAGTTTCGATACATGTCATTCTTTTTTATCTTTTCGACGGTGCCGGTGGCTCATCATCTCGATCGGCTTCTTCCCACTCGGCTGCCCAAGCCACAAATTCAGCGGGCGCTTCTGACTGCAGCGCTCGTTGGCGCATGTGTCCTTCCGGTTACTTTAATCCGAGTAAAGCCGGCGATGGCATTGCCAAACATGTTGTCGGAGCAGGACGCCGAATACCTGCAGACGCATCTTGCGCATGCGCGAGTGCTCAACCACTGGAACGTCGGAGGATATCTGATCTTCCTTACCCATGGATCAGTCCGGCTCTTTGTCGACGGCCGAGCGGCCACGGCTTATCCTGATGAGTTGCTCCGCGACTACTTCAAGCTCGTGCATTGGGAGGTCGATGAAGCCGCCTGGGATGAGGTGCTCGAGAAGTACCATATCGATGCAGTCTTGTGGCTTAAGGGGCATGATGAATTGAGGCAGTTCCTCGTAGGAAAGCGAGGCTGGACTGAGGACCATATCGGGAAGTACGAAAGTGTCTATGTCAGGCCCGCTGTCGCGCGCTGACGTGGCGCCAAGGGATATCGCCAGGTACTGCGTCCCCGGAGCAGCAGAAGCTCATACGCATTTGCGTAGAAAGTTGACGGCGAGGTTTCCACCAACGCCCGCTCTGCTTCACCGATCTACTCCAGGCTCTCGCTCACTGGCCAAACGATTGTAAAGCGTGGTTTCGTTGCTGCCGTAGCCTAGAGATCGCGCTGCGTTATATCCCCGCGCAAATGCCGCGGCACAGGTTCCACAATGGTGCGCAACCGGTGAGAGAATTGTGCCCAGCCAGATCTACGAAAATGCCCTCTCATGAATCCGGCCGCTCTGCAAAATGGCTTCAGAACGTGCCTCGTTTGTGAATCGTGAATCTCAGGATCTCCTTTTTCACACTACCTTAAGTTTTGTCCCGTAATTTTGCGGGGTGAGAGATCGGGTGATCTGCGGGCTACTGGCCGGGCTTAAGAGCCCTGCTTGAGAGATGTGCCGCGACCAGCTCCCTGGGAATGCGATCCAATGTTCCGTGCTTTCGTCAGATGTTGCGCTCGCGATCGTCAAAAGAGCTTCGTTGAAGGAAACGATGGCCTGCAGGCATGAAAACCGACGAAGAAAACCTCGCGTGGCAAACACTCAATCTCAACTGGCTGCCAATCGCTCTGTTAGGCGCGGCGCTATTGAGTGCCTTGACGTACTCCGACTTTTCCTTGGAGCCAGTGGGTTTCGGAGTTCTCGTTGCTATTGCGATTTCGCTTGCGAGTATTGCCTATGTTTATGCCCACATCAGGCAGGCTTCCGCGGATCCTAAACTTGTCTTCTGGTTTGGTGTCACAGCTCAGATCATATTGCTCACGGCGATCGCTGGCCCTCTTAGTTATGTCGCAAACGCGATGAATTGGCCCCTACAGGATCGGAGCCTATTGTGGATCGACCGCGCAATTGGGTTTGATCCCCAGGGGATTGCAGCGTTTTTTAATGCCCACAGCTGGATCGTACACTACTTGAAAGTTGGATACGGCTTCATCAAGTGGCCCCTGCTCGCGATCCCGATCATTTTGGCGATGGGATCGCGGTTCTTGCGACTTCAGCAATTCGTGCTGACATTGAGCGTTGCACTCGCTGTAACGATTGTCGTGTCCGCCTTCATTCCGGCCATAGGGACTTATTATGGTCTGGGATTGTCGCCGGGCGAGCAGTTCCCGAAGGTTGACTCAGCAAATTACGCGGCGCAGCTCCGGGATATTTTCGCGCTACGAGATGGGTCGTTACGACAGCTCGACGTGCTCAGGCTAGCGGGCATTGTATCATTCCCAAGCTTCCACACGGCGTCGGCAGTTCTTTATATCTGGGCTTTGTGGCCGATCCGAGTTTTGCGGCCGGCGTCGATCGCGCTCAATACCTGGATGGTTGCCGCGACGCCCCTGATCGGTGCGCACTACATCATCGACCTCATCGGAGGCGCCGCTGTGGCTGGCGGGTCTATCGTGATGGTCAAGCACTTTTTGAGATCTGTATTTGTCAGTTCACAGCGCCGCGCGCAATCGCACGCTTATTGGCCGTCCGCTATGCCAAACGCCGGATCTTCGTCGGAGTAGACCCCGGTCACATCTTGGTGGCGCTGCCAGACGGGCCGAGTTGGGTCCGGCGAGCAACGAATCGGCTCGATATCTGCAGGCTTGCGGAGCACTTGAACCCGATGGGCTCAGTGCCGTGCAGACGTTGGGCAGTTCGACGCGGTGCGTGCTGCTCCAGTTAATTTCGGTTGTTGATGCTGCGGGAACCAGTGGGCTCATCATGTCAGACGCCGTTTCGAGTTTGAACTCGGTTCCAAGCCAAGGCAGAGTAAGAGCGGTCGGCGTTCTGATCCTGATCCTGGTGCTGGGGCTTACTGCGGCGATGGCGTTCAAGCTGCTCTCGATCAGGGGCGTCGTTTTCGACGCCATGTCGACCGATGATGCGATGCGTCTTGTCGAAATCCGGGATTTTCTCGACGGCCAGGCCTGGTGGGATCTCCGGCAATACCGCCTGGGTCCATCCGGCGTGCTCATGCATTGGTCGCGCATTGTCGATCTGCCACTAGCTATATCGATCCTGACACTGAAACCTTTGATCGGTCCGCTCCATGCGGAAGCGGTAACGCTGTTCGTCTGGCCAATACTTCTGCTTCTCGTGGCTCTCGTGCTCGTCGGGACGATTGCCTACCGTATGAGCGAAGGCGTCGCGGCCTCATCGCTGGGCGCAGCTGTGCTGGCTATGCTGGCAGCGCCAGCATTGATACACTTCAAGCCGGGCGCGATCGATCATCACAACGTGCAAATCGATCTCTTGCTCCTGATGCTTCTCTTTGCGATCCAGGCCGATCGAAGCGCGACCAGGGCGGCGCTCGCAGCGTTGACCGGATCTGTGTCGCTCGCAATCGGAGTTGAGATCCTACCGGTGATCGTCACGATATGCGGTGCCATGGCGGGTCTTTTCGTCTGGCGTGGTGGAGAGGTTGCGCGCGAAGTCTCGGCCTTTGCTCTCGCGCTAGCCGCATCATCGGCGGCTCTCGGATTTGCGTTGGTTCCGGCAGAGGAACTAACGTTCCCCGTGCTTGACGCGTTCGGGGGCCCGCTGCTTTTGTTGACCGTGGGCGGGAGCGTTGGCCTGGTGCTAATGGTTGGAATTGAGCGTTACCGATCCTCGCTATGGCTGCGTGTTGGTACTGCGACCGGAACCGTGATCGCCTTGCTCGGTGCGTTCGTCCTGCTTTTTGCGCGATCGCTGGTGTTGCCGTATTCGCAGCTTGATCCGCTGGTCGTTTCTCTATGGCTCGATCATGTTCAGGAGACCGTATCCCTGGCGGAGATGATCCGGATCGGTCCAGAGGAAGTACTCGGCTTTTACGCGTTTCCTCTTATAACAATGGCAATCGCGGCAGCGGCATTTTTGCGAGCCAACCCGGTTGATCGATTTCGGTGGGGTGTTGGTGTCGCTGCCCTCGCGACGTTGATTGTGATCAGCGTGTGGGAAATGCGCGGAACAGGCGGGGCTGCCATGGCGGCAGCGCCAATATTCGCCGCAGCCGCCGTCTTCATCTGGCCATCGCTTGCCCAGACAAGCAGCCTCGTTCTGGTGGCGTTCGTCGTCTCTCCGGTCATGTTCGCAGTGCTTGGAAAATGCGCGAAACCACTGATCGATTCGATGGTAGAGCCGACTGAAATGGTATTTGAACCTGACGAGTCCCGATGTCAAAGTGTTTCGGATGCCGAGCCTATGGGGCTATTGGCAAGAGGAAGCGTCATGGCGCCGATCGATCTCGGCCCGGCCATATTGGCTGCGACGAAACACGCCGTGTTTGCGGCCCCATACCACCGGAACAACGATGGCAATCTCGCGATGCTCAAGCTCATGCTTGCGCCAGCGCCGGTCGCGCATCAGATGCTACGAGACTACCACGTCGATTATGTGGTCACGTGTCGGACATCTCCAAATCGTAACGTTATTGAGCGCGCTCCGGATGGCTTAGAATCATTGTTGGCTCGAGGCGAAGTTCCTGAATTTCTCGAGCCATTGGGACTCGCATCCTCGTCCAAAATCGCGGTTTGGCGTGTTCGGGGATGATGGCCCAACTCCGGCGGCTTAGGTTTGGCGCAGATGAAGTCAAGTTGCTCACGCAACTGCCCGTATTCTGATCCGTCCCGTCAATACTGCGTCCACTACCCGGTCCGTGGGTGCGCGCTCTCGATCTCGCGGCCGCATCGGCGCGAACTCGGTTGCAATTGGGTATCCTCTTGAAGCGAGAGGACTCAGGAAGGTTGAGCACCAACTCGCACAATGAAGCTTCGGTCCGCGCGCCTGCGCGCGGTACTGGGGCGCGGACCAAGGACCTTGAGCGGCCCTGGGTATATGAAGAGAACGCGATCGCGGAGCATTGCAATGCCAGCTGGCAGCGGGGTGTCGGCACGACACATGGGTGGATCTCGCGCGTGCGCGAGTCTTGCGCCTCCCCGCAACCATCGAAACACAGGAGAGGTTGGGCGAACGAGGGATCCGAACTTCACCTTTGGGCGCCGAGCCCAAAGGGCAGGCAGTCAACTTTTCTGAAGTCTTGGCAACTTTCAGGCGATTCTGGCTTCCAACCTACCCCTTGGATGGTGCGGGCATCGCCAGAAATTCCCTTTTGAAACCAAGAGCCCTGGAACGCTGGTGCGGGTGCCTAAATCATTGATCTTGATCCGTGTTTTCGCCCCTGTCGTGCCCACCATCGGCCGGTCCGGCCGGTGACCCAGCTTGGTCTGGTTTTCCGATCGTTGAATATCCTCCCTTGTGAACGCGAGGCGCGCGTGACGATCGCGGGGCGACGCAACCGCGGGCTCAGCCGCCGCCGCGTCGTCGTGACGGCGGCAAGCCGGCTTGAACCGGCCATCCATGACGAGTCTCTTCGGTCAAGTTCTCCGTCATTGCGAGGAGCGTAGCGACGAAGCAATCCAGAGTCGCGCGCGCGACTCTGGATTGCTTCGCTTCGCTCGCAATGACGGCGGTTAGATTGTGATGAGGGCGCTGCGACATGGCTTCGCTGCCTCGCGGCGCATTCTCGCGTCCGAGCTTTGCTGATCGATGTTCCTCTCTTGGAAGAGGGCACGGGGAATGCCGGGCGCTGGCCGCACCCATGGCCCGCCTGCAGAAAAAAAGCAGGCGGCAGTCACCACAGGTTCAGCCGAGATCACCCGGCATTCCCCGCACGATGGTTTTGACGGCTGCTTCGCGATCTCCCCGGTGCGCCGGGCTTTCTGGCCACCGTTGCCCGCGCCGCGCGTGAGCGCCAACGCAAGCGTGACACCAGCGTCGGGGTGTCAGGACCACGCGACTTGACCGTGCGCATCGCCGCCGTTCGTCGGCGTGGAGAACCACGCTGCGACATCGACACGCCCACCGCATCCCGCCTCGACGTTCGTGACGACCGCGAAGCGCCCCTCTTGTGAGACGGGATGGAGAGAGAAGATCATGATTTCTGGAAAAAAGAAACAAAAATCTTCAGGCCGGGAGGGCTGGATAGAGAGATGTGTTTGAACCCGCAGGCGAATGAATTTTTCTGACGGAGGCGTTTTTTTGGAGCGTGGGCTCCGGGTGATGGGCGGATGTGCTGGGCGTACGCGAGTCTCGCAGCAGTGATTTGCCCGTCGGGTCGCGTGCGCTCCTCGCTTTTGCCGATGCGTCGTTTGAAGTTCGTGCCCGGAGAATAGATAGAACCTGGTCCGCCAGCCGAAGCTCGTCACGTGTGCGAAGGTTTCTCAGATCAACGGCGCCTTCATCACCAAGACAGCGAAGAGTCCAGCGGCACGGTGACGAACATGCCGGCTTGGATCTGCCCTTCTGCTATCTCGCCAGCCAGAACAAACAACCGAAGATGCAGGCAGTCGGGGGCCCAGATCACACCCGGCGGCGCCCTTGTAGAAGCTGGGATCGCCGTCGGCAGTCTCGTCGTCGATGGGGTGGGCCGGCCAGAATGATCGGGATCGAATTGGGCGATCGCGTCGGCCGCGATGTCTAAGATCGCGACCAGGGCAGTCGCTTCGTCCAAGGGAGTCTGGATCAGCGGCCGATGTCGTCCCAGGGTGATCATCGTATGGACTCCCGGGTGCTGTTCGTCGGTCGCGTCAAGCGGCAGGCCGCATCATCGGCAACGAGCCTATCCAAAAGCCTGCCGCCGGTACACCATCGGTCCTATCGGATGACGGTTCGAGACGATGCGCAAGGTCAGCAGGGAATTAACATGGACGAGACCCTTTCGATACGGCGCTACATCGCCGCGCCTCGGTCGGCGGTCTATCGAGCGCTGCTCGATCCACGCGCAATTGCAAAATGGAAAGTGCCGGACGGAATGACCTGCGAGGTGCATGCGTTCGACGCCCGTGAAGGCGGCTCGTTGCGGATTTCGCTCACCTATGACGTGCCGACCGGGGCGGGCAAGACGACCGCGCAAACGGACACATATCGCGGTCGCTTTGTGAAGCTCGTCCCGAATGAGCAGGTTGTCGAAGTGGACGAGTTCGAGACCACGGATCCCGCGCTACGCGGCGAGATGACGATCACCATCACGCTTGCCGACGCGGATGGCGGGACCGAACTTCACGCCACCCACGCTGGACTGCCACGCGCGGTATCGCCGACCGACAACGAGACTGGCTGGCGGATGGCACTCGCGAAACTCGCGGCGCTGGTCGAGGCGCGATAAGCCCGGTTTTCCGCTCATGCCCGAGGCAGACATGCGCATGCCGATCATAAGGACATGCCGTCGACGGCAACCGCTGTTCGCCGAAGCAGAGGAAGAAAAAGCCGCTCAGAAAAAGCCGGGGCTCAGATCTGTTCCGTAGGTCAGCGCCATCGCCGCCACCAGCAATATGGCGGCACCGAGCAGCAAGAGGTGTTTGAGCAACGCGTGTTTGCGACCCTCGGATGTTTCAGAAAATGCCTTATAAAATACCTTGGTCAGAGCCGTCATTTGCGACCTCAATCTCCTCCCGCCCTGAGGTGGGTCAAGACGGGAGGCAGAAGGTTCATCGCAGGACAGGCGCTGACCGACAGCAGGCGCCAGAATCCGGCTCTCCGAACGCCGCGCGATCCTTCAGGGCGCGGCAGCGGCAAGCCCGAGCAGGACGACGAATCCGCCGATCGGCGGCAGGTGCCGGACATCGCGATGGCGCAGAACGGTCACCGCTGCCGCGGCGATGATCGCCGATCCAAGCGCCAGGCCGACGATGCGAGCCTGGGGAAGCGCAATCAGAATGGCGGCGACGATCTCCAGCCCGCCGGTCAGTCTGCCCCACCAGGCGGGGTAGCCCCAACGGGCGAAATCGCGCCGCGTGTCGGCCGTGCCGACCGCGTTGAAGACGCCGGCGCCGAAGAAGGCGGCGACCAGCAGCCAGATCGAAACAGCGTGCGCCATCTCAAGACACTCCGGTGACCAGGGGCAGGGCCGCCAGGACCATGATCGCGGCCGTGACGCCGTGCATGCCGAAGGCGCTCGTCTTCGAGCCGTTCGCGGCAAGGATGACCAGCATGTCGCCAACTGGAATGACGGCTTCGACCAGCAGGACGAGGCCAACCGCGCCGGAACTACCCCACATCATCAATGCAAGGACCGCCAGGCCCGAGACGATGTCCCTCACACCCTTGAGCCGCAGCCACCACGCGACGTTGGCGCCGGTCTCGGGCAGTGGCAGCCCGAAACTGCGCATCGCAGTGAACGGGCGAGCAACGTATTGCACCCCAATCGCGATGATTGCGACCGCCAGCAGCAAGGCAAGCCCAAGCGAAAACCAGTGCATGCGACCCTCCGTTCTAACGGCCGTCGATAACCTAGCAACGCTAGGACAATAATCTAGCGTTGCTAGATCGTCAAGCGGTGGTATGGTGAGTGCTGTCCGGCGGAGGGCGAGAATCTGGGCATCGCAGAGCGAAAGGGCAGGGCGCGCGCCGAGCGCGAGCAGCACATCGTCGCGGCCGCGCGCGCGATCGCGGAGCGCGAGGGATGGGGCGCGGTGACGATCCGGCGCCTGGCCGACGAGATCGAATACAGCCAGCCCGTGCTCTATTCGCATTTCGAGAACAGGGATGCGATCGTGTCCGCGGTTGCCCTCGAGGGCTTCAAGGAGATCACGGCCGCCCTCGAAGACGCGGCGAGGCAAGCGAGCGCTCGCGGCTCTGCGCTCAAGAATGTCGCTGCGGCCTATCTCGGCTTCGCGCTCGGCCGTCCTGCGCTCTACGATGCCATGTTCGTCCTGCCGACCGATCTGCGGTTCGCGGTGGCGGAGACGAGGCCGGAGCTGCGGGCTGCTTTCGATGCGCTGGCCGCGGTCATCGCGCCCTTCTGCAAGGATGCCGCGGTCGTCACCGAGACGTTCTGGGCGGCCCTTCATGGCCTCGCCGCGCTCGAACGGTCAGGACGTATCAGGCCCGCCGCGCGCGACGAACGTATCGCACGTGTCGTGCGGGCGATCGCGGGGGCTGGAAGCCGCGCACCAGCTCGCGGCTGACGCAGTCAATGTGCGTGAGATACGGTCACGCGCTGAGACCAGATGAACATCGCAGGACGCGTGAAGAAAGACGTCGGCTCACGAGGTGTCGACCGGAGCACGCGCAGGCCGACAAATGTGCTTCAACTTCAGCTCAGCTGAGGCGGACTAACGGGCGCGCCGCGCTCGCTTCAGCTCGGCGACCTGAAACTTGCCGCCGGCCAAGAGGCTGCTGCAATGCAGCCAGACCTTATTGCGATCCCAGCCTAGGAACGCCTTGGTCTCCGCACAGTCCGCATAGTGCTTGTATCTGAGCGTGTCGCTGCAGGTCGTATCGAAATGTGAGAATTCCTGGCCCGACAGGCTGCATCCGACCCAAGGCGCGTTGCCGGACTTGAAGCTTGTCTCGCAGCCGCCGTTGCAACCAGTGGCAGCTCTCTCCAGCCTGGCGAACCTGGCTTCCACAGAGCCTGGCGCAGCCGACGGCGATTGCGTCGCCTGGGATGCGGCCTGAGCGACTGGCCGTGCCCGGCGCGACGTCACCGCGCCGGCTGCGTGCTGCGGCCGATAGGGCCGTACAGCCTGCTTGGGTGCATCGACCGTGATATCGGGAAGCGTGGAGCTTTTGGTGGGCTGCGCGACCGCCGGGCTGCAGAACAGCATCGTCGCCAACACAGCAACAAATGACGGCGCGACGACACAAGACGACAATCGCATGACGGCGTCCTTCCAGGGCGGGCCAGCCGCCAGATGCATCTACTTGACTGCCATTAGATACCTATCACGCGTTCGGGAACTTGGCTACTGATAATGAGAAAGATTCTCGCTCGCGGTTGCCGCCAGCATCGTTGCTGATCGCATGCGGACGAGTTGCTCGAGCGTCGGCCCATCAGCGGACCGGCAAGTTTCGGATTGCAATCATCGTTCTGAAATTGTGCTTTATCGATTTTCAATTTTAAATTGATCATTCTTCGACCGCTGTGTTCGTCGGCCAGCGCCGCCCGGCGGCCCGTCAGACCACAGGGAATCGGGTTGGAAGTTCCTATGGAGCGGCTGCGACCGAAGCTGCTAGAACCGGCGCATTCACGAGGACAGAACGATGACAAGCAAACGCGTGGTGTTCACCGGCGGAACAGGCAAGGCGGGCCGGCATGTGCTGCCACATCTGCAGGGCAAGGGCTACGAGCTCCTCAACGTCGATCTCAAGCCGTTCGATCACCCCGGGATCAACACCCTGATCGCGGATCTGACGGACAGCGGCCAGGCCTTCAACGCGCTGACCACGCATTACGGCTTCGGCGGCTTCAACGCCGGCCGGCCGCCACGGGCGCCGGATGCGGTGGTGCATTTCGCCGCGATCCCGCGCGTGCTGATCGAGCCCGACAATGAGACCTTTCGCGTCAACACTGTCAGCACCTACAACGTCATCGAGGCTGCGGCGAAGCTCGGCGTACGCAAGATCATCATCGCCTCCAGCGAGACAACCTATGGAGTCTGCTTCGCCGAGGGCGACAAGGATTTCAGGAGCTTTCCGCTCGAGGAGGACTACGACACCGACCCGATGGACTCCTACGGCCTGTCCAAGGTCGTGAACGAAAAGACCGCGCGAGCCTTCGCCATGCGCTACGGCATCGACATCTACGCACTCCGCATCGGCAATGTCATCGAGCCGCACGAATACGACATGTTCCCGCGTTTCCTCGCCGACCCGCCGTCGCGCAAGCGCAACGCCTGGTCCTATATCGACGCGCGCGACCTCGGCGAGATCGTGCATCTGGCGATCCAGAAGGATGGTCTCGGCTTCCAGGTCTTCAACGCCGTGAATGACACGGTGACGGCCAATATGCCGACGCGCGAATTGCTGCAGCGCTATTGCCCGAAGACTCCGATCACCCGCGACCTCGGCGAGCGCGAGGCGCCGCTGTCGAACAGGAAAGCGCGCGAAGTGCTCGGGTTCAAGGAAGAACATGATTGGCGGAAATATGTGAAGGCGGGATAGCTCATCGAGTAGGGCGGATTAGCGCAGCGTAATCCGCCTTCTTCCGCTTCGGCTGCTGCAATATGGACGGCCATTCGTGCGCGAGGCGGCGGATTACGCTGCGCTAATCCGCCCTACGGAACGTCACGCCATCCGCCGACGGATTACCAGCATCGCGAGTGACAGCACGATGGTGCCGACGATGAACACGGCCGCGGCGGACACGATCGCCGGGCTGATGTTCTCGCGGATGGTGGCGAACATCTGCCGCGCCAGGGTGCGCTGGTTGGGGCCGGCGACGAACAAGGTCAGCACGACCTCGTCGAGCGACGTCGCGAAAGCGAACAGGGCGCCGGAGATGATACCGGGCAGCGCAATCGGAAACGTCACCGTACGCAGCACCACGGCGGGCGAGGCGCCGAGGCTCGCGGCGGCGCGCTCGAGCTGGAGATCGACGCCCTGCAAGGCCGAGGAGACGTTGACGAGCACGAACGGCACGGCGACGACGGTGTGCGCGATGATGACGCCGAGATAGGTGTTGGTGAGCCCGTAGCGCGAAAACATCAGCTGCATGCCGACCCCGAGCACGACCGCCGGCACCACCATCGGCAGCAAGAACACCGTGCGCAGCGTCGAGACCAGCAGCGAGGCGCGTTTGCCGCGCAGGCCGAGCGCGGCCAGCGTGCCGAGCAGCGTTGCGAGGGCCGTGGTCCCCGAGCCGATCAGCAGGCTGTTGACGATCGACAACCGCCAGGATTCGGCGGTGACCAGCTCGCGAAACCAACGCGTCGAATAGCCGGGAATGGGATAGTTCAGGAACACGCTGTCCGTCAGCGACAGCGGCAGCACCGCGATCAGCGGCCCGAGCAGGAACACGACGACGGCGATCGCGAACAGCAGCTTGACGACCGGCAGGAGCTTCATGCGTGCTGCTCCTCGGCCGAGGTCAGCCGGATGTAGACGGCATAGAGCAGGATGGTCATCGCCAGCAGGACGAGGCCGAGCGCGCCGGCCATGCCCCAGTTCGCCGCGCCAGTGGCGTAATAGGCGATCACCGAGGAGATCATCTGGTCGTTGGCGCCGCCGATCAGCGCGGGGGTGATGTAGTAACCCAGCGCGGCCATGAACACGAGCAGCGCGCCGGAGACGACGCCGCGCATCGACAGCGGCAGCAGTACGTGGAGGAAGGCGCGCAGCGGATGCGCGCCGAGCGATGCCGCCGCCGGCATCAGGTTGCGCGGGATCGCGATCAGCACGCTGAAGATCGGCAGCACCATGAACGGCAGCAGCACATGCGTCATGGCGATGACGACGCCGAGCCGGTTGAACATCAGCGGGACCGGACCGGAGGTCAGGCCGAGCCCCCTCAGGGTCGCGTTGATCAGGCCGTTGTCCTGCAGCACGACGTACCAGGCCGCGGTGCGCACCAGGAGCGACGTCCACAGCGGCAGCAGCACGGCGCCGAGCAGCGCCTGCCGGCGCCAGCCTTCCACGGATGCGGCGACCATCGCGTAGGGCAGGCCGATCAGGATGCAGGCCAGCGTCACCAGCGCCGAGGTCACGAAGGTCCGGATCATGATCAGGCGGTTGGCCGAGCTGCCCTCCGGCATCGCGGCGATATCGCCGGCGGCGTCGCGCTCGAGGTCGACCGCGGCGAGCAGGTTCTTGTCGGTCCAGGGCGAGGCGACAGCGTCGGCGATGGTCATCCAATAGGATGTCTCGCTCCAGCGCGAATCGATCGCGGCGAGGTCGGCCGCGCCGTCGCCGCCGAGCGCGCGGCGGGTCTTGCCGAGCAGGCTGCGGAAGCCGGACTGCGCGCTGTTGAGGCGGCGCACGAGATCGCCGAACTGCTCGTCATTGGTCAGCCTGCGGATGTCGTCGACGAACGCGGCCTGCGCCGCTGCAGGAGGCAAGCTGGTGCGGTCCCAGCGCGCCAGCGCCGTGTGGGTGCGGGGCAGGGACTCGGTCGCGACCGGATCGGACACCGCCGACTTCATCATCGTCACCAGCGGCACGACGAAGAACGACAGCATGAACGCCAGCAGCGGCGCGAGCAGCAGAGATGCCGTCAACCGTTGGCGGAGGTCTGGTCGCATGATCCCACCACCCAGACATCCGACGCCGCGAACGATAGCGCGACCTCGCTGCCGACCTCCGCGGCCTGGCCGGCACGGTCGCCCTTGATGATCAGCCGCTGCGCGCCGACCGTGGCGACCAGACGCATGTGATCGCCGAAATACACCGCGTCCATGATGCGCGCGGTCAGGCGGTTCGCGGTCGCGGCCGCATGATCGTTGATCCGGATCGCCTCGGGTCGGATCGAGACCTGCACCTTGCCGCCATCGACGCGATCAGCGCCGGCATGCGCCGAAAGCGTAAGGCCCGAGTCCGTCGTCAGCCGCATCGCCTCGCCGGCCTGCTCAGCCACCTTGCACGACAGCAGGTTGGTCTCGCCGATGAACTCGGCGACGAACGGCGTCCGCGGCAGCTCGTAGATCTCGCGCGGCGTGCCGATCTGCTCGATCCTGCCGTGGTTGAACACGGCGATGCGGTCGGACATCGTCAGCGCCTCGTCCTGGTCGTGGGTGACGAATACGATGGTGAGGCCGAGCCGGCGGTGCAGGTCGCGGATGTCGAGTTGCATCTGCTCGCGCAGCTTCTTGTCGAGCGCGCCGAGCGGCTCGTCCATCAGCACCACCTGCGGCTCGAACACCAGCGCGCGGGCCAGCGCCACGCGTTGCTGCTGGCCGCCGGAGAGCTGCGCCGGCTTGCGCTCCGCCATGGCCGACAGCTTCACCATGTCGAGCACGCGCGCGACCCGCGTGGCGATCTCGGGCTTGGGCGTGCCGCGCATCTTCAGGGGAAACGCGATGTTGTCGCGCACGCTCATGTGCGGGAACAGCGCGTAGTTCTGGAACACCACGCCCATGTTGCGCTTGTGCGGCGGGAGCCCGTCGACCCTGACGCCATTGACCGCGATCGTGCCGCTGGTCGGCTGCTCGAAGCCGGCCAGCATCATCAACAGCGTGGTCTTGCCGGAGCCGGAGGGGCCGAGCAGGGCGACGAACTCGCCGCGGGCGATATCGAGGTCGAGATCGTCGACCACGGTCAGCGCGGCGAAGCGCTTGACCACCTGCCGGAACGAGATGAAGGGGGTATCCATGACGAAGGCTTTCGGCGCGGACCTCGCCGGGACTCATACGAGGCGGGCAGGCGCGCGTCGCGACGATCGCGCGCCCGGTGTGCGGAAGCGGCGGGCCTCAGCGCGCCAGCCAGGCGTTGAAGCGCTTCGACAGCTCTTCCGAATTGTCCGTCCAGAAGCCGACGTCCAGCGCGATCGCCTGCTTCAGGTTTTCGGGGGTCGTCGGCAGCTCCGCGGCGTATTTCTCCGGCACCAGCTTGGCAGCGGCGATGTTCGGCAGGCCGTAGGCGATGTATTCCGGCAGCTTGGCCTGGTTCTCGGCCTGGCTCGCAAAGGCGATGAAGTTCATCGCGGCATCCTTGTTGGGCGAGCCCTTGAGCACGACCCAGCTGTCGACCGCATAGATGCTGCCCGGAAACACGAAGCCGAAATGCTTGCCCTCGGTGCGGTTGATGGCGGTGATGCGGCCGTTATAGACCGAGGTCATCGCGACCTGGCCGGACGACAACAGCTGCAGCGGCTGCGCGCCGGCCTCCCACCACACGATGTCGGCCTTGAGCGCGTCGAGCTTCTTGAAGGCGCGCTCGACGCCCTCTTTGGTCTTCAACACCTTGTAGACGTCGGTCGCCGGCACGCCGTCGGCCATCAGCGCGAACTCGAGCGTGTATTTGGCGCCCTTGCGCAGGCCGCGCTTGCCCGGAAACTTTGCCGTGTCCCAGAAGTCCGCCCAGGTCTTCGGCCCGTCCTTGATCTTATCGCCGTCGAACGCCATTCCGGTGGACCACACGATGGCGCCGACGCCGCAATCGCTGACGCCGGCCGGGATGAAGCCGTTTTTGTCGCCGATCTTGCTCCAGTCGATCTTCTCGTAGATGCCGTCGCTGCAGCCGAGCTCGAGCTCCTCGGCCTCGACCTGCACCGCATCCCAGTTCGGCACCCCGGCCTTCACCTTGGCCTGCAGCACGCCATAGCCGCCGTCCCAGCTCTCGTCGAGCACGGTGGCGCCGAGCTTGGCGGCGAAGGGCTGGAAGTAGATCTTGCGCTGCGCGTCCTGGTAGTTGCCGCCCCAGGACACGACGGTGAGATCACGCGCCTGCGCGGAAACGAGGAGACCTAGCATCGCGGCTGCGGTCACCAGCACCGTCTTCGAGACGGTTGCGGCTGCGCGTCTGACAGGCCGATCCGTCGCGTTCGACACTGTTGCCGTCGTGGAGTTGGTCCGCAGAAAAAGCATGCTCGATGATCCGTCGCGCTTGAAAGGTTCAAAAAAGCTATCGGCTGGACCAAGCCCTGGCAAGCGCGAGTTTTGATCGTCACGTGATGCTATTTTGGCGTTCATGCGCTGCATCAGTGGCGTTGCGGCGAAGCGCTAATGGTGCCGGATCCGCGCGGGAGGGTGCCGTGCGGCGGCCCGTCCGCTTCACCGCAGCGCAGGATTTTGATCGCGGTTGTGGTTTCATCCGATGTCCGTCTCCGTCGACGGTGCTTCCTCATATCTCAGCAGGTCTCCGGGCTGGCAGCCGAGAAACCGGCAGATCCGCTCGAG
Organism: Bradyrhizobium sp. SZCCHNS3002; assembly: GCF_032377435.1. Classification (NCBI taxonomy): domain Bacteria; kingdom Pseudomonadati; phylum Pseudomonadota; class Alphaproteobacteria; order Hyphomicrobiales; family Nitrobacteraceae; genus Bradyrhizobium; species Bradyrhizobium sp. SZCCHNS3002. The sequence goes on from NZ_JAUHHY010000005.1 coordinate 105,955, forward strand.
GGTCTCGAAGCGCACACCCTTCACCTTGCCTTGTTTGAGCAGGGACAGGTTGGCCTCGGTGATCCCGACATATTCGGCCAGGTCTTTGGACTTCACATTGCGTTCCGCGAGCATCACGCCCAGCCGCACTCGGATCGGCATGTCCTGTCCTTCAGACGAATTGCTTGTTTTCGTCGGCGATCTCCAGCGCCTCCGTCATCACCCAGGCGATGACCGCAACCGTCCCTGCGAAAATCAGCGCTATGAGCGTATCCGATCCGACGCTCAGCGCGAGGGTCTTCGCTCCCGCCGGTTGACGGAAACTCAGGACGACGGACAGCGCCGCGCCGGCGAGTGGTTTCAACAGGGCTGATGCCGCGACAGCGATCGCAAACGTCTTGAGCTGTTGGATCGAGTCCCGCGAGAAGATGCGGCCGGCGGCGAAGGCGTCGAAGCAACGACGTCCGCTCAGCAGGCCCCAGATCAGCGTGCCCAGCGGGACCATGGCGATGCCGAACGCGACGGCCCGTGTGGACGAGTCGATCTCGGTCACCGGCGCATTCGGGAGCCCGGCGTGGCTGAACAGCGTGGGCGTGGGCGTCAAAGCCCAGTAGAGCACCATTGCCGCGGCGAGCAATCCGGAAGTGACGAGACAGCCCGCCGCCATCAGTTGGCTCATCCGGCGAATGCGATTGCTGCGTCTGTGACGCGCGGCCGTTGTGCCGAACGTCTCTGCTGTCTGCGTCATGGTCGAAGGTCCCCCCTGTTGACGGTCTCTCGGCGATCCGTCGACAGCTTGGTCCGAAAATTATCGTTTGACAATAATTTATTTTCGAACGACAGATTGCCCTTCACTCAGGAGCCAACCCATGTCTCGTTGTCAGGCCAAACTCGCCATAGCGTTCGTCGCCGCCGCGTCTGCTGTTGTGACGACGTCCCCATCCAGCGCCGCGCCATCCACCTCTCGCGGCCTTATATCGGTCGCGCAGGTGGTTCAGATGCTGGAGAAGGCGCCGACCGACCGGACGGCCCAGCAGGTTCTCACCGCCTACCTTGCCGGCGTCGGCGAGGCCGCTGGCGCAGTCGCCAGCATGGGGCGCGCGACCTGCCGCACCTCGTTGAACTTGAGCGCGGCGACTGTCGGGCAGGCGCTGAGCTCCGCTGCCGCAGCGCAGGACGCGGCGGAAACGCCGGCAACGCCTTTGATCGTCAGGGACATGCTCGATCGCGCAGGATGCAAGCGCCCATGAGCTGTTCCGGCGCAGCAGCCATCACGCGCCAAAGCCGGTCTTCGCCATAGATGTCGTTACTTCGTGTTTTGCCGCGGCTTCGTTCAAAGGCGCGCGTGCTGGCCATTGATGCGGCGCCAAGGCGCGCCGCTACAGGCCGGCGCCGCAGCCATCGCGCTCCGGGCAGCTCTGCGATAGCGACGGATCACCTGCTGCCGCATTGTCGACGACCAGGCCCACCGCGGGGCGTGAGCTGGCTGTAGCGCTGACCGGGCCGGCGAGACGGCGAAATCCTCCATGTGCTCCGATGCGCTGAAAACCCTCGGCCGTCTTCATCAGCCGGGCTGCCACCATTTGATTCAAAAAATCCATGTTGCAACTCCTTGTGGTCAAATGACCCGGCGGCCTGGTGCGGGACAGGCCGCCGGGTCGGCGCAACGTGCTGGAGTTGGCGTCCTCCATCCCGCTGCGCTGGTCTGTGATCCGTTTCACAGTCCTGTAGAATTGATCGCGAAACGGATCATCTTGGGAGCGTGATGGGGGACGCCGACTGCCATTTGTCTCTACGAATCAAGAGACGACCGCGTTTCTGGGCCCTCGACATCACGCGCGTTCACATTCTTGTTTACTCCGCGGGTTGAGCCGCCACCGTGCCGTGGCCGCCATGCTGGGTGAGCGGCTTCATGCCGGTCAGCGTCCGCAGCAGCACATAGAAAACCGGCGTCAGGAACAGGCCGAACACGGTAACGCCGATCATGCCGGAGAACACCGCGACGCCCATCGCGCGCCGCATCTCGGAGCCTGCTCCGGTCGACAGCACCAGCGGCAGCACGCCCATGATGAAGGCCATCGACGTCATCAGGATCGGCCGCAGCCGCAGACGGCTCGCCTCGATCGCGGCGCGCAGCGGCGTGCGCCCGGCGAATTCGAGCTCGCGCGCGAATTCGACGATCAGGATCGCGTTCTTGGCGGAGAGGCCGACGAGCACGATCAGGCCGATCTGGGTGAAGATGTTGTTGTCGCCCTTCGAGAGGTAGACGCCGGCCATCGCCGCCAGCAGCGCCATCGGAACGATCATCAGGATCGCGAGCGGCAAGGTCAGGCTCTCATACAGCGCGGCCAGCACCAGGAACACCAGGAGGATCGCCAGCGGAAACACCCACAGACCGGAGTTGCCGGCGATGAACTCCTGATAGGTCAGGTCGGTCCATTCGAAGGCAAAGCCGGGCGGCAGCACCTCGGCCGCGACCCGCTCGGCCGCCGCCTGCGCCTGGCCCGAGGAGAAGCCGGGCGCCGCTGCCGCGTTGATGTCCGATGACAAGAAGCCGTTGTAGCGGATGGCGCGCTCGGGCCCGGCGCTCTGCCGCACGTTCAGCAGCGCCGACAGCGGCACCATGTCGCCGGAGGCGGAGCGCACCTTGAGCTGGCGGATATCGTCGGCTCGGGCGCGGAACGGTGCGTCGGCCTGCACGCGCACCGAATAGGTGCGCCCGAACTTGTTGAAGTCGTTCACGTAGTAGGAGCCGAGGTAGATCTGCAGGGTGTTGAACACCTCCGTCACGGGCACGCCGAGCTGCAACGCCTTGGTGCGGTCGATGTCGGCGAAGAGTTGCGGCACGTTGACCTGGAAGCTGGAGAATACGCCGGCGATCTCGGGCGACTTCTGCAGGCCCGCCATGAACGCCTTGGTGACGTCGTTGAGCGCCTCGTAGCCGAGGCCGGCGCGGTCCTCGATCTGCAGCTTGAAGCCGCCGATGGTGCCGAGGCCGTTGACCGGCGGTGGCGGGAACATCGCGATGAAGGCGTCCTGGATGCCGGCGTACTTCTTGTTGAGCTCCATCGCCAGCGCGCCGCCCGACAAGGACGGATCCTTGCGCTCGTCGAACGGCTTCAGGGTCGAGAACACGATGCCGGCATTGGAGGAGTTGGTGAAGCCGGAGATCGACAGTCCGGGGAAGGCGACCGAGCTCTCGACGCCGGGCTGCGTCAGCGCGATGTCGCTCATCTTGCGGATCACCTCCTCGGAGCGGTCCAGCGTGGCGCCGTCCGGCAGCCGCGCGAAGCCGACCAGGTACTGCTTGTCCTGGCCCGGCACGAAGCCGCCTGGCACCTGCTTGAACAGCACGGCGGTGGCGCCGACCAGCAGGACGTAGAGGATCATCACCGCGGCCTTGCCGGTGATCACCTTCGACACGCTGCCGCTGTAATTGTTGGAGGCGCGGACGAAGGCGCGGTTGAAGCCGCGGAAGAACCAGCCGAGCGTACGATCGAGAATCCGGGTGAGGCGATCCTTGGGCTCGTGGTGGCCCTTGAGCAGCAGCGCCGACAGCGCCGGCGACAGGGTCAGCGAGTTGACCGCGGAGATCACGGTGGAGATCGCGATCGTCAGCGCGAACTGCTTGTAGAACTGCCCGGTGAGGCCGGAGATGAAGGCGAGCGGCACGAACACCGCGACCAGCACCAGAGCGATCGCGATGATCGGTCCCGACACCTCGCGCATCGCCTGATAGGTGGCGTCACGCGGCGACAGGCCGCTCTCGATGTTGCGCTCGACGTTCTCCACGACGACGATGGCGTCGTCGACGACGATGCCGATCGCGAGCACCAGGCCGAACAGGCTGAGCGCGTTGATCGAGAAGCCGAACAGATGCATCACGGCAAAGGTGCCGACAATTGAAACGGGGACAGCCAGCAGTGGGATGATCGAGGCGCGCCAGGTCTGCAGGAACAGGATCACGACGATCACGACCAGCACGATGGCCTCGAACAGCGTGTGCACGACGGCCTCGATCGAGGAGCGCACGAACTGGGTCGGGTCGTAGACGATGTGGTACTCGACGCCCTCCGGCATCGTCTTCTTGATCTCGGCCATGGTGGCGCGGACGTTGTCCGAGATCTGCAGCGCGTTGGAGCCGGGCGCCTGGAAGATCGGGATCGCCACCGCCTGCTTGTTGTCGAGCAGCGAGCGCAGGCCATATTCGGAGGCGCCGAGCTCGATGCGGGCGACGTCGCGCAGCCGCGTGATCTCGCCATGCGAGCCGGTCTTCACCACGATGTCGGCGAACTGGTCCTCGTTCGACAGCCGGCCCTCGGCATTGACCGAGAGCTGCAAATCGAGGCCCTTGACGCTCGGCGAGGCGCCGACCACGCCGGCGGCGGCCTCGACGTTCTGCGCCTGGATCGCCTTGACGATGTCGGACGCGGAGAGGCCGTGCTCGGCCGCCTTCTGCGGATCGACCCACACCCGCATCGAATAGTCGCCGGCGCCGAACAGCTGCACGTCGCCGACGCCGTCGATGCGCGCCAGCCGGTCCTTGACGTTGAGCACCGCGTAGTTGCGCAGGTACGTCGTGTCGTAGCGGCCGTTCGGCGAGATCAAATGCACGACCATGGTGAGGTCGGGCGAGCTCTTCTTGGTGATGACGCCGAGCTGGCGCACGACATTGGGCAGCCGCGGCTCGGCCTGCTGCACGCGGTTCTGCACCAGCTGCGTGGCCTTGTCCGGATCGGTGCCGAGCTTGAAGGTGACGGTGAGCGTCATCGCGCCGTCGGTGGTCGCCTGGCTGCTCATATAGAGCATGTTCTCGACGCCGTTGATCTGCTCCTCGATCGGCGTCGCCACCGTCTCGGCGATCACCTTCGGATTGGCGCCGGGATAGGTCGCGCGCACCACCACCGAGGGCGGCACGACGTCGGGGTATTCGGAGATCGGCATGGAGAACAGCGCGATCAAGCCGCCGAGGAAGATCAGCGTCGACAGCACGCCTGCGAAGATCGGCCGGTCGATGAAGAATTTGGAGAGGTTCATGGGAGGCCCCGTGGTCGGGAGATGTCAGCGTGTAAATCGAAATTCGCTCGAGCTATTGCGCTCGCTGCCGCCTCAGATCAGGTGTCGTCCCGGCGAACGCCGGGACCCATACCGCGGACGGCCAGTTGGTGAAAAAGACTGGGGGTCATCTTTCTTGCCTACAAACAAAGCCGGTGGTTATGGGTCCCCGCTTTCGCGGGGACGACAGCTGTGGTGGCGTTGGTGGCCGGGCTCCAATGATGCTCAGCGCTGCGCCAGTCGCTTGTTGTCAGAGGCCGCCCCGTCGCGTGCGCCCATCGCGGCCACCTGCGTCTTCAGCAACGCACCCGGGCGCACCCGCTGAAGGCCGTTGACGACCACGCGCTCGCCGGGCTTGAGGCCGGCGGAGATGATGCGCAGGCCATCGACGCTGCCGCCGAGGCTGACCGGGCGATAGACAGCGCGCTCGTCGTCGCCGACCACCATCACGAATTTCTTGTCCTGATCGGTGCCGATGGCGCGCTCGTCGAGCAGAACCAGCGATTGCTGCTGCGGCTGGCCCATGCGCACGCGCGCGAACTGGCCGGGGATCAGCCGGCCGTCCTCGTTCTTGAACACGGCGCGGACGCGGATCGTGCCGCTCTGCCCGTTGACCTGATTGTCGATCAACTGGATATGGCCGGATGCCGTGATGCCGCCCGAGGTCGTCATCTCGACCGGGATGCGGTCGAGATTGCCGCGTTTGCCCGAGCCGTCGGCAATCGCCGACAATGCGCGCAACACCAGCTCTTCGGTGGCGTCGAAGCTCGCATAGATCGGGTTGACGGACACCAGCGAGGTCAGCACCGGCGAGGCCGACCCGGCGGCGACGAGGTTGCCGACGGTGACCTCGATCCGGCCGACCCGGCCGTCGACCGGCGCCCGCACCTGCGTGTAGTCGAGATTGAGCTTGGCTGTCTGCAAGGTCGCTTCGGCGGCCTTGACGTTGGCGATGGCTTCGCGATTGCCGTTGTCGCGCTGGTCGTAATCGCGCTTGGTCACGATGGAATTGCCAACCAGCTGCGCGCCGCGCTCCAGTTCGTTGGCGGCGAAGGCGGCGCGGGCGCGCGCCGCTTCCAGTTGCGCCTGCGCCCGGTCGACCTCGGCGGCGTACGGCGCCGGGTCGATCTTGAACAGGACGTCGCCAGCCTTGACCAGCGAGCCCTCGGTGAAATTGGTGCCGAGAATGGCACCGGCCACCCGCGGCCGGATCTCGACCCGCTCGACGGCTTCAAGCCGGCCGGAGAACTCGTCCCACAGGCTCGCCTTTCGCGGCTCGACGACGGCAACCGTCACGGGGACGGCCTGTTCCGGGGCCGCGGCGCGGGCCGCGTTCGGCGCGGAACTGAAGTGGAGATATTGCGAGCCGGCGTAGGATCCGGCGGCAATCACCAGGCCGGCGGCGGCGACGGTGCTCAGCCACCGCTTCAGGCGGCCGGAAGAACGAATTTCGGGCGAAGGCATTGGCGCGCTCCAGATTTGTAGTGCTCGCTACAAATGTGGCGCTGGCAACCCGTTCGCAAGAGACTTATGTAACGGATGCTACGAAAATAGTAGCCCGACTTTCGGCGACTGCGCCAGATCAAAGAAATCGCGTTCAATAACAACTAGATAAGAATCAGGGGCGGAGACGGGAACAGGAGTTTTGCACATGGGCATCGGACGGCCCCGGACTTTCGATCGCGACACCGCGCTGGACCAGGCGATGGAGGTGTTTTGGCGCCATGGCTATGAGGGCGCGACCATCGCCCAGCTCACCGACGCCATGGGCATCAACCCGCCCAGCCTCTATGCCGCGTTCGGCAGCAAGGAAGCCCTGCTCAAGGCCGCGCTCGACCGCTACACGGCGCGACGGGAGGCCTGGATGGACGAGGTGCTGAGCGCGCCGACCGCCCGCGAGGTCACCGCGCGGATGCTGATGGGCGTCGCCGAGAAACAGACCGATCCCTCCAATCCGCCCGGCTGCCTGCTGGTGCAGGGCGGTCTCGCCTGCGGCTCCGGCTCCGCCAACGTGCCGTTCGAGCTCGCGGCCCGCCGTGCGCAGACCGAGGAGCAGCTCCGGCACCGTTTCGAGCGCGCCAAGCGCGAAGGCGATCTGGCCCCGGCCGCGGATCCGGCCGCGCTCGCGCGTTACGTCTCGGCCGTGATCACGGGCATGAGCGTGATGGCCTCCTCCGGCGGCGACCGTGAGGCTCTGGCCCAGGTTGCGGCCGTGGCGATCAGGTCGGTCGAGGAGCAGTCTGTGCGGGCGTAATGCCCGGTCGCGCGGAGCCAAGCCGCCATGCGACATTCTCAAGCTGTCTCCATCTGTGTGTTCGCGAAGCCCCGAGCAGGCGTAGGAGTGACGGCCTGTGAGATCGTAGCAGGATATCGGCGTTTTCCGGACCGTCAGCCCGCAGCCGTTAAAGCGCACCTTCGCGATGCCCGGCTTCGATCTGATTCCGGGCCGAATAGAGCGCTCGCAACCACCAGCCGCTTAGTCCCGGCGCGTCCGACGTCGCTCAATCTTGTCCGAAGGAGGCCTGCTCTGGAGCACCGTCCGCATGATGCCGGCGAACAGCAATGCTGCGGCCGGCCAATGAAACCAGACTCTGTGCAGACCGGTGAAAACATTGATCAGAAGCAGAAAGCCGGAGACCGTGAGGGCCATTGCGAGGGGACGAGGCAGGCTCGCGAAGTGATCCGCGATCGAGGTGATCGACGTGGATCGCGCATCGCCGTCGCGAAAAGCAGGTGGAGCGCTCGAGGCCGCAAACGCGCGCGCATGGAGGGCGCCGTCGTCAACCGGGAGGTCGGGTCGCTGGCCGGAACGGCCGCCGATCGTGACACGATAGCTGGTCACGGGGGCAACATTCTTCAGCGGTGGCTGGCCAAGACAGTCGAAGCCGACAGTCAGTTTGTTGTGCACCTGGTCGTAGACGGGGGCCGAGACCACGATGCCGCCGGGCTCGGCCAGTTCTTGCAGGCGCGCCGCGATATTGACCCCATCGCCGAAGATATCGGAACCATCCACCATCACATCTCCCAGATTGATCCCGATGCGAAACTGCATCTGGTGTCCGTTGGATGGCGTGGGCTTCTGACTGATTTCCTGCTGAATTTCGACGGCACACCGCACGGCCTCGACGACACTGGCGAACTCGGCGATCACGGCATCGCCCCAAGTATTGACGATGCGCCCGTCATGGCGCTCCACCAATCCTGCAATGGCCGTGCGGTAGCGGCGCAGCGTCTCCAGCGTACCGGCTTCGTCGGCTCCCATGAGGCGGGAATAGCCGTGCACATCCGCGCACAGCACTGTCGTCAACCGCCGTTTCAATTTATCGTCCGCCATGTAGCCGATCGTAGCCTCATCGATTGCCAAATGCATCAGGCATCATCCGGCGCAGCGGGATCAGGCCGCGCTGTTTTCCGTCCCATGCGCTGTGCGGCGGTCGCCCTTCGCATGGGTCTCTTGCGCTTCCTGATGAGGTCCGTTTCTTTGTGGGCCTGCATCGCCGGCCGGGCCGGTGCGCGCCTGCCTTTCCTCGCAACCACCGGGTTCAGCCTTCATGCGTGTCTTCTCCGCCGCCCTTGCCACCGAGACCAATACCTTCGCGCCGATGCCCACGGGGCTCGCGACCTTCCATGAGCGCGCCTACTTCCCCGCCGGCCAGCACCCGGACAAGATGCAGATGCATGGCGGGCCACTATGGGCTGCGCGCCAGGTTGGGCCGTCCAAGGGCTGGACGCTGATCGAAGGGCTGGTGGCCGCGGCCGTGCCCAACGGGCTCGTCACCCGCGCCGCGTTCGAAACCCTGCGTGACCAGATCCTTGCCGACCTCAAAGCCGCGCTGCCGGTCGACATGGCGCTGATCGGCCTGCACGGCGCGATGATCGCCGACGGCTATGATGATTGCGAGGGCGAGCTGCTCGCGCGGATACGCGAGATCGTCGGACCCGATGTGGTCGTCGGCGCCACGCTCGACCCCCACGTTCATATGAGCGAGCTGATGGTCAGAAGCGCCGATCTTCTGATCTGCTGGAAGGAATATCCGCACACCGACATTCTCGAGCGCGCGCAGGATCTGGTGAAACACTGCACCGAGATCGCCGAGAAGCGGCTGAAGCTGCAGAAGGCGCTGGTCGACACCGACATGATCGTCACCCTGCACACCACGCGCGAGCCGGTGCGCAGCTTCGTCGACCGCATCACCGCGCTGGAAGGCAAGGACGGTATCGTCTCGATCTCGATCGTTCACGGCTTCGGCTGGGGCGACACGCCGTCCATGGGCACCAAGGTGCTTGTCTATAGCGATGCCGCCGTCGATCCGGACGGTGTCAGGGCGAAGGCGCTGGCACGCCGCCTTGCGGACGAACTGATCGGCATGCGCGAGGCGGTGACCGAGCGCATGCCCGGCGTCGATGCCGCGCTTGACCAGGCATTGGCGACAGACGGCACCATCGTGCTCGGCGATGCCAGCGACAATCCCGGCGGCGGTGCGCCCGGCGATTCCACCTTCATCCTGCGCCGGCTGCTCGACCGCAACATCGGCAATGCCTGCCTCGGTCCACTCTGGGATCCGATCGCGGTGCGCATCGCCTTCGATGCCGGCGTCGGCGCCAAGCTGCCGCTGCGGATCGGCGGCAAGATCGGGCCGCTGTCGGGTGATCCCGTCGATGCGACCTGGGAGATCAAGGCGCTGAAGGAGAACATGGTGATGACGGGCCTCGCCGGCACGCCCGCCAAGCTCGGCGATTGCGCGCTGATCGCGAGCAATGGCGTCGAGGTCGTCATCACGACGTTCCGCTGCCAGGCCTTCGGCCGGGACTTCTTCACCCAGCTCGGCTGCGATCCTTCGACGCGCAAGCTCGTCGTGGTGAAATCCGCCCAGCATTTCCGCGCGGCATTTGCGCCGATCGCGGCCGACATCATCATGGTCGATGCGCCCGGCGTGGTCGCGCGCGACGTGACGACGTTGCCCTACAAGAAGATCAAGCGTCCGAAATGGCCGCTCGACGAGTTGCCGCAACCATCGCGCGCATGATGTCCCAGAATGCGACGATCATCGCAGCGACGTTAACGTTCGGAACGCGGCTGGAACGAACCGCGTCCGAATCGCTTGCGAATAAGGGTTTGAAATCTGTTCACGGCTAGATGTCGTATCTCTCCGAGATGGCGCGCAACATGCAGCGCCGGCGATCCTGATCGCGCGGCTCGGCTTTCGCGAGAAGGTTAAAGGCGCAGAGGCGCGCCGGCGTCGTTGGAGAGAAAGCTACGACCCCGCATGCGGGGGCGGGCCCGCTCACGTCGTCGACGATCCGAACCGTCGCATCCACGCCGCCCTCAGACTGATCGGTGTCGGCGAGAACGGGCCCGGAGGCGCGCGCGTGATCAGGGCGACCAGCAGGAGCGCGGCGATCGCGAGCCAGAAGCACAGCCAGAACGCGTCGAGATAAGCGAGCACGTTGGCCTCGCGCTGGACCTGCGCGGCCAAGGTCCCGACGGCGCGCGCCTTGGCTTGGCCGCCGCCATGCGCGGCGAAATAGCCGGTCAGCCGTTGCAGCGCGCGCGCGACGTCGAGGTCGCCGCTCTGGATGTTGAGGCCGAGATAGGCCGAATGCACCTGCTCGCGCACCCGCAGCCACGTTCCCATAAGGGCGACGCCGATTTCGGCGCCGCCGAGCCGCATCACCTGGATGTAGGCCGCAAAGGAGGTCGCGCGGGCCGGATCGGAATTCGACAGCGCGAGGATGATGATCGACAGCAAGGTCAGGGCCTGTCCGATCGACTGCAGCACGACGATGACGATGAAATCCTCGCGCGCCCAGGCATGGGTGATCTGGGTGCCGAGCAGATTGGCCGCCGCGAAGGCGCCGAGACCGAGCACGACGACGATGCGGGGATCGAGATGGCGAAGCAGCACGATCGACAGCGGCACCAGCACGATCATCGGCAGCGCGCCGTAGAACAACAGCAGCGAGCCGCTCTGCTCCGGCCGCAACTGCGTGATCGTGGCGAGGAAGTTCGGCACCAGCGACGCATTCGAGAGGCTGGTCAGCGTGTAGAGCAGGATCACGACCAGCGACAGCCCGATGTTGCGCGAGAACAGCACGTTGAAATGCGCCCATGGCTGCGGGGCGAGCGCCTCGTTGACGAGGAACAGGACGAACAGCACAGCGCCGCCTGATAGCAGCGCCATCACCGTGCCCGATTGCAGCCAGTCGAGCCGGTTGCCCTGGTCGAGCCCGGCATAGATCATCGCCACGGCGCTGCCGAGCAGCAGCATCCCGCCCCAGTCGGCGTTCTCGAGCAGCGTGCGGTTGACCGGCTCGGCCGGGGTGCCGAGATAGACCATCAGCGCCATCAGCGGAGCCAGCACGACGCCCTGCCAGTACAGCCACTGCCAGCCGAGATGCTCGACATAGAAGCCGACCAGCGAGGTCGAGGTATCCAGCGCGAAGCCGACCCGGATCGCATAGATCGAGATCGCCGGCAGCCACCAGCGGATCGGCAGGTTGCGGAAGATGATCATGAGCGTGGCCGGCACGAAGGTGCCGAGCAGCATGCCGTGCAGGATCGCGAGCGCGATCAAGGTCGGATAGTCGCGCACGAACGGAATGATCAGCGACAGCACCGCGTAGACCAGGCTGGGAATGCCGAGCACACGGCGCAGGCCGAACACGGTCGCGAGCCACGCCACCGCCGGCGCGATCAAGATCTGCGAGCCGATCGCGGCGGTCGACAGCCAAGCGCCCTCGTCGAAGCCGAGCGAGAACGCGCCGCGCAGATCGGGCAGGCCGACCGAGGTCAGCCGGCTGTCGAAATTCGCCAGGAACGAGCCGAGCAGCACCGCCCCGACGGCAAACAGCGGATGCGCCGCCTGGCCGCCGCGCGACAGCGGTCCGCGATCGGTCTCACTTGGTGCCATCGGCCTGGCCGGCGGTGCGGATGTGGGTCTCGACCGACATGCCCGGCAGCAGCCGCGCGAGCAGCGGCTGGTCGCCGTCGAGGGCGATGCGGACCGGAATGCGCTGCACGACCTTGGTGAAGTTGCCGGTGGCATTGTCGGGCGGCAGCAGCGCGAATTGCGAGCCGGAGGCCGGCGCGATCCGCTCGACGCGGCCATGCAGCCTTTGGCCCGGGAACGAGTCCACGGTGACCTCGACCGGCTGGCCGGGCGCGACATGGGTGAGCTGCGTTTCCTTGTAGTTGGCGATGACGAAAACATGCGGCAGCGGCACCACCGCGATCAGGCTGCTGCCGATGTTGACGTAGTCGCCGACCTGCACCTGGCGCTGTCCGACGACGCCGTCGAATGGCGCAGTGATCCTGGTGTAGCCGAGCTTGAGCCGCGCCGCGGCGAGCGCGGCCTTGGCGCCGGCGAGATCGGCGCCGCGCTGCTTCTTGGTGCCGGTGAGCACCTCCAACTGGTGGCGCTGGGCGGCGATCACCGCACGGCTCGCGCGCACGTCCGCCTGTGCCTTGGCATAGGCGGCCGTTGCCTGTTCCAGCCGCTGCTTGGTCCCTGCCTCGCTCTGCGACAGCGACTGCTGGCGCTCTTCCTCCTGCCTGGCCTGCACCTCGGCCGCGCCGGCCGAGACCTGCTGCGCTTCGGCCTGGGCGATGGTCGCGTATTGCAGCTCGACCTGGTTGCTGAGGTTGTCGAGCGCCGCCTGCGCCGCTTCGACATTGGCCTCGGCCTGCGATACCTGTGCCTCGTAGTCGGCCGGATCGATCTGGACCAGCAGGTCGCCGGCCTTGACCTGCTGGAAATCGCTGACCGCAACCTTCGTCACCTCGCCGGCCACGCGGCTCGAGAGCTGCGTCAGGTCGGCGCGCACATAGGCATCGTTGGTCGACTGGGTCGTTGCGTTGCCGGTCCAGGCGTTCCAGCGCGTGGTCGCGAGCGCCACGAAGGCGAGCGCTGCGATCACCGCAAGCAGCGGAATGCCGAGACGCGCCCAGAGCCCGGGCGCCGCGGCGGAGGAGGGGGGCGGCGTCGATGCAGCGCGCGCCGCCGCGTCGACGTTACCAGGTGTTTCACTCAAGGGAGCCTCCTGCATCGGCCGACGCTGATCAGTCCGACGACTCGTACCCCATTCTGCGCCGCGTGCCACCTGGACTCTGGGTTGTGAGCCATGCGCCGCGGGGCATGGACATCTGCGCGCCGAACGGAACCGGCAGGCGATCGGACCGTGATGAACCAGCTAACAGGCCAGCAGGTTGAGCACACGGGCACAGCCCGCGATCGCCGCGCCGCGACCGCGCCAACGACATCGGCGCTGCACTCGCTGCCGCGACCAGCCCGCGCATGATGTCCCAGAATGCGACGTCGCGCGCGCTCACGTTAACGTTCAGAACGCGACTTGAACGAACCGCGTCCGAATCAGCGGCACAGCCGGGTACGAGGTCTGTTCACGGCTAGATGTCGTGCTGCCATCGCGTGACATCAGCTATTCGGCATCACCTGACCGCCACCGGACGACCGGCCGGGGTGCAAGACCGTTAAGAGCGCGCAGAGCGGCGTGCCGCCAAGCGGTTGTCGGTGACGCCGGCCGGCGCGCTGCCCGGTTGCAGCGGTCGCCGCGCTGGGTCACATTTCGCATCCGCGACTGGGTCCAGCCGTTCGCTGATCAGAAGGCCTTCATGCATGGGTCACAACGGAGCGATCCTGGTTGCCGGAGGCGCCGGCTACATCGGGGCTCATTGCTGCAAGGCCGTTGCCGGGGCCGGCTACGTGCCGATCTGCTACGACAATCTGTCCACCGGCCATCGCCGCTTCGTGCGGTGGGGACCGCTGGTGGTCGGCGACATCGCCGACAGCGCCAGAGTGGCTGACACCATCCGCGCCCACGGGGTCGGCGCGGTCATGCACCTGGCCGGGCCGAGCACGATCGGCGAATCCGTCACCGATCCGGAGGCATACTATCTCAACAACGTCGCCGGCAGCCTGCGCCTGCTGCAGGGCATGCGCGAGGCCGGCTGCGCGCGGCTGGTGTTCTCCTCGACCGGCGCGGTCTATGGCGACGCCGGGCGGGATCCGATTCCCGAGAGCGCCGCGGGATCGGCCCTGAATCCCTACGGCCGCTCGAAATACATGATCGAGCAGATCCTGGCGGACTATCAGGCGGCCTACGGCCTGTCGGCCATCGTGCTGCGCTACTTCAACGCCGGCGGCGCCGACGCGTCAGGCCTGATCGGTGAGCTGCGCGATCCCGAGACGCACCTGATCCCGCGGGCGCTGATGGCGATCCTCGGCCATGTGCCGGACTTCGCGATCTTCGGCACCGACTATGACACACCCGACGGGACCGCCGTGCGCGACTATGTTCACGTCGATGATCTCGCGGCAGCCCACATCGCCGCGATGGAGCGTCTGCTGCAGAACGGTTCGGGTGGCACCTACAATCTCGGCACCGGCCGCGGCCATTCGGTGCGCGAGATCGTCGATGCAATCGGCAGGGAGACCGGCGAGCGGATCCCGCTGGTGGTGCGCGCGCGCCGCGCCGGCGATCCACCGGTCCTGGTCGCCGATCCGCGCCTTGCCCGGCAGGAGCTCGGCTTCGCGGCGCATCGGTCCGATCTCGGCACGATCATCCGCTCGGCCTGGGCCTGGCATCAGGCGGCGCACCCCCGGATCGCATGAGGCCGATGCCGCGTGTCGGGAGCTTGTCGGGGAAGTTGTTACGCCGCGGCCGGCGGCGTGTGCGCGAATTCGTCCACGAAGCTCATCTCCGCGCGCTCGTCGTCGACCGACCAGCAGCCGATCTCGGAAGCGCCCCGGAAGAAGTGGACGCTGTGGACCGGTGAGCGGAAATCGTCGCCGCGAATGATCTGGAGCAGCGTCTGCGCCACGCGGCGGTGATCGCCGGGGAGCCTGAGGTCGAAGAATGCGTCGCCATAGCCCGGCAGGATGGTGCCGGCCGAATCGCGAACTTCCATGCGCAACTGAGCCATGCTCGCATTCAACGACAGCAACGGTTTCCGCCCGGTAAATGCCGCCGCGCTTTGGTCTCGATCCGGCGGCACATGCGGCCTCATCATTCGAGAGCTATTGCAGCGTGAACAGACCGAGCGCGTCGCGGACATCGCGCAAGGTCGCAGTAGTGAGGGTGCGCGCCAGTTCGGTGCCGCGCCTGACGATGTCGAGAACATGGCTGGGATCGCGCGCCAACGCCGCCCGCCGGTCGCGGATGGGCGCGACCACGGCCTGCAGCACGTCATCGAGTCGCCGCTTCACGATGCTGTCGCCGAGGCCGCCGCGGACATAACGCGCCTTGAGGTCCGCAACAGCCGCAGGATCGTCGTCGAACGCGTCGAGATAGGTGAAGACGACATTGCCCTCGACGCGGCCGGGATCCGCGGCCCTGATGTGGCCGGGATCGGTGAACATGCGGCGGACGGCATCGCGGATCTCGTCCGCCGTGGCGGAGAGCGGAATCGTGTTGCCCTGTGATTTGCTCATCTTGGCCTTGCCGTCCACGCCGGGCAGGCGCCCGACGCTCGGGATCAGCGCGCGTGCCTCGGGCAGCACCTCGCTGCCCGCCTGGCGGTTGATGCGGCGGACGATCTCGTTGGTCTGCTCGATCAGCGGCGCCTGGTCGTCTCCGACCGGCACGATGGTCGCCTTGAAGGCGGTGATGTCGGCGGCCTGCGCGACGGGATAGCAAAGGAAGCCGGCCGGAATATCGCGGCCGAAGCCGCGCGCCTGGATCTCGTCCTTGATGGTCGGGTTGCGCTCGAGCCGCGCCACCGTGACGAAGTTCATGTAGAGCAGCGTGAGATCAGCCAGCGCCGGCAAATGCGATTGCAGGCAGATGGTCGTCATCTCCGGATCGATGCCGACGGCGAGATAGTCGGTCGCGATCTCCAGGATATTCCGGCTCACCCTGGCCGGATCATGGGCGTGGTCCGTGAGCGCCTGGGCATCGGCCAGCAGCAGGAATTGCCGATGCGTGGATTGCAGCGCGACGCGGTTCCGCAGCGAGCCGACATAGTGGCCGAGGTGCAGGGGGCCGGTGGTTCTGTCGCCGGTCAGGATGACGGGACGGTCTGGCACTGAGGGACGCATTGTGGTTCTCCAGGAGTGAGAACCGCCGCTCGATCGAGCTCTTCGATGCTGTTGATGACAAGAACCGCGTCGCAGGCCGATGAACGGCGGCAACGGGCGATGAAAGACGAGGCCGTGCCGCTCCTAGATGGAGCGCCACCACATGTTCGCGCGCAGGGTCTCGGTCTTGATCATCGGACCGATATGGCCGAAATCGCGGATCGACGCAACCCGCTGACATGCGCCGAGCGCGGCGCGATCCGGCCATTCCGTCTATTCGAGATCGATCGCATGATACTGGCCGGTCTTGTCGAGCTGCGTGCCCCAGACCTTGTGCAGCGCCTGGTGGTCGGAGGGGCCGAAGCTCACCTTCGATCCAACGCCGAGCTCGTAGTTCTGCATCGATTCGAGGACGTCGACCAGCGACTCGGTGTCGACGGCGGGACCAGCGCGCCGCAGCCCTTCGATCAGGACGTTGGCGGTGAGATAGGCTTCCAGGGACGAGTAGTCCGCCGGCTCGCCGGGGAAATATCTGGCGAGCGCCTTCTTGTAGTTCAGGGTGACGGAGGCGTAGCCGTCGACGGCCGGCGTGACCTGGGTGCAGATGACGCCGTCGGCATAGCGCGGGCCGAGCACCATCAGCTCGCTGGCGAGGCCGGTGCTGCCGACGCCCGAGATCGTCGCGTAGGTCATGTCCGGATAGAGGTCGCGGGTCTTCTCGATGAACTTGGCCGCGGCGCGGAAGGTGGCGACCAGCACGACGGCCTTGATCGCATGCTTCTGCCGGCGGAGTTGCGCGATGGCCTCGTCGACATTGACGGTGTTGCGGCTGTAGCTCATGCGGAAGGCGTCGCCCGCGCCGCCGCGCAGCGCGTGCATCGCCTTGCTGACGCCCTCCCACCCCGCGTCGCCATAGGCGTCCTGCTGGGTGAGCACTCCGATCTCCTGCGGTCGCAGCTTGCGGCTCTTGACGAGATAGTTCACCAGCGCATGGGCTTCCTCGGCGTAGCCGGCGCGGTAGTTGAAGACGTAGCGGTCCGGCGGGTCGCGGCGGAGCGAAGGAGCCCCGGTGAAGGCGCCGAAATACAGCGCATGGTGCTCGAGCGCGTAGGGCACCGAGATCAGGGCCGTCGGGCTGCCGTAGTTCTCGACGAAGCCGAACACCTTTTGCTGCTCGTAGAGCTCCTTCATCGCGTTCAGCGTCCGCGTCGGCTCATAGGCATCATCGGCCGTGTAGAGCTTGAGCTGCCGGCCATGCACGCCGCCTTCCTCGTTGGCCTGCGCGAAGGCGAGGTCGATGCCGAGCTTGAGCTGATGGCCCATCTCGCGGGCCGGACCCGAGAACGGCGCCGCCATTCCGAAGCTGATTTCGGTGTCGGTCACGCCCTGGACCGGGGGGCGCGCGCTGGTCGGCGGCGCCGCCGCGGCATTGGCCATCCGCGTGTCGAACTTCGGCGTGCGGTCCTCCTCCCTGAGCGGCATGCTCTGGTCTGGCGTGACCACGGGGAGGGCGCTCGCGAACGCTCCGGTCGGGAAAGCATCCTGGACCGGCGCGACTGTCTGCGCGGCGCGGACCGGCGGCGGGGCGACTGTTGCCGGCGTCGTCACCTCCGCACTGCCGTTGGCGGAGAGCGCAGCGGTCCACCGCGTCGGAAGCCGCATCGCGGCAAAGCCGGCCACGCCAGCGGCGACAGCCACGAGCCCCAGCACGCTCAGCACGCCGAGCAACCGCCGCTCCCGTGGCGGCGGAGGAACCTCCTGCACGCCGTAGCGCGACGCGAATTCAGCGGGCGTGGGCCGGTCGTGCTCGTCGCGCCACGATTGTTCATACATCGGACGCCGGCCGTCGTCGTAGCCGGACGGGAATGGCGGATCGCGGTCGTCATTGGGCGCACGCAAATGTCTCACGATTTCCCCCTTGGCTCGCGCGTCATGGACTCGTTGGAGTTTTCTTCTTGATCGCGCGGCCGTCATACGCTGCAGGTTCTGCCGGCCGGATGAGTGTGGCCATGCGTCGAGATCTGCGCATGTCGCACGACCAGCACTCATCATCGCGTGCTGGTGGCTCGACTGTCCCAGACATGTTGTCTGGAACAAGTCCGAACGTCGACATGATACTGCGAAGCAATGCGGCGGTTGTTTGTTCGCGCCGTCAATTCCGGCTGAACAACGAGAGAGCTGCGCCGCCATGAGGGCAATTAGCTAAGACAACAAGTAGACGTGAAGCAGTCGAGCCTGATGGTTGGCATCAGGTGCCGATGATGCTGTTCGCCCGGCGCAAAGCCTCTCGTCAGTGGCCGGCTTTCTCCTCCGCCACCAGTCCCGTCACCATCGCCTTCACCATGGTCGCGATCTGCGCGCGCAAGGCGGCGAGCGGCACCGCGATCAGCTTCTGCTCCAAGCCGAGCGCGACCATGCCGTGGACGGCCGAGAACAGGCTGCGCGCGGTGACGCTGATGTCGTCGAACGAGCGCTGCGGAAACAACGCCGCCAGCGGCTGGTGGATGTGACGGAACAGGTGCATCTGGTCGGCGATGGCCCAGTCGGGCAGCGGCTTCTCGGGCGCCATGCGATGTTCGAACAGCGCGCGCCAGAGCTCGAGATTGTGGGCGGCGAAGTCGCAATAGGCGATCGCGATGCGCACCAGCGCAGCCTCGGGGCCGGGAGGGCCCGCGCCCTCGGCTGCGGACAGGTTGGCATCGAGCCGCGCCAGGGTGCGTGATCCGACCATCAGCACGAGCTCGTCGACATCGGCGACGAGATTGTAGACCGCGCCATTGGCGACGCCGATCTCCTGGGCGAGATCGCGCGTCTTCAGGCCGGCGAGACCCCGCGTGCGGATCATCCGCTCGGCAGCCTCGATCAGGGCTTCGCGCTGTTTTGCGCGTCTTTCCAGTGTCTTGGACATTGTCGACCAAAATATTGAGCGTCGCTCAAAATAATCCTTGAGCGCCGCTCATGATTGCGCTAGAAGAAATCCTATGAGCGATGCTCATAACAGGGAGTTCACAATGTTCAAGACCGTTCTGACGCTGTTTCGGGGCACCGTGGCCGTCGCGGAGGAGGAGCTGCAGGACCGTACCGCGCTGGTGATCCTGGATCAGCAGCTGCGTGACGCCGCCGCCGCTGTCGAACGCAGCAAGCGCGCGCTGGCTCTGGCCATCGCGCAGGACCAGCAGGAGGGCAAGCGGCTCGAGGCGACCTTGGCGCGGATCACCGATCTCGAGGTGCGCGCCACCGCAGCCCTCGACGGCGGCCGCGAGGATCTGGCCCGCGAGGCGGCGCACGCGATCGCCGGCCTCGAGGCCGAGCGCGACGCCGCCAGGACGGCGCGGGCGCTGTTCGCGACGGAGATCACGAGGCTGAAGAGGCATGTCGCCAACGCCGAGGCGCGCATTGCCGAGCTCGATCGCGGCCGTCGCATCGCGCGCGCCTCCGAGGCCGTACGCAATCTGCGCCGCGGCGGCATCGAGGCGGCGCGTCCTTACGAGTGCACGCTGCCCGAGGCCGAGGCGACGCTGAAACGGCTGCGCGAGCGGCAGATCGAGGCGCAAGCCGCGGACGAGGCGCTCATGGAGCTCGATGCCGCGACGGGGCCGATCACCACGGCCGAGAAGCTCGCCGAGCAGGGCTTTGGCCCGCGCATCAAGACCACTGCCGACGACGTGCTGGCGCGGCTGAAGGCCGGCCGCACCGCCCCGGCCAACTGAATTTCGTCACCCCCGATCGAACGCATCAACAACCACGCCATCATAGGAGCCGACCATGAACCAGAACACCCAGCCGCACAGCAGCGCCTTCATCACCTTCTCCTACGCCTCGTTCGGCGCCTCCGCCTTCCTCGTCGCTCTCGGCGTCTTCTTCATGCCGATCGATCTCTGGATGAAGGGCTATCTGACGATGGGCATCGTCATGCTGGTGCAGACCTGCGTCACCCTGACCAAGACCCTGCGCGACCGCCACGAGAGCGGCAAGCTCGTCAACCGCATCGAGGACGCCCGCGCCGAGCGCCTGCTGATGGAGGTGTCGAAGGCGGCGTAAGCCGGCAGTCGCAGCCCCCTTGCTTCCTCGGTCTATGGCATCGATCGTATCGGACGAGATGCATGCGACGCAGAAGCGTTCAATTGGTTACTCCGTCATGCCCGGGCTTGTCCCACGACTGTCCGGTTCAGCTTCCGCATATTGCGAGGCTCAACTGTTGTGGGTTTTTGGCAAGTTGGGGTGGCCCCGTGAGCAATTGATCGATGGGGCGGCGATGCATGAGGTTGGTGCGGACCAATCTGGCAAAGACCAAGGGGCTTTGGATTGCCTTCTGAAGGTCTTGCGCGAGGCGAAGCAAGAGGAAGGCGATCAGGGCAACGGCGATCTGGATACGAACGGCGTTCTCAGAAGTCCCGAGGAACCTGGTGATCTTGAGGGTCTGCTTGACCCAACGAAAGAACAACTCGATGGCCCAGCGGCGACGATAGAGGTCGGCGATCTCTTGAGCGCTGGCATCGAGGTCGTTCGACAGGATGCGCAGGATCTTTCCCGTTTCCAAGGTGACGCGCACTTCGCGCACCGCAGTCTGCATTGGATTGCGGCGGCTGTAGGCTTGGCGTTGTGGAAGGAAGCCGATGCGGTCGGAGAGGATGTTGCCATCCGCGATGACAGGCAACTCCTCCACGACCCGCAGCGGCGTATTGGATTTGAACCGGGTCACGATTCGACAACCGGCGGCGTCCAGTTGAGCCCACCAAGCATATTCATAATAGCCGAGATCGAAGACGTAGGTTGCTCCCGGCTCGATGGGCATCTGATGCGCTGCAGTATTGTCGTTGACGTTGGCTCCGCTGATTGCCGCATAAATCGGCCGGTCGGCGTCGGCATCATAGATCACATGCACCTTGGCACCGCAGACACCGGTAGAGAACCGTGCCCAGCCAGCGCTGGCTTCTGTCAGCCGTACGCTGGTCGAATCAATCAAATACGTCGTCTCGGCAAGCTTGCGGCGTAACCGGCGATGGGCCTGCTTCATCATGATGGCCAACAGGGCGGCAAACATCTCCGCAGGCCGATTCATATTGGCGTCCGCGAAAGTCGAGCGGCGGACAGGGCCCCCACCCAGGTGATAAAGCCGCGCGGTGTGGCTCGACAGCCCGGTGACAATCTCACGCAGACTGGAAGCCCCCGAAAGCTGGCCGTACAGCAGCGCCACAAATTGGTCTTTGGTGGAAAGCCGTCGAATCCGCGCGTCCGTGCCATGCTCGTCCACAAGCGCCTCGAAGCGATGCCAGGGGACCAACTTCAGAATGTCTCGGAATACTGTATTCTGATGCGGCATGGCGGGACCTTCCTGGTGTGTCTCGAACATTTGGCGATGCTCAAGACCGCAGAAGAATCCACGCCATGCACCATGTCCAGTCTGTCTGAACCGGACAGCCGTGGGACAAGCCCGGCCATGACGGCGTGGAGGCAGGACGTTCATGGAACAAGGCAGGGATGGAGCGGCCCAAGCATGGCTGCCATTCAGACTGCGTTTACCTTTGCCGCCGCTCCGCCTCTCATCATGATCGTGCATTAACGGCGTCAGGTTAGGTCAGTCGGATCTGGCCATGATGCTAGGATGCTGGTGACGGCAGGCATGGTCTGGCGGGTGGGTCTACAAGTGAACATCGTCGCAGCAGTGGGGCGTATCCGACGCGGCATCAGCTTCTGGCTGACCGCGCTCGGCCAGGAGGCGATGGACCTGTCGCTGCGAACCCACGCGGAGTTGCGCACGCGCATCGTCGAGAGCCCGGGGACGACCTTGGATGATGCGGCGCTGGCGGCGCTCGTAGCCGATCTCCGCACCATCGCCGGCAAGACGCTGCCGGCCGGCGAGCTCACCTATGGCATTTTTTCAGGCCAGCGCGAGCCGCTCGCGCGCGCCATCATCACCGTGGTGTCGGAGGAGGCGGGCGGCCGGCCGATCGCGTTCAACGCGCTCGCGGTGATGCAGGTCGAGCGCGACGGCGACGCCCAGCAGGTGCTGCATCTCGGACTGGTGATGGTCGACCCGGACGCGCGCGGCAAAGGCCTTTCCGGCGTGCTCTACGGCCTCACCACGCTGCTGCTGTTCATCCGTGACGGCCTGCGGCCGAAATGGATCTCCAACGTCACGCAGGTGCCGGCGGTGGCCGGCATGGTCTGCGAGACCTTCTCCGACGTCTATCCGTCGCCGCTGCCGCAGGCCCGGCCGAGCTTTGCGCATCTTCAGCTCGCGCGCGGCATCATGCGGGCGCATCGGGCGGTTTTCGGCGTCGGCGACGAGGCCGGGTTCGACGAACAGCGCTTCGTCATCACCGACGCCTATACCGGCGGCTCCGACGCGCTCAAGAAGACGTATGACGACGCGCCCAAGCATCGCGACCCCGTCTACAACGGCTTCTGTGCGCGCGAGCTGGACTACGCCAGGGGCGACGATCTGCTGCAGCTCGGCCGGATCGATCTCGCCGCCGCCCGGCGCTATCTGCTGCGCGAGATCCCCTCGGACTCGCTGCCGGCGCTGCTGGCGACCTCGGCCGTGCTGGCGCTGCAGCGGATGATCCTGCCGCTGGTGCACTGGCTCGACGATACCAGGACGTTCGGCACCTTGCGTCCGCGCCGGCCGACCGGCGAGCCCACGCCATGACGGCCGGCATCGTTGCCGACTCCATCGTCAACCTCTGCGGCGCGATCGGCCTCGCGGTGGCCGCCGCCATGCTGCACCGGCGCGATCCCCGGGGACCGCTGACGGCGCGGCTCGTCGTTCTGCTCGGGACGGTCGCCTCGCTGTTCCTGCTGCGCGGCATCGCCTGGTGGATGGACAATGCTTTTCTCGACCGCCTCTCGCTGATTCCGGCGGCGCTGATCCCGCTCGGCGCGCTGGCGGTGACGGAGGGCCTGCTGCGCCGGCACGCGCATCGCATGCTCAAGGCAATTGCCCTTGCCGGCGGCGCGGCTCTCGCGATCGCCGGCGCGCTCGGTCCGGTCGCGTTCGAAAGTCACCACACAATCGTGCTGTCAGCCTTTCAGCTCGCAGGCTTTGCGACCTGCGCCTGGCTGCTGCTTCGCCGCGACCGCGCGAGCCTGCTGGCGTGGGAGAACCGCGCCATCGATCGCGTCGCCTTCGGCGCCATCATGGTCATCCCCTTCATCATCACAGATTTTCGCGTGCTGGCGCCGGGCATGCCGGTGCGGCTCGGCGCATTGGGCGCGCTGCTGGCGGTGACCGCGATCCTGATCGCCGGCGCCAGCGCGGAGACGCAGCGCCAAAGCGGGCTGCTGACGGTGTTGCGGATCCTCGGCGCGGCCTTGCTCGGCGCTGCCGCGGCAGCGCTCTCACCGGAGGTCGACGCTGCGCAACTGATGCGTTTCTGCGCGGTCGCCGTGGCCGGCGTGCTCACGATCGGACTGATCGGGGACGCCTTGCGCGCGGTGCTGCAAGCCCGCGAGCCGGGCGTGCTCGACTCGATCGGGGCGTCGAATGCGGCGACACGCGACGCTCTGATCGCCGAGCTCACGCGCCAGCCGGTCTTCGAGAGCGCACGCCGTTGCCGCGAGGATGAGCTGATTGCCTATGATCCGCCGCTGCTGCGCGACTTTCTCGCGTCGAGCCGGGTGCTGCGCCGGGCCGATGCGCCGTGGCGGCGGGCGGTCGCCGATCCGGCCGTCGAGCGCATGGTGGCGCTGATGGATGCGCGGCATGCGACGCATGTGATCGTGCTGTCGCACCAGCCAGTCGATCTCATCGTGCTCGCGGTCTCCGTGATCTCGGCCGATCCGGCCACGGAAACCGCGCTCGCGCTGGTCAGGCGCCTGCTGGTGCAGGCGCCTGATCCTCAGGACGTCACGCCCACATGTGATGGTGGGCATGCTGATGCTGTGACATGTCCATCATCGGCCCTTCCATCATCGGACCGTCCATGACGAGGGTCGCCGGAGCGGCGCTGGCGGCGGGCGCCGCCCTCGCCAGCATGATCACGTTCGAGGCGGGCGCCGCCGTGATGGCCGCCAGGACGGCGGCGGCGTCGGCACTGTTGCCGCCGCCGGTGGTCGCCAGCACCTGGCCGATCGTGGTGCCGTCGACATTGTAGGCGCCGCCATTGACCGGGATGTTGTTGCCGCCGACATCGGCTGCGTTCTGGTGCATCTGGTCGGCGGCCGCGGCGACCAGCGCCTTGTTGCCGGCCTGGAAGCCCTCGAGGATCTTGGCGATCTCGGCGCCGAGCGTGCTCTGGTCGCCGAGCAGCTCGTTGTCGAAGCGGGCCTGGAAGATGCCGCCCTGCGCCGCGTCGAAATCGGTGACGTCCTTCTTGAACGTCATCAGGTCGGCGGTGACCTGCGCCATCGCGGCGGCGTCGCCGGCATTGACCGCCGCGATCGCCGCCTTGCCGAGCGCGTTCGACTGGGCGATGAACATGGCCCAGAAATCGGTCTGCGCCTGGTTGTCCTGATAGGCCGGCGTCGGATTGAGGAAGTCGCCGAATCCGGTCCAGCCGTTGAGGCCGTTCTGCTGCGCCATGTTGGCGAGATTGGTGTCGCCGGCGACGATGTCGATGATGTCGAGGAAGTCGTCGTTGAGCGCGCGGCCGATGTCGACATTGCCGGCCGCGCCGTTGATGTGGGTGTTGACGAGCGCGAGCTGGTCGATGATGGCGAGCGCGTGCACGCCGGTCAGGCCGCCGAACTGCAGCGGGTTGGCGGCGACCAGCGCATTGAGGCCGGCGATCAGCGCGTCGACATCGTCCTGGATGATGTCGACATTGCTGTCGTTGACGCCGCCGATCAGCCGGTTGGCGGCGTCGTTGAAGATCAGGCCGAGCTCGGCCAGCGTGCCCTTGGCGGCGGTTGCGGCCGTCACGCCCTCGGGCAGCAGCGCCGGCGCCTGCAGGAAGCCGGTGACGCCATCGGCGTTGGTAGCGTTGCCCGCGAGGTTCGGATCGTTGTTGACGACATCGAGGATGTCGAGATGCGCGTTGCGCAGCGCGGTCTCCGCCGCGGCGATGCTGCCGAACGCGCCGCCGCCGGTCACCGACGCCATCGCGGCATCCTGCGCGACCGTGATGTCGGCGAGAATCTTGTTGACGTTGGTCAGCGTCTGCCCGGTGAACTGGTTGGCGGCAACCATCGCCTTCAGGCCATCCTGAATCACGGTGAGATCGCCGGCGTAGTTGTAGACGCTGCCGAGCCCCTGGCCGCCTTCGTCGACCACGTTGCGCCACAGCCCGCCTTCGAGAAAGCGCGTCGCGTCGTTGAACACCACGCCGAGTTCGGCGAAGCCGAGCGCGGGCGTCGGTGGCGTGGGAGTTGTCGGCGTGGGCGGCGTGGGCGTAGGAGGCATCGGCGCCGGCTGGCAGTGATGATTGTGATGGTGGTGGTTGTGATGATGGTGATCGTGGTGACTGTCGTGATGGTGACGATGATGGTGCGACATGTCCGACGTACTCCCCAAGGCTGCGCACCACTGCAAATGAGCCGAGGCAACGGGGCGCGGCTGACGCGGTGCGGATGATGCGGCTATCTGCTGCCCGCTTCGTGGCTGCTTCGCGCAAGGATTGTGGAATGCGTCTGCGTCAGATTGTCGTGCGGCGTACCCGGGGGCGCTGCCGCAGAGCTGCGACATCTCACCGCTTGACGGGAGAGCGGCCGCTTCAAGAGCGCGCGACCCGCGGCGACGTCGCGCCATGGCCAATCAGTGAGTTGCAAGAGCGCTCGACCGCCGCGATTCGGTCGATGCTGGACGTTCCGAACGCACACGGAGCGCCTTGCGACGATCCGACGCGTCCGGCGAAATGATGCTGAGATCCGGAGCAACGACGGGCCGCCGCTGCGATGTGGCCGGATCATGGCGATTTCTTTGCGAAGGCCGAGAACGCGTCGGCGTAGTCGGCATGCCAGCGCGACAGCGGCGGCCGGTTCTCGACGATGTCGCCCGCGGCCCACAGGATGCGCCGCTCGTCCAGCGCGCGCGGCACGTCGTTGTCAGGGCACAGCACGTAGAAGTCGCCGGCCGCGACGCGCTCCAGCATGAAGTCGACGGTCTGCTCCGGCGTCCAGGCTGCGGCCGGCTTCTCGACGCGGCCATTGGCGGTCAGCGGCGTGAACACGAAGCCCGGAATGAACAGATGCGCTGTCACCTGGCAGCCGGGCGTGTTGCGCAGCTCATGCTGCAGCGCCTCGGTGAACGCCTTCACGCCGGCCTTGGAAACGTTGTAGGCGGGATCGCCAGGCGGCGTGGTGATGCCCTGCTTGGAGCCGGTGTTGATGATCAGCGCCGCCCGGCCTTGCGCGATCATGCGGGGGGCGAACACCTGCGCGCCATGGATGATGCCCCACAGGTTGACGCCGAGGATGCGCTGCCAATTGTCGTCGGCAAGCATCTTGCTGCCCGGCTGGATGCCGGCATTGTTCATCAGCACGTCGATCGCGCCGAACCGCTGCCGCACCGCCGTTTCGAGCGCGACCACGCTGTCCCGGCTGCTCACATCGACCGTGGCGGTCATGACCGCAGCCTCGCCACGCTTGGTAGCAGCCGCGAGCCTGGCGGCGGCGTCGCGCAGCCGGGCCTCGTCGATATCGGCGATGCAGACGTTCATGCCGCGTTCTGCAAAGCGCATGGCGGCGGCGAGCCCGATGCCGGAGGCGCCTCCGGTGATGACGGCGGTGTGGTCGGCGGACAGGGCAGGGTGAGACACGGCAGGTTCTCCGGCATGACGATGAGATGCTGGTGTATGATGTCCCGGCGCGGCTGCAAGATCATCCCGCTGACGGCAAGACGGGTTTTTTGCGGCTACAACGCGAGGCGCATCAGTCCGGTCACAGATGCACCGCGTCGGCTGGAACCGGCTTACGACGCGGCCCTGACCCCGCGGGCCTTCCTTGGCTTCTCGATGTCGCTGCGGAGCGCGGCGAGATCCTTCTTCACGGCATTGGCCGCGTCGCGCTCGATGCGCCGGTAACGTTCGACCAGCTGCGCGCCGAACGCCGTCAGCGCCGCGCCACCGCCATTGCGGCCGCCGGTCTGCCGCGCGACCGCGGGCTGCCGGCATACCCGGTTGATCTCGTCGACGAGGTCCCAGGCCCGCTTGTAGGACATGTCCATCGCGCGCCCGGCCGCTGAGATCGAGCCGTGCCGCGCGATGTTCTCCAGAAGCGCGATCTTGCCCGGCCCGATCCGGCTGCCGTCATCGAGATCGATGCGCAGGCTGAGCGAGGGCAGGGCGTTCGCTTTCGGCATGGAGGGTCTGCTCATACTGACGTGGGGCGGACATTGCCACCATCATGTTTTGCGAACAAGATGATGCCAATCGACAATCGCAACGACATCTGGGGACGAAATGCTGCCTGCGCTGTTTTCACCGCTCACGATCGGTCCTTATCACCTCAAGCATCGCGTCGTGATGGCGCCGTTGACCCGCATGCGCGCCGCAAAGGAGACGCTCGCGCCGCGGCCGCTCAACGTCGACTATTATGCGCAGCGCGCCACGCCGGGCGGGCTGATCATCGCCGAGGCCTCGCCGGTCGCGCCGACCGGCACCGGTAGCCCGAACGTGCCGGGCATCTATAGCACGGCACAGATCGCCGGCTGGAGGCAGGTCGTCGACGCCGTGCATGCCAAGGGCGGATTCATCTTCCTGCAGCTCTGGCATGTCGGCCGCGTCTCGCATTCCTCGTTCCAGCCGGGCGGTGCGTTGCCGGTGGCGCCGTCGGCGATCGCGATCGGCGACGATCTCAAGGCGATGACGGCGGAAGGCAAAGGCGCAGCTTACGAGACGCCGCGCGCGCTCGACACCGACGAGATCCCCGCGCTTGTCGCCGCCTATGGCCAGGCCGCGCGCAATGCGATGGCCGCCGGCTTCGACGGCGTCGAGGTGCACGGCGCGAACGGCTATCTGATCGAGCAGTTCCTGCAGACCCGCAGCAACCAGCGCACCGACCGCTATGGCGGCTCCATCGAGAACCGCTGCCGATTTCTGCTCGAGGTCACCGAGGCGGTGATCGCCGCCTGCGGCGCCGACAAGGTCGGCGTGCGGCTGTCGCCCTATGGCATCGCCAACGGCTCCGGCGAAGCCGACCCGATGCCGCTCTACACCCATGCGATCGAGGCGCTCGACAAGCTGGGCATCGCCTATCTGCACCTGATCGAGCCGCGCTCCTCCGGCGCCGGCCGCGCCGACGTCAACTGGCAGAACGTGCCGTCGGCGCTGGCGCTGTTCCGTCCGATCTGGAAGGGCGTGCTGATCGGCGCCGGCGGCTTTACCGGCGAGCCGGCGGAGGCGGCGATCAAGGCGGGCCATGCCGACGCCATCGCCTTCGGTCGCTACTTCATCAGCAATCCGGACCTGCCGGCACGCCTGCAGCACGGCTGGCCCTTGACGCCCTATCACCGACCGACCTTCTACGGCGGCGAGGAGAAGGGCTACACGGACTATCCGGTGTATCAGGAGACAGCCGAGGCGTAGCCTCCGCTCTCTCCACGTCATTGCGAGAAGCGAAGCGTATGATGATCGACGCTCTTCGCTCGTCTCTTTCCACATCGTCATGCCCGGGCTTGTCCCGGGCATCCACGTCCATCCAAGCGTGCCGACCGACGTGGATGGCCGGGACAAGCCCGGCCATGACGTGGTGAGGGCTTGCACCAACAAACAACACCGCGTCGCCGGAGGAACTGCAACATGAAAAACCGCACCACCGGACGTTCGGCCTTCCTCGCGCTGCTCAAGGACGAGGGCATCACGCATCTGTTCGGCAATCCCGGCACCACCGAGCTGCCCGTCATGCATGCGCTGAAGGATCATCCAGATCTCACCTATGTCATGGCGATGCAGGAGAGCCTGGTGGTGGCGATCGCCGACGGCTTCAGCCGTGCCTCGGGCCGCCTCGTCGCCTGCAACGTCCACGTCGCGCCGGGTCTCGGCAATGCGATGGGCTCGCTCTACAACGCGCAGTTCACCGGCACGCCGATGATCCTCACCGCCGGCCAGCAGGAGCAGGGCCACGGCCTCATGGAGCCATTGCTCTACGGCCCGCTGGTGCGGATGGCCGAGCCGCTGGTGAAATGGGCGGTCGAGGTGACGAGGCTGGAAGACCTGCCGCGCATCGTCAGGCGCGCCGCCAAGGTCGCGACCACGCCGCCGACCGGGCCCGTCTTCATCTCGCTGCCCGGCGATATCCTCAACGCCGAAGCCGGCATCGAGCTCGGCCGTTCCACCCGTGTCGATGCGCGCGTGTTGCCGGCCGCGGACGCGTTGCAGGGGCTTGCGCAGCGCATTTTGAAGGCGCAGCGGCCAGTGATCATCACCGGCGACGAGATCGTCAAGAGCGATGCGCTGCAGGCCGCGGCCGAGTTCGCGTCGGCGCTCGGCGCTCCCGTGCATCAGCAGTCCGCACCCTATGGCGCGCATTTCCTGTCCGAGCATCCCTGCTACATCGGTTCATTGTCGCGCGCGCAGAAGCAGGTCCGCGACCTGCTTGCACCCCACGATCTTCTCATCGTGCTCGGCGCCGACCCCTTGCGGATGTCCGTCCACAGCGAGATCGAGCCGCTGCCCGAGGGCTTGCCGATCGTGCAGATCGGCCTCGTCGATTGGGAACTGGGAAAGAATTTCGGCGCCGAGATCGCGCTCAAGGCCGACGTTCGCGAGACGCTGCTTCAGCTCACGCCGCTCTTGCGCGACCTCGGCGGCGCGGCCTTGCAGGCGCGTGCGCAGGAGCGCGTGGCCGAATTGTCCGCGAAGAACTGGAGCGCGCGGTGCCGCACGCTGGCCGCGCAGATCGAAGCGGCGCGCGAGCGGATGCCGATCGATCCGGACTATCTGGCGCTGCAGGTCGCCGAGGCGATGCCGGAGCACGGCATCCTGGTCGACGAGGGCCTGACCTCGGCGCGCTACATGACGGCGCTTTGGCCGTACCGCGACCGCTACAACTATCACGGCCTCGCGTCGGGTGGCATCGGCTGGGGCCTGCCGGCCTCGGTCGGCGTCAGCCTCGCCAATCCCGACCGTCCCGTGGTGTGCTACTCCGGCGACGGCAGTGCGATGTACTCGATCCAGGCGCTGTGGACCGCGGCTCACCACAAGCTGCCGCTCTCCGTCGTCATCGTCAACAATGGCGGCTATCGCATCATCAAGCAGCGGCTGCTGTCGTTCCACGGCGACGACAACTATATCGGCATGGATTTCGCCGATCCGCCGGTGGACTTCGCCGGGATGGCAAGATCGCTGGGCTGCGAGTCACTGCGCGTCAGCGATCCCAGTGAGTTGAAGTCGGTGCTGTCGGAGGCCTTCCGGCGGCCGGGCACGAAGCTGATCGAGGTGATGGTGAGCAATGCGGTGAATTGAACAGCTCGGCCTGATGGTTCGAGACGCGCCGCACCTCATCCGCGGCGACCTGCTCGCTCGGTCACGACCATCCGGGGGAAGCGGCGCTCCTCACCATGAGGGTGGGAGATCTCGCCAGCCATGAGGTTAGGATTTCGCCACAAGCTCGGTCCTCGTCCTGAGGAGCCCGCCGCAGGCGGGCGTCTCGAAGGAGGCGGCGGGCGGAGAAGCCGCGAGAAAATTCTTTACGAATATCCGAAGATGTGCTTTATTCCCGAAATCCCGCCTCACACGGAGGGGCGCATCGCGATCGTCACGACACGCGAGGTGGGATGCGACGGCTGTCGGCATGCCGCAGCGTGGGGAGACCCGCGCCGACGAACGGCAGGTTGCGGACGTGAAGGCGTGTGGTCCTGGCGCCCCGATGCTGGCGCCAAGTCCGCGGGTGATGATCCCGCAGACGACGGTGGCTATCGAGCCGGACACCGGGGAGAGCGCGCTATAAGCGTGAAAACCGTCGCGCGGGGAATGCCGGATGTTCGGCTGAACCTGTGGTGACTGCCGCCTGCTTTTCTTTCTGCAGGCGGGCCATGGGTGAGGCCTTCACCCGGCATTCCCCGCGCCCTCCGTCTCGTGAGGGTGTTCATGCCAATAGCTCGGGTGCTCGACCGCACCGCGAGAACGAGAGCGCGTAAGTCGGGGACGGCGACAATGCTGCCCGACGCGTCAAGTCCCAGGCATGGCAGTTCCATAATCCGAGACGCATGCGCTGACCCATTGAATTCAAACCCAGCCTCTTTCGCTCCGCCCACGATCCCGATATGACGCCGCCTTCGTTGTGACTGGAAAAGCGCCATGACCAGGATTGATGCAATCGCCCGTGCCCGTCAGAGCCTGACGAGCGGTGACTTCCTGGCCGAGCTCGGCCGCCGGGTCGCCTATCGCACCGAGAGCCTCAATCCCGAGCGCAAGGACGACCTCGCGGCGTATCTGACCAACGAGCTGACGCCGTCCTTTGCCGCGCTCGGCTTTTCCTCCGAGATCGTGCCCTCGCCGAGCGGCAAGTCGCCGTTCCTGATCGCGACCTACCACGAGAGCGACAGCGCCCCGACGATGCTCAGCTATGGCCACGGCGACACCGTCGACGGCATGGCCGGCGAATGGCGCGACGGGCGCGATCCCTGGGCGGTGACGCCGGACGGCAACCGCCTCTACGGCCGCGGCACGGCCGACAACAAGGGCCAGCACAGCATCAACATGGCGGCGCTGCGCGCGGTGCGCGAGGCCCGCGGCGGCAAGCTCGGCTTCAATGCCAAATTCATCATCGAGATGGGCGAGGAGATCGGCTCGCCCGATCTCGCAGAGGTGGCCGACCGGCATCGCGACGCCTTGAAGGCCGACGTCTTCATCGGCTCGGACGGCCCACGGCTGTCGACCGCGCGCCCCACCATCTTTCTCGGCTGCCGCGGCGGCATCCGGCTGCATCTCGACGTCAACCTGCGCGAGGGCGGCAATCATTCCGGCAATTGGGGCGGCGTGCTCGCCAATCCCGCGACCATTCTCGCCAACGCCATTTCCACGCTGGTCGACGGCCAGGGCCGCATCAAGCTGGAGTCGCTGAAGCCGCCGCGCCTCACCAACGCCATCCGCGCCATCCTCGCCGACGTGAAGGTCGAGCCGACCGCCGACGAGCCGGCGCTGTCCGACAATTGGGGCGAGGACGGGCTGACGCCGGCGGAGCGGCTCTATGCCTGGAATACGCTCGAGGTGCTGGCGATCTCCTCCGGCAATATCGACAAGCCGGCGAATGCGATCCCGGGCCGCGCCCGTGCCGTGCTGCAGCTGCGTTTCGTCGTCGGCACCAAGGTCGACAGCATCGTGGAGGACGTGAAGAACCACCTCGTTGCGCACGGCTTCCCGATGATCGAGGTCAGCATGACGCAGGGCTTCATGGCCTCGCGCGCCGACATCGACAGTCCCTGGATCAAATGGGCCGCGGATTCCATCAAGATGAGCACCGGCAAGGCGCCCGCCGTGCTGCCGAACTTCGGCGGCTCGCTGCCCAATGACGTGTTTGCCGACGTGTTGAAGATGCCGACCATGTGGGTGCCGCATTCCTATCCGGGCTGCTCGCAGCACGCGCCGGATGAGCACATTCTGCTGGATGTCACGGAGGAGGCGCTCGGCCTGATGGCCGGGCTGTTCTGGGATCTTGGCGAATTGCGGAAGCCGCTGTGAACCGAGAAGGAGGCATGAGCACACATCGCCTGGCATCATTGGTGCTCACCTCCCGCCGCCTGAGCCGGAGTGAGGGGCGTGCCGCGTGCGGGAACCGTCCGCCTGCAACTTTCGTCTGGTCGCGGGGCATGCGAGCTGATCGTAGTTTACCATCCCGACGTTCGGCGCTGCCGTTTCAGCCCGAACGTCTTGTCGAAGGGGACGCGGGACAGGCAATTTGTCGCAAGCGTCCGAGAACTTCCCGCCGCGGGGCGGTCTATGGTGCCCGCGCTCGTCCGGCCGGAGATCGTCCGGGGGCGGGGGCCATTTTGAGTTCGCTGTGGTTTATGCAAGCATCCGGCGATCAGCCGGATTGAGGAGATCAGTTATGAAGCAGCTTCGCCTATTCGGTCTTGCCGTCGCCGCCGCGCTCTGCGCCGGCCAGGTGCAGGCCGAGGACCTGACGGGGACCCTGAAGAACATCAAGGAGACCGGTGCGATCACGCTGGGCGTGCGCGACTCCTCGATCCCGTTCTCCTATCTCGACGACAATCAGAAGCCGATCGGCTTTGCCATCGACATCTGCATGGGCATCGTCGATGCCGTGAAAAAGGAGCTCAAGCTCGACAAGCTCGACGTGAAGCTCAATCCGGTGACGTCGTCGACCCGCATCCCGCTGCTCGCCAACGGCACCATCGATCTGGAATGCGGCTCCACCACCAACAATGCCGAGCGCCAGAAGCAGATCTCCTTCACCAACACCCACTTCCTGACGGCGAGCCGCTACGTCTCGAAGAAGTCGAGCAACATCAACAAGATTGATGATCTGAAGGGCAAGACGGTCGTGTCGACTGCCGGCACCACCAACATCAAGCAGCTCACCGAAGCCAATGCCGCACGCAATCTTGGGATCAACATCATCCCGGCCAAGGATCACGCCGAAGCCTTCCTGATGGTCGAGACCGATCGCGCCGTGGCCTTCGTGATGGACGACATCCTGCTGTCGAGCCTCGTCGCTAGCTCCAAGGATCCGGCCGCCTACGTCATCTCCAAGGATGCGTTCTCCAAGCCGGAGCCCTACGGCATCATGCTCCGCAAGGACGATCCGCAGTTCAAGAAGGTCGTCGATGCCGCGACCGCCAAGATCTACACCAGCGGCGAGGGCGCCAAGCTGTATGACAAGTGGTTCATGCAGAAGATCCCGCCGAAGGGCCTGAACCTGAACACCCCGATCTCGGCCGAGCTGAAGGCCGAGTTCGCCAAGCCGTCGGACTCGCCGGATCCGGATTCGTACAAGCCGTAAGGTGAAGTCGCATTAAGCTCGTGCCGCGACGCCGGTGCGCTCCCTCCCCCCTTGTGGGGGAGGGTTGGGGAGGGGGGCCCGCAGGGGCAGTCTTTGCTGAGACCCCCACCCCGCCCCCTCCCCGCTTCGCGCGGGGGGAGGGGAGCGCAGTGTCGCTCGTGGCGACATTGCGTAAACCGACCGCGAGCTATCACTTCAGGACACCCCCGTGAACTACACCTGGAACTGGCACATCTTCCTGGAGCCGAACCCGACCGGGGCCGGAACCTATTTCGACATGCTGCTGTCGGGGCTGAAGGTCACCATCGTGACCTCGCTGTCGGCCTGGGTGATCGCGCTGATCTGCGGCACGATCGTCGGCATCCTGCGCAGTCTGCCCTCGAAATTGGCGACCTGGATCGGCTTCGTCTATGTCGAGTTCTTCCGCAACATGCCGCTGCTGGTGCAGCTGTTCCTGTGGTTCTTCGTGCTGCCGGAGCTGCTGCCGCGAACCGCCGGCCTGTGGCTGAAACAGATGCCGAATGCGCCGTTCTATACGGCCGCGGTCGGCATCGGGCTGTTCATGTCGGCGCGCGTCGCGGTGCAGCTCGCGGCCGGCATCGGCTCGCTGCCGCGCGGCCAGATGATGGCGGCGACCGCGCTCGGCCTCACCACCTTGCAGGCCTATCGCTACGTGCTGCTGCCGATGGCCTTCCGCATCATCCTGCCGCCGCTGACGTCCGAATTTCTCAACACGGTCAAGAACAGCGCCGTGGCGATCACGATCGGTCTGATCGAGCTGACGGGCGCCGCCCGCGAGATGCAGGAATTCTCCTTCCAGGTGTTCGAGGCGTTCAGCGCCGCAACGCTGATGTATCTCGTCATCAACGTCATCGTCGTGATCGGCATGCGCCTGCTGGAGCGCGCGGTGGCGATCCCTGGCTACATCACGGGCAAATGAGATGCTGGCCAATTTCGATTTCGACGTCATCCGCCGCTCGCTGAGCTACCTGTTCATCGACGGCATGACCTTCACCTTGACGCTGACCGCGCTGTCGGCTTTTGGCGGTCTCGTCTTCGGCACCATGATCGCGCTGATGCGGCTGTCCGGCTATCGCGTGATGGGCTGGATCGCCGGGCTCTATGTCGACTTCATGCGCTCGCTGCCGCTGGTGCTGGTGATCTTCTGGTTCTACTTCCTGGTCCCCTATATCGGGCAGTGGATCACCGGATCGTCGCGGCCGATCAAGGTCGGCGCCTTCGCCTCCTCGCTGATCACCTTCATCATGTTCGAGGCGGCGTATTTCTCCGAGATCATGCGCGCCGGCATCCAGTCGATCTCGCGCGGTCAGCCGGCCGCGGCCTCGGCGCTCGGACTGACCTATGCGCAGACCATGCGCTACGTCGTGCTGCCGCAGGCGTTCCGCAACATGCTGCCGGTGCTGCTGACCCAGACCATCGTGCTGTTCCAGGACACTTCGCTGGTCTACGTGCTCTCGATCCCGGACTTCCTCGGCGCCGCCTCCAAGGTCGCGCAGCGCGACGGCCGGCTGGTCGAGATGTATCTGTTCGCGGCCCTGATCTACTTCACCATCTCCTGCATCGCGTCCTACGGCGTCCGCCGCCTGCAGTCGCGCATCGCCATCATCAGGTAGTCGTCTCCCATGATCGAAATCAGCCACGTCAACAAATGGTACAGCCCGAGCTTCCAGGTGCTGAAGGACTGCACGACATCGGTCGCCAAGGGCGAGGTGGTGGTGGTCTGCGGTCCCTCCGGCTCCGGCAAGTCGACCCTCATCAAATGCGTCAACGCGCTGGAGCCGTTCCAGGACGGCACGATCACGATCGATGGTCTCAAGGTCAATGATCCCAAGACCAACCTGCCGAAGCTGCGCTCGGGCGTCGGCATGGTGTTCCAGCATTTCGAGCTGTTTCCGCATCTGAAGATCATCGAAAATCTCTGCCTCGCCCAGCAGAAGGTGCTGGGGCGCGGCCACGAGGAAGCGACCGCCAAGGGCATGAAGCTGCTGGAGCGCGTCGGGCTGAAGGAGCAGGCGCAGAAATTTCCGGCGCAGCTCTCGGGCGGCCAGCAGCAGCGTGTCGCGATCGCGCGTGCGCTCGCCATGGACCCGATCGCTATGCTGTTCGACGAGCCGACCTCGGCGCTCGATCCGGAGATGATCAGCGAGGTGCTCGACGTCATGGTCGATCTCGCCCGCGAGGGCATGACCATGATGGTCGTGACCCACGAGATGGGCTTTGCCAGGAAGGTCGCCCACCGCGTCATCTTCATGGACCGCGGCGAGATCGTCGAGGACGCCAAGAAGGATGAGTTCTTCGGCCAGCCCCGCAGCGAGCGCGCGCAGCAGTTCTTGTCGAAGATTTTGTCGCACTAGTTAGACCCGTCATTCCGGGTTCGATGCTGCGCATCGCCCCGGAATGACGGCGAGAGAAACGATCGGCGCATGCTAAGGACTATGCGTGCGCTGATGAGAAAGGAGATACCGCCTTGGACCCCATCGCTTACGTCAACGGCGCCTTCGTGCCCCTGTCCGAGGCCAAGGTCTCGGTGCTCGATCGCGGCTTCCTGTTCGCCGACGGCATCTATGAGGTGGCGGCGGTGCTTGACGGCAAGCTGGTCGACAGCGCCTCGCACCTCGCCCGGCTGGAGCGCTCGGTCGGCGAGATCGGGCTGGCGCTGCCGGAGAGCCTGGCGCGAATCGAGGCGCTGCAGAAGGAGCTGGTCGCGCGCAACCGGCTCGACCAGGGCATGGTCTATCTGCAGGTCACGCGGGGCGCTGACAAGGGCCGCGACTTCCCGTTTCCGAAAGGCGACGTCAAGCCGACGCTGGTGATGTTCGTGACCGCCAAGAACATCGTCGATGCACCCTCGGCGACGGCGGGCATCGGCGTCATCACCGTGCCCGACATCCGCTGGGCGCGGCGCGACATCAAGAGCGTCGCGCTGCTGGCGCAGGTGCTGGCGAAGCAGGCGGCTGCGGCCGCCGGCGCTGGAGAGGCCTGGATGGTCGAGGATGGTCACGTGACCGAGGGCGGCTCGTCCTCCGCCTTCATCCTGACCAAGGACGACGTCATCGTCACCAGGCCGAACTCCAACGCGATCCTGCCGGGCTGCACCCGCAAGGCGGTGGTGAAGCTCGCCGAGGAGCGTCAGCTCAAGGTCGAGGAGCGGCTGTTCACCGTGGAGGAGGCGCTCGCGGCGAAGGAGGCCTTCATCACCAGCGCGAGCTCGTTCGTGCAGCCGGTGGTCACGATCGACGGCAAGCCGGTCGGCGACGGCAAGCCTGGCCCGGTCGCGGCGCGGCTGCGCGAGATCTATGTCGATTTTGCGCGCGCGACGGCGGTGTAGTTCGACGAGAGAGCAGATGCAGCATCGAAACCCGTTTGCTTCGTCCGGCGCTTTGCTATCGTGGCGGCGAACCAAACAAAAACGGGGAGGCGTTTCGATGCGGTATCGCTTGTGCGGGCTTGCGGCCGGACTGTTGATTGCGGGCGCGAGCTGGGGGACGGCATTCGCCGATGACGGCTGGGTGACCCTGGTCGACGGTGACAAGAAGGTCGAATTCGCCGAGGTCGGCAAGGCCAATTGGGAGGCGAAGGACGGCGTGCTGATGGC
Organism: Bradyrhizobium sp. SZCCHNS3002; assembly: GCF_032377435.1. Lineage (NCBI taxonomy): Bacteria > Pseudomonadati > Pseudomonadota > Alphaproteobacteria > Hyphomicrobiales > Nitrobacteraceae > Bradyrhizobium > Bradyrhizobium sp. SZCCHNS3002. The sequence goes on from NZ_JAUHHY010000005.1 coordinate 143,479, forward strand.
CGACAAGCTCGACGGCAAGGATCCGTCCTATCTGGTCACCAAGGCCAGCTACAAGGATTTCCAGATCAAGGCCGAGTTCTGGGTCGACGACGCCGCCAACAGCGGCATCTTCATCCGTTGCGACCAGTCGACGAAGATCGACTCCAACATCTGCTACGAGGTCAACATCTTCGACAAGCGGCCCGATCCGAAATACGGCACCGGCGCCATCGTCGACGTGTCCAAGGTCGATCCGATGCCGAAGGCCGGCGGCAAGTGGAACACCTACGAGATCACCGCCAAGGGCACGCGGCTGACCGTGATGCTCAACGGCGAGAAGACCGTCGACGTCGACGACAGCAAGCATGCTGCGGGGCCGATCGCCCTGCAATACGGCTCGGGCGTCGTGAAGTTCAAGAAGGTGCAGATCAAGCCGCTATAGCGGTGCATTCCGGGCAGCGGCGCTGACCGCGGCTCGCGCGGTAAAGGCCCTTGCAGTACCAATGGCGCGCCATCATCTGCAGAGGATGGCGGGCCAGCCTGGCCAGCGTCACCAGTTCGAGCATGGCGGGCATTGCGGACTCCCTCACTTTCTTCCGACGAGATGGGGCGGCGCTTCGGTGACGGAAGTGCCGCCCCAGTCGCGTCAGCCATGCAGCTTCTTTGCGGTCTCGGCGATCACGCGCCCTTGATAGCGCGCCCCCGCCAGCTCGTTCTCGCTCGGCAGCCGGCTGCCGTCGCCGCCAGTGATGGTGGTCGCGCCATAGGGCGAGCCGCCGGTGATCTCGTCGAGCTTCATCTGGCCGGCGAAGCCGTAGTTGAGGCCGACGATGGTCATGCCGAAATGCAAGAGGTTGGTGATGATCGAGAACAGCGTGACCTCCTGGCCGCCATGCTGGGTCGCGGTCGAGGTGAAGGCGCCGCCGACCTTGCCGTTCAGCGCGCCCTTGGCCCAGAGGCCGCCGGCCTGGTCGAGGAAGTTGGCCATCTGCGAGGCCATGCGACCGAAGCGGGTGCCGGTGCCGACGATGATGGCGTCATAGTTGGCGAGCTCCTCGACCTTGGCGATCGGTGCGGCCTGGTCGAGCTTGTAGTGCGAGGCCTTGGCGACGTCGGCGGGCACGAGCTCCGGCACGCGCTTGATGTCGACGGCGGCGCCGGCTTCGCGGGCGCCTTCGGCGACGGCGTTGGCCATCGCTTCGATGTGGCCGTAGGCGGAATAGTAGAGAACGAGAACCTTGGTCATGGAAGTCTCCGTGGGAATGCGAGTGATCGGGGAGGGCGTCCCGGCCGGAGAGCCGACCGGGATCGCGAAACAGACTTAAGCGGCGTCGACCAGCACCAGTTCGGAATCTTCGAGCGCCGTGATCTTCAGCGTGGCCTCGTCGCGGATGGCGGCGCCGTCACGAGCGTTGACGCGGACGCCGTTCACTTCGACGCTTCCGGCGGCAGGCACGAGATAGATATGCCGGGCCTTGTCGGCATCGTACTCGGCGGTCTCGCCGGCCTTCAGCGTGGTGCCGAGTACGCGTGCCTTGGCGCGGATCGGCAACGCGTCGCCGTCATCTGCGAAGCCGCTCGCGAGCGTCACCAGCTTGCCGGAGCGATCGGACTTCGGGAACGGCTTGGCGCCCCAGGTCGGCTGGCCGCCGTCGGTGGTCGGCTCGATCCAGATCTGGAAGATCCGGGTCGTGGTCGGCTCGAGATTGTACTCGGAGTGGCGGATGCCGCTGCCCGCACTCATCACCTGGACGTCGCCGGCCTCGGTGCGGCCCTTGTTGCCGAGGCTGTCCTGATGGGTGATCGCGCCCTCGCGGACATAGGTGATGATCTCCATGTTGCGATGGGGATGCGCGGGGAAGCCGGTGTTCGGTGCGATCTCGTCATCGTTCCAGACGCGCAGGGCGCCGTGGCCCATGTTGCTGGGGTCGTAGTAGCTCGCGAACGAGAAATGGTGCTTGGCCTTGAGCCAGCCGTGGTCGGCGCCGCCCAGCGCCGCAAAGGGCTTCAGTTCGATCATGGGTCTGCTCCTGTGGTTGCAACGGTCGGCCGGTGCCGCCGTGCCGTTGGGCATTGGAATAAGGCGGCGACCGGAGTATAGAAATAGAAACTATTGAAACATATTGTTTCCAAAAGAGAGATTTGAAGGAATGGCGCGACTTCCGGATTTCGAGGCGATGGCGATCTTCGCCAAGGTCGTCGAGCTGCGCTCCTTCGCCGGCGCCGCGCAGGAGCTGAGCCTCTCCAAGGCCTCCGTCTCCAAGGCGGTGAGCCGGCTGGAGGAGCGTCTAGGCACGCGGCTGTTCAACCGCACCTCGCGGCGCCTGGCGCTGACGGATGCCGGTCAGCGGCTGTCCGAACGCGCCGCGCAGCTGCTCGCCGATGGCGAGGCGGCGGAGACCGAGGCGCTCGCGCAGTCGCTGACGCCGCGCGGCCTGGTGCGCTTCGCGGTGCCGATGACGTTCGGCGTCAAGAAGATCGCGCCGCTGCTGCCGGCGTTCCTGGAGCAATATCCGGAGGTCTCGATCGACCTCCACATGAGCGACGCCACCGTCGATTTGATCGGCGAAGGTTTCGATCTCGCACTGCGCATCGCGCGGCTGCCGGACTCCTCGCTGCTCGCGCGCCGGCTCTGCGCCATGCCGCGCTACACGGTGGCGGCGCCGTCCTATCTGAAGCGCCACGGTCGGCCGACGCACCCGATGCATCTCGCCGAGCACAAATGCTTCGGCTACGCCTATCTCTCCACCGCTGGCGTCTGGCACTACACAAATGCGGCCGGCGAGCAGGCCAGCGTGCGGCCGGCGGGACAGCTGCGCGTCAACAATGGCGAGGCGCTGTTGCCGGCGGTGCGCGCCGGGCTCGGCATCGCAGACCTGCCGGATTTCATCGTGGGCGACGCGATCGCGTCGGGCGAGGTCGAGGTGGTGCTGAAGGGCTGGAGCCAGCCGGAAGGCGCGATGCACCTGGTGATGCCGCCCGGCGGCCCGCGCCCCGCGCGGGTCGAAGTGCTGACGGAGTTTCTGGTGAAGGAGCTCGCGAAGGCGAAGAAGCGATGAGCGCGCCCGCCGATCTCAGCCGATCAGGACTGCACCTCGCAGACGTCGACCCATGCCGCTTCTGTCAGTTCGGCCATGCGTTCCGGCGTGATCTTCACCGCGCTGTGGGTCGAGCCCGCCGCGGGCACGACGATGTCGAAGGCCTTCAGCGACAGATCGCAATACACCGGCAGCGGCGACTTCAGCCCGAACGGGCAGACGCCGCCGACCTCGTGCCCCGTGATGTCGGCGACCTCGTCGAGACCCAGCATCTTCGGCTTGCCGCCGAACTGAGCCTTGACCTTCTTGTTGTCCATGCGGGCGTTCCCGGCGGCGACGATCAGGATGACGCGGTCGCCGACGCGCAACGACAGCGTCTTGGCGATGCGGGCCGGCTCCACGCCATAGGCTTCCGCCGCGAGCGCCACGGTTGCGGAGCTCTGGCTGGAGACGAGGACGTCGATGTCGGGGGCTTTTTCAGCGAAGAAGGCGCGGACGGATTCAAGGCTCATGCGTGTTGACGATCTCAGGCAATTCGGAGAGCGCAGCAATACGATAATCGGGCGCAAAACCCAACTCGTCCATCTGGGTGCGCAGCGCCTTGAACATCGTGAGCGGGGACACGAGATCGGTCTTGCCGCAGGCCGCCGCCATGGCCTCGGGAGTGACGCGCTCGATCCAGGCAACGTTGAGGCCGAACGCCTTGGCGCCGCAGACGTCCCAGGGATTGGAGGACACGAACAGCACCTCGGCAGGTGCAAGTCCAAGTGTCTCCGCGATCAGCGTATACGCTTCGGGACTCGGCTTGAAGATCTTGTGGGCATCGACGCTGATGATCGCATCGAGCATAGCATCGAAGCCGCTGGCCTTCACCAGGCCGTCGAGCATCGCGGGGCTGCCGTTGGAGAGGATCGCGAGCCGGCGGTCCTTCATCGCGGCGAGCGCGGCGCGTGCATCAGGGTAGGGATCGAGATCGAGATATTTGGCGATGATGCGATCGCGTGTGATCGCATCGGCCTGCAGGCCGAGAACGCGCAGCGCATAGAGCAGCGACTCGCGGGTGACGACCGAAAAATCCTCGTAGCGCTGCATCAGCGAGCGCAGCCAGGTGTATTCGAGCTGCTTGATGCGCCAGATCTGGGTGATGATGTCGCCGTGGCCGGGAAAGGCCTGCTCGGTGACCGCCGCCACTGACTGGATATCGTACAGCGTGCCATAGGCGTCGAAGACGATGGCTTTGAACGGCATGGCGCTCACCTGACCACCTTGAACAGGCGCAATGACTGATGGGTCACCGCGCCTGCGTAGACTAGCACGATCCTTGCGGACCGGACGATGTCAGATCCCCAGCAGCCTGCGCGCGTTGGCCTTCAACACCTTCGGCCGGATCTCGTCGCGGATGTCGAGCTTGGCGAAATCGGCGAGCCAACGGTCAGGGGTGATCACCGGCCAGTCCGAGCCGAACAGCATCTTGTCCTGCAGGATCGAGTTGATGTAGCGGACCAGGATCGGCGGGAAGTATTTCGGCGACCAGCCCGAGAGATCGATATAGACGTTCGGCTTGTGGGTCGCGACCGACAGCGCCTCCTCCTGCCAGGGGAAGGAGGGGTGGGCGAGGATGATCTTGAGGTCGGGGAAGTCGGCCGCGACGTCGTCCATGTACATCGGGTTCGAGTACTTCAGCCGCATCCCCATGCCGCCCGGCATGCCCGAGCCGACGCCGGTCTGGCCGGTGTGGAACAGCGCGATCGCACCGCCGTCATTGATCGCCTCGTACAGCGGATAGGCGAGGCGGTCGTTGGCGTAGAAGCCCTGCATGGTCGGGTGGAACTTGAAGCCGCGGACGCCATACTCCTCGATCAGCTTGCGCGCCTCGCGGACGCCGAGCTTGCCCTTGTGCGGATCGATGCTGACGAAGGGGATCAGCACATCGAGATGGTCGGAGGCGACCTCGAGCATCTCGTAATTGTTGTAGCGCCGGAAGCCGGTCTCGCGCTCGGCGTCGACCGGGAAGATCACCGCGGCGATGTTCTTCGAACGATAATAGGCGGCCGTCTCCGGCACCGTCGGCGGGTGCTTGTGCGGCGACTTGAAGTAGTCGGCCATCTGGGCCTGGAAATCGTCGTAGCCGTCATCTGCATGCATGCCGCAGGGCTCCTCGGCATGGGTATGGATGTCGATGGCGACGACGTCGTCGATCTTGGGCAGAGCGAGCTTGGGCATGGGCGTTCCCGGGGTTGGTTCTTGGCTTTGAGAAATTGATTATAGGATATAACGAATTTGGCAATCGCCAAGTTGGATCGGCGGGCTGCTGGCCGGCAGCTTCTGTTGAAGTCCGGCGCCGCCATGATTGACATCCGGCGGGCCGGTGGTTAGAAACCGGCCAATCCGGGCGGCTTGGTCGCTTGCGGAACTCCTTTTCTATTTGCCACCTCACTGTTTGCCACTTCCGGCCTGTCCAACACGGCCTTTCAACGTATCAGGATGTCCCATGAAGGTCCGTAACTCGCTGAAGTCGCTGCGTGGCCGCCACCGTGCCAACCGTCTGGTCCGCCGCAAGGGCCGCGTCTACGTGATCAACAAGGTCCAGCGCCGCTTCAAGGCCCGCCAGGGTTGATCGAACGAGGCTGATCCGGCCGCGGTCGCCAGTCCGCTCACAGGCGTTTGACGCGTGTGCTGCTTTGCAGGACGCGCGGACTGCGTCTACACTCGGCGCATGGCAAAGCGAACTTTCCAGGCGGTCCTGCTCGCCGCCGTCGTCATTTCCATACCGCACCTTGCGCAAGCGCAGGGCGAGCCGCGTGCAGCTCCCAAGCCGAAGCCGCCCGAGGCGCCCGCCAAGCTGCCCAAGGTCGGGGCCGACAAGACCAAGGGCCTCGATTTCCTGTTCGGCGCCCTGAAGGCCGCGCCGGACGATATCAGCGCCAAGCACGTCGAGGCGCGGATCTGGGCGATCTGGCTGCAGACCCCCAGCGATACCGTTGCCCTGCTGATGGCGCGGTCCAAGGCGGCGATGGACGCGAAGCAGAACGAAGTCGCACTCAAGCTGCTCGATTCGGTCATCAAGCTGCGGCCCGATTATGTCGAGGCCTGGAACCGTCGCGCGACGATCTATTACCTCCAGAACGATTACGGCCGCTCGCTGGCCGACATCCAGCAGGTCCTGCTCCGTGAGCCGCGGCACTTCGGCGCGCTCGCAGGTCTCGGCATGATCATGCAGGATCTCGGCGAGGAGAAGCGGGCGCTGGATGCGTTCCGCAAGGCGCTCGAGGTCAATCCGCATCTGGACAAGGTGCCGGAGCTGGTCAAGACGCTGACCGAAAAGGTCGAAGGCCGCGACATCTGACGCCGGACCTGCCGTTAACCATGTGCTGAGCGCCGCTCTTGCTGGCGGGACCGCGCAACCCCACGTGCCTCTTGATCGAGATTTGTCGGCAGGAGAGGCGCAATGACGCGTGCGGTGCTGGCGGCAGCGCTGGTGATCACGGCGGCCACGGCCGCGTGGGCCGAAGACATGTTCTGGGTGGTCGGCAACCGCGCCACCAATCGCTGCGAGATCGTGACCAGCAATCCGGTCGTCACCCCCACCATGGGCGACATCTGGTTCGCGTCCGGCCCCTTTAAGTCGCTGGACGACGCCAAGCTCGCGCGCTCCACGATCAACGCCTGCCCGAACAAGGACATCACAGCCGAGGACTGATCGTCGCCCGGTCGGATCGCTCAGTGGAACGCGGTGCTGCGGCGGTCCGGCAGGCCGTACTGGGCAGCCGCGGCATAAAGCTGCGCGATCTCGGCCTCGAGGTGCTCGTTGACCAGCAGCAGCGCCTTCAGCGCGCCACGGAGATCGCCATTGCAGCTCGCGACGATCTCGTCGATAGCCGTCTCGCTCGAACGAACACTCATCGGTAACCCCCTCCCAAAACACCAAACTAAACTCAGGGCCGGTCATCGTGCTCAAACCACGCAATGACCCGACCGGAAGTAATTCACGGCCATCAGCCGATTGCGAGGAAAAGTCCCGACCATGGTTATAAAATGGCCGACGACGCGGTGATGACAGGATTCCCGGGCGAAACGACGAGACAACGCGGCTGGATCTGCAACTCCCGCGGATCTGCACCGTAACTGTCACTGTGACAGGCAGAAAACTATCAATGATTTCAATGTTCTTGGTGGGCACTTTGGCGCTCCTGGCGATGCTCACGCGCGCCGGCGTGGCGGTGCTCGAGCGCCGTTACCCGGCGCAAGGGCAGGCCATCAATGTCGAGGGTGCGACGATCAATCTTGTGGATATCGGGCCCCGCGACAGCGAAAAGCCGCCACTGTTGCTGCTCCACGGCGCCAGCTCGAACCTCGAGGCGATGCGCAGGCCGCTCGGCGACCTGCTCGCGCAGCGCCACCGGGTGCTGCTGGTCGACCGTCCCGGCCACGGCTGGAGCCCGCGTCTCAGGCCCGAGGATTCCACGCCCGCCGCTCAGGCCCGCATGCTGGATGAGGCGCTGGCGCGGCTCGGGGTCGGCCAGGTCGTCCTGGTGGTGCATTCCTGGAGTGGCGCGCTCGGCCTGCGCATGGCGCTCGATTTCCCCGACCGGGTCGCAGGCCTCGTGATGCTGGCGCCGGTCGCGTATCCCTGGCGGGGCGGGGTCGGGCGCTACAACGAGGCCGTCACCACGCCGGTGGTCGGGCCATTGCTGGCGCATACGATCACGCTGCCGCTCGGTCTGGCGCTGATGGCGCCCGGCGCCCGCGGCGTGTTCGCGCCGCAGGCCATGCCGGACGATTTCGTCGACCGGACCGCGACGCCGCTGCTGCTGCGCCCGCGCGAGTTCATCGCCAATGCGCGCGATCTCGTCACCCTGAAGCAGGCCGTGATCGAGCAGGCGCCGCGCTATGGCGAGATCAAGGTCCCGGTCACGATCGTGGCGGGCGAGGCCGACCGGACGGTCTATACCGATATCCATGCCCGCCCGCTCGCCCAGGTCGTGCCGCACAGCCGGCTGATCGTGCTGCCCGAACTCGGGCACATGGTCCAGAACGCGGTGCCGGAACTGGTGGCCGGCGAGGTCGACCGCATCGTCGCGGCCGTCGCCACGGCCGATGCCGTGGCGCCGTGATGCAAAAAAGCCCCGGCGGTCGGCCGGGGCTTTGCAGGCGAGCTGACGGGTCGGCCGGCGGCCGCTTACTGCTTCTGCTTGCCGTCCTTGTCGAACGACGACACATAGGCCCAGAGGTTGTTGATCTCGGTCTCGTTCTTGATGCCGGCGAAGGTCATCTTGGTGCCGGGAATCTTGGCCTTCGGATCCTTGATGTATTCCTTGAAGACCGCCTCGTTCCAGGTGATGCCCGAATTCTTGTTGGCTTCCGAATAGTTGTAGTCCGGCGCGCTGCCCGACTTGCGGCCGTCGAGGCCGTTCAGCTCCGGGCCGACCTTGTTCTTCGCGCCCTCGCCGATCGAATGGCAGGGCAGGCACTTGTTGAAGGACGTCTTGCCGGCGGCCGCATCCTGCGCCAGCGCGGCAGACGCCAGCGACGACGAGGCGAGGATGACGAGCGCGCTCAAAGTCATTTTCTTCATGGATCAGGCTCTGTGGGTTACGAGACGGGTTTGCGCGCAGGTTGTGGCATGGCCTCAGGCGAGGCACAAGCGGGGATGCGCTGAGGCAAATCAGCATAATGGCTGAGTTTGTTGCTCTGCCGCAAACGTCGATGCGGATCCGCTGCCTATCCAAACGGTTGCCGTTGTGATTGATAGGCCGGGGCAAAATCGAGGCCGGAGGAACGCGATGGCGATCATGATGCCGGAGGCAGATCAAGCGGTGCTGGCGCGCCGTGGCGAGATCATTGCTGCATTGCGAGCAATCGTGCCGGGCGAAGGCGTCATCGACAGCGCCGCCGAGATGCTGCCTTACGAGTCCGATGGCTTGATGGCCTACCGCCAGCCGCCGATGGTCGTGGTGCTGCCGGAGACCACCACGCAGGTGTCGCGGGTGCTGAAATATTGCCACGAGCAGGGCATCAAGGTGGTTCCGCGCGGCTCGGGAACGTCGCTGTCCGGCGGCGCGCTGCCGCTGGCCGACGGCGTGCTGCTCGGCCTCGGCAAGTTCAAGCGCATCCGCGAGATCGATTTCGACAACCGCGTCGTCGTCACCGAGCCCGGCGTCACCAACCTCGCCATCAGCCAGGCGGTGGCGCATGCCGGCTTCTACTATGCGCCCGACCCGTCGTCGCAGATCGCCTGCTCGATCGGCGGCAATGTCGCGGAGAATTCCGGCGGCGTGCACTGCCTGAAATACGGCATGACCACCAACAACGTGCTCGGCTGCGAGATCGTGCTGATGACCGGCGAGGTGCTGCGCATCGGAGGCAAGTGCACCGAGAACGCCGGTTACGACCTGATGGGCCTGATCACCGGCTCGGAAGGCCTGCTCGGCGTCGTCACCGAGGTCACCGTGCGCATCCTGCAGAAGCCGGAGACGGCGCGCGCGCTGATGGTCGGCTTCGCCGAGGTCGAGGCCGCCGGCGAATGCGTCGCCCGCATCATCGGCGCCGGCATCATCCCCGGCGGCATGGAGATGATGGACAGGCCGGCGATCCATGCCGCCGAGGCCTTCGTCCATGCCGGCTATCCGCTCGATGTCGAGGCGCTGCTGATCATCGAGCTCGACGGCCCCGGCGTCGAGGTCGACGAGCTGATCGGCCGCGTCGAGAGCATCGCCAATGGCTGCGGCTCGACCACCTGCCGCATCTCGACCTCCGAGGCCGAGCGCAACCTGTTCTGGGCCGGCCGCAAGGCGGCGTTTCCCGCCGTCGGCCGCATCTCGCCGGACTATCTCTGCATGGACGGCACCATCCCGCGCGGCGCGCTGCCGAAGGCGCTGGCGCGCATCCGCGAGCTCTCCGAGAAGTACCAGCTCGGCTGCGCCAACGTGTTCCATGCCGGCGACGGCAATCTGCATCCGCTGATCCTCTACGACGCCAACAAGCCCGGCGAGATGGAGCGCGCCGAGGCCTTCGGCGCCGACATCCTGCGCTGCTGTGTCGAGCTCGGCGGTGTCCTGACCGGCGAGCACGGCGTGGGAATCGAGAAACGCGACCTGATGCCGGAGATGTTTTCCGAGATCGACCTCAACCAGCAGCAGCGCGTGAAGTGCGCGTTCGACAGCCAGGGCCTGCTCAACCCGGGAAAAGTGTTTCCGACCCTGCATCGCTGCGCCGAGCTGGGACGGATGCATGTGCATGGCGGCAAGCTGGCGTTTCCGGACTTGCCGCGGTTTTGAGGCGGGCGCTGTCGAGCGGAGCTGCGTCATCTGATGCCCGTTCGCACTCGCGGCTTGCGAACGCTGGAGACCCTCATGGTGAGGAGGCGCGCGAGCGCCGTCTCGAACCATGAGGCCACCGTACGGGCCTCGCCCTTCGAGACGCCCGCCTAGCGGCGGGCTCCTCAGGGTGAGGGGCGCAAGTCGCTCCCTCGACATCAACCGTGCAGATCGAAGCCGGCACTCTCGCCCCCTTCCATAAGCAGGCTGCTCACGGTCCATGTGCATGCCGGTTCGAATCTCAACCCTCATGGTGAGGAGGCGCGCAGCGCCGTCTCGAACCATGAGGCCCCACAGCAGACACGACCTCGCGATCCCGCGGCGTTCTCCGCCCGAGTGATGCGATCGACACGCCCTCCAAACCAATCGAGAGGGCGCAGGGAATGCCGGGTGAAGGCCTCACCCATGGCCCGCCTGCGAAAAAAATGCAGGCGGCAGGTACCACAGGTGCAGCCGAACATCCGGCATTCCCTGCGCGGCGGTCTTAACGCTTATACGTGCTCGCCCCGGGGATCGGCTGTCTTGTCCCCGTCGTCGACGCGACGCGCGGAGGCGTCGTCGCCGACTTGGCCTCAGCACCGGGAGGCCAGGCCCACACGATTTCACGTCCGCATCGCAATCGTTCGTCGGCATGACGCGAGGTCACGCTGCGACCCGACACGGCCACCGCATCCCCACCCCACGTATCGTGACGACCGCGCGTACGCCCCTCTCGGCGGGGTAGGATGGGGAGAGTCATACACGATTTCTGTAAAAAAGAAATAGGAAAATTTCGTCGTTTTAGGAGGCCTGCCGCTCCGCTTTGAAATAGCTCGCGAAATGAGTTGTTACGCGCGAGCGATTTTGCTGCGGCCGGCCGTTCTTATGTCGTGAGATCGCTCAAAACGCTTCCTCGCCCGGATGGAGAAGCTGACCGAGCGCGTGCCCAAACCTGCGAAGCGCGGACCGAAGCCGGCGGCGGAGGCGTGAGCGCGGACGCGGAGATGGCAGGTTTTGTGGACTATCACCGTAATATCGTAATCCGAACTCGCGGGCGAGCGGCAAAACGCCTTCGCCCCGAGGCAGCTTCTATTGTGGACGTGAAGGCCCGGAGCGCTGTTCGACTCCGGGCCGATCATGTGGTCGCAAGCTGATGAAACGACTAATGCACCCGGATGGTCCCATCTGCGTTGTAGTCACTCTTGGGGTTGTAGCCGCTATCACGGTGAGTTTTGGCATGTAGGTCAGCATTGCTGCCGCTCACGCCAGGAGTTCCGGTATCAACCCGCATGGTCCCATTTGCGTTGTAGTCACTCTTGGGGTTGTAGCGGGAATCGCGGTGAGTTTTTGCATGTAGGGCAGCGTTGCTGCCACTGACGCCCGGAGTTCCGGGATTAACCCGCATATTCCCATATTCGTCGCGATCACTATCGCTCGACCCGACCTGCGGAACCGCAGCGGCTCTTGCATGATGATGAGTGCGATGTCCGGCCAAGGCCGCAGATGTAGAGACAGCGAGAATAACAAGACCGACAGCAATGCTTCTAGCCATAGTCAACTCCTGATGTTGAAGAACCGCTGACGACGGGTACGCCGCCAGCATATAGGTTGACACGCAATTTCTGGATGTCCTTGACATAACTCAAACGTTGAGAGCGAGTAAGACGTCAACGTCGCCGCCGTTCTGGGTATCTGCCTGGCTGAATGTTTGGAATTACGGAAATTACGAAATTACGGTGACAGTGCACCAAACTTGACGCAAATCACTCGGGCGAGCAGGGTGGTGCATGGCCCGTCCTGCTCGCGTCGTGATCCCCGGTGTGCCGCATCATGTCACCCAGCGCGGCAACGGCCGCGCGCGGACCTTTTTCGGGGACGACGACTACGCGCTGTACCGCGACCTGCTCGCGACCCATTGCGCGGCGGCTGACGTCGCGGTGTGGCGTGGTGTCTGATGCCGAACCACGTGCACCTCATCCTGGTGCCGTCGGATGCCGACGGGCTGCGCCGGGCGCTGTCGCGGGTGCATCGCGTCTACGCCGGGACCATCCAGGCACGCCGCCGGCGTAGCGGACATTTCTGGCAGGGGCGGTTCGGCGCGGTAGCGATGGACGAGACGCATCTGACGGCGGCGCTGCGCTATGTCAGTCTCAATCCGGTGCGGGCGCGGCTGGTGGCGCGCCCTCAGGACTGGGTCTGGTCGAGCACGCGCGCGCATCTGCGCGACCGCGACGACGGCATCACCGCGCGCGAGCCGGTGAAGCGGATGTTCCCGGACTTGGCCGGCCTGCTGTCCGCCCCACCGGAGGACGAGGACGCTCTGTTGGCGCGCCTGCGCGCCGCCGAGAGCATCGGCCGCCCGATCGGCAGCGACCGCTTCCTCGCCCGTATCGAGAAGCTGACCGGGCGCGTGCTCAAGCCGGCCAAGCGGGGGCCGAAGCCGGCGGAGGAGGCGTGAGCGCGCCGCACCCGGCAACAGGCCTTGCTCGGCCTTGCTCAAGTTTTGTGTGCTGGACTGCACCCCTCAAGTGAGACACGATAATCTCAGTGACAGGCATTCCGAGGATGACCTGTGGCAGCAAGAGGGAAGACCCGTCGGTTTCCGACGGCTTATAAACTGAAGGCGATCAAGCGTGTCGAACGAGGCGAAGGCGTTCTGCCTGTGGCTCGGGACCTTGGGATATCGCGCAAGATCCTTCATGACTGGATCAAGGCCTGGAGGGCGCAAGGGCCGGACGGGTTGAACCGCAAGCCGGGACCGAAGCCTGGTCCCCGGAAGCTCAAATCTGTGGCGACCTATGACGATAAGCGGTCCGCACTGGCACGGGCCAATGCTCGCATTGCCGAGCTCGAAGGGCTGGTCGGCCGTCAGCAGATGGACCTCGATTTTTTTCGGCAAGCCTTGCGCGCACTGGAGCGGCCGGCAGCGCAAGGCAAACCCGTATCCGCATCATCGAAGTCATCAAAAGCATGACCGCGGAGACAGCCGACTCCAGCGCTCATGTGCAGCGCCTCTGCGCTTTGGCAAGGCTGCCTCGAGCGACTTATTACCGGCATCTCAATCGACGTAGCCGCGCCGAAGCCGAGTGCGAGTTGCGCGACCAGCTCCAGCGCATCTGCCTGAAGCATCCGTTCTACGGCTATCGACGGGTGACCGCCGCTCTTCGGCGTCTGGGAATGGTCGTCAATGGCAAGAAAGTCCTGCGCCTCATGCGTCAGGATAATCTTCTCGCGCAGCGCAAGACGCCCTTCCTGAAGCCGCCGACTGCAAGGCCGACTGACGTGATCGTCGTCCCCAACCTGATCCGTGGCCTAGCGCCATCGGCTCCGGATCAGATCTGGGTCGCTGACATCACCTACGTCCATCTCGCCAAGACGTTCGCCTATCTCGCCGTCATTCTCGACGGCTTCTCCCGCAAGGCGGTCGGCTGGGCATTCGACAACACCCTCGACGCCTCCCTCGCGATCGCGGCTCTCGACAAAGCGCTTCAATCTCGGAACCCCAAGCCCGGCAGCCTGATCCACCACTCAGACCGCGGCGTGCAATACTCCTCGATCGCCTATCGGGAGCGGCTGGCCAAGCGCGACATCAAGATCAGCATGAGCAGTCCCGGCAACCCGTTCGACAACGCCAAGGCCGAAAGCTTCATGAAGACGCTCAAGGCCGAGGAGATCAACGGCAAGAGCTTTGCCGACGTCAACGACGCCCGGCGCCGGATCAACAGCTTCATCGCCGAGATCTACAATAAGGAGCGCTTGCATTCGGCCCTCGGCTATCGATCTCCTCTTGAGTTCGAAGCCGCGTTCAAGCAAAACACGATGCGATGACTTTACCCATTGTCACTGAGATTATCGTGTCTCACTTGAGGGGTGCAGTCCAGGACTGTCACCGTAATGCGGCGATTGGCTGAATTGGCCGGGATGATGCAGCGCGTGAAACGGCGCGGCAAGGGGAGTAGACATTGCATAAATTAGTAGGTGTGGTCGTCATTGTCTTGGTGGCCTGCATTTCAGTCGCATCATTCTCCCTGAACATTGCATTGGCGAAGAGACGCGTGTCGGTCTGGAGGCGGGGCTCCACCTACATGTTCATTCGTTCCAATGGCATGGGCGGCATTCAGAGGAGAGCAAAAGAGATATGGATGAGCCGGCTTGGCTACGAGTGGTCGCAAGCGGTCATCATAGCAAAGCATCAGCAACTTGCAGGACTGATCGGGTTTGTTGGTTGCGGTCTCCTGTTTGGAGTTGCCGCTGCGGTCCTTCAATATCTTGACTCCAACTAGGGCCGTAGGGCGGATGAGCCGAAGGCGCAATCCGCCGCGTGGCCCGAACGGTCGGCGGGTTACGCTTCACTAAACTAACCCGCCCTACGAACAAGCGGACATAAGTCCCGACGATATTGCGACCCTCGGGCTGGAACGCAGGCCGCCGTTACTTGACCAGATGTAACCGGGCTCGGGATTACAGTGAGTGCATTTGACTAGAGCCCCTTTGGATTGACAACCCATCTACCGCGACGCGCCGCCGGAGGTCGGGACGTTGATCGCGCAGGGCCGATAGAGCGCTTGGAGCTCCTTGCCGCGAAGGAAGATCGGCTGTGCGGTCAGGCCGCCGTGGCGCGTGATCCATCGTTTGATCGGGGCCGGGTAGAGGTCAAACAACATCTGCGTTGCTTCCGGGTTCGGGACAGGACGGAGGAAGAGGCCCAGATTGTCAGTTTCCCTGAAGGTGAACACGGCTCTCGGGGTGATGCAGATTCTGTCGCGCGGAAGGGTCCCCAGCACGATCGTGCAGGCGCCCCCGCAGATCCCGTCGATGATGACGTGCTCGCCAGAGTCGCGCAGGAGTTTGTATTTGTCGACATAAGTCCCGATGCGTCCGCCCGGGTCGTCGGCAATGCGCACCGCCGCCCGGCCGGTTGCCATGCCGGCCAGGACGAGCGCGGCGACCAGTATCCCCATCACAAGCTTCATCTGCAGCCCGTCCAGTCGCATCAAATCCGATCATCTTGCGTGATCGGCAACGTCGCACCGTTCATCGTCGTCGCTGTTTTGTCCAGAGAGGCCGTGCGGCATGACGGTGTCGTCCCGGCTCGTGCCCGGGAGGGACGCAAGACAAGCCCGTTATTCCGGGTTCAAGGCCTGAGGCCCTATCCCGGAATGACGGGGATCGTGACGCAGCGGGTAGGGCGGATTAGCCGAAGGCGTAATCCGCCGCGCGTATCGAAAGGTCGGCGGGTTACGCTGCGCTAACCCGCCCGACGGACTCGCGCGCCGCGGCGTAGAGCGCCCCGCACTCCACGAGAAGGGAACTGCATTCGGCTGCGCCCCGCCCGAACGTTTTTCCCACGTGCCCATCCTCCTCCTCCCATCCCCTTGTCCCCGCACGATCTTTTCGCCACACCGGGCTGCCCTTTTCGCCCATCATGCTCTAGAACGAGTCCAACGCTGATGGCCGCGCGTTGCGCTCGACCATCGTCATCATCAACCAGCAAGGCCAGCAGTGGTGGACGCCCTCAAAGTACGCAACGCAGCCGATGTGGAGGAGGTGGTTCGCGCGGCCATCGCCAGCGAGCAGCCGCTCGACGTGATCGGGCACGGCTCCAAGCGCCAGATCGGCCAGATCACCACCACCAATGCCGTGCTCGACCTGTCGGCGCTGAGCGCGGTGGTCTCCTACGAGCCGAACGAGCTGATCATCACCGCGCAGGCGGGGGCGCCGCTCGCCGACCTCCTGTCGCTGATCGATTCGAAGAGCCAGCAATTCGCGTTCGAGCCGATGGATACGGGGCCACTGCTGGGCACCACCGGGCGCGGAACGCTGGGCGGCATGATCGCGGCGGGGCTGGCTGGTCCGCGGCGCATCCGCGCCGGCGGGGTGCGCGACCATCTGCTCGGGGCGCATGCCGTCTCCGGCTTCGGCGAGAGCTTCAAGACCGGCGGCAAGGTCGTCAAGAACGTCACCGGCTACGACCTCTGCAAGCTGCTGGCGGGCTCCTGGGGCACGCTGGCGGTCATGACCGAGGCGACCCTGAAGGTGATGCCGCGGCCGGAGGCGGAGCGCACCCTGGTGCTGCGCGGGCTCGATGACCTCAAGGCCAACCGGGCCATGACGGCGGCGCTCGGCTCGCCGTTCGACGTGTCCGGAGCCGCGCATCTGCCGGCCTCGACCTTGCGGCCGGAGGTCGAAGGCCTGAGCCCGACCGGCTCGCCGCGCGAGGCGGTCACGGTGATCAGGCTCGAGGGCATCACGGCGTCCGCGGCGCATCGGGCGGCGTCGCTCGCCAGGCAGCTCGCGGCCTTCGGTGCGGCCGAGATCATCGCGGACGACGCCTCCGCCGAGGTCTGGAGCGCCGTCCGCGACGTGCTGCCGTTCGCCGCCAACGGCCCGCTCGGGGCCTGGACGGTGTGGCGGATCGTCTGTCCGCCGGTGTCGGGCGGCGCGATCGGGCAGGCCCTGACGCGCCAGACCGGCGGCGAGGTGATCTATGACTGGGGCGGGGGCCTGATCTGGGCCGCGCTGCCGCCGCAGCCCGATGCGTCGGCGGGGCTGGTGCGCAAGCATGTCGAGGCCGCCGGCGGCCACGCGACCCTGCTGCGCGCGTGGGACGAGATGCGGCTCGCGGTCGACGTGTTCCACCCGCAGCCCTCAGGCGTCGCCGCGCTGGAGGAGCGCGTTCGCGTCTCCTTCGATCCCAAGACCATTCTCAACCGCGGCCGGATGCGTCGGAGCGTTGCGTCATGAAGACCGAGTTCACCCTGGCGCAGCTCGCCGATCCCGACATCGCGGTCGCCGACAAGATCCTGCGCGCCTGCGTGCATTGCGGCTTCTGCACCGCGACCTGTCCGACCTACGTGCTGCTCGGCGACGAGCTCGACAGCCCGCGCGGGCGGATCTACCTGATCAAGCAGATGCTGGAGAAGGACCAGGCGCCGACGGCCGACGTGGTCAAGCATATCGACCGCTGCCTGTCGTGCCTGTCCTGCATGACGACCTGCCCGTCGGGCGTGCACTACATGCATCTGGTCGATCAGGCGCGGGTGCGAATCGAGCAGCGCTACGAGCGCCCGCTGACCGACCGGTGGCTGCGCGCCGCGCTCGCCTATGTGCTGCCGCGGCCGCGCGAGTTTCGGCTGGCGATGACCCTGGCGCGGCTCGGCCGGCCGTTCAAGGCGTTGCTGCCGGCATCCTCCGCCTCGCGCGCACCTGCGCCCAGCCTGCTGCGGCGCGTCAGGGCGATGCTCGAGCTGGCGCCCGCCGCCGCGCTGCCGCCGCCGGGGCCGGCTGATGGCAGCTTGTTTGCCGCGCAGGGCGCGCGGCGCGGCCGCGTCGCGCTGCTGCAGGGCTGCGCACAGGCGGCCCTGGCGCCGCGCATCAACCAGGCTGCGATCAACGTCCTGACCCGGCACGGCATCGAGGTCGTCTTGGTCAAGGACGAGCAATGCTGCGGTGCGCTGACCCATCACATGGGGCAGGATTCCGACGCGCTGGCGCGGGCGCGCGGCAATGTCGACGCCTGGACCGCGGAGGCGAAGCGTGGCGGTCTCGACGCCATCCTGGTGACGACCTCGGGCTGCGGCACCGTCATCAAGGACTACGGACACATGCTGCGCGAAGACCCGCGATATGCAGCGCCCGCGGCCGCCGTGTCGGCGATCGCGAAGGACATCACCGAGTATCTCGCCGGTCTCGATCTGGCCCCTGCAACTCAGCATGACGACGTCGTTGTGGCCTATCACTCGGCCTGCTCGCTGCAACATGGGCAGAAAATCACGAGCATTCCGAAAGAATTGCTTTCCAAGTCCGGATTCGTGGTGAAAGATATACCGGAGAGTCATTTGTGTTGCGGTTCGGCGGGGACCTACAACATTCTCCAGCCTGACATCGCGATGAAGCTGCGCGATCGCAAGGTCGCCAACATCGCGACCGTCAAGCCGAATGTGATCGCGGCAGGCAATATCGGCTGCATGATGCAGATTGCCAGCGGCACCTCCGTCCCCGTCGTGCACACCGTTGAGCTTCTCGACTGGGCGACGGGCGGTCCGCGGCCAGGAATGATTTGACGGATGGGCGCGCGCTGATGGCCGGCCCGTCCCGCCGGACGAACTGATCGAACGGCGGCAACTGGAGGGTTTCTGATGGCGAAGGACAAGAAGGCGAAGAAGGACAAGAAAGAAAAGAAGAAGCTGATGGCGCAGGCCAAGGCAGCGAAGAAGGCGACGAAGAAGTCCGCCAAGAAGGCTGCAAAGAAGTCGGCGAAAAAGGCCGCCAAGAAGGCTGCCAAGAAAACTGTCAAGGCGCCGGCCAAGAAGGCGAAGAAGACCGTGAAGGCCGCGGCGAAGAAGGCGGCCAAGGCCCCCGCGAAGAAGGCTCCCGCCAAGAAGGCTGCTGCCAAGACGGCCAAGAAGGCGGCTGCGAAGGCGCCCGCCGCGCCGAAGAAGAAGGCCGCCAAGAAGCGGGCTCCCAAGATGGCTCCGCTGGTCGAGACCCCGGAAATGCACGAGACCGAATCGGCTGCTGAGACCAGCTGGGCGATGCCGAGCGCGGCGCCGGAGGAGCACGAGGACGGCGAGGGCACGGCGTCCGGCAACTGATCTTTCCGGACCGGATCGTTCTCACCACCGGACGAATTCACATCGGGAGGCCGCGGCGGCAGCGCTTGCGGCCTTTTCGTTTGTTGCCGGCGTCCGTTGTCTGCGTTGGCTGCCCCTTGTTGTCGATGGACCTATTTGTCCGAAAGGTCGTCCCCGCAGATCTACGGCCGGGCGAATCCGACTCCGGTGCACTGCGCCGTTTTGCTTGCGGCACCGCGTTTCCAGCGGGCCGGCACAATCGATTGTGCGTCCTAGCGTGCTTTCGGACACGGAGATTTGTTGTTCAAATGCAACACGCGCCGACTACCTGCCGTAGAAATGTCAAATCGCCCAAAAAGGCGGCAGATGCCGCGCTTTTTTGCTTCACGTGTGGCGGGACCCTGGCACAAATTGCGTCTGGATGACGCAGCCGGTCTTGTTTGCGCCCTGGGGGGCCAAGGTGGGGCAGGCTTTTTTCGAAATAGGGTGATGGGGATCGTCATGAAAAAGTGGGCTTTGCTGGCAACGGCGCTGGCAATGGTTTCGGGATCGGCTTCGGCGGCGGACATGGCGGTCAAGGCCTATAAGGCTCCGCCTCCGGTCGCGTTCGAGCCGTGGGACATCGCGTTCGGCGCGGCGATCATGAACGACTACGTGTTCCGCGGCGTCACCCAGTCGAACCACAAGGCGTCGGTCGCCGCCTATTTCGAGCCGCGCTACAACGTCAACAAGGACCTGCAGCTCTACGTCGGCGTCGCCGGCGAGAGCATCTCGTTCGCGAACCGCGCTGCTGCCGAGATCGACATCTACGGCGGTATCCGCCCGACCTTCGGCGCGTTCGCCTTCGACATCGGCGTCTGGGGCTATCTGTATCCGGGCGGCACCTGCTACTACGGCGGCGGCGCCGTGACGGATTTCGCGGGCCAGGCGCTGAGCGCCGAGTGCCAGGCCAACACCCTGGCCAATCTGAACGTGATGAAGAAGGACGTCTCGTTCTTCGAAGTCTACGGCAAGATGAACTACACCGTGAACGACATGTGGACGTTCGGCGTGACCGAGTTCTACTCGCCGAACTTCCTGAACACCGGCGCCTGGGGCAACTACGCCTCGGTCACCGGCAAGTTCACCGCCCCGAGCACGACCTTCGGCTCCAGCGGCGTCGGCATGTACGTGTCGGGTGAGTTCGGCCGTCAGTGGTTCGGCACGTCGGACTCCTTCTACGGCGTTCCCGCCTTCCCGAACGGCATCAAGTATGCCGACTACAACACCTGGAACATCGGCGTCGGCTTCACCTACAAGGTGTTCACGCTGGACCTGCGCTACTCCGACACCGACATGTCGAAGGGTGATTGCAACGCCTTCACCAGCGACTTCACCGCCAGCGGCACCACCAACGTCACGCCGATCAACCCGGCTGGCCTGGGCTCGAAGTGGTGCGGTGCGACCGGCATCGCCAAGCTCTCGGTCGACCTGACGGCGATGAGCAATCTGAAGTAATCACCCGCCAAGGCGGATCGGACTGATCACGAAGGGCGGCAGAGCAATCTGCCGCCCTTCTGCTTTTTGGTGACGGGGGCCGGCTGTCGCTCGGACGTCTTGCCGCCTTTCCTAGTCGCCTTGCGTGGGCACCGCGGCGCGCGCGCCTCAGCTGCCTCCACCCGTGGTCGCGTCGGCCGCCTGTCCGGCTTGCCGCAGCGAGAACCGGTCGCCGTCGCGAATCAGCTCGACCTTGCGGTCGTGGAAATCGTGCAGGGTCGAGCGGTGGCCGATCGAGACGACGGTGGTCTGCGGCAGCCGCTCGGCGATGACCCGATAGAGCCGGGCTTCGCTCGGCTCGTCCAATGAGGCCGTGGCCTCGTCGAGGAACAGATATTGCGGCGCATGCAGCAGCGCGCGGGCGATGCCGAGCCGCTGCTGCTCGCCGAGCGACAGCATCCGGTTCCAGTGCTGGTCCTCGTCCAGCCGGTCCGCCAGTTGCGGCAGGCCGACGGCCACCAGCGTCTCCTTGACCTGCTCGGCACTGAACGCATCGGCGGCCGCGGGATAGACGATCGCCGCCTTGAGCGCGCCGATCGGGAAGTAGGGCCGCTGCGGCAGCATCATCAGCTTGGCATGCGCGGGCACGCTGATCGCGCCGCTGCCGAACGGCCAGATCCCGGCGATGGCGCGGAACAGCGTCGACTTGCCGGCGCCGGACGGCCCGGTGAGCAGCGTGCGTTCGCTGCTCTCGAGGCTGAAGCCGTCGGCCGCGATCAGCGGCAGGCCGTTCGGCAGCTTCAGCAGCAACTGGGCGAGCTCGATGCTGTCGCCGGCATGGCTGGCGACATCGATCGTCTGCGGCTCGGCCGAGAGCTTGGCGGCGCTCTCGATGGACATGTCGAAGCCGTCGAGGCGGGCGACGGTCGAGCGCCAGTCGGCGAGCGTCCGATAGGTCGTCACGAAGAACGACAGCGCGCCCTGCACGGTCGAGAAGGCGGACGCCGTCTGCATGATGCCGCCCATCTGGATCGACTTGGCGAAGTAGGCAGGCGCAACCAGCACATAGGGAAAGATCACGGCCGCCTGCGAATAGCCCGCCGTGAAGGCCGTCAGCCGCTTGGTCCGGCTCATGATCTGGTACCAGTTCTGGACGACCCGGCCGAAGCGGGTGCCGAGCTGACCTTGCTCGGCGCCTTCGCCGCGCAGCAGCGCGATCTGCTCGGAGCTTTCGCGCACCCGCACCAGGTTGAAGCGGAAGTCGGCCTCGTAGCGCTGCTGCTCGAAGTTGAGATTGACGAGCGGCGATCCGATCCAATGCGTCAGGAGGGTCCCGAAGATCGCATAGATCAGCGCGATCCAGACCAGGTAGCCGGGGATCGCGATGTTGGTGCCGAACAGCTGCAGCGGGGCATCGGTCGACAGCCCCCAGAGCACCACCATGAACGATGCGAGCGAGACGACCGAGCTGAGCAGGCCGATGGTGATGTTCAGCGTCTTGTCGACGAACAGCTGCACGTCGTCGGCAATGCGCTGGTCCGGGTTGTCGGCGATGTCGCCCTTGAGCTGCATGCGATAGTGCGTGGCGTTGTCCAGCCAGCGGCGCAGGTAGACGTCGGTCATCCACCGCCGCCAGCGGATCTGCAGCCATTGATTGAGATAGAGCTGGTAGACGGCCAGGATGATGAAGATGGTCGCCAGTACGGCGAACACGCCGATTTCCCAGATGAAGCTGTTCCAATCATACTGCTGCAGCGCGTTGAAGAATCTGTTCTGCCACTGGTTCACCAGCACCTGGATCGCAACGAGCGACAGTTCGATCGCAATGACGGCGGCGAGAAGGATGCGGCCGGCGACCTTGTCCTCGGAGTGGAAGTAGGGAATGGCGATCCGCCAGACGGTGGCGACGGTCGAGCGCAGATTGTTCACAGACGGGCTGCTCCTGAGAAAAGGTCTTAACAGGCTGACGAAAAACGAGAAAATCGCTGGTGCCGCCGCCTGCCTAGACTAAAGTCGTAATCTGGCGGGTGGCCGCCGGCTTGTCGGTCGCGTGTGACAAACCGTAGCATGGGGCAGGGGAGAGGGACTGCGACCGCCGCCAGATTTCGCGAGAATTTGAGCAGAGTTGGGCGTTGCCGGTTTTGTGATCGCCTTTCCGACCTTTGCCAGGCTTGGGGGCTTGGCGAGCAGACCTGATCCGTCCCGCCGGACGGGGTCCAATGACAAGAACGTGGGGGGAGAAGTCACGATGTGGAATCAAATCTACGACCCGTTGGGGAGCCCGGCGCTGTCGACGCTGGCCGCCGCCGTCCCGGTCGTGACGCTGCTGGTGCTGATCGCCAGTGGCAAGGTCAAGGCACACATCGCGGCGATCATCGCCGTGATCCTGACCAACCTGATCACGATCTTCGTGTTCACGATGCCCGCCAACATGTCGCTGCGCGCGACGTTTCTGGGCGTCATCACCGGGTTCTTTCCGATCGGCTGGATCGTCCTGAACGTCATCTTCCTCTACCAGGTCACGGTCTCCACCGGACGGTTCGAGCTTCTGAAGCGCGCCATCGGCGGCGTCACGGAAGACCGGCGCCTGCAGCTGCTGCTGGTCGCCTTCTCGTTCGGCGCGTTCTTCGAGGGCGCATCCGGCTTCGGAACACCGGTGGCGATCACCGGTGCCGTGCTGATCGGCCTCGGCTTCTCGCCGCTCGCGGCCTCCGGCCTGTCGCTGATCGCCAACACCGCACCCGTCGCCTATGGCGCGCTGGGCACCCCGATCCAGGGCCTCGCTTCGGTAACCGGCCTCGACCCCTACATCCTCGGCGCCATGGTCGGCCGGCAGTTGCCGATGTTCTCGCTGATCGTGCCGTTCTGGGTGATCTGGGCGTTCGCGGGCTGGAAGGGGATGAAGGACGTGTGGCCGGCGATCCTGGTCACCGCCGTCTCGTTCGCGGTGCCGCAATTCCTGATCTCGAACTACGTCAACCCGTGGATCGTCGACATCGGCGCCTCGCTGATCTCGATGGGCGCGCTGATCCTGTTCCTGAAGGTCTGGCAGCCGAGGCAGCTGTGGCTGTCGCCGGCGTTGCGCGGGCGTGACGAATCGGCCGCCACGATGACGGCAGCGAAGCCGCTGGACCGTACGCCGCTGACGCAAGCCGAGCTCTGGGGCGCGCTGCTGCCCTGGATCATCGTCTGTGTCGTCATGCTGATCTGGGGCAACGGCGCCTTCAAGGCCTGGGCGAACTCGATCTTCACCTGGAACTATCCGGTGCCCGAGCTCGACAAGCTGATCAACAAGATGCCGCCGGTGGCTGCGAAGCCGACGCCGGAAGGCGCAGTGTTCTCGTTCACCTACCTGACCTTCACCGGCACCGGCATGCTGATCGCCGCGATCATCTCCGGCTTCCTGATGGGTGTCGGACCGGGCAAGCTGATCGCGGAATATGGCCGCACCATCCGTCTCTGCGCGATCTCGCTGATCACGATCTCGGCGATGCTCGCGATCGGCACGCTGACCCGGCTGTCCGGCGTCGATGCCACGCTCGGCCTCGCCTTCGCCGCGACAGGCGTGCTCTATCCGTTCTTCGGCACCTTGCTCGGCTGGTTGGGCGTGGCGCTGACGGGATCGGATACGGCCTCGAACGTGCTGTTCGGAAACCTGCAGAAGATCACCTCCGAGCAGCTCGGCCTGTCCCCTGTCCTGATGGCGGCCGCCAACTCCTCCGGTGGTGTCATGGGCAAGATGATCGATGCGCAGTCGATCGTGGTCGCCTCGACCGCCACCAACTGGTACGGCCATGAGAGCTCGATCCTGCGCTACGTCTTCCTGCATTCGATCGTGCTGGCCTGTCTTGTCGGCCTGTTCGTCACCTTGCAGGCCTATGTCTATCCGTTCACGGCGATGGTGCTGAAGTAGCAACACCGTCTGCGACAAAAGCCCCGCGCCGCAGCTGCGGCGCGGGGCTTGCTATGTTTGGAACACATTTGTGCGGGAGCCGTGCTGGCGGGAGTCACGGCCATCGCCTGGAAGGCGAGCCCTGCGTGTGACTGGTGTGAAGGGGAACGATGCAAGTGTTGAAGCGTGGCTGCGCCGTGGCGACGGTGGCGTTGTCGATGTCGGGGCTGGCGCTCGCCGCCGCCTCGGCGGAGGAGTTTCCCTTCGGCATGGAGATGACGCTCGATGCGCTGCCGCAGCCCGGCTCGAAACGGGTGCCGGATCTCGACATCGGCGATAACGGTGACACCGTGCTGGAGCTGTGGTGCAAGGGCGGCAAGGGCCAGTTCTCGGTTGCCGGCAACACCATCGTGTTCATCGCCAGCAAGATCGAGGACCGCAACTGCCCGGCGGCGCGCGCCCAGGCCGACGACGAACTGATCGCGGCGCTGAGCGCGGCGACCAACTGGAAGCGTCAGGGCGACCTGATCATCTTCATCGGGCCGAAGACGCTGCGCTTCCGGCTCAATACGAACTGAGGCAGGGCGGTCGCCTGTGAAGATGAAAAGCTGCTGAGACCAGCAACCCTGCTGGTCAGTTACTCCGTCATGCCCGAGCTCGTCCCGCCTGCGCGGCCGCAGCCGCGCGGCGAAGGCCCGGGCATCCACGTCCGTCCCAGGATGCCGATCGGCGTGGATGGCCGGGACAAGCCCGGCCATGACGACCTGGAGAGAGACGTGAGCGCACAACGGGTTGCCATATGCGCCGTGCCAATTGAAGAAAGGGGGCGCGCACCGGTCGACTGCGCGCCCGCCGCTCTTTCACTTCCAGACCGAGTTGTCCGCGTCCCAGCGCTTGGCCTTGAAGGCCTTCGCCAGCTCGTCGATGGCGCCGCCATCGTCACGGGTGTCGCCCTCCTCGTCGCCGGATGATTCGTCCGACAGGATCAGCTTGGCGGCGGAGCTCTCGTCGATCGTCGTCGTGGTCGGGCTGCTGATCCACAGCATCAGCGCGTCCGCGCCGCCCGGCTTGTCCGCCGAGACGAGGCCGGTGACCTCGATGACGTCGGTGAGCTCCAGGGCCGGCATCAGCTGGCTCGGCCGCTTCAACGTCAGCTTCAGCTTGCCGCTGACCGGATTCCACGCCGCGCTCGTCGGCTTGGCATTGTAGGTCCTGGCCAGGACGTCGGAGATCGCGCCAGCCAGCTTGTCCTTGTTGATCTTGTCGCCGTCGCGCCAGTCGGCGGCCGCGAAGCGGATGGTGCGGTCCATCTCGACGGTGCCGGCGGTCCAGCCGGCCGTCACCACGCCGTTCATGGCCCGCGCCTTCGCGATCAACGCGCCGGCGCGGTCGGGGTCGACCGTCATGCTGATGGTCTGCTCGCCCGCGCGCAAGGCATCGCAGCTCACGATCAGGCTCGACAGCGAAACTTCGACGTTCTCGCCCTTCAGGCTCTTGAGGAAGTCGGTCATGGCGTCGAGCTTGAGCCGGACCGAGACCGCCTCGGGCGACACGTCGGTGAAGTCCTTCGGCTGGGCGCTGATGCCGTCGTCGCTCGACTGGCTCTCCTGGAATTCCTTCTCGCTGACGTCGGAGTTGTCGGTCGACGCCACCTCGGTGACGCTCTTGCCGATCGTGATCTGGCCGCGGAACTCGAACGTGTCGCCGGTCGGCTTGCGATTCAGCTTTACCGTGACCGGCTCCTTGGCGCCGTTGCTCTGGGTCGCGCCGGTCAAGGTCTGGCCGTTGACCGTGAGGCTGACCACGAAGCGGTCCTTGCGATCCGAATTCTTTGCGACGGGATAGCAGACGTCGAGCGTTGCGGCGGTGACGGTCTTGCCCTGGCGCGTCTCCTTCAGGATCACGTCGGCATTGCCGTCCATCAGACCGTCGATCGCGGTGAAATACCGCGTCTCGTTGGCGGGGGCCTTGGTCCCGCTCTTGCTCTGGGCCCAACCGAGTTCCGGCGCGGCCGCTACAATCACGGCCAGCGCAAGCAAAATCGCGCGCATCTGAAAATCCTTGTGGGGGCAGAATCGGCCTTAAGCTGTAGCGCCGATTTGCGGTCGCTGCACCCCCGGTGCGGACACTCGGCCAAAAAGAAGGCCGCCCGGAGGCGGCCTTCCTGAATGTGAGATGTCGAAAGCAGGGCTCAGAAGCCCATGCCGCCCATGCCACCCATGCCGCCGCCGGCCGGCATCGCGGGAGCCGCATCCTTCGGCAGCTCGGCGACCATGGCCTCGGTGGTGACCAGGAGGCCGGCGACCGACGAGGCGTCCTGCAGCGCGGTGCGGACCACCTTGGCCGGGTCGATGATGCCCTTGGCAACCATATCGACATAGTCCTCGGTCTGCGCGTCGAAGCCGAAGGTCTCGGACTTCTCGTCCAGGATCTTGCCGACCACGATCGAGCCTTCGACGCCGGCGTTCTCGGAGATCTGGCGAATCGGAGCCTCGAGCGCCTTCAGCACGATGTTGATGCCGGCCTGGACGTCCGAGTTGGCGTTGGTGATGCGGCCGACCGCCTTCTTGGCGCGCAGCAGCGCCACGCCGCCGCCGGGGACGATGCCTTCCTGCACCGCAGCGCGGGTCGCGTTGAGGGCGTCCTCGACGCGGTCCTTCTTCTCCTTGACCTCGATCTCGGTCGCGCCGCCGACGCGGATCACCGCGACGCCGCCCGCGAGCTTGGCGAGACGCTCCTGCAGCTTCTCACGGTCGTAGTCCGAGGTGGTCTCCTCGATCTGCGCCTTGATCTGGCCGACGCGTGCCTCGATATCGGCCTTCTTGCCGGCACCGTTGACGATCGTGGTGTTCTCCTTGTCGATCACGACCTTCTTGGCGCGGCCGAGCATCTTCACCGTGACGTTCTCGAGTTTCATGCCGAGATCTTCCGAGATCAGCTGACCGCCGGTCAGGATCGCGATGTCCTCGAGCATGGCCTTGCGGCGGTCACCGAAGCCCGGCGCCTTGACGGCCGCGACCTTGAGGCCGCCGCGCAGGCGGTTGACGACCAGCGTGGCCAGCGCCTCGCCCTCGACGTCCTCGGCGATGATCAAGAGCGGACGGCCCGACTGCACCACGGCTTCGAGCACCGGCAGCATGGCCTGCAGGCCGGACAGCTTCTTCTCGTGCAGCAGCACGTAGACGTCGTCGAGCTCGGCGGTCATCTTCTCGGCATTGGTGACGAAGTAGGGCGAGAGATAGCCGCGGTCGAACTTCATGCCTTCGACGATGTCCACCTCGGTGTCGAGCGACTTGTTCTCCTCGACCGTGATGACGCCCTCGTTGCCGACCTTCTGCATCGCCTGGGCGATCATCTTGCCGATCGCGGCGTCGCCATTGGCGGAGATGGTGCCGACCTGGGCGACCTCGGAGGACGCAGCGACCGGCTTGGCGCGCTTCTCGATGTCCTTGATCACGGCGGCCACCGCGATGTCGATGCCGCGCTTGAGGTCCATCGGGTTCATGCCGGCGGCAACGGCCTTGGCGCCCTCGCGCACGATGGCCTGGGCCAGCACGGTCGCGGTGGTGGTGCCGTCACCGGCGGTGTCGTTGGTCTTGGAGGCGACCTCGCGCAGCATCTGCGCGCCCATGTTCTCGAACTTATCCTCCAGCTCGATCTCCTTGGCGACGGTGACGCCGTCCTTGGTGATGCGCGGAGCGCCGAAGCTCTTCTCGATGACGACATTGCGGCCCTTCGGGCCGAGCGTCACCTTGACGGCGTTGGCGAGAATGTCGACGCCGCGCAGCATGCGGTCGCGTGCGTCGCCGGCGAATTTGACGTCCTTGGCTGCCATTTCAAAATTCTCCTGGAGTAGACCTCGACGGCGAGGGGCGTGATCGCCCGTCTGTCGCCGGAACGAGGTTGCAGAGCATTTTCGCCCGGGGCGGCTGATCGCCGCCCCCGACAGGTCGGGATCAGGCGACGACGCCCATGATGTCGGACTCCTTCATGATCAGGAGCTCCTCGCCGTCCAGCTTGACCTCGGTGCCGGACCACTTGCCGAACAGCACGCGGTCGCCGACCTTGACGTCGATCGGGATCAGCTTGCCGCTCTCGTCGCGGCCGCCCGGGCCGACGGCGACGACTTCGCCCTGCGAGGGCTTTTCCTTGGCGCTGTCGGGAATGATGATGCCGCCCTTGGTCTTCTCTTCGGCGTCGATGCGCTTAACCACGACGCGGTCGTGCAGGGGACGAAACTTCGATTTGGCCATGACGGATCCCTTTTGGGGTGCTTGGATAAGTGTTGCTGTCGGAGGAAATCTGAATGCGACCACATTTGACGCCCACTTGGCGCCAACTGGCTCGCAGCCTTAGCAATCGCGCCCTCCGAGTGCTAAAGACCGCTCGGGGAAATATGGCTTGCGGCTGTTCCTGTCAAGCAACGGCCAGCCGTTAAGCCGTTCTTGAGGCTGTTAGGGGGATGTTGTCCGGGGCCAGACATGTTAGTGGAGCGGCGTCGTCATCCGACGTCATTGCTCTGACGAGCGTTTTGCGCTTGGTTGCCGGACGGGGCAGCCACGATTCTGTTCCTAAGGGGATGCCATGACGAGTTCACGGTGCGCGCGGCCGGTTGCCAATCTCGCGATCGCGTCGGCGCTCACGATGCTTCTGGGAGCGTGCACGGGCTTCAGCCTGTCGCCGTCGCCCCCCATGCAGACCGAGGCGCCGGTCGAGCCCGAGGTTCCGGCGACGATCCGCCCCGAGGATCTCGTGGGCAAATGGGGCCTCGCCGCCTACAACAATCCGAATGACCGCGCGCGCACCGAGAAGATGGCTCTGGCGCAGTGCAAACAGCCTTACGTCATCGGGGCAGGCACGTCCGGCGGTGTCGTGATGCATCTGGCCGACCAGGCGACTCCCCAGGAACTGCGCCTGAAGGGGTCGGCCAGCGGCAAGAACTACATCGGCCCGGCCGGACCGCCCGGCGGCGAGCAGGACCGCGAGGTCATCTCCTTCGATGGCCGTGTGCTGATCACCCGCTTCGTCGACAAGGATGCGGCGACCCGTTACCAGACGATGGTCTACGTCCGCTGCGGGCCGCGCGCCTGAGATCCGGGCGATCACCCCGCAAAGGTCGAGAGTCGAACGTAAAACGCCGGCGACAGCGCCGGCGTTCTGTATGGTGACGTTGCCTGGAGCGGTCGCTGGGACTGGCCGCCGACCTCAGTTGAACATCGCGTCGATGTCGTCCTGCGAGGCGTGGCCGACCTCGCCCGCCGCCTTCGGGCCGTTCAGCAGCCTGGCGTCGCCCTCGCGGGTGTCGACGATCGGCGGCACATGCGCCTTGATGGCGTCGACGCCGCCCCAGATGTCCATCATCACCACGATGTGGTGCTCGATGAACTTCATGGTGGTCATGACCTTGTTGATGCGCTGGCCGGTCAGGTCCTGGAAGTTGCAGGCCTCGAAGATCGAGACCACGCGCTCCTGGATCTCTTCGCTCAGGATCTTCTGCTGGTCCGCCGAGTCCACCTTGGACAGCGCGCTCGCGGCCTGGTCGATCGCCTCCGCGGCTTCGAGGATCTGCTGCGTCGCCTGCTCGGTGCCGCCGACGACCGCGCCGAGCTCGCCGTTGACCTTGGCCATCTCCTCGCCGTTGAAGCTCTTGGCATGGAGGGTCGCGATCTCGCCCTTGGTGCGGTTGATCGCGTCGTGGATCAGGTCGAGCTCGACCTTGAGCTTTTCGCACTGCTCGATCTGGGCACGATAGGTCTCGAGCAGCGCGCGCGCTTCGGCGACCTCGCGTGCGGCGGATTCTTCGATGGCGGCGTTGGCCGTGTTGCTACCTCCGCTGCGGATGGCGTTGGCCATCTGGGAGCGGATCGCGCGCAGCTCGTCCATGATTTCCTTGTGGTTGGGGCCGATCTCGCCGCCCACGAAGTCGGGCTCCGGCATATGGCCGACGATTGCTTCTTCGATACGGAAACGCTTGCGAACAGCCATGATAGTATCCCTGACCTCTTGTTCGGATCAGTTCTACGCAGAGCCTATTTAACATCGCGTTCACGCCAGGAACCGCGGTTGAGCAACGCTGGCGTGCATCGTGCGTCAACTATTAACCATGCCTCGCCGGCCTTCACGCAAAATAAACGCTAGCCATCAAAACCGCCGTCGTATGCAGCGATGGTGAATCCCGGCGCCTCCCGCGTTTACCAAAGCGATCGGGTTTTGCTCTTTATTGACGATACGCGGCGGCGTTGCCGCCTCGCGCGACGAACAGTCTCCAGACGAAACAGTACAGAGTACGTCGATGTTCAAATCATTCTCCACGGCGCTGCTGGCCGGCGCATGCGCATTCTATTCAGGTCTGGATCGGGCGGCGGCCCAGGGGTTTCAGCAGCCGACCGTGATTTACAGCGGGCCGCCGCAGCAGTCCGCGCCGGTGCGCACCGCCTATGTCGAACGCTCGCGCATGGGTGGCGGCTTCATCGAATTCCTGTTCGGAGATCCGCAAGGCGGCCGCGGCGCGCCTCCGCCGGGACAGCCGATGTATCAGCAGCAGCCGTCCTATTACGAGCCGCAGCAGCTGGCGCCTGGCATGGTCCCGCAGCAGGGAGTGCCGGATGAGGAGGCCTATGAGCAGACGCAGCGGCCGCTCGATCCGAAATACGAGAAACAGATCGTTGACTATGACGGCAAAGAACGGCCGGGCACGATCGTCATCGATACGCCGAACAAGTTCCTCTATCTGGTCCAGGGCGAGGGCAGGGCGCTGCGCTATGGCATCGGCGTCGGCCGGCCCGGCTTCACCTGGTCCGGCGTGAAGACGATCTCGGCCAAGCGTGAATGGCCGGACTGGACGCCGCCGCCGGAAATGCTCGCGCGCCGGCCCGACCTGCCGCGGCACATGGAGGGCGGACCGCAGAACCCGCTCGGCGCACGCGCGATGTATCTCGGCTCGTCGCTGTATCGGATCCACGGGTCGAACGAGCCATGGACGATCGGCACCAACGTGTCGTCAGGCTGTATCCGGATGCGCAACGAGGACGTCATCGACCTCTATGGCCGCGTGAACGTCGGTGCCCGGGTGATCGTGCTCTGACGACCGCCACCGCACGACATCGGCCATTGAAAAAGGCCGCCCATCCGGGCGGCCTTTGCATTCTCGAATTGGCTGCGACCCGGGAGGATCACGCGTAGTCGCTGCCACCGTCGTCGTCGCCATAGCCGTCATCGGAATCGAAGTCGGCCGCGTCGCTGTCATTGCCGTTGTCGTCGTAGTTCGCCTGGTCGAACAGGCCGGCACGACCACTGTCGCCGCCCGAGCGGCCGATGTCGTCGAGACCGGCGTCACGCGCCAGCGACCCGCCGGACTGGTCGCCGCTCCACGGGCTGGCACCGCCGCCGCGCTCCTCGATGATCGTGGTGTCGCCGAACGCCTGATGCGACCCGCCGCCCATCATCGAGCGGATGCCGCCGAGCAACAGTGAGCCGCCGACCATGCCGGCCGCGGCCGCCGCGGCCGTGCCGAGGAATGAGCCGCCTCCGCCGCCGAACATGCCGCCGCGCGGCTGGCCGAAGCCGCCCTGATCGTAGGGGCCGGGCTGACCGGGATAGCCGGGCTGGCCCTGGTAGCCCGGGGGCATCGCCTGGCCGCTGTTCCAGACCGGCCGGCTCGGCAACGGCGGCGGCACGTTGGGGACCGACCCGCGGCTGCCCGCGCCGAAGATGCTGTCGCGCATCGAATCGAGGAAGCCGCCGGACTGAGCCTGCTGCGGGGCCTGGGCGTGCTGCAGCTCCTCGATGCGGGCATTGGCGCGTTTCAAGGCTTCGTCCTGCACCAGCACCGTCTGCACCAGCGCGTAGACGGCGTTGGGCGCCCGCTGCAGCGCCTGGGAAATGGCGGCGGCGGCCTCCGGGTCACGCGGTGCACTCTCCAACTTGGCAAGCCGGTCGAACAGATCGTCGATGAGTTGGCGTTCTTGCGGTGTCATGTCGTTCTCCTGCCGCTTGCCTTGTTCCGGCGAAGCGCGGCCAAGATTTAGGGGGACTTTGTGGCCCGGCCAGCCGGGGCGCGGATTAAATTTCGGTATGCGACACAGCGTCTCTCGGGCTTGCGCAGCGCTTTGAACCTCCATGCTGCCCGCACCGCAGGAGGAACGCTGCCGAGCGGCCTTTTGTTCGTTGCGGACACGCAAGATCCGTTCAGGCCAGCGTCATCCGCCGGCGGTCGAGCAGCGCCGGAAAATGCTCGCCGGCGAGATAGGCGTGCTCGTGCTCGCGCTGGACGGTCAAAGGGTCGAGCTCGATCAGGACGTCGTCGACGAAGCCCGGATGGCACATCACCAGCCCGTCCTCGGGCAACTCGTCCAGGAAGCCGTCCATCAGCGTGGCGAAATCCGAGGTCTTGCTGAAATCGTAGGCGCCGGCGAAAGCGGGATTGAAGGCGATCTCGGCCCGCTTGGCATGACGGCGGAATTGCGCGCTCAGGACGTCCAGCAGCAGCGCCTTGGGTGCCGTCAGCCGCTGCATCAGCGGCACGTTCCGGCCGCCCTGACGCACCCAGGCCGCCGGCGCGGCTTCCTTGACGGCGGCGAGGAAGCCCTCGCGCACCTGCGGATAGAGCTGGGCATGCTGATGGCCGTCGACGAAATCCGGGGCGCGGCCGAACAGCTCGCCGAACGCCGCAAGCTGGACCAGCACCTCGGCGCGGATCAGCTCGGGATCGAGCCGGCGGGACATTCCGGCGCGCAGCAGCTTGGGAAAGGGCAGGAACATGCCGCCTTCCGACGGGCGGAAGTGCATGGTGAGGGGGCGGAACGGCGCGGTCAGCGTGACGTGCAGGCCGATGGCGCAACGCGGGCTGTCGGACGCGACCCTGGTCAGCTCCGTCACCTCGTCGCGCCCGATCGCGGCGCCCACCGTCATCACCGAGGTGGCGTTCAGCCGGCCGCGCGCGATCAGGTCCCGGATGGCGCTGTTGACCCCGGGGCTGATGCCATAGTCGTCGGCGCACAGCCAGATGCGCCGGTGCGGCGTCGCGCTCATTCGGCGGCGTTCCTCTCGGCGCCGTCGCTCCGTGCATCGAGCGCTGCACGCTTCTCGCTGTGCTCGGCGACGAAGTAGATCGGACGCGCCTTCAGCTCGGACAGGATCTTGCCGATATACTCGCCCATGATGCCGATCATGATCAGTTGCACGCCGCCGATCGTCATCAGGCCGACCATCAGCGAGGGATAGCCCGGCACCGATTTGCCGCTGACGACGGTCTCCCAGAGGATGGAGAGCCCGAACAGGAAGGCCGCAGAGGCCAGCAGGATTCCGAGCAGGCTGGCGAAGCGCAGCGGGGCGACCGAGAACGAGGTCAGCCCTTCAATCGACAGGCCGAGCAGGCTCGTCAGGTTGAAGGTCGTCACGCCGTGGGCGCGCGCCGCGGGCTCATAGTCGACGCGGATCTGGCGGAAGCCGATCCAGCTCGCGAGGCCCTTGAAGAAGCGGTTGCGTTCAGGGAGCTGCCGCAGCGCGGCCACCGCGCGCGGCGACAGCAGGCGGAAGTCGCCGGCATCCTCCGGAATCTTCTGCCGCGCCCCCCAGTTGATGAGCGCGTAGAAGCCGTGAACTGCGACCCGGCGCAGGAACGGCTCGTTGTCGCGATGCGCCTTGGCGGTATAGACGACGTCGTAGCCGTCCTTGATCCAGTGCGTGACGAGTTGCTCGATCAGGGCCGGCGGATGCTGGCCGTCGCCGTCCATGAACATCACCGCGCCGCGCCGGGCATGATCGAGGCCGGCCATCAGCGCGGCCTCCTTGCCGAAATTGCGCGACAGCGACACGACCTGCACATCGAGCGCATCGGCCTGCAGCGTGCGGGCAATCGCGAGCGTGTTGTCGCGGCTGCCATCGTCGACATAGACGAGCTCACAGGCGAGACCGAAGCGCTGACGCAGGGTGCGTGCGAGATTATTCAGCCGCTCGTGCAGCGCCGTCAGTCCCGCGCCCTCGTTATAGACGGGGATAACGATCGACAGTCCCTGCGACGCGGCGTCGGCCGCGGTCGTGGTCAGGTCGGACACGTCAGTTCCCAGCATCGCTCAGAGTCCTCGTTCTCCTACCAACATATGGTAGTCGCGCTCACCTGTCGCTACGATGAACGGCGATTTATGATCGCAGGAAGGCCTCGAGGCGGGCAAACAGCGGATTCTCGCGGTCGAGCACGTAGTCCAGCGAGGCGACCGAGACGGTCTCGGCGCCATGTGCGCGCAGAAAGCTGCCGAGCGCGTAGATCTGCGCCGGCGGGCAGTGCAGGGTCAGCATGCCGGACGAGGTCGGGCCGCCGAACGGCGCCACCACGCCGAAGCGGTTGTGCGCTTCGGTCAGCATTGCTGCGTCGCACCCTTTGAAGCGGGTGCGGACCTC
The DNA here is from genome assembly GCF_032377435.1 of Bradyrhizobium sp. SZCCHNS3002. Lineage (NCBI taxonomy): Bacteria > Pseudomonadati > Pseudomonadota > Alphaproteobacteria > Hyphomicrobiales > Nitrobacteraceae > Bradyrhizobium > Bradyrhizobium sp. SZCCHNS3002. The sequence continues at coordinate 178,130 of NZ_JAUHHY010000005.1, forward strand.
GCGGTATTTGCTGGCGCGGGCGCGGGCATGGATGTGGTCGAGAATGATCCGGGCGCTCTCGCGCGGACCCTCCGACCAGTCGGCGTCGCGCGAGGCGACGAGATTGGCCTGGCTGCGCAGGATCACGCCGTCGTCGAGCACCTTCAGCCCGTTGGCGACCAGTGTCGAGCCGGTGCTGGTGATGTCGACGATCAGCTCGGCGGTGCCGACCGCGGGCGCGCCCTCGGTGGCGCCGGCGCTCTCGACGATGCGGTAATCGACGATGCCGTGGGCGGCGAAGAAGCTGCGCGTCAGGTTGATGTACTTGGTGGCGACGCGCATGCGGCGATTGTGCTGGGCACGGAAACCGGTGGTGACGTCGTCGAGATCGGCCATGGTGCGGACGTCGATCCAGGCCTGCGGCACCGCGACGACGACGTTGGCGCCGCCGAAGCCGAGCGTGTCGATCAGCAGCACGCGCTTGTCGGCATCGGTGATGCTCTCGCGCACGAGATCCTCGCCGGTGACGCCGAGATGCACGGTCCCGCGCGCCAGTTGCGAGGCGATCTCACTCGCAGAGAGATAGGCGATCTCGACATTGTCGAGACCTGCGATGGTGCCGCGATAGTCGCGCGCGCCGCCGGGCTTGGACAGGTTCAGCCCGGCCCGTCCGAAGAAGGCTTCGGCATTCTCCTGCAGACGTCCCTTGGAGGGAACGGCGAGGACGAGGGGGCCGCTCATGATGCTCTCCCGCGCGCGGCCTTGCCCGCGGCGCTGCTCTGGGCCAGCCGCTCGATCCAGATCGAGAAGCCGACGGCCGGAATCGACGAGGCGGCGCCGAGCTGGCTCAGCAGGCCGTCATAACGGCCGCCGGCGACCAGCGGCTCGTCGCCATTGCCTGGGTGGTGCAGCTCGAACTCGAAGCCGGTGTAGTAGTCGAGGCCGCGGCCGAACGAGGTGGCGAAGCGCACCTTGGCGATGTCGATGCCGCGCTGGGCCATGAAGCCGGCGCGGGCCTCCAGCGCGTCGATCGCGGCTGAAATGTCGAGCCTGGCATCGGCGGCGAGGGCGCGAAGCTGCTCGACGGCCTCGGTCGGGCTGCCGCCGATGGCGAGAAAGCGCTTGATGCGGTCGAGCGCGTCACGTGGCAGCGCGCCGCTCTTCAGGGTGGACTGCTCGAGGAAGCGGTCGGCGATCTCCGCCACCGTGCGGCCGCCGACGGCGGTGGCGCCGGCAATCGACATCAGGTCGGTGACCAGGGCGAGCGCCGCCTTGCGGTCGGAGCCGGCCAGAGCGGCGAGCACGCCCTCATACTCGTTGCGCGGCGCCACCGAGGCGATCGCGAGCCGCTCGAGGTCCTGCGCCAGGGTGCGCTTGCGGTTGAAGTCCTTGATCAGCCGCCGCCGCCAGACCGGATAGAGGTCGAGCGCGTCGATGAGGGCCGTGAACAGCGCAACGTCGCCGGTGCGGATCTCCACCGCGGCAAGGCCGGCGGTGGCGGTCGCCTCGATCGCCAGCGCCAGCATCTCGGCATCGGCGGCGGGCCGGTCCTGGCGGCCGAACGATTCGATGCCGGCCTGCAGGAACTCGCTCGGGCGGCCCTCGCGGTAACGGAATACTGGACCGAGATAGCTGAAGCCGGCCGGCTGCCCGGCGCGGGCCGAGGCGAGATAGTCCCGGGCGACGGGAATGGTCAGGTCGGGGCGCAGGCAGAGCTCTTCGCCGGCGGCGTCGCCGGTCAGGTAGAGGCTCTTGCGGATGTCCTCCCCAGACAGGTCCAGGAACGGCTCGGCCGGCTGCAGGATTGCCGGCTCGGCCCGCTGATAGCCGGCCTGGGCGAAGGATTGCAGCAGCGTGTCCGCCCACGCGGCGGGTCCGGTCGGAGCGGGTCCGGTCATGGCGATTCGAGTTCCAAAGTGGATTGGGCGCCCGCTGGGAGCGGCGGCTGCCCCTTAGCATGGCCGTTTGACGGTTTCGACTGCGAATGGCCCCGGCGCGCCACAATTGGCCGGAAGACCTTAACCGCGGGCTCCGCTCCAGTCCCCGAGCGTGGCCTGGATCACGGCGAGGGCGGCAACGCCGGCCGTATCCGCGCGCAGGATGCGCGGACCCAGCGCCAGCCTGAGCACGCGCGGCTGGCGCAGCAGCAGCGTCCGTTCATCCTCGGCAAAACCGCCCTCCGGTCCGATCAGCAGGTCGATGCCGGCCGCAGCCTTGGTTCCGCGCAGCGCCTGCAGCGGATCGGCCAGCTCGGCCGCCTCATCGCAGAACACCAGCAGCCGCTCAGGCTGCCGCTGCGCGAGGAAGCGCTCCAGCGGCACCGGATCCCTGACCTCGGCGAGGCTGAGGATGCCGCATTGCTCGGCGGCCTCGATCACGTTGGCGCGCATGCGCTCGCCATTCACGCGCGACACCTGGGTGTGACGGGTGATGACCGGCTCGAGGCGCGCGGCGCCCATCTCGACCGCCTTCTGCACCATGTAGTCCAGCCTTGCGTGCTTGAGCGGCGCGAAGACGTAGGCGATGTCCGGCAGGTGATCCTGCGGCCGGCTCTGCTGCTGGATCGTCAGGGCGTCAGCGCGCTTGCGGCCCTCGATCACGGCCCGCCATTCGCCGTCGCGGCCGTTGAAGACCAGCACGTGATCGCCGGCGCCGAGGCGCAGGACGTTGCCGAGATAATTGCCCTGGTTGCGGTCGAGCGCGACCGAGCCGCCCTCCTGCAGGGGGGCGTCGACGAACAGGCGCGGGGCGGTGAAGTCGTATGCGGGCATGGAGCGAAGCGATGGCTATGACGGACGTTGCTTACCGGACCCCGCGCCGGCCGCAAAGCAGGCGGAGCCGTCACGGGGTGTTGTCTCAGGTACTGGCGATGGCGCCTTTCGGCCGTGCTGTCGACAGATTTTACCGCTTCGATCCCGCGGGTCGTCCCTTGGGACGGACATCCGACGATTCCGTGAGCCTCGATGCGGAGAACGGCCTTGATCTTGAGACATTCGACTTCGGCGCTTGCGATCTGGGCGCTTGCCGCGACCATCGCCGTGATGGTCGCTGCGCCGTCCCGGGCCGACGACAAGGCGGTCGCCGCGCCGCCGCAGCGGGCGGCGCCCGCGGTTCCGGGCGGCGCTGGCGTGGCTGGCTTTCGCCCGCCCGAAACCTGTCTGAAGGAGTTCACCCCGCTGCGGGACGAGACCGCGCGCCGGGCCAAGCTGCTCAAGGCGGCGACCGAGCGGCGCTTTGCGCCCGGCGAGGCCTGTCAGCTGGTGCATGACTACGAGCTCGCCCAGACCAAGATGATCGACTACGCCGTCGCGCATGCCTCGCTCTGCGGGATCCCGGCCAAGATCACCGATCAGTTGAAGGCGAATCACGAAAACACCCTGACCGTGATGCGCAAGGTGTGCACGGCGACGTGATCCCTCGCGGCGGGCAGGTCGCCGCCCGCCGCCGACTGGCTATTCCGTTCATCGGGCGTGCAGGGCGCAGACCGAACCCGATGCCCGGGCCTGACGTCCGTGGACGGGATTGCATGCCGGTCTGGAACCCGGCTGCGTCCCTCCGCCGCGGATGTGATCAAATCCGCGGTTGTGCTGGACGGACGAGAATCGTAAAAGCCCCGGATCGGATCGTGCTTTCATCCGGAAGTGTTGAGGATTCTTGGTCTTACCGGAGAACCAGCCTTGATCGTCCGCCAGTCTTTCATGCCGCTCGCCATTGCCGCCCTGGTGCTCTCCACAGGGCAGGTCGTCGCGCAGAGCTCGTTTCCCGCGCCGATGCCCGGCCAGGCCCAGACCAGCAACTCGCCGTTTCCGCCCATCAACGGCGCGGCGCCAATGCGGGCTGCGGCTCCGTCGAGCCCGTTTCCGAGCCCCGGCGGCTCCGCGTTCGGTGGCGGCGGCGGTGGCTTTGCGCCTCCGCCGATGGGGGCTGCGCCGCAGGGCGGTCCGCCCGAAAGCTGCATGAAGGAGTTTCTGCCGCTGCGCGAGGAAGCCGAGCGTCGCGGCAAGCTGATCAAGGCGGCGAGCGACCGCAAGGCCTCGCCCGACGAGGCCTGCAAGCTGATCGCGAATTTCGGCAAGGCCGAAGTCAAGATGATCAAATATGTCGAGGCGCATTCGGCGAGCTGCGGCATTCCCCAGCAGATCGCCGACCAGCTGAAGGCCGGTCACAAGAACACCGACGCGCTGGAAAAGAAGGTCTGTGCCGTGGCGGCGCAGATGCAGTCGGGGGCTGGAAGGCCCGCGGCTCCGAGCCTCAGCGACGTGCTGGGCTCGTCGGCCGCGCTGCCTGAAGCCAACGCGACGAAGAAGGGCGGTTCCGCCTTCGACACCATGACCGGCAACGTCCTCACCCGATGAGCACCACCGCCGTCCGCGTTGCTGACGCGACCGGCAACTGGGTCGACACGCTGGCGCCGGTGTGGAGCCGGCCTTACCTGCGGCTCGCCCGCTTCGATCGCCCGATCGGATCGTGGCTGCTGCTGATGCCGTGCTGGTGGTCGGCCGCCCTCGCGGCCGGGATCGGCGGGAATCTGTCCATGCTGCCGGCGTGGATCGCGCTCTATTTCGTCGGCGCGTTCGTCATGCGCGGCGCCGGCTGCACCTGGAACGACATCACCGACCGCGATCTCGACGCCAAGGTGGAGCGCACCCGTTCGCGCCCGATTCCCGCCGGCCAGGTCGGCGTGAAGCAGGCGCTCGCCTTCCTGGTGGTCCAGGCCCTGATCGGCTTGGCGGTGCTGCTGCAATTCAACCGCTTCGCGATCGCGACCGGCATCGCTTCGCTGCTGATCGTCGCGATCTATCCGTTCATGAAGCGCGTCACCTGGTGGCCGCAGGTCGTGCTGGGTCTCGCCTTCTCGTGGGGCGCGCTGATGGGTTTTGCGGTCGCGTTCGGCCGCATCGATGCAACCGCGCTGCTGCTCTACGCCGGGTCGATCGCGTGGGTGATCGCCTATGACACGATCTACGCGCATCAGGACGCCGAGGATGACGCGCTGATCGGCATCAAGTCGACCGCGCGCCTGTTTGCCGAGCGCACCCATCTGGCGCTGGTCATCTTCTACGGTCTGGCCGTCATGCTGATTGGCGCCGCGTTCGCGACGGCCCACGTGCATGTCGCGGCGTGGCTCGGGCTCGCGGGCTTTGCCGCCCATCTCGGCTGGCAGATCCGGCGTCTGGATATCGCCGATCCGGCGCTGTGCCTGCGCATCTTCAAATCGAACCGCGATGCCGGACTGCTGCTGTTCGCCGGACTGCTGGTCGACGCCGTGCTGCGTGCAAGCTGATCAGTTGCGCGCGATGATCTCGCGCTCGCCGCGATGGATCGAGGCGGGATTGAGCTGATAGCCGACACGGCGTCGCATCAGGAAGCGCGGGCGGCGCGAGCGGATCGCGTTGCGGCGGCGGCGGCGCGGCGTGGCCTCGCGGCGCGTGTCCTGCAACTGGGGCAGCGCGAACGTCTCGCTCCACATCGCCCACGCAGCAACGATCTCGGTCTGGTCGTCGCTGACGCAGAGCGGGATGGTCAGGGAAGGGTCGCGGTGGACGAGCACCAGCATCACCTGCGTGGCGTCGATGTCGCGCACGCCGATGCCGAGGAAGTCGCTGACGCGGAGGTTCAGGGCCATGCGCATGCCGCTGACGGCACGACGCAGGACCACGCGCTCCCGGTGCAGTTCGATCTGCCGGATCCCGCCATCGGCACGGGTATCGTGCGCGCTGTACGAGACGGGCAGGGAAAGAGGGTCGAGCCGCAGGACGCGGCCCGACCCAGCGGAATTGCTTCCGCCTGTTGCTGTTTGACGCCTCACGGCTTGGTCTCCCCGCCGGGATTATGCTCCCGGTCGATGCGTGTGACCTTGCCACGCAGATCGCCCGTATCGGCTTAACAAGCCTGGTTAATCAGATCTCACGCATGATCCTCTTACCGTCATGATTGACAAGCGCTTGCCCCGCATGATTGACGAGACCTTGCCGATTTGCCGACAATCCGATGTGCCGTCTGCCGTCCTGCTTGAAGTCGGCGTGAACAGGCCACATTTCGTTTGGATTGAGCCGTCTTCGCCCACCTGACATCGATCGGATCGTGTTCGTGACCTCTTCCCCAGCCTCATCGTCGACCTCCGCCCAATCAGATCTGCTCGACCAGTCCGCCCTGCGAACGCTCGCCGAGCGGCTGGTGGAAGCCGCGAGGAAGGCCGGCGCCGATGCCGCCGACGCCATCGCGGTGCGCGGCATCTCGCTAGGCGTCGAGGTCCGTGACGGCCGTGTCGAGGAATCCGAGCGCTCCGAGGGCGACGATGTCGGCCTGCGCGTGCTGGTCGGCAAGCGCCAGGCCGTGGTGTCGACCAACGATGTCAGCGGCGACGGTGTCGCGCGGCTGGCCGAGCGGGCGGTGGCGATGGCGCGGGTGGCGCCCGACGATCAATATGTCGGCCTCGCCGATCCCGCGCTGCTGGCGCGCGACATTCCCGAACTCGATCTGCTCGATCCGCAGATTCCCTCGACCGCAGAGCTGGAGCGCCGTGCCCAGGAGGCGGAGGCCGCCGCGCTCGGCGTGAAGGGCGTGACGAAGTCCGGTGGTGCGTCCGCCTCGACCGGCATCGGCGGCATGGTGCTGGTCACGAGCGACGGTTTTCACGGCGCCTATCTGCGCTCGAGCCAGAGCATCTCGACGACCGCCATTTCCGGTGAGGGCACCGGAATGGAGCGCGACTACGACTACACGGCGGCTCCGCACGGCGCCGACCTGCTGGCGCCCGCGGCCGTCGGGCGCAGCGCCGGCGAACGCGCGGTGGCGCGCGCCAATCCGCGCAAGGTTGCGACGTGCCAGGTGCCGGTGGTGTTCGATCCCCGCGTGTCCGGCTCGCTGGTCGGACATCTGGTCGGCGCCATCAATGGTGCCTCGATCGCGCGCAAGACCAGCTTCCTCAAGGACAAGCTCGGCGCGCAGCTGTTCGCCAAGGGCATCCGCATCATCGATGATCCGCTGCGCAAGCGGGGCTTGCGGTCGCAGCCGTTCGACGCCGAGGGCGTGAAGGTGAAGCAGACCGCGCTGGTCGACGATGGCGTGCTGACGACGTGGCTCCTCGATTCGGGCACCGCGCGCGAGCTCGGCATGGTGACGACCGGGCATGCCCATCGCGGCGTGTCGTCGTCGCCTTCGCCCGGTCCGTTCAATCTGCATCTCGAAGCCGGCGTCGTGACAGCCAAGGAGCTGATCTCGGACATCAAGCAGGGCTTCTACGTCACCGACCTGATCGGCTCGGGCGTCAACGGCGTCACCGGCGACTACAGCCGTGGCGCGTCCGGCTTCTGGATCGAGAATGGCGAGATCGGCTATGCCGTGAGCGAAGTGACGATCGCCGGGCATCTGTTCGAGATCTTCAAGTCGATGACGCCCGCCAGCGATCTGGAATTCCGCTATGGCGTCAATGCGCCGACGGTGCGCATCGAAGGGTTGACGCTTGGCGGACGGTGAGATCGGGAAACCGGACGACACGAGCCTGGCGGCGGACGCCGGGCTCCTCAAAGACGCGGTGCGCGAAGCCGGCGAGCTCGCACGTTCGATGTTCGGAACGGAGCTGCGCAAATGGACCAAGGGGGCGTCGTCGCCCGTTTCCGAAGCCGACATGGCGGTCAATGCGCTGCTCGAACGCAGGCTGCGATCCGCAACGCCGGATTACGGCTGGCTGTCCGAGGAGAGCGCGGATGATCGGGCGAGACTTGGTCGATCGCGGGTCTGGATCGTCGATCCGATCGACGGCACGCGGTCCTATCTCGGCGGCCGCAACGACTGGTGCGTGAGCGTTGCGCTGGTCGAGCACGGTGCGCCGATACTCGCCGCCGTGCATGTCCCGGTCAGCGAGGAGTTCTTCTTCGCCGCGCGCGGTAGCGGCACCACGTTGAACGAACAGCCGGTTCGGGCTGCACCTGGACGCGAGCTCGATTTCTCGCGCGTGGCCGGCCCGAAACCGCTGGTTGAGCGGCTGGCTCCGGACGCGGCGCGGATTGAGCTGCATCCGCGAATCGGCTCGCTGGCGCTGCGCCTGTGCCGTGTCGCGCATGGCGGGCTCGATGCCGCTTTTGCAGGCGGACAAAGCCGCGATTGGGACCTTGCGGCGGCTCATTTGATCGTGCAGGAAGCGGGTGGTAAAATGACCGCGTTGTCCGGCGAGGCGATCCTCTATAATCGTCCGGAAGTGGTGCACGGGGTGCTGGTGGCAGCGGGCCGCGACCGACATGCTGACATCGTCGCTCAGTATCGCAGGTTACCGCCGGACTGACGCCCCTGGATCGCACCCTCCATTTCGCCTGCAAGGCGCTGATTAGGAAACGATACCGATGACAGATAGCGCCTCGCAGCAGCTCCTTCACCTCGTGATCGGCGGCGAGCTCATCAACCTCGACAAGAACGAATTCAAGGATCTCGACAAGGTCGACATCGTCGGTGTCTATCCGAACTACGCGGCGGCCCACGCCGCCTGGCGAGCCAAGGCGCAGATGACGGTCGACAACGCCCATATGCGCTATTTCATCGTTCACCTGCACCGGCTGCTCGATCCCGGTCAGGACGCGAAGTAAGACGCAAAGCTCGTCACTTGAAACATCTGGTTCGCAATACGCTGCGCAGCGGCTGGTTCCAGCGCGCCGTCGGGTTCCTCGCCGCCGAGTACCTGCGTCTGGTGTGGCTGACCAACCGCTTCACCTATGAGCCGCCCGAGGTCTACGATATCGTCGAGCCGCAGATGCCGGCGATCTTCGCGTTCTGGCACGGCCAGCATCTGCTGACCCCCTTCATCAAGAACAAGCCGAGCTATCGCGCCAAGGTGCTGATCTCCCGCCATCGCGACGGCGAGTTCAACGCGATCGCGGCGGAGCGGCTCGGCATCGGAACCATCCGCGGCTCCGGCGATCACGGCTCTTCCTTCCACCGGAAAGGCGGAGTAGGAGCTTTCAAGGAGATGGTGCGGGCGCTCGAAGACAACTATAATGTTGCATCGACCGCCGATGTGCCGAAGCGCGCGCGGATTGCGGGTCTCGGCATCATCATGCTCGCGCGTGAAACAGGACGTCCGATCATGCCGTTCGCAATGGTCACGAGCCGCTTCATCCGCCTGAAGAACTGGGACAGCACCACCATCAATTTGCCATTCGGCCGCGGCGCATTGGTGGGAATCAAGGAAATCAACGTGCCGCGCGATGCCGACGCCGCGATGATGGAAGAGGCGCGTCTCGACCTCGAGGCGACGCTGAACCAATGCATGCGCCGCGCCTATGAGATCGTCGGCCGTCCCGAGGCCTGTCCCCCGCCGGTCGCGTCGGGAGCATCGAGTGCCTAGCCCGCTGCCGATGGCCCTGCGTGTCTACCGCGGGTTGTCCTCGGCGGCATCGCCGCTTGCGCCGGCCCTGATCAGGCAGCGGCTCAAGCATGGCAAGGAGGATCCGGAGCGGACCGACGAGCGTCGCGGCCTGAGCCACGACACCCGCCCGCTGGGTCCGCTGGTCTGGATTCACGGCGCCAGCGTCGGCGAGGTGCTCGCGGCGGCGGCACTGATCGAGCGGCTGCGTGAGCTCAACATCCGCATCCTCATCACGTCCGGCACCGTGACCTCGGCCGCGATCGTGGCCAAGCGTTTCCCACCCGACGTGATCCACCAATACGTGCCCTATGACACGCCGCGCTTCGTCGAGCGGTTTCTCGATCATTGGCGTCCCTCGCTCGGGCTGTTCATCGAGTCCGATCTCTGGCCCAACCTGATCCTGGCCGGTGCCTCGCGGCGGGTGCCGATGGTGGTGATCAACGGCCGCATGTCGCCGCGCTCGTTCCCGCGCTGGCGCCGCATGTCCGGCACCATCTCCGCTTTGCTGGGACGCTTTGATCTCTTCCTGACGCAGTCGCAGGCGGATGCCGACCGGTTCTCCGCGCTCGGCGCGCGCAACGTCATCACCACCGGCAATCTCAAGCTCGACGTGCCGGCGCCGCCCGCCGATCCGGCGAAGCTCGATCGGCTCACGGCGATGACGCGCGGCCGTCCGGTCGTCGTCGCCGCCTCCACGCATCCCGGCGAGGACGAGATCCTGATCGCGGCCCATAAGGCCTTGTCTGCGGCCTATCCGTCGCTGCTCACCGTGATCGTGCCGCGCCATCCGCATCGCGGCCCGGCGGTCGCGGAGCTCGTCGCAAGCGCCGGCCTGCAGGGCGCCTTGCGGTCGCGCGAGGACCAGCCGCTCGCCGGCACCGACATCTACGTCGCCGATACCATGGGTGAGCTCGGCCTGTTCTACCGGCTGGCGCCGGTCGTGTTCATGGGCGGGTCGCTGGTCGAGCATGGCGGCCAGAACCCGATCGAGGCGGTCAAGCTCGGCGCGGCGATCGTGCATGGCCCGCACGTGTTCAATTTCACCGACGTCTACGAGGCGCTGGACAAGGCCGGGGGAGCCCGGCTCGCCCACGATCAGGAGGCGCTGATCCGGCAGCTCCGGCAGCTGCTCGCCGATCCCGCAGCCGGCAACAGCCTGGTTGCGGCAGGCACGCGCGTCGTCGATCAGCTCGGTGGCGCGCTGGAGCGGACGCTGTCGGCGCTCGAGCCGTATCTGTTGCAGGTCAGGCTCGAGATGGGGGCCGCCGGCGATGCGTGAGCCGGCCTTCTGGCATCGGCCGCCCTCCTGGCAATCGCGTCTGCTGTCCCCGCTCTCGACACTCTACGGTGCCATTGCCGCACGCCGCATGGCGCAAGTCGGAGTCGATGCAGGCCTGCCGGTGATCTGCGTCGGCAATTTCCATGTCGGCGGCGCCGGCAAGACGCCGACCGTGCTGGCGCTGACCGACATGCTGCGTGACCTCGGCGAGCGGCCGGTGGTGCTGAGCCGTGGCTATGGCGGCCGGCTGCACGGTCCCGTGGCCGTCGATCCCGCTATCCATCAGGCGGCCGATGTCGGTGACGAGCCGCTGATGATGGCCGCGCGGGTGCCGGTCGTCGTCTCGCGCGACCGCGCCGACGGCATCGGCCTCGTCAAGGCGCAGGGCGCCTCGGTCATCCTGATGGACGATGGCTTCCAGAATCCGTCGATCACCAAGGATCTCGCGCTGATCGTGATCGACGGCGCGCGCGGCCTCGGCAATGCCGAGGTGTTTCCCGCCGGACCGTTGCGCGCGCCGCTGCCGCCGCAACTGGCGCGCACCGACGCGTTGGTCGTGATCGGCGGCGGCCGAGCCAGCGATCTGGTCGCTGCGCGTGTCTCGGCGGCCGGCAAGCCGGTGTTCTCGGCCGCGTTGCAGCCCGATGCAAAGGTCGTCGCGGCGTTGCAGGGCAGGCCGCTGCTGGCGTTTGCCGGGATCGGCGATCCCGCCCGCTTCTTCCGCACCCTTCGCGGCGCGGGTCTCGACGTCAGGCGCGAGCGGGCCTTTCCGGATCACCACCCATTCACGACAGGCGACGTCGCAGCCCTCGCCAACGAAGCGAGGCGTGATGGATTTGCCCTGGTGACCACGGAAAAAGATCTCGTGCGGTTCCGCGGCCATGAGGCCGCGCCCGATGTCATGGCATTCCCGGTCACTTTGCAGTTCGACGATCTCGCCGCGTTGCGCGCGCTGGTTGTGCAACGACTGGCAGCGAAGCGTAAAGGTCAGCCGTTGGCCTTCAATGCGCCCGGATAATGCCGCTGCAGCACGGCGGTCGGCACGGCGTAGGCTTCCTGCAGATCGACACTCCAATACTTCAGCTCGTCCAGCGGAATCCGCACATCGGTGACCGCGCAGCGCACATAGCTTCCCGGTGAGATCACCCGGAAATCGCCATCCAGATACTGCACCTGCGCCTCGCCCTGGCCCGAGGGACCAAACTTGTTGAGCACGTCCGCGATCTCCAATTCCTTGCCGTGAAGTTCCTCCGCGAGCGCCGCACGCACACGACAGGCCGATTTTCGATGATGTCCTAGCATAGATGGGGGACGCTGTCCCCCCGCGCAAACCCACTGATTTGTGATGCTTCTGCACGAAACTCCGTGCTAGCTAGGTTTCAATATCCGCCGCTTGTCCCGCCCGGCTGGTTTGATGCGCTCCCTCGTCGCCATCGTTGTCTCAATGCTTTGCGCCACGGCGTTTTCAGCCTTGGCTGAGCCGTTGCCGGCGCCCGTCGCGGTCGAGATTCCCTCGGGAAGCTATGTGCTGCGCGCCCAGCTCTACCGGCCGAAGGGGGCCGGCCCATTTCCGGTCGTCGTTGCCCTGCACGGCTGCGGTGGGCTTTCCGGCCGCTCCGAGCCCGTGCTGCCGCGTTATCGCGACTGGGCGGAGGAACTGGTCGGGGACGGCAAGGCCGTCCTGCTGCCGGACAGCTACGGCTCGCGCGGGCTGGGCCCGCAATGCCGCGTCAAGGAGCGTCGTATCAGCGGCCGGCGCGAGCGTGTCGCGGACATCGTGATCGCGCAGAAATGGCTGGCCAAGCAAGCCTGGGCGATGCCCGACCGGGTCAGTCTGGTCGGCTGGGCCAGCGGTGCGAGCGCGCTGTTATGGGCGGTACGCCCGCAATTGCCCCAGCATGTCTCGCCCGATTTCCGCTCGGCGGTGGCGTTCTACCCGGATTGCCGTGCCTCGTCCGGCCTCGGCTGGAGCACGCGCGTCCCGACATTGGTGCTGATCGGCGGGCTGGACGACGTCTATTCGCCGCCCGCATGCCGACAGATGATCGATGGTGCGCGCGGCCGCAGCGCGCTGACCCGCATCGTGATCTATCCCGGCGCCTATCACGATTTCGATCGTGTGAACCTGCCGCTGCATCAGGTTGCCGGCTCGGATGCCGGGGCGCCCGAGCGCGGCCATGTCGGCTCCGATCCCGAGGCGCGCGCCGATGCGCAGAAGCTCGTGGCCGAGTGGCTGGCGCGCTGAGAACCGATCAGAACAGGCTGCCTTGATCGGCGGGATCGGGCGTGCGCTTCGCTGCCGAAGGCTTGGCCTCGCGCGCAGGTTTCGGCGATGACGGCGCTGCCGGCGGAAGCGGGCGGTCCGCGCCCGCCGTGGCCGCGACCTTGCCGTCCGCAAATTCGATCGAGAGCGCGGCGCCGGGACCGATGCTCGCGGCATGGTGCAGCGGGTGGCCGGCCTCGTCACGCACCAGCGCAAAGCCACGCGCCAGCACGCTGCGATAGGACAGGGCGGTGAGGAGCTTTTCGTTCTGGCCGACGCGGGCCGACAGGCGCTGAAGCTGGGTCAGCAACGCGCGCCGGGCCCGCTCGGCCAGACGTTCGGTTCGGTCGCGCTCGCGACCGATGGCCTGGCGCTTGGCCTGCGCATCGGCCTGCCGAGAGGCCTTGAAGCGGGCATCGAGCGCCTCGAACCGCTCGCGCCGCCGGTGCAACTGGCCGCGCGACGACAGCGACAGCCGTTCGGACGACGCGATCAGGCGATGGCGCGATTGCGCGATCTGCGCGTGCAGCACGCGCAGAGTGAGCTTGGCGCTCGCCGCCGCGAACTGGCGGAAGTGCACATGCGTGTTGGTCTTCAGCGCGCGCGGCAGGCTGGCGGCCGCCGAATCCAGCCGCTGCCTGGGAATGGCGAGCAGATCTCCGGCGCCGGGCAGAGCGCGCGCGGCGGCGCGCAGCTCGTTGCGGCGGCTCTCCTGGCCACGCTGCCAGCAGACGCTGACACGGCGCGCGAGGCTTGCGACCTCCTGCATCAGCTCGCTGCGCACCGGCACCGCCATTTCCGCGGCTGCTGTCGGAGTCGGCGCACGTTTGTCCGCGGCGAAATCGATCAAGGTCACGTCGGTCTCGTGGCCGACCGCCGAGATCAGCGGGATCATGCTCTCGGCCGCGGCGCGGACCACGATCTCCTCGTTGAACGACCACAGGTCCTCCAGCGAGCCGCCACCGCGCGCGACGATCAGCACGTCGGGCCGCGGGATCGGACCGCCCTCGGGCAAGGCGTTGAAGCCGCGGATCGCGGCGGCGACCTGCTCGGCCGAGCCCTCGCCCTGTACCTTCACGGGCCAGACCAGCACGCGCCGGGGAAAGCGGTCCTCGAGCCGGTGCAGGATGTCGCGGATGACGGCGCCGGTCGGCGAGGTGACGACGCCGATCACCTCGGGAAGCCACGGCAGCAATTGCTTGCGCGCGGGATCGAACAGCCCCTCGGCCCCGAGCTTCCGCTTGCGCTCCTCCATCAGCGCCATCAGCGCGCCGATCCCGGCCGGCTCCAGCGCCTCGATGACGATCTGGTACTTCGATGAGTTGGGATAGGTGGTGAGCTTGCCGGTGGCGATCACCTCGAGCCCTTCCTGGGGCTTGAAGCGCATGCGGCCATGCACGCCCTTCCAGATCACCGCCTCGATCTTGGCGCTCTCGTCCTTGAGCGCGAAATAGCAATGCCCCGAGGAATGCGGCCCGCGAAAGCCGGTGATTTCGCCGCGCACCCGGACATGGCCGAACTGGTCCTCGACCGTTCGCTTCAGCGCCGAGGACAGCTCGGTGACGGTGAATTCGGGCGCGTTGGGCAAGGCTTCCGCAGGCGGCATCGCTGGCTGATTCGGTTCGGGGAGCAGCAGCCAAGGTAGGGGCTTTCCGCGTCCGCCGCCAATCAAGCCGTTGTCTTTTCGATAACTCTGTTATACAGAGTACTCTATAAATTGGGTGAGTGGAGGAGAGCATGCGACGCGGTGCGAAGGTCCTGTTTCGGGCCCTAGGAGGAGCGCTCTGCCTCGTCGGCGTGCTCGCTTTGGTTCTGGCCGCGATGATCGCGACGCCGCTTGCGCGCCCGCCCGAGCTCAAGTCGATCTCGGAGACGGCCGGACGGGTCGACCGCAGCACCATGCCAGGGCTGCAGCGCTTCAGTGCCCGCGATGGCACCGAGCTGGCCTATCGCCATTACCCGGCGCGCGGGGCGGCTGTCGGCAAGGTCGCGATCGTCGTCCACGGCTCCTCCGGCTCCAGCGTCGCCGTGCATGCCCTCGCCGATGCTTTGGCGGCGCGCGGCATCGATACCTTCGCGCCCGACATTCGCGGCCATGGCGGCTCCGGCACCCGCGGCGACATCGGCTATCTCGGACAGCTCGAAGACGATCTGGCCGACCTCGTCGCCGAGCTCAGGAGGTCGATCCCGGCCGAGCCGATCGTGCTGCTCGGCCATTCGGCTGGCGGCGGCTTCGCGCTGCGCGCGGCGAGCGCCCCGATCCAGGATCTGTTCACGCGCACCGTGCTGCTCGCTCCCTATCTTGGTTACGACGCGCCGACCAACCGGGAGAATTCGGGCGGCTGGGCCGGTCCTGACATTCCGCGCATCCTGGCGCTCGGCGCGCTCAGGCGCATCGGCATGCCGTGTTGCGAGGCACTGCCCGTGCTGGCCTTTGCGGTGCGGCCGAATTCGGAGAAATTCCTGGCGCCGACCTACAGCTACCGGCTGTTCCGAAATTTCGCGACCCGCGGCTACAAGGCCGATCTCGCCGCGGCGAAGCACCCGGTGACCATCATCGCCGGCGCCGATGACGAGCTGATGCTCTCCGACAAATATGCAGATGCGGTGCACGCCGTCGCGCGCGGCGTTGACGTGAAGCTGATCGCGGGCGTCAATCACATGGAGATCGTGTCGGCGCCGCAGGCGGTGAGCGCGATCGCCGAAGACGTGGCTAAGCGCTAGAGGTTCAAACCGCATGATCGACAGCCTGGAAGCCGCGCGGGCGCTCGGCGACATCGAGGATGTGATGAAGCGCGTGCGGCAGTCGCAGATCTATCGGCTGTCGAGCCTGCTGATGATGCTCTGGGGCGTTCTCGTCTTCGTCGGCAATCTCGTGACCTATCTCACGCCGGTCCACGCGGCCAAGGCTTGGCTGACGGTCTATGTCCTCGGCCTCGCCGGATCGGTGGTGTTGGGCGCGGCGGAGAAAGCGCGCTCCGGCGTGCGCAGCTTCGATGTCAGGGCGGTGCTCGCCTTCGTCATGTTCTTCGCCTTCGGTTTCTTCGTCGAGGCGATCGGCCATTTCGGACCGCGCGAGATGGGCGCGTTCTGGCCGGTCTATTTCATGCTGTTCTATGGCCTGGCCGGATTGTGGTTCGGCATCGCGTTCACGATCTTCGGTCTCTGTGTGACCGCGTTGACCCTGGTCGGCTATCTCTTCATCGGCGCGGCTTTCCCGTTGTGGATGGCGTTCGTCAATGGCGGCGGCCTGGTTCTCGGCGGCCTGTGGATGCGGCGGAGCTGACGGCTTGGCGGAACTCGACGAGATCATCCACCAGCCGCTGCGGCTGAAGATCATGGCGGCGCTGAATGCCCTGCCGGCCGGGGCCGGGCTGGAATTCGTCCGGCTGAAGAAGCTGACCGGCGCCACCGACGGTAATCTCGGCGCCCACATCGACACGCTGGCGCGCGCCGGCTACGTCGCCGTGGACAAGGCCTTTGTCGGCAGGAAGCCGCAGACCATGGTGACGGCCACCGCGGCCGGCCGTGCGGCCTTCGCCCGCTATGTCGCGAGCCTGCAGGACATCATTGCCGGCGCAGCCGCGAAGCCGCCGCAGCCATGATTTGACTCCGTTGCGAGGGCCGGGCAATTGGGGCGTCCAAATTGGCCCATCCCTCTGCGACGGCATCGACGATGAACATTCTGCTCCTTGGTTCCGGCGGCCGCGAGCACGCGCTCGCCTGGAAGATCGCCGGCTCGCCGCTGCTCACCAAGCTGTGGTGCGCGCCCGGCAATGCCGGGATCGCCAAGGAGGCCGAATGTGTCGCGCTCGACGTCGCCGATCATGCGGCGGTGATCGCGTTCTGCCGGGCAAACAAGGTGGACCTGGTGGTGGTCGGCCCCGAGACGCCGCTCGCCGCCGGCATCGTCGATGATCTCGAAGCGGCCGGCATCAAGGCGTTCGGCCCGTCCAGGCTCGCCGCCAAGCTCGAGGGCTCCAAGGGATACACCAAGGATCTCTGCGCCGAATACGACATCCCGACCGGTGCCTATTCCCGCTTCGACAATGCCCCCGAGGCACTGGCCTATGTCCGCGAGCACGGCGCTCCGATCGTCGTCAAGGCGGACGGGCTGGCGGCCGGCAAGGGCGTCGTCGTCGCCAAGACGGTTGTCGAGGCCGAGGACGCCATCAAGATGATGTTCGAGGGCGGCTTTGGTGTCGCCGGCACCGAGGTCGTCATCGAGGAGTTTCTCGAAGGTCGGGAGGTGTCGTTCTTCGCGTTGTGCGACGGCGAGACCGCGATACCGCTGGCCTCCGCCCAGGACCACAAGCGGGTGTTCGATCACGACCAGGGACCGAACACCGGCGGCATGGGAGCGTATTCCCCGACGCCGTTCGTGACGCAGGAGATTCATGACAAGATCATGAATCAGATCATTCAGCCGACCATTGCCGGGATGAACGCCCGGGGCACACCCTTCAAGGGCATTCTCTATGCCGGCCTGATGCTGACGGCCCAGGGGCCGAAGCTGTTCGAATACAATGTCCGCTTTGGCGATCCGGAATGTCAGGTGCTGATGCTGCGGATGATGTCGGATCTCGTGCCCGCCATGCTGGCCGCCTGCGACGGGCAGTTGAAGAATTTCGACCTGCGCTGGTTTCCCGAGGCTGCCGTCACCGTTGTCATGGCCGCGAAGGGCTATCCCGGCGACTACGCCAAGGGCGGTGTCATCGAGGGGCTCGACGACGCCGCGAGGATCGAGGGCGTCGAGATCTTCCACGCCGGTACGCTGGCAAAGGACGGCGCCATTCTCGCCAATGGCGGGCGCGTCCTCAATGTCTGCGCGTCGGGCAAGACCGTCACCGAGGCTCAGGCGCGGGCCTATCAGGCCGTCGACCGCATCAAATGGGCCGACGGCTTCTGCCGGCGCGACATTGCCTGGCAGGCGGTGGCGCAGGAAAGCGGTCAGGGCTGAGCATCGTGATCGCCGCAGTCGGCCCCGCAAGGCTATTTTTCCCGTGCGAATTGTGGCAGTTCCATAGACTCATGCCTTGATGGGATGAATCAGTTCCGCCGTGGAACGGAGGGGCCATGGAATGCGCGCGGTGCGGCAGGCAGAATCAGCCAGGGAGAGCCTCGTGCGACCGGTGCGGCGAGCCACTCAGCCTCAGATGTGAGGCGTGCAACCAGACCAACAGTCCGTCGAATCGCTTCTGCGGCCAATGCGGCGCGCCGTTGCCCGGCCGGCTGGCTCCGCCCGACCAGGCGGCGCAGCGCGTCCTGAGGACCCTGAGCAGCAAGGGTGGAGAACGCAAGCGTCTCACCATCCTGTTCGCCGACATCCGCGATTCCACCCAGCTGATCGACAGCCTCGGCGATCCCGAGCTCGCGATGCAGCGGCTCGATCCGGTGCTCAACCTCATGAAGGAGGCGGTCCACCGCTATGACGGCGTCGTCAACAAGACGCAGGGCGACGGCGTCATGGCCCTGTTCGGAGCGCCGGTGCCGCATGAGGATCATGCGGTTCGCGGCTGCCTCGGCGCGCTGGCGATGCAGGACTCCATCGCGCGCCTCGCCGACCCGCATTTGCAGGTCCGGGTCGGGCTGCACACCGGCGAGGTGATCGTCCAGGTCGTCGAGAACAGCATGTACCAGACCTACGACGCGGCCGGCGCCAACGTCCATCTCGCCAATCGTCTGGAGCACATGGCCGAGGCCGGCACCATCCTGATCAGCAAGGAGACCTACACCGGCGCCAGGCAGTTCGTCGAAGCCGAGCCGCTCGGCACCCACGCGCTGCGCGGCATCGCCTCGCCGGTGTCGATCTACAAGCTGATCGGCCGCCTCAGTGCGCCGGCGAGCGACGTCTTCCGCAGCGGCCAGCGCCTGTTGCCGCTGATCGGGCGCAATGCCCAGCTTGCGGTGCTCGAGCGCGAGCTCGACGACGTCCTGGCGGCGCGCGGCGCTGTCGTCGGCATTGTGGGTGAGGCCGGCATCGGCAAGAGCCGGCTGTGCTTCGAGTTCGCCGAGCACTGTCGCCGCCAGGGCATTCGCGTCTACGAGGCGCGCGTGCTGGCACATGGCCGCGCCACCCCGTTCCAGCCGGTGCTCGAATTGCTGCGCGACTTCTTCGGCATCCGGCCGAAGGAGCCGGTGGAGGTGTCGCGTCAGCGCGTGGTCGACCGGCTCGAAGCCATTGCCATGCCCGACACGGCCCTGGTCCTGCTCCTGGACTTCATGAATCTCGCCGATCCGGCACGGCCGGCGCTCCGGCTCGATCCCGGCGTGTTCAAGACCCGTCTGCTGAACGTGTTCAAGACGCTGTTCCGTGCGGCGCCCGCCGACGGCGCCATGGTGATCATGATCGAGGACCTGCATTGGGTCGACGAGGCCAGCGAGGAATTCGTCGAGGCGCTCGCGGAGGCCACGATCGGCACCAAGACACTGCTGGTCGTGAACTACAGGCCGGGTTTCGCCGCCTCCTTCATGCAGCAGACCCCGTTTCACGAACTGCACATCGTCCCGCTTGCCTCCGAGGAGGCGAGCGAGCTGCTGCGCGGGGTGTTCGGTGACGATCCTTCGCTTGAGGTGCTGGCGCGCGACATCGTCGAGCGCGCGCAGGGCAATCCGTTCTTCCTCGAGGAGCTTGCCAGCGCCGTCTCCGAAAGCGGCGGCTTCGAGGGTGAGCGCGGCGCCTACCGTCTCAAGGGTGGCATCGGACCGATTCCACTGCCGCCGACCGTGCATGCGGTCGTGGCCGCGCGCATCGATCGTCTCGGCGAATCTGCCAAGAACGTGCTGGAAGCAGCGGCCGTGATCGGCCGATCGGTCGCGCTGGCGGTGCTCAAGCCCGTAACCGGCATCGATGACGCAGAGCTGTTCGATGCGCTCGCTCAGCTCAGGCAGGCCGATCTTCTCTACGATCTGCCGCCGTTCGACATGGGCGTGCTCGCCTTTCGCCATCCGCTGATCCAGGAGGTCGCCTATGCGATGCAGCTGCGGTCCCGGCTGAGCACGATCCACGCTGCCGTGGCCAAGGCGATCGAGGCGCTCGATTGGGGGACGCAGGACGAATTCGCCGCCCTGATCGCCTCGCACTATGAGTTCGCCGGCCAGACCATGCAGGCGGTCGAGCATCTGCAGCGCGCGGCGCGCTGGATCGGCCGCACCAACACGGCGGAGGCGCTGCGGCTGTGGAAGAAGATCCGCTCCCTGCTGCAGGCGCTGCCGCAATCGGAGCGCGTCGACCGCCTGCGTGCGCTGGCCAGCGGCCAGATCCTGAACTTCGGCTGGCGCGAAGGCATCTCGGCCGAAGAGGTCAAGCCTTTTGCTGAAGAAGCGTTGAGATTTGCCCGCTCCTCCGACAAGGCGCATGAGCCGTTGTTGATCGGCGCTTATGGCCGCGTGCTCGCTTCGACGGGAGCGGCCGATGACTACGTCGACCTGGCGCAGAACGCCATCAAGCTGACCTCGGGCGAGGGGGATGTTGGCCGCTACGCGACCGTCAACGCCATGCTGGCGCAGGCATACACACATTCGGGACGGATGAACGAGGCGCTCTCGGCGGCCAATACAGCCATCGCTGCAATGGCAAGCCAGGCCGGCTTCGACAGTCACGTCACGCTTGGTTTGAACCCGAACCAGATTCTCGGCTTTGACGTCAGCTATTGGGTGAGATGCATCAGGGCGCGCGCAATGGCTCATCTCGGCCAGATCGAGGATGCTCGCAGCGAGCTTCTCGAATTGGTGCAGCAGCCTTCATCCGAGGTCGCACCGGTGCTCCAGTTCGTCCCGCACTTCAACCTCGTGGAGCTGGCATGGATGGTCGAAGACCAGAGCCTTGCGCGCGAGCACGCAAGGCGAGTTTCCGATCTCGCTGAAACATCCGGCATTCCCTACATCCGCGTGCTCACCTTGCTCTGCGCAAGCCTCGAACAGGGTTTGACCGGTCGATTCGCCGACGCGACGAATGAGATGGTTGGCGCGATCGAAGCCGCTCGGGCCGCAAGGACGGGGCTCGAGCTCGAGGCGCGCATGGCCGCCATAAATGCCGATCTGCTTTACCGGAGTGACGACTTCGATGCCGCCATCGAGGCCAGCAAACAGGCGATCCTTGTAGCCAAGCGAAAGACGGATCGAGTGGCGGAGTGTTACGCGACGACCGTTCTGGGCCTTGCTCTTGCCGGAGCCGGCAGGAACGAGCAGGCTGCGGGACTTCTTGAGCAGATAGGACATCTCATGAATGTCTCCGGTGCGTTCTGTCTGCGTTCATTAGTTCAGAAACTGCAATTGCATCTTGAAGCAATGCAATGATGCATGCATTGTCGATTCGTTGAATTCCGGCTTTTTCAGATTTGGGGGTTACAATGGGGGTAATGATTAAAGACAGTACTACCCTTGATATTATCGTGCAGCTCAACAAACGGTTCGATGCAGATGCCTTGCCCGAAATGGTCGAGCTGCAACGGGAGTTCGGGGTCTTCTCGCTGAGGCATAGTCTACAGCAGTCCTTTGCTTTGCTCGGAATCGTGCCTGCCGATTGGTCCGAGCGGCGGCGCTGGTACAAGTTTCTCGAGTTTCTGAAGACGTATCCATCGGACATCGCCAGCGTGAACGGCCATGATCGTGTGATCCAGGCGTTCAAGGATGATCTGGAGTGCGAAAAGCCGCTGCCGGTCTCGATCGTCTGTCACTCTGCGGCAGAGGATCCCCGTGTCACCGTGTCGGAAGGACGTCCGATCGTTTTCTCCCTCGACAAGCACGTCATTATCTCTATCCCGACGACGCCCGGTCGTGAGGCACGCAAGCAGGCCGCTGAGACCGCACGGGCGAGGCGGGTCGAAAAACGCAAGAAGTGAGGCGACCACGAGGGTCGTCTTCGGAGACGAGGCTCTTTGCTCGATTCCCCTGTTCTGACGTCGATGTCTATCGCGCCGCGCCGTCTCGAGCGATCACCGACCCGGTTCGGTGCTGGTGTGCGTGCGAAGCTGAGCGCTGCCTTGCGCCGTTCAGCTTCGCTGTCCCCTTTGGCGGCAGATCGTCCTTGATGGTCCGGAGAAAAGAAGGCACCATGACACCGGTGCATTCTGCGCTATCGGGAGGAAGCCGTTATGGGAGCGATGATGAAGGACAGCACGACGCTCGACGTCGTGGTTCAGTTCAACAAGCGGTTCGAGGCTGACGCGGTGCCGGAGATGGCCGAGTTGCAGCGCGAGTTCGGGATCTTTTCTGCCGAGCATGGCCTGCAGCGCTCGTTCACCTTGCTTGGCATCGTGCCTGCCGACTGGAATGAGCGCCGTCGCTGGTACAAATTCCTGGATCATCTCAAGACCTATCCTTCGGACCGCGACGGCGTGAATGGTCACGATCGAGTCGTCGAGGCTTTCAAGGAGGATCTGGAATCGGGCGCGCCGTTGCCGATCTCGCTCGTCTGTCATTCGGCCGCCGATGATCCGCGCGTCACTGTCTCTCGTGGACGGCCTGTCGTCTTCGCGTCCGACGTGCACGTCATCGTGTCGATTCCGACGACGCCCGGCCGCGTCGTGCGACAGCAGATTGCAAAGACGGTGCGGGAGCGGCGCGCTCGAGAGCTCAGCATGCAGTGAGCGCCAGATCTGCCACACGCACGGCGAAGGACGTTCCGAGCCTCGGCTTGATCCAGGCGGACGTCGATGCCTATTACTCTGCCTGCGTTGCGCGTCACGGCGCAACGCCGCGCGGCGTTGACTGGTCGTGCGAGGCGACGCAGGGCCTGCGCTTCGTGCAACTGATGAAGCTGTGCGACGTGTCGGCGCCGTTCAGCCTCAATGACATCGGTTGCGGCTATGGCGCGCTGGTGCCGTTTCTTGAATCGCGTTTTGCGTCCTGTGAGATTGACTATCTCGGCATCGACCTGTCCCGCGCCATGATCAGCCGGGCGCGGCGCCGCTTTGCCGCCCCCTTGCGGCGCTTCGTCGTCGCGTCGGAGAGCCCGCGCATCGCCGACTATTCGGTCGCCTCGGGCATCATGAACGTCAACGTCGGCTATTCGCGCGACGCCTGGGAAGGCTACATCAAAGCCATGTTGCAGCGCATGTTCGCGACCAGCCGGCGCGGCTTTGCCGTCAATTTCATGCGAGCGGCCGCTGATGAGGAGCAGGACGGCGATCCCGCCAAGGCGCGCCTGTATCGCACTACGCCGGACGTTTGGGCTACCCACTGCGAGCAGGAGTTTGCGGCGGCCGTCGAGGTCATCGGCAACTACGGGATGAAGGAGTTCACGCTCCTGGTGCGCCGCCTGACTCATGCCGCCCCGTCGCAAGCAGGGCCCTCGCACTGATGTCGGCTGTTCCGTCGCTATCCTCGCAGACAGATCGCCGCAGCGCCGCCGTCGAGCGTGCTGTGGACGTGCTGATCTCCTCGCGAGGTCACGCCGATCCAACGCGGCTGGAACGCGCCTGTGCGCTGCTGCGCCAGCGCGCGCCGCTGCATTGGGTTGAACGCTCGGGCGTTCGTCCGTTCCGGGCGGTCACGCGCTATGCCGACATTGTCTCGATCGAGACACGGAGCAATGAATTTGCCGCGGGCCCGCGCACCTATCTCGCCAGCGAGACCTCCGAGGCCGTGCTGCAGCGTGTCACCGGCAAGCCGCAACTCGTGCGCAGCCTGACCGAGATGGATCCGCCGGATCACGGCGTTTATCGCGGCATCATCCAAGGCGCCTTTGCGCCGCCGGTCTTGCGCGAGATGGAGACATGGCTGTCGCAATGGGCTGCCGAGATCATCGACCGGGTTTCCGCGCGCGGGGCCGTTTGCGACTTCGCAGGCGACGTGGCGCTGCCCTTCACCTTCCGGGTGATCGGCCGCATGCTGGGCACGCCGGAGGCCGACGATGCCCGGCTTGCGCGGCTCGCCCAGGCCTTCGTGGGCGCCGAGGATCCGCGGCGCCGTCTCGCCGAGGCGCCGGGCGATACGATGCGGATGGCCATGCTGGCGCTGCGCGATTATTTCGAAGCCGTCGTGGCCGACCGGCGCGCCCAGCCGCGCGACGATCTCGCCAGCCTGATTGCGCATGCCGCGCCGCATGGCGCGGCGATGCCGCATTACGAGCTGATCTCCTACTTCATCCTGCTGGTCACGGCGGGCCACGATACGACGGCGCTCGCATTGGCGGGCGGTCTGGCGGCGCTGCTCGCGGCGCCCGAGCAGATGGTGCGGCTGCGGGCCGAGCCCGAGCTGCTCGATCCGACGATCGAGGAAATGCTGCGCTGGACCTCGCCGGTGCGGCACTTCATGCGCACCGCGGTCTGCGACACCGAGGTCGGGGGGCAACGCATTCGCGAAGGCGATGCGCTGGCCTTGTTCTTCCATTCGGCCAATCGCGACGAGACCGTGTTCGAGGACGCCGGCGCGTTCCGGATCGATCGCAGTCCGAACCCGCACATCGCCTTCGGCCGTGGTCCGCACATCTGCATGGGACTGCAGCTGGCGCGGATGCAGATGCGGGCGCTATTTGCGGAGCTGCTGCGCCGGACCGAACGGATCGAACTCGCCGGGCGGGTGCGCCGGGTGCGGTCGCCCTTCATGAGCGGCGTCTCCAGCCTCCCGGTTCGCATGAGCTTTCGCGCGCTGCGCAAGGAGGCGGCTGCATAGGCCTCACCGCCGCGCCTTGAAGAACTCCTTCAGCATCTGCGCCGCCTGCTGCTCGCCCACCGCCGAATAGACCTCCGGGGCGTGATGGCAGGTCGGCGCCGTGAAGAAGCGCACACCCGACTCGACCGCACCGCCCTTCGGATCGGCGGCCCCGTAATACAGCCGTCGGATGCGCGCGAAGGAGATCGCGCCAGCGCACATCGTGCACGGCTCGAGCGTGACGTAGAGGTCGCACTCGACCAGCCGCTCGCTGCCGACGACCTGGGCCGCCTGCCGCAGTGCCAGGATCTCGGCATGCGCGGTCGGGTCGCGGTCGGTCAAAGTGCGGTTGGCGGCGGTGGCGATGACCGCGTTGTCACGGACGACGACGCAGCCGATCGGCACCTCGCCGGAAATTGCGGCCGATTCGGCCGCTTTCAGCGCCAAATCCATGAAAGAAGGGCTGTTCATGGCTCGTCACGCCCGCCCAAGTCTGCTACTGGATCGCCCTTCAGCACAACCGGACCCCGATTTCCTGCGTGACATGCGCTGCTTCAGAAGCGCGCGGTTCACGCGTCGTCCTGCACCTCGAAGTGAGACCTTCATGCCCCGCACCACCGACAAAGACAACGATTCCCGCGGCCGCCGCGGCGGCGCCCCGCGGGGGCGGTCCGAGGGCGGCAAAGGACGCTCGGGCGCCGCACGTGGGCCGGAAAAGAAGTTCGCCAAGCGCGGCTTCGGCGACAAGGAAGCGGGTGGCCGGGGCAAGCGCTCCTTCGACGAGGGCCGCGCCCCGCGCCGCCGCGACGACGGCGATGCGCCGCGCAAATCCTTTGGCGACAAGCCGCGCTTCAACCGCGATGAGCGGCCGCGCGGCGATCGGCCCTATGCCGCTCGCCCGGCGCGGTCGGGCGATGGCGAGAAGCGCGCCTTCAAGCCGCGTGGCGACCGGCCGAAATTCGATCGCGACGAGCGGGGCGGCGAGAAGCGTCCCTATACGCCGCGCGCCGGTCGCGACGAGGCTCGTCCGGCGGGGCGATCGTCCGAGCGCAAGTTCGGCGAGCGCAAGCCCTACGCTCCGCGGGAGCGCGATGGTGAGAAACGCCCCTATACGCCACGCGGCGAGGGCGCGCGTGATCGCGGCGACCGGCCGCGCACCGAGCGCAGCTTCGGCGACCGTCCGCCGCGGACCGGCGATCGCCCTGAGCGCAAGTTTGGCGGAGAGCGCAAGTTCTCTCGCGGCGCTGAAGGCGATCGGGGCGAGCGCAAGTTCGGTGCCGGCGCGCGCGGGCCGCGCAAGGAGTTTGGCGACCGTCCCTCGCGCGGCGAGAGCAAGCCGTGGCAGAAGCGCGGCGCGGATGGCGATCGCCCGGAACGCAGCCCGCGTCCGCCGCGCGAAGGCGGCCGCAGCTTCGATCGCCCGCGCACCCAGCGCAGCAGCGAGGATCGTCCGAAATTCGACAGGCCCAAATTCGACAAGCCGAAGTTCGACCGCCCGCGGGATCGGGGCGAGGAGCGCAGCTTCGACCGGCCGCGCCGTCCCGAGGGGCGCACCGACTGGCAGGAGCATCCGCGCAGCGAACGCCGTGGCCGCGACGGCTTCTCCGAGCGGCCGCGCCGCGACAATGAAGACGACAGCAAGGTCTTCGCCAAGCGTCCGGCGTTCGGCGGCCGCGGCGCCTATCGCGAGCGCAAGCCCGAGACCGACAAGCGCAGCGCCCGCGTTGCCGCCGAGCCGGCCGCACCGAAGAAGGCCGGCGAGCGCATCGCCAAGGTGCTGGCCCGCGCCGGCCTCGCCTCGCGCCGCGACGCCGAGGAGATGGTCACGCAGGGCCGCGTGACGGTGAACGGCCGCGTCATCAACTCCCCCGCGCTCGATGTCACCGAGAATGACGTGATCCAGGTCGACGGCGCGCCGCTGCCGGAGCGCGAGCGCACGCGGCTGTTTCTGTATCACAAGCCGCGCGGGCTGATGACGACGCACAGCGACCCCGAGGGGCGGCCGACGGTGTTCGACAATCTGCCCGAGGGCCTGCCACGACTGATCTCGATCGGCCGACTCGACTTCAACACCGAAGGGCTCTTGCTGCTCACCAATGACGGCGGCCTCGCGCGCGTGCTGGAATTGCCGGACACCGGCTGGACGCGGCGCTATCGCGTCCGCGCCCATGGCGAGATCACACAGGCGCAGCTCGATCAGCTCGCCGCGGGCGTCGAGGTCGACGGCGTCAAATACGGCCCGATCGAAGCGACGCTCGAGCGCGACCAGGGCGCCAATGTCTGGCTCGTCGTCGCGATCCGCGAGGGCAAGAACCGCGAGGTGCGCAACGTGCTCGCGCATCTCGGCCTCGAGGTTAATCGCCTGATCCGCGTCTCCTACGGTCCGTTCCAGCTGCTGGAGCTGCCCGAGGGCGAGGTGCAGGAAGTCAAGACGCGGGTGCTGCGCGAGCAGCTCGGCGAGAAGGTGATTGCGCAGTCGGGTGCCGATCTCGGTCCTGCGGGCAAGGGCAATCGCGAGCCGTTGCCGGACCCGAAGCCCAAGCCGAAGCGCGAGGTCGTCGCCGACCGCAAGGGCCGCCGCGTGCTCGTCCAGCGTACCGGCAGCGAGGAAGCGCGCGAGCGCCACGAGGCCGAGGCGCGTTTCCCCGGTCCGCCGCGGCGGCCGAAGCGCGGCTATCACGGCAAGCGCGATATCACGCCGCAGGATGACGAGTAGGGTGTTGCGATGCGTGTCGTCGGTGGACGGCTGAAGGGCCGCAACATCGCTTCGCCTGCGTCGCGTGACATCCGGCCGACGCAGGACCGGCTGCGCGAGGCGCTGTTCAACATCCTCGTCCACGCCTACGAGGATCCGATCGAGGGCGCACGCGTGCTCGATTTGTTTGCCGGCACCGGCGCGCTCGGCATCGAGGCGACCTCGCGCGGCGCGGCGTTCACGCTGTTCGTCGACAACGGCGCCGAGGCAAGGGCGCTGCTGCGCAACAATGTCGAATCGCTCGGGCTCGGCGGCGTCACCAAGGTCTACCGCCGCGACGCCACCGATCTCGGACCGGTGCATCCGGTCGAGCCGTTCTCGCTGGTGTTCCTCGATCCGCCCTATGGCAAGGGCTTGGCCGAGAAGGCGCTGGCCTCGCTGCGCGACGGCGGCTGGCTCGTGCCATCGGCGCTGCTCGTGGTCGAGGAGTCCAAGGCTGCCGCGTTCAAGGCGCCCGAGGGGTTCGAAGAGCTCGAGCGCCGCGCTTACGACGACACGGAGTTCGTGTTCCTGCGCCGGTCCTGATCCTCGCTCGCTGTCGCCCCTGCGAACGCAGAGGCCCATAGCCACAGGATTGCGTTGGGAGGCTGGCTGCTCGTAACGTCGTTCATGTCCCTGACTGCTGCTGCGGCGTATGGGTCCCGGATCGGCGCCGCCGGACGGCGCTACGCGCCGCCGGTGGCTTGTCCGGGACGACACCGGATTTGTAGCTATCGTCGTGGCCTCAATCGTAGCCGCTATCTCCTCCCGAACAGCTTCTCCACATCCGCGAGCTTCAGCTCGACATAGGTCGGGCGGCCGTGATTGCACTGGCCCGAGTTCGGCGTGTCCTCCATCTCGCGGAGCAGCGCATTCATCTCTTCTGGCTTGAGGCGGCGGCCGGCGCGGACCGAGCCGTGGCAGGCCATGGTGGCTGCGACGTGCATCAGGCGGCGCTCCAGCGGCAGCGCCTCGCCCCATTCCTCCATGTGCTCGGCGAGGTCGCGCAGCAAGCCTGCGGCATTGATCTTGCCGAGCAGCGATGGCGTCTCGCGCACGGCGACGGCGCCGGGGCCGAAGGATTCGATGGCGAGGCCGAACGAGGCCAGCTCATCGGTGCGCGCGAGCAGTGACTCGACGGTGGCTTCGTCGAGCTCGACGATGTCCGGGATCAGCAGGATCTGCCGCTGCACGCCATGCGCCGCCAGCGAGGCCTTGAGCCGCTCATAGACGATGCGCTCATGCGCGGCGTGCTGGTCGACGATGACGAGGCCGTCGCGGGTCTGTGCAACGATGTAGGTGTCATGGATCTGGGTGCGCGCGGCGCCGAGCGGACGGTCGAGTAGGTCAGGCGTCGCCGGCTGCTCGTGCAGCCGAACGTCGGCGCGCGGGCCGCCGACGTCGAACGCCGCTTGAGAGGATTCCGCAAGCCCGAACGACCCGAGATCTGGTGAGGGCGCCGCCGCAGGGAAGGAGCCGCCGAAATGCGGCATCACCGGCGCCGACGGCGAGCGCTGCCAGTCCCAGTTCATCGGACCGACGTTGGGTCGCGGCGGCGCGAACGCCGGGCGGAATGCGGCGATGGTCGCGCCGCCGTCATTGGCCGCGGTGCGGCGGCCTTCGCGGGCGAGACCTTCCTTCAGCGCGTGGATGATCAGCGCGCGCACCAGGCCGGCATTGCGGAAGCGCACCTCAGTCTTGGCCGGATGCACGTTGGCGTCGACCTCGCGCGGATCGAGCGTCACAAACAGCGCCACCAACGGATGCCGGTCACGCGGCAGATAGTCGGCATAGGCGGCGCGCACCGCGCCGAGGATCAGCTTGTCGCGCACCGGGCGGCCATTGACGAACAGATACTGGCCGAGCGCATTGGCGCGCGTCAGCGCCGGCGCCGCGGCGAAACCTTCGACGACAACGTGATCGCGCTCGCTGCGCACCGCGATCGCATGGCTGCGGAAGTCGGCGCCGAGGATGTCGCCGAGCCGCGTCAATTGGCCCGGCGCGCCGGGCAGCGCGGCGGCCCAGGTCACCGGCGCGCGCTCCTCGCCGGCGAGGGTGAAGGCGATGTCGGGCCGCGCCATCGCCAGCCGCCGCACCACCTCGCGGATCGCCTCGGCCTCGGTGCGGTCGGTTTTGAGGAACTTCAGCCGTGCCGGCGTGGCGTGGAAGAGGTCGGCGACCTCGACGCGGGTGCCTTGGTTCAGCGCGGCCGGCACGATCGGGGACTTGTCGCCGCAATCGACTTGAAGCGCCCAGGCGTGCGGCTCGCTTTTGTGTCGCGTCGTGATCGACAGCCGCGCCACCGAGCCGATCGAGGGCAGCGCTTCGCCGCGGAACCCGAGCGTGCGGATCTGCAGCAGGTCCTCGTCGTCGAGCTTGGAGGTCGCGTGGCGCTCGACCGCGAGCGCGAGATCGGCCGCGGTCATGCCGCCACCGTCGTCGGTGATCGCGATCTTTCGCCGGCCGCCACCATCGGTGAAGATGTCGATGCGGCTGGCGCCGGCGTCGATCGCGTTTTCGACCAGCTCCTTGACGACGCTCGCGGGCCGCTCGACCACCTCGCCAGCGGCGATGCGGTTGACGATCTGTTCGGGGAGCTGGCGGACGGGCATGGTGCGAACGAACTTGAAAGCTGGCTGGCTTGGATCTTGAAGGCGCGCGGCGCTGCGGCGGCCACGCTGCAAATGTGGGACGAGAATAGCTTTTTTCATGCGCTGCGGCAGAGAAAAGCAACCTTCTCCAACGGGATTGTGAGGCGGGCGGGGCCAGTATATCGTTTCGCAAAAATAACGATCAGCCGGAGGAAGACCATGTGCCATCTGTTCGCACACCAGCCTCAGCGCGATTATGCGTCGCAGACCCGTAGTTTGCGGATCGGCGGCCATAGCACGTCGATCCGGCTCGAAATGGCGTTCTGGGACACGCTCGAGGAGATCGCCGCCAAGGAAGGCATGAGCCTCGCGAAATTCGTGACCACGCTGTACGCTGAGGTGCTCGATCATCACGGTGAGGTGAGGAATTTTGCGTCGCTGCTGCGCTGCTCCTGCCTGATCTATCGGGCGAAGGCGACCGCCGCGGTGCCGGATTTTCGCGCGCCGGCGGCGATCATGGACGCGGCGGAGTAGCCACGCGTCTGCTGTCTCGTCTCCCTCCCCCGCCTGCGGGGGAGGGCGGGGGTGGGGGCGCCACACGGGCAGTCTTTCCTGCGCGCGCTTCATGGGCAGTCTTTGTGGAGCGTTCCCCCACCCGCATCGCATCTTCGATGCGATGCGACCTCCCCCGCAAGCGGGGGAGGCGCTGACTGCATTCGCGGCGGGTGAGGTGCGCACCCATCACGCGTTGCTAATCAGATCTCCTTCTTCTGCATCGCTCCGGCGATGTAGTCGGCCTGGCGGATCGCCAGCGCCACGATGGTCAGCGTCGGATTGCACGCCGCACCGGTCGTGAACTGACTGCCGTCCGACACGAACAGGTTCTTGATGTCGTGGGTCTGGCCGAACTTGTTGACGACGCCGTCCTTGGCCTTCTCGCTCATCCGGTTGGTGCCGAGATTGTGCGTCGAGGGATAGGGCGTGGTCGGGTAGGTCACGGTGGCGCCGACCGCTTCGTAGATCGCCGAGCCCTGCTTGTAGGCGTGGGCGCGCATCGCGACGTCGTTGGGGTGGTCGTCGAAATGCACCGAGGCCACGGGCATGCCGAACTTGTCCTTGGCGACCGGATCGAGCGTGATGCGGTTGGTCTCCTGCGGCATGTCCTCGCCGACCAGCCACATGCCGGCCATGCGCGGATAGGTCTCCATCGCCGCGGTGAAGCTGCGGCCCCAGGCGCCGGGGTTGAGGAACGCCGCCATGAACGGCAGGCCGAGCGACAGCGTCTCCATCTCATAGCCGCCGACGAAGCCGCGCTTCGGATTGAACGCCGCCTCGTCGCGCACGATGCCGGCCATCGTGGTGCCGCGATACATGTGCACCGGGTTTTCGAACGTCGCATAGACGCTGCCGGTCATGTGCCGCATGTAGTTGCGCCCGACCTGGCCGGAGGAGTTGGCGAGGCCGTCCGGGAACATGTTCGAGGCGCTGTTGAGCAGGAGGCGCGGGCTCTCGATCGAGTTGCCGGCGACCGCGACGATGCGGGCCTTCTGCAGCTGCATCTTGCCCTGGCTGTCGGCATAGACCACGCCGGTCACCTTGCCGGAGGCGTCATGCTCGATCTTGATCGCCATGCTGCCGGATCGCACTTCGAGATTGCCGGTGGCCTCGCCCTTCGGAATCTCCGTGTAGAGCGTCGACCATTTCGCACCGGACTTGCAGCCCTGGAAGCAGAAGCCGATCTGCTGGCACGAGCCGCGGCCGTCGCGCGGCTGCGAGTTGATCGCCATGTTGCCGGTGTGCACGGTCTTGTAGCCGAGCTTGCGGGCGCCGGCTTCGAGCACCTTGAAATTGTTGTTGCCGGGCAGGCCGGGAATGTCGTTGGTGCGGGTCACGCCCATCTTGAACTCGGCCTTGGCGTACCACGGCTCCATCTCGGCGAGCGTCACCGGCCAGTCCATGAGGCTCGAGCCGGGCACGCCGCCATAGGTGGTGCGGGCCTTGAACTCGTGCTCGTCGAAGCGCAGCGAGGCGCCGGCCCAGTGCACGGTTGAGCCGCCGACCGCCTTGACAATCCAGGCCGGCAAATTGGCGAAGTCCTTGGCGACACGCCAAGTGCCCGAGGTCGTGCGCATGTCGGTCCAGGCGAGCTGGGTGAAGCTCTCCCATTCGTCATTGATGAAGTCCGGAATCTCGTAGCGATTGCCGGCCTCCAGTATGACGACCTTGATGCCCTTCTGGGCGAGCTCGTTCCCGAGCGTGCCGCCGCCGGCCCCCGAGCCGACGATGACGACGACGCTCGAATCGTTCTGGTCGAATTTTGCCATGGTGGTGTCCTCCGTGTTCTCTTCGTTGTTCGCCGGCGTCAGGCTTTCGGCAGCCAGTCGATGTCGGAGAAGCCACGGTTGATGTAGCCGCCATG
Organism: Bradyrhizobium sp. SZCCHNS3002; assembly: GCF_032377435.1. Lineage (NCBI taxonomy): Bacteria > Pseudomonadati > Pseudomonadota > Alphaproteobacteria > Hyphomicrobiales > Nitrobacteraceae > Bradyrhizobium > Bradyrhizobium sp. SZCCHNS3002. The sequence continues at coordinate 210,351 of NZ_JAUHHY010000005.1, forward strand.
CTCGGCGGAGGAGCCCTCGTAGCCGAACTTTGGCCAGAGCTCTTTCTGATTGTAGAGCGACACCACGAGGTCGCCGCGCAGGGTCTTGAAGAACGTGGTCTGCTCGATGCCCTGGAGCAGCGCGACGCGGTCGGCCTCCCACGGCACCTGCGCATAGGGCACCTTGTGGCGATCCTTCGCGTCCTGATCGAGCCGGGCGACGCCGTCATTGATCATCGCCTTGACCGCGGCATCTTCCGCCGCCTTGCCGTCCCACGGCTTGACCGCGGTGATGTAGTAGCGGTCGGCGAGGAAGTCGTGCGGGTAGATGTCGCGCGCGACCTTCACCAGCGTCTTCAGCGTCGCCGGCGTCAGCGCCTTGGCATCCTCGGCCCAGGCATCGGTGATCCCGAGGCCGGTCGCGGAAGCCACGGCCGCGGCCGGCACGGTCGAGGCCGCGCCCTTGAGAAAGACGCGGCGGTCGTATTTGTTGCGGCGATCGACTTCTCTCATGGGTATCCTCCGTGGGGTTTTTGTTGGGTGTATTTTCGTGGTCGGCGGCTCAGCCGAAGCGGCCGCCGCGCTGGATCACCTCGATCTTGTAGCCGTCGGGATCGGTGACGAAGAAGAAGCGCGCGAGTGTCGCGCCATTGTGCTTGAAATCGCGCAACGGGCCTGGCGCCAGGTTCTCGCGCTCGAAGCGGGCGTGCTCGGCGTCGAGATCGTCGACGACGACAGCGAGATGGCCGTAGCCGTCGCCGAGCGTGTACGGCTCCTTGCGATCGTAGTTCACGGTCAGCTCGACCTCGAAGGGCGACGACGGATGGCGCAGATAGATCAGCGCGAAGCCGTCGAAGCGGAGGTTGTCGGCGATCTCCAGCCCGAAGGCGCGCTTGTAGAAGTCGAGCGCTTTCGCTTCGTCGAAGACGCGGATCATGGAGTGTACGGGCTTGGCCATCTCAATTGTCCTTCAAATAGTTGATGATCGTGGCGCGCACGTCGGGCTTGGCCTGGCGATAGGCCATCACGGCGCCGGGGATCAGCTCTTGCGGATTGGTCAGCCAGGCGTCGAGCTTGGCCTCGTCCCAGGTGAAATCGGCCTTGGCGAAGCCGGCCGAATAGCGGAAACCTTCGATCGAGCCGGCGCGGCGGCCGACGATCTTCGACAGCGGCGGCCCCTGCCGCATCGGCTCAGCGCTGCTCAGCGTATGGCAGACGCCGCATTGCTGCTTGAACAGGGTGGCGCCGTCGACGGGCTTCGGTGCGGGCAGCGCCATCTGCGCCGACGCGATCGTGGTGCTCAGCACCGCGCCAATGAATGCCCCGCACAGAAGAAGCGCATCTTGCGCCGCACGCCGTCCCGCCATCGTTCCTCGCTCGCAATTTTTCCGGAGCGTAGGTCGCAGGTGGCGCGCCGTGGTAGTAGCCGGCTGTTTCAGCGGGAACAAAGCGTGCGCAGCAGTCGTGCGCGCCGCAGGAATGTCAGCGTTACGGACTAATCGTCGAAACGGCGCGCACCGCGCCCCGCCTTGACGTCGCTGCGGAGCTTCTTGCCCTCGAGCCGGCGCTGCTTGGAGCCGAAGGTCGGCTTGGTCGGGCGCCGCACCTTCGGCCGCACCATCGCTTCGCGGAGCAGCGTGACCAGCCGCTCGATCGCATCGGCCTTGTTGCGCTCCTGGGTGCGGAAGCGCTCGGCCTGGATCACGATGACGCCGTTCTTGGTCATGCGCTGGCCGGCCAGCCGCGCCAGCCGTGCCGCGGCATCCTCCGGCAACGTGATGCGGCTGGTGTCGAAGCGCAGTTGCGCCGACGTCGACAGCTTGTTGACGTTCTGGCCGCCAGGGCCGGAGGCGCGGACGAACGAGATCTCGATGTCGTTCTCGTCGATGGCAAGGTCGCGGGAAATCCGCAGCATGGAGCACCAGGGGGAATCGAGGCTTTCGCGTGCACCATAGCGGTTTTAGGGGCGGCGTGCGCGGGTTCGCGTCGATGGCACCGTTGACCCGGGACAGTCATCACAATCTCCGCTGTCATCCCGGCGAACGCCGGGATCCATACCCCAGGGAGCAGTTTGGGGCAGGCGGGTCATTGACATCTCGTCCCCATCATTTCGGCTGCGGCGTATGGGTCCCGGATCTGCGCGCGCCTTGCGCGCTTGTCCGGGACGACAGCGGTTGGTGTGGCGGACTTCACGGTTCAAACAGCGGGACGATCAGCTAGGACACGGCTTCGCGCTCTCGCGGCATGCCTGCCCGAGGCTTGCATCGTCGTGGCCCTCGCTGAGAATGCAGAGGGCGCGGGGAATGCCGGGCGCTGGCCGCACCCATGGCCCGCCTGCGAAAAAAATGCAGGCGGCAGGTACCACAGGTTCAGCCGAGGCATCCCGGCATTCCCCGCGCGACGGTCTTCACGCTTATACGCGCTCTCCTCGGTGCACCGGGCTTGTTGGCCACCGTCGCCCGCCGGATCATCATCACCGGCGAGCTTGGCATCAGCGTCGGGATGCCAGGACCACGCGACTTCACGTCCGCGACAGATCGTTCGTCCGCGCCTTCGCTCAGAAGACGCTGCGATCTCTCGCGGCCATCGCATCCCCGCCTCGCGTGTCGTGACGATCGCGATGCGCCCCTCTGCGGTGAGGCGGGATAAGGAGAGTTGATCATGAATTCGGAAAAATAGCAAGATAATTATTCGTATGTGACGTCGGTGTGTTGGCCCCGCTGTCGTCCCGGGCAAGCCGTCGGCGCCGCGAAGCGGCGTCGATGGCGCCGACCCGGGACCCATACGCCGCAGCAGATGTGAGGCGCGAGATGCCCAAAACCAGCCTGCCCCAAACACCTCCCTGGGGGTATGGGTCCCGGCTCAAGGCCGGGACGACACCATTTTTGTCGATGCCGCGGTGGGAAGCCACGAGCAGCCGTCATGGCCGGGCTTGTGCAGCCTGCGCGGCTGAAGTCGCTTTGGAGTGGCGAAGGCTCGGCCATCCACCTGCGTCAATTGCCCCAAAACGTGGATGCCCGGGACAAGCCCGGGCATGACGTCGCCATTGATAGTTATTCTGCGTCGTTGAAGGCGAGCGCGCCTTCGCAAGCTCAGTTCGTCTTCGTCACCGGAGCCGTGACTGGGGCTTGCGCCGGTTCGGCGGCCGCCTGCGGCGTGCGGCCGACGACGGCGGTCAGCAGGCCCTGGCTCCAGAGCTGCTTGGCCGCCTTCTTGGCGTCATCGAGCGTCACCGCATTCACGATCTCGCTGCGCTTCTCGATGTAGTCGATCGGCATCTTGTCGAGCTGGTATTGCAGCATCGCCTGCGCCAGCTTGGAGGAGGTGTCGAGCGCGAGCATCTGCGAGCCGTTGATGTAGGACTTGGCCTCGTCGAGCTCCTGCTGGGTCGGGCCTTCCTCCGCCATGCGGCGGATCTCCTGCTCGACGGCCGCGATGGTCTCGCCGGCGCGGTCAAAGCGGGTGGCGGTGTTGCCGATGAACAGCGCCGAATGATCCATCCACAGCAGCGCGTCGTAGACGGAGTAGGCGAGGCCGCGCTTCTCGCGCACCTCCTTGTAGAGCCGCGACGACAGGCCGCCGCCGCCGAGGATGTGGTTGACCACATAGGCCGCCATGAAGTTCGGGTCGTGGCGGCGGATGCCGGGACCGCCGAAGGTAATCACCGTCTGCGGCACGTCGAGCGGCACCAGCGCGCGCTGCGGCGGCCTGGTGGCGACGACGTCGGGCACCGGCGTCAGCTGAGCCTTGGCCGGCAGGCTGCCAAACGTCTGGTCGAGCAGCTTGCCGAGCGTGACCGGGTCGACGTCGCCGACCACCGCGACCTTCAGCGTGTCCTTGGCGAGCACGCGGCCGACATAGGCCTTGAGATCGTCGACGGTGATCGTCGGCACGCTGTCCAGCGTGCCGTTGGCCGGACGGCCGTAGGGGTGGTTGGGGAAGGCAAGCTCGAGGAACTTGCGGCCCGCCAGCGAGCTCGGATTGGTGGTCTCGCGGCGCAGGCCGGAGATCACCTGCGAGCGGATGCGCTCGACGTCGGCGCTGTCGAAATGCGGCGAGGTCAGCGCTGTCCGCAGCAGCTCGAACGCCTCGTCCTTGTTGTCGCGCAGCATGCGCAGCGAGCCGCGGAATTGATCGCGCGAGATCTGGAAGGAGAGCTCGATGGCGCGGCGGTCGAGCCGCTCGTGGAAGGTCTTGGAGTCGAGATCGCCGGAGCCTTCGTCGAGCAGGTCGGCCACGAGATTGCCGACGCCGGGCTTGCCGACGGGGTCCTGCGAGGCGCCGCCCTGGAACGCATATTCCATCGCGATCAGCGGCACGGTGGCGTCCTGCACGAACCAGGCTTCGATGCCGCCGGGCGACACCAGGTGCTGGATCTTGGTCGCCGCATGGGCGGCAGGAGCGATCGTGAGCGCGGCGGCGCCGACGGCGAGCGCGCAGGCGAAGCGGCGGGCGAAGGTCATTGTGTTCATCACGACCGCTTCTCCTCGCGCTTGGCCGCATTGTCCTTGATCAGATAGCCGGTGACCGAGCGCTTCTTCTGCAGCCAGGTCTGCGCGGCGGCGCGGACCTGCTCGGCGGTCACGGCCCGGATGCGGTCGGGCCAGCTCCTGATGTCCTCGATGCTGAGACCTGTGGTGAGGCCGCCGCCATACCAGCGCGCCATGGTCGCCTGGTTGTCATTGGCGTAGATCGCCTCGGCGATGAGTTGCGTCTTGACGCGTTCGAGGTCCTCGGCACGCACCGGGTTCTGTGCGATCTCGGCGATGACGCTGTCGACGACAGCCTCGACCTGGGCGAAATCGACGCCCGGACGCGGCGCGACCGCGATCGAGAACTGGCTCGGATCGAGCGACGTGCCCTGATAGGACGCGCTGGCATTGACCGCGAGCGGCTTGTCGACGACGAGCGCACGGTAGAGATAGGAGTTGCTGCCGCTGCCCATCAGTTGCGCCAGCACGTCCAGTGCGGCCGACTGGCCGGGGGCAGCCGTGGTGGCCGAGGGCACCAGATAGAAGCGGCGCATCGACGGCTGCTCGACATGCGGGTCGGCCAGTGTGACCGTGCGCGGCGCCACCGGCTCGGGCTCCTGCGGCCGCAACCGGCGCGCGGGGATGTCGGGTTGCGCGGGAATCTTGGCGAAGGTCTGCTCCACGAGCGGGCGCACTTCCTTGGCGTCGGTGTCGCCGGCGATCACCAGGATCGCGTTGTTGGGCGCGTAGAAGCGGCGATAGAACGCCAGCGCATCCTCACGGCTGAGCTTCTCGATCTCCGGCCGCCAGCCGATCACCGGCCGGCCATAGGGGTGGTTGACGTACAGCGCCGCCATGATCTGCTCGTTGAGGCGCGCTTCCGGCGAGTTGGCGACGCGCATGTTGTACTCTTCGAGCACCACGTCGCGCTCGGGCAGCACGTTCTCGTCCTTCAGCACGAGGCCGGTCATGCGGTCGGCCTCGAACTCCATCATCTTCGGCAATTGATCGCGCGGCACGCGCTGGAAGTAGCCGGTGTAGTCGACCGAGGTGAAGGCGTTCTCATTGCCGCCGATCTTCAGGACGGTCTTGGAGAACTCGCCGGCCGGATGCTTCTCGGTGCCCTTGAACATCAGATGTTCGAGGAAGTGCGCCAGGCCCGACTTGCCGGGCGTCTCGTCGGCGGAGCCGACCTTGTACCAGATCATCTGCGTCACGACCGGCGTGCGGTGATCCTGGATGACGACGACCTGCAGGCCGTTGGGCAGGGTGAAGCTGGTGGGGGGCTCGGAGGCGAACGTCGTTTGCGCCGAAGCGCCGGCCGTGAACGCGATGAGGGAGACGAGCGCGGCGGCGACGGATTTGAACCGGTGCGAGGACATCATGATCCTTCTGGAGGCCCGCAGGGAGGGGCGATCGGGTTTGAGCGCAGCATGCTACATCGCGCCGGACGGCGCCCGACGTCACAAAACGGCGACATCGTGCCGCCGCGAGACATTAAATTTCGCTAACGCCAGCGAAGCCGGCATCTCCGGGCGAACGGGGCGGTGCCGCCGTCACCGTTCCTTGCCGGTCATGATGTCCATCTGCTTGCCGCCGATCGGCTCCTGCTTGCCGGTGCCGTAGGCATAGCTCGGCGACGGCGTCTGATAGCCGGGCGGCGGCTGGGTCAGGCTCTCACGCTGCGGCTCGCTGGTGAACGGCTTGGTCTCGCTGTCGCTGCCCTTGAACATGCCGAACAGGCCGCCTTTGAAGCCCAGCTGTGAGGGGCTCATCATCGGGTTGTTGGCGACGCCGGGCTGAATCGGCTCAGTCGACTTGGCGGCGGCCGTCCGCCCCATCTTCATCTCGGCCGGGGTCAGCGGGCGGGCCGCATTGACCGGATCCTTGTTTTCCTTCTTGCGCGCGGCGGCCGCGGCACGGCGTTGCTGCTCGTCGGGGTCCTTCGGCCAGTTCGGCGCGGTCGCCTGCGCCGCGGCGGCCGGCGGCGGCAGATCGAGCTTGGGCGGCACCACCAGCGGCGACCGCTCGCGGTATTCGATGGAGGGCGTCTCCATGTTGGTGCCGCCGAGGCCGCGCATCAGATTATCGATGATCTTCTCTTCGAAGGTCTTGTCGTCTTCCTCGTCGTCCTGGGCACGGGCGGCGCCGGCGGCCATGACGAGGCCGATGCCGAGCGCGACGGCGGACAGCCGCAGGGCGCGAATGGCCGCGTGGGTCACGATCCGGCCGCTGACTTCGGTCTTGCGCATGGCTTTTCCCGTCCTCGCTTGTGCAGTGCTCGGGCTCCGACGAACCGGCCGCGAATCCACCGATTTGGACGCTCGCCGCAGGCGGCTGGTCCGGTCACCGCGCCAGTCCCGAAAACGTGAAGAACCTCAGGCTCTTGGCTCCGGGACAGCACCGGCCGGTATCGACCCCGATCAGGGCGCTTTTGCGGCATGAGCCCCGAAGAAGGAGTCATACAGCAGGCCCGCCACCCCGGCAACGATGGCCACGTCGGCCATGTTGAAGATGTACCAGTTGTAGACCGTGCCGCCGATCTGGATGTGGAACAGCGCGAAATCGACCACCGCGCCATAGGCCAGCCGGTCGATGCCGTTGCCGATGGCGCCGCCGATGATCAGGCCGAGCGCCGCCGTCGCCAGCTTGCTTTCCGCACGCGCCATCCAGATGCCGAGGGCGACCACCGCGACGGCCTTCACCGCCATCAGCCCATATTGCGCCAGCGCGCTCTCGCTCTGCAGCCAGCCGAAGCTGATGCCGATGTTCCAGGCGAGGTAGAGGTCGAAGAACGGGGTGATCCTGACGGTGCCGCGGTTGGGCAGGTCGAACACGTACAGCAGCCACAGCTTGGAGGCCTGGTCGATGACCAGGGTGGCGAAGCCGGCGATGAGGCCGAGACGGAGGCGAGGGGTCATTGCAAGCCGGTGAGTTGACCACCAAGCCGGCCGCAAACACAGCTGTCGTCCCGGCGAACGCCGGGACCCATACCGCGGACGGCCGATTGGTGAAAAGGACTCGGAGTCATCAGTCTTTGCCTACCAAGACGGCCGGTGGTCATGGGTCCCCGCGTGCGCGGGGACGACGGCGGAGTGTGACGCGCGATCGCGCATCACACGCCCACCCCCAGCGCCTTCCATTCGCGCAGCGCCTGCGCGTCGCGCGGGGACACGTCGGGATAGTCCTTGTCGTCGCCGACGCTCTCCAGGATCTTCCAGGAGCGGGCGCACTTCTTGCCCACGGCCTTCTCGACGACCACCGCCACGCCCGGCACCGCATCGAGCCGGAACGCATCGGCCGGCGCGTCGCCCTCGCGGACCTCGTAGTTCGAGGTGATGCAGACCTCGGCCAGATCCGTATCGAACAAGGTGCCGAGCAGCGCGCGGTCGGCGACGTAGATGATCGGCGAGGCCTCGAGCGAGGAGCCGATGGTCTTGGCGGCGCGGGCGAGCTCCAGCGCGCCGGTGACGACGCGCCTGACGTTGCGGATGGTCTCCCACTTCGTCGCGAGCGCGTCGTCGCGATAGCCGTCCATCGCCTCCGGGAACAGCGTCAGATGCACCGACGGCTCGGCGTCCGGCCTGTACATCCGCCACGCCTCGTCGGTGGTGAAGGACAGCACCGGCGCCAGCCATTTCAGGACGGCATCGCAGATCAGGTCGATCGCGGTCAGCGCCGCCTTGCGCGCCACCGACGACGGCGGATCGCAATACAGCGTGTCCTTGCGGATGTCGAAATAGAACGCCGACAGCTCGGTGTTCATGAACGCTGCCAGGCTCGCGATCACGGTCTTGTAGTCGAACGCGGCATAGGCGCGGGTGATGGTCTCGGCCTGCTGCGAGAGCTGATGCAGCATCAGCCGCTCCAGCTCCGGCATGTCCGCGAACGCGACCGCATCGCCGCGCTTGTAGTGGTGCAGGGTGCCGAGCATCCAGCGGATGCTGTTGCGCAGCTTGCGGTAGGTCTCGATGGTGTTCTTGAGGATCTCCGGGCCGATGCGCTGGTCGTCGGCATAGTCTGTCGCGCAGACCCAGAGGCGCAGGATGTCGGCGCCGGAGTCCTTGATCACCTTCTGCGGCTCGACGGTGTTGCCGAGCGACTTCGACATCTTGCGGCCATTCTCGTCGAGCGTGAAGCCGTGCGTCAGCACCACGTCATACGGCGCGCGGCCGCGGGTGCCGCAGCTTTCCAGGAGCGACGAGTGGAACCAGCCGCGATGCTGGTCGGAGCCTTCCAGGTACATCACGGTGTCCCGGCCGCCGTCGACTTTGCGCTTGATGCCGGCGAGGCCGGGGAAGTGCACGGGGTCTTCGAGCACGAAGGCATGGGTCGAGCCGGAGTCGAACCAGACGTCGCAGATGTCGTCGACCTTCTTCCAGTCCTCGTTGGCGCGGGACCCGAGGAAGCGCTCGCGCGCGCCGTCGGCGTACCAGGCATCGGCGCCCTCCTTGGCGAAGGCGTCCGTGATGCGGGTGTTGACGGTCTCGTCCTGCAGGATCTCGGCGGATCCGTCGCCGGTCTCGCGCACGAACACCGCGATCGGCACGCCCCAGGCGCGCTGGCGCGAGATCACCCAGTCCGGACGGTTGGCGATCATGCCGTTGATGCGGTTCTGGCCGGCGGCCGGCACCCACTGCGTGACCGAGATCGCGCGCAGCGCGCGGGCGCGCAAGGTGTCGCCGGACTTCGCCTTGCCATCATCGGCGATGTCCTTGTCCATCGCGATGAACCATTGCGGCGTGTTGCGGAAGATCACCGGCTTCTTCGAGCGCCAGGAATGCGGGTACTGATGTTTGAGCCGGCCGCGCGCGAGCAGCATGCCCGCCTCGGTCAGCGCCTTGATGACGGCCTCGTTGGCGTCGCCCTTCTCGCCCTTGTCGTTGATGACGCGCTTGCCGGTGAAGCCCGGGGCGTGATCGGTCAGCGCGCCGTTCTCGTCGACGGTGTAGGGGATCGTGGTCGCGATACCGCGGCCGTCGAGCTCGCGCGCATTGGCCATCCAGACGTCGAAGTCCTCGCGGCCGTGGCCGGGCGCGGTGTGCACGAAGCCGGTGCCGGTGTCGTCGGTGACGTGCTCACCCGAGAGCAGCGGCACGACGAAATTGTAGCCGCCGGCGAGGCCCTTGAGGGGATGCGCGCATTCGACGGCGTCGAGCGTGTCGCCGGGGATGTCGCGCAGCTTGGTGTAGGACGTGACGCGCGCCTGCTTGAACACGCTCTCGGCGAGCGCGTCGGCCAGGATCAGCTTGTCGCCGGTCTTCGCCCAATTGTCCGCCGGCGCATCGGTGACCTCATAGAGGCCGTAGGCGATCTTCGGCGAGAACGAGATGGCGCGGTTGCCGGGCAGCGTCCAGGGCGTGGTGGTCCAGATCACGACCGAGGCGCCGGCGAGCGCGCCGTGGGCCGGCGAGGTCACCGGAAACTTCACCCACACCGTGTCGGACTGATAGTCCTCGTACTCGACCTCGGCCTCGGCGAGCGCGGTCTTCTCGACCACGCTCCACATCACGGGCTTGGAGCCGCGATACAGCGTACCGTTGGCGGCGAACTTCATCAGCTCGCGGGCGATCTGCGCCTCCGCCGGATAGGTCATGGTGGCGTAGGGATGATCCCAGTCGCCGATCACGCCGAGACGCTTGAACTCCTCGCGCTGCACGTTGAGCCAGTGATCGGCGTAGGCGCGGCACTCCCGGCGGAATGCAACCATGGCGGCGGAGTCGCGGAAGTCGGGCTTGGTCTTGCCCTTCTTGCGGTAGTTCTCCTCCTCGATCTTCCACTCGATCGGCAGGCCGTGGCAGTCCCAGCCGGGCACGTAGTTGGAGTCGTGGCCGAGCATCTGCTGGCTCTTGGTCACGACGTCCTTGAGGATCTTGTTCAGCGCGTGCCCGATGTGGATGTTGCCGTTGGCATAGGGCGGGCCGTCGTGCAGGACGAATTTCGGCCTGTTCCTGGCGGTCTCGCGCAGCTTGCCGTAGAGGTCGATGTCGTTCCAGTACTTCAGGATCTCCGGCTCGCGCTGCGGCAGGCCGGCGCGCATCGGGAATTCCGTCTGCGGCAGATACAGGGTCTTGGAATAGTCCTTGGCGTCGGATTTTTGGGCGTCGGGCTTTTGCGGCTTTTCGGACATCGTGATCTGGCTGGCTGAGCTTCAAGAGGGCGCTGAGACGCGATTTCGATCGCGGGCGGCGGAACGAGCAGAGACATCCCGGTCTTGCGCCGAGCTCGAAGCTCAGGCGGAAGCCGGGCCGCTAATGCCGATGATGCGCCGTATCAACATGGGGCTCCCTCATAGCAGCCGCGCCGCGAAATCGCAAAGCGCAGTTCGCGGGGAGGCGGTCAGCCGATCTCGCCGAGCCGGGGGAAGAGGCCGGGGGCGGCCGCCAGCAGGGCGCGCGCCCGCGCGCTGTCGTCGTCCATCTGCCGGATCAGGGCCTCGATCGAGGTGAATTTGGCCTCCTCGCGGATGAAGCCGATGAAGGCGACGTCCAGGACCTCGCCGTAGAGGCTGTCCTTGAAATCGAACAGGAAGGTCTCGAGCAGCGGCGCGCCGTTGTCGAAGGTCGGCCGGCGGCCGAAATTGGCGACGCCGTCGATCAGCACCCGGTTCGCGCCGCGGCCGCGGCCGACCCGGACGGCATAGATGCCGTGGCGCAGCCCGCAATCGCGATCGAGCCGCATGTTGGCGGTGGGGTAGCCGAGGTCGCGGCCGCGCTTCTCGCCGTGGATGACCTCGGAGCTCACGAACCAGGGGCCGCCGAGCATCGCGGTCGCCTCGCTGACCTGGCCCTCCGCCAGCGCTTCGCGGATTGCGGTGGACGACACCGGCCGCTCGTCGATGTCGACATGGGCCTGGATGTCGACCTCGATGCCGAGCTTGGGCGCCTCGTTGGCGAGCAGGCTGGGCGAGCCGACGCGGCCCTTGCCGAAATGAAAGTCGTAGCCGACCGCGATCCCGGCGACTCCGAGCCGCCCGATCAGGTCATGGTGAATGAAGTCCTGCGCCGAGGTCTGGGCGCGGCCCTTGTCGAAGGTCATGACCACGGCGCCGGCAAGCCCGGTTCCGGCCAGCAGCCGCAGCTTGGCGGCCTCGTCGGTCAGGCGGAACTGCGGGGTGTTGGGGCTGAAGAAGCGCCGCGGATGCGGCTCGAAGGTCAGTGCCAGCGCCGGGCGCCCCTTCGCCTTGCCCATCTCGATGGCCGCCTCGATCACGGCCCGGTGACCGAGATGGACGCCGTCGAAATTGCCCATCGCCACCACCGCGCCCTTGAGGATGTCCGACGGCGGGGTGGAATCGCGGATGACCTTGAAATCGGGCATGTGACGGAAATATCTCGCAGATTTCGGTGGGCCGCCGGCGGGCGGGGATTGCCCTGACGGTGGGCGGCCGGCCCCGCGAAGTCAAGCCGAAGGGGTTCCTCCGCTCATGCAGCGCAGCAATAGCGACATGCAGCCGCAGCGCAGTTAACGCGCTGTTTAACGGCTGATGCTACTGCTCAGAGCGGATGGCGGGGTCGGTTACGACCCGTGCCGCAAGAGCGTTTTTGTAACAGTCTGCGCGTTGTGTTCGCGTCTGGGGGAGTCAAGATGGCGGTTGATTTGACGATGCCGGTGCTCGTCGTCGACGATTACAGCACCATGATCCGTATCATCAGGAATCTTCTCAAGCAGATCGGGTTCGAGGACATCGACGATGCCAGCGACGGCTCGATGGCCCTCAACAAGATGCGCGCCAAGAAATACGGCCTCGTGATCTCCGACTGGAACATGGAGCCGATGACCGGCTACGACCTGCTCCGCGAGGTCCGCGCCGATCCGAACCTGGCGACCACGCCGTTCATCATGATCACGGCGGAATCCAAGACCGAGAACGTGATCGCGGCCAAGAAGGCCGGCGTGAACAACTACATCGTCAAGCCGTTCAACGCCGCGACCCTGAAGACCAAGATCGACGCGGTATTCCCGGACATGGCGACGGCCTGAGGCCCGCCTGATCCGCTCTCAAATGAAAGACGCCCGGCACCCGGCCGGGCGTTTTTCGTTTCAGGATCCGCTCACCACTTCAATTCGCGCATCAGGGCGCGCGGCGGGTGGCCGAACAGCTCCTTGACCGACGCCGGGTCGAGCTGCTCGACGCCGGCGAACTCCTCGGAATGGATGCCGCGGGTGACGAACAGGCAGTCGATGCCGAAGCCGTGCGCGCCGGCGAGATCGGTGCGGACGGAATCGCCGATCGCCAGCACCTCCTCGCGCGCGACCTTCCGGCCGGCGTGCTGCTCGGCGAGCATCATGGCGCGCTCGTAGATCGGCCGGTGCGGCTTGCCGTAGAAGATCACCTCGCCGCCGAGCTCGCGGTAGAGCTCCGCGATGGCGCCGGCGCAGTAGATCAGCCGGTCGCCGCGCTCGACCACGATGTCCGGATTGGCGCAGATCAGCGGCAGCTTGCGCTCGCGCGCGCGCAGCAGCATCGGCCGGTAGTCCTCGGCGGTCTCGGTCTCGTCGTCGTAGAGGCCGGTGCAGATGATGTAGGACGCTTCTTCGAGCGGCGACAGCGCCAGGTCGAGACCGCGATGAATGGAATTGTCGCGCTCGGGGCCGAGCCAGAACACCTTGCCGCCGGGATGATCGGCCACGTAGTGGCGGGTCAGGTCGCCGGAGGAGACGATGGCGCTGTAGACCTCGTCGGCGACGCCGAGCTTGCGCAACTGGCGCTGGACCGAATCGGCCGGCCGGGGCGCGTTGGTAATCAGGATCACCGTACCGCCCTGGCGGCGAAAGTGGTGTAGCGCGTCGCAGGCGTCGGGGAAGGACTCCAGCCCGTTATGGACCACGCCCCAGATGTCGCTCAGCAGCACCTGCTTGCGGCCGACCAGATCGCGCAGCCGCTCTTCGAAGCGGAGAACGGTCATGGCAGCCGGCTGATTTCAGAGGGTCCCGGCGGCACGGCGGGCGAGGGCGGCATTGCCGCTGCGCGTCGAAGCATTGGTGTGTGACGCGTCCAGAGAGGTGGTGCCGGCGGCATTGGGGTCCTGAATCTTGATATCCTGCCCGCCCGATGGGCCGGCGGCGGCCTCGCCGGTAGCAGATGCGCCCTCGGGTCGCAATGGGCGGGGCGGCGCGAACAGGAAGCCCTGGCCGAAGCGGACGTCGTAGTCGAGCAGGTCGACGACGCTGTTCTCGCCTTCGATCCGCTCGGCGATCAGGTCGATGCCGAAACGGCCCAGCAGATCGGAGAGATCGGTCGGGTGAATGTCGGAGGCCGAGCTCTGCTTGGGGTCGAGCAGCAGCGCGGCCGGGACCTTGATGAAGCGGACACCGCGATCGGCAAGCTCGCGCGGCTCGAACCGGAGGTCGGTGACATGGTCGATCGAGAAGCGGTAGCCGCGCTGGGCCAGGGCCGCGAGATGCTCGGCCCCGGTCGGGCCGAGGCTGCGCAAGGTCGACTGCTTGAATTCGAGCACGAAGGACGGCGCCAGGGCGCGATTCGCTTCGAGGAAATCGAGGCATTGTGAAAAGTTGGCGGGGCTGCTGAGGGTCGCCGCGGAGATGTTGCAGAAGATGCCGACGTCCTTGTTGCGAACCATCAGGCGGCGCAGCACCTGGACGCAGCGAAGCAGAACCATGTGGTCGATGCGCCCGACCAGGCCGGCGGCTTCCGCGATGCCGATGAAGTCCTCGGCCGCGACCACCTGGTCGCGCTCGTCGCGAAGCCTCGTCACCGCCTCGTAGAAGCGCACCTTGCGCTGCGGCAGCGTCACCAGCGGCTGCAGGTAGATGTCGAGGCGGTTGTCCTCGATCGCGCCTTTGACCGCGGCGAGGATCTGCGGCTGGCTGCGCGGCACGGCGGGGGCAACCGGCGCCGACGTCGTGATCTTGGAGGCTACTGGTACGGCAGTGACCGCCGGGGCCTGCGGTTTGGGCGGCAGGGGGGCGGCAGCCGATGCCGCGCTGAACGTGCCGGGAGTCTCGGGCATCCTCTGCTCGATGTCGCTCGGCGGCAGCGCGGTCATCTCGCGCGCGCCGCTGGAGGCAGCGGCCGCCGGGAGCGGATGATCGGCCTCGCGAACCATGCCGGCAGCAGCTCCCGGCGGTGTTGCCGGCGGGATCGCCGCGATCAGGTCTTCATGCTGGGCCACGGTGACGGCGAGCTGCTTCATCAGTCCGCCGAGCTCGTTGATCTCGCCGATCACGCCCTGCAGGCGATCGGCGCTGACCGAGCTCGAGGACACGATGCGTCCCTCGACCGCCGACAGGCGCCGGCCGAACTCGGCGACCTGGCGCGCGAGGTCGGCGGTGCCGCGCGACAGATCGGCGATCTGGCTGCCGATATCGGTGCGGTCGCGCAGCCGCATCGACACGGCGTTGTAGAGAATCAGGAACGTCAGTGCGGCGAGCGCGACGATCGCGGATTCCGAGCCACTGATGCCGGCCACCGAATACAGGATCAGGCCGAGCGAGGCTGCGACCAGAACCATACAAATGGCAATGAAAATCGTGGAGATACGGATCATGCTGCGCGACGCTCCCAACCGAATGCAACCTTAGCACTTCTGTTGATTCGCGAGGATAGTCGGCGGGATTCAAATACCGGGAGAGGCCGATGATTTCCCGTCTGCGTGTCATTTACGCAAGTTCACCGGGGAAAGCGGAGTGTCATCGTAGTGTCGCCGACCCGTAGAACACCGGGGAAAGCGCCACGCGGACTCCAGACACATTGAGACATGCGCGCGATGCCCATGAGCTGATCAACGGGTGTTGCTGATCAACTCAACCGAGCCGGTGATTCTTCGATGTCCGTCGAACCGCGCCTGTCGCTGTCGGGGCAGGCTTACGCGCTGCGGTGACGCCGGCGCAAGGCCGCCACACCGAGCAGCAGTGCCGCAACGGCGACACCAACGGGCACGTTGACCCGGCCGAGTGCACCCGCAGCTCCGCTCCCGTGATTCGTGGAGGTCGATGACGGTGCCAGGGGGATGGTGTCGGGATCGATCTCGTCCGCGTCGGGTTCCCGGGCCACGGGCGCTGCGATCGCCACGCGCAGCCGGCTGGAGAGTGAAGGATAGTGCGGCGTCGGACTGCGCAACTTCACCGCCGCGATGATCGCGCAGATCACCGCCAGCGCGACCAGGATGCCGCCGACCACAGCGAATGCGGTGAACAGGCCGTAGGTCATTTCCACCCAGCGGAACAGCGCGGTCAATCCGACGATGCAGGCGGCGATCAGGAAGATGCCCGCGGTGGCGAACAGCCCGGCGGCGACGGCGTAGGACGTCACCGTTCCGGTGGCCTGCCGGGCGCGATCGCGCATGTAGGCCTGGGTGGCGCGCCTGACGCGGTTGAGTCTCTGCTCGAGCCCCAATCGCAGCAGCTCTCCTGGCGGTGCAAGCATGCGCGTCCTCCGATGATCCATCGCCGCGCGCGAACCGCCGGCTCGCGACATGAACGTGGAGGATTTGCGAAGGTTCCCTGCGCACGCGCGAGGCTATTGTCGGCCGGCATGCGACATGTGGAAAGCCGCAATGACCGTTCTTGGGGATCGTAGAAACAAAAATGGCGGCCACGCGGGCCGCCAATTCTGCTCCTGGCCGATCATGGCCGATTGGTCGCCGAATGGCTTACGCCACGGCCTTGATGACCTTGCCGACCTTCTCGATGATCTCGCCGACCTGATCCTCGCTGATGATCAGCGGCGGGGTCAGCGCCAGCGTGTCACCGGCGATGCGCAGCATCAGGTCGTTGTTGTGGAAGGCGGTCTCCATCGCGGAGTAGCCGCGCTTGCCAGCCGCGTCGGGTAGCGGCGCGAGGTCGATGCCGGCGGTGAGACCCACGGTGCGGATGTCGAGCACGTTGGGCAGGCCCTTCAGCGACATCACGGCGTCGGCGAATTTCGGCTCTATGGCGCGGGCGTGCTCGAACAGCTTGTCGTCGCGGTAGATGTCGAGCGTGGCGAGGCCGGCGGCGCAGGCGATCGGATGCGCCGAGTAGGTGTAGCCGTGGGTGAACTCCACCATGTGCTCGGGGCCGCTCATGAAGGCGTCGTGGATGGTGTCGCGCACCAGCACGCCGCCCATCGGTGCCGCGCCATTGGTGACGCCCTTGGCGAAGGTCAGAAGGTCAGGCGTCACGCCGTAGCGCTCGGCGGCGAAGGCGTAACCGAGGCGGCCGAAGCCGGTGATGACCTCGTCGAAGATCAGCAGGATGCCGTGCTTCTGGGTGATCTCGCGCAGCCGCTTGAGGTAGCCCTTCGGTGCCGGGATCACGCCGGTCGAGCCGGCCATCGGCTCGACGATGACGGCGGCGATGGTGTTGGCGCCGTGCAGGTTGACGAGGTTTTCCAGCTCATCGGCGAAGTGCGCGCCGTATTCCGGCTCGCCCTTGGTAAAGGCCTGCTTCTCGCGGTCATAGGTCGCGGGGATGTGGTCGACGCCGGTCAGCAAGGTGCCGAACAGCTTGCGGTTGTTGACGATGCCGCCGACCGAAGTGCCGCCGAAGCCAACGCCGTGATAGCCGCGGACGCGGCCGATCAGGCGGGTGCGGCTGCCCTGGCCGTTGATCTGGTGATAGGCGAGCGCCATCTTCAGCGCGGTGTCGGCCGCCTCCGAGCCGGAGTTGCAGAAGAACACGTGGTCGAGGCCGGCGGGCGCGAGATCGGCGATGCGGTTCGCCAGCTCGAACGCCTGGGGAATGCCGAACTGGAACGGCGGTGCGTAGTCGAGCGCCGCGGCCTGCTGGCCGATCGCCTCGGCGATCTGGCTGCGGCCGTGGCCGGCGTTGCAGCACCACATGCCGGCGGCGGCGTCGATGATCTTGCGGCCATCGACGGTGATGTAGTGCATGTCCTTGGCACCGGCGAGCAGGCGCGGGTTCTTCTTGAAGGCGCGGTTCGCGGTGAACGGCATCCAATGCGCGGCAAGATCATTCGGAACGGTGACGGCGGGGCGGGGGCTCTTGTCCAGCATGGGGACCTCTCGGACGTTCAAGGCAGGTTGTGCGACGGCGGCAGCATGATCCGGAAAGGTGGCGAACCGGTGCCAGGACAGCTTGCCGAAACGGATCGTGCTGATGGGCCTGAATGCGCGCGCCGACGTGGTCAGCCGATGATCCGGGCCGGCGCCAAGCTATCAGTTTCGCGAGCCGACGGAAACGTCAAAGGTCCAGCGTTCCCTGCTGCCCTGGTGAGCGGTTTCTGCACAGCGGCAGCAGATTGTGCCGGATATTGGAAGTCGCTGCGTCAATTCGCGCCAACCGGGCGCTGTGCCTCGGGCAGCCGCGTCTCATCACACGAGATCGCGCGCGGTGATCCAGAACACCTCGCCCTCGGAGTCCTCGGTGTCGAGCCAGAGCAGCGGCAGGTCGGGATAGGCCGCCTCGATCTGCGGACGGTCGCGCCCGACCTCGCACAACAATCCGCCCTCCGCAGTCAGATGGTCGCGGGCCTGGCTGAGAATGCGATGGATGATGTCGAGCCCGTCGGTGCCGCCGTCGAAGGCCAGCGCCGGCTCGGCGCGGCATTCCCGGGGCAGGCCGGCCATGCCCTCGGCGTCGACATAGGGCGGGTTGGTGATGATCAAATCGTAGCGGCGCTGGCTGAGCGGTGCGAACAGGTCACCGCGGTGCAGCGAGATGCGCTCGCCGAGGTCGTAGTCGGCGACGTTCTTCGCGGCGACCGCGAGCGCGTCCCTGGAGATGTCGACGGCGTCGATCACCGCATTGGGGAAGTGGCGGCTGGCCAGGATCGCCAGACAGCCAGAGCCGGTGCAGAGGTCCAGCACGCTGTCCACGGCCAGCGGATCATCGATCAGCGAGGTGCCATCGGCCTCGGCGCCGCCGAAATGCGTCTCCAGCAGCTCGCCGATGAACGAGCGCGGCACGATGACGCGCTCGTCGACGTAGAACGGCAGGCCGCGCATGTAGACCTTGTTGACCAGATAGGCCGCCGGCTTTCGCGTGGTGATTCGGGCCGTGATCAGGTCGAGGATCATCTTGCCTTCGGCCGCGGTGACCCGGGCCGTGACGAAGCTCTCGAACTGATCGGGGCGCAGATGCAGCGCCTCGCCGATCAGGAAGGCGGCCTCCGACACCGGATCGGTGGTGCCGTGCGCAAACACCAGATCGGCGTCCTGGAAGCAGCTCACCGCGTAGCGCAGATAGTCGAGCAGGCTGACCAGCTCGCCCGCATTGACCTTCGGCAGCTTCGGCGCCGCCGCCTTGCGCGGCGCTGCCGTCTTGACCTTCTTCGCCATCACGACTTCCAGCGCGCCGCGGCGGCATCGTCGTGGCTCTTGGCCTCGACCCAGCTGCCGCCATCATTGGTTTCCTCGCGCTTCCAGAACGGCGCGTTGGTCTTGAGATAATCCATCAGGAACTCAGCCGCCTCGAACGCCGCCTGACGGTGGCTGGAGGCGGTCACCACCAGCACGATGTTCTCGCCCGGCCGTATCCGGCCGAAGCGGTGGATCACGGTCAGGCCCTGCAGCGGCCAGCGCGCCATCGCCTGCTCGGTGTGCCGCATGATCTCGGCCTCCGCCATGCCCGGGTAATGCTCGAGCGTCAGCGCGGTGATCGGCGTGTCATGGTCGTTGCCGCGGCACAGGCCGGAGAAGCTGACGACGGCGCCGATGTCGGTGCGGCCATGGCTGAGGGCTGCGATCTCGGCCGCGGTGTCGAAATCCTCTTGCTGCACCCGGACGGTGACGATCGCGGTCATGGACGGATCTTCCGTTGCGTCAGCCGCCGGTCATCGGCGGGAAGAACGCGATCTCGCGGGCGCCGGCGATGGCCGTATCCGGCTGCACATGGGTCTGGTCGATCGCGGTGCGGATCACCTTCGGCTTCTCGAACGCATAGGCGTAGCCCTCGCCGCGCGTGGTGAGCCAGGCGATCAGCTCGCTGACCGTGCGCACGTCCGCCGGCGGCTCGATCGTCTCCTCGGCCTTGCCGACGCGCTCACGCACCCAGGCGAAATACTTCACCTTCATCGCGAGTCTGCCTCGATGAGGTGGTGGATGCCGGCGCGGAAATAGTCGTAGCCGGTGTAGATGGTGAAGACCGCCGACAAACCGAGCAGCCAGATTCCGATCCCGCTCACGATCGGACCCACGGCCGTCGAGATCTGGGCGACCGCCGCATCGCCGGCCTCGCCCGCGAGCAGGAAGCCGATCGCCACCAACTGCATCGTGGTCTTCCATTTGGCGACCTTGGTCACCGGCACCGAGACGCGCAGCGCGGCGAGATATTCGCGCAGGCCCGACACCAGGATCTCGCGGCACAGGATCACAATGGCCGCCCACAGCGACCAGTTCTGGATGGTGCTGTCGGCGGCCAGCATCAGCAGGCAGGAGGCGACCAGAAGCTTGTCCGCGATCGGGTCGAGCATACGGCCGAATGCCGATTGCTGGTTCCAGATCCGCGCGAAATGACCGTCGAGATAGTCGGTGATCCCAGCCGCAATGAACACCGCAACGGCGACCCAGCGGAGCCACAAAGGATACATCCAGACCGACTGCGCGTAGATGCAGCCGACCACGACCGGTATCGCGGCGATGCGCGTATAGGTCAGGATGTTCGGCAGGGACGTCGACGTCTTGCTGGGCACGCGTGTGGTCGCAATATTCATCCGGTGTACCAATACTGCCGCCGTTCGGACGTCAACCTCCGAGCCGAGCCGCTTCGGCAGGATGACGCAGATATGACGCTGTTCGCAACGAAGTCTTGCGGAGATAGGAACTCTCCCGCCCCGATACAAAGAGCGGTAACGCTTCCTTAAGCAACCGCACGCGGTCGCGCCAGTGGGGAGATCGGCGTGCCGCGGTGGGCGCGCCGATCGGTCTTATTGCGGTGCAATGACAGCGGCCCGAATGCCGCCGGTGATCAGATCGCCTCGGCCCCATGAACCGCGCACCAATGCGCCTGCCGTTCCGCGAACACGCGATCGCGCACATAGGCCAGCGCTTCGTCGTCGAAGGTCTCGATCACCTCCAGGCTGAACGACCCTTCGCCATGGGCGGCCCAGGCCGCCTGCAGCCCGCCGCGGCGATGGCCGCCCTGGCGCAGGGTGAACCACAGACGGTTCTGGATCTTGTCGAGGTCCGGCGCACAGCCGATCCAGCGCGCGCCGGTGGCGGCGCAGGTGACGGCAAAGATGCCGGCAGGGCTCTTGCGCTCCTTGTAGGCGGCGACCGCCGCCTTGCGCTGATCGGGGGTCATGAGGTGTCGCTCCAAAGTGAGGTGGGCTCAGCTCATGTAGAGCTTATTTTTGTCCGGGTAAATATATGGAAATCGAAATTTTTTCCTGACAGGTGTATCATAAAGTTGACGGGGCGGACCTCACCTGTAATAATATCCTTACAGGTGGAGAGCCGCGACGTATGCCCACTGAAGGCGATCAACTGCTGGACAGGCTGGCAGCGTTGGCCAATCCGCATCGGTTGCGGGTGGTGGCTGCTTTGCAGGCCCGGGGGCGCACCTATGTCAGCCAGTTGGCCCGCGAGCTCGGCATCAGCCGGCCATTGCTGCACCTTCATTTGCGCAAGCTCGAAGAGGCGGGGCTGGTCACCAGCCGGTTGGAGCTCTCCGCCGACGGCAAGGCGCTGAACTACTTCGAGGTTGCTCCCTTCGAGATCGCCCTGACGCCGTCCTCGATCGCCAAAGCAGCGGAGACGCTGTCCGTCGTTCCATCCTCCATCAAACCGGAAGGAGACCAACATGGCTGACAAAGCCGCCATCTTCCTGCTCGTCACGATCCTCGTCCTTGTCACCATCATCCTGGTGTTTGCGATGAAGTATTTTGCGGCGGTCCGGCAGGCCGGACGGCAGGTCGCGACGGAGGAGGGCTTCCGCGCGCTGACCGAGCGAGCCGTTCGAGCGCAGGAGACGAGTGCAGAGCTGCTCGCCGCCCTCAAGGGCAGTCTGGGGCAGATCGAGCTGCGGCTCACCCAGGTCGAGAAGGTGCTGAAGGAGGTCGAATGATGACCACTCAACATCAGGCCGAGGAGCTGTCGCTGTTGAAGCGGATGCGCGCAGTCTCGCTCGTCGAAGGCAGCACATTGCTGCTGCTGGTGCTGGTGGCGGTGCCGCTGAAGCACTTTGCCGGCTTCGCCGTCGCCACCAGGATCATGGGTCCTGTCCACGGCCTCGCTTTCATGGGCTACATCTGGATGCTCATCCAGCTCGCAGCCGGCGGCGGCTGGTCGAGAACGGAGATCGTCCGGATGACAATGGCTGCGTTCGTGCCGTTCGGCGGCTTCGTCAATGCCCGCGTCCTGGCGCGACGCGAGATGCTGCTGGCGGCGCCATGATGGTCGAGTGGCTCAAGGCGCTGCACGTCGCCGCCGTACTGTGCTGGAGCGGCGGGCTGCTGGCCGCAGCGATCACCATCGCGGCGGCTGCGACCAAGGCAGAAGCGGCTGGTGCCGCCACCATGGTCGAGATCGTCAGCCGCTGGGACCGGCGTGTCACGACGCCGGCCATGCTCGTCGTGTGGGGCGCGGGCCTCGCACTCGCCATGCAGGGCCAATGGTTCGGCTCGCTTTGGCTGACGATCAAGCTCGGCATCGTGGTCGCGCTGTCCGCGCTGCACGGCGTGCTCGCGGGAACGCTGCGACGGCTATCGCGGTCAGAGACGCCGGCGTCGCGCTGGCCGTCTCACATGCCGCCACTGATCGTCGGCAGCACCGCTGCAATCGCCGTGCTCGTCGTCGTCAAGCCGTTCTGAGCGGCCGGCGCGAGCGCAGAAGGCGTCCTTCAACTGGCGTTGCTGTGAAAATACTCAAATATCTTGCGGGCGCTTTCGGCTGACACTCCCGGCACCTTGCCGAGGTCGGCGATCGAGGCGCGCTCGATCTCCTTCAGGGTGCCGAAGTGGTGCAGCAGCGCGCGCTTGCGCGACGGGCCGATGCCCGGGATCTCCTGCAGGCCGGCCTCGCGGATGTCCTTCTTGCGCAGCTTGCGGTGCGAGCCGATGACGAAGCGGTGCGCCTCGTCACGCAGGCGCTGGATGAAGTACAGCACGGGGTCGCGCGGCTCGAGCTTGATCGCTTCGCGCTCCGGGATGAACAGCGTCTCGCGGCCGGCGTCGCGGTCCGGCCCCTTGGCAACCGACATCAGCGCGACATTGGTGACGCCAAGCTCGGTGAAGATCTCGCGGACGGCGTTGAGCTGGCCGCGGCCGCCATCGATGATGACGAGATCGGGCCATTGCGGCACGTCGTCCTCCTTGGCCGCGCGGGCGACATCCTTCTCCGACGGTGACACCAGCCGCTTGAAGCGGCGCTGCAGCACCTCCTTCATCATCGCGTAGTCGTCGCCGGGCGTCAGCCCTTCCGACTTGATGTTGAACTTGCGGTACTGGTTCTTCATGAAGCCGTCGGGGCCGGCGACGATCATCGCGCCGACCGCATTGGTGCCCTGGATGTGGCTGTTGTCGTAGACCTCGATGCGCCGGGGCACCTGCGGCAGGCCGAGCGTCGTCGTCATCGCCTCCAGCAGCCGGCTCTGCGTCGCGGTGTCGGCGAGCTTGCGGCCCAGCGCCTCGCGCGCATTGGTCAGCGCGTGGATGACGAGATCCTTCTTCTCGCCGCGCTTCGGGCAGGACACCTCAACCTTGTGGCCGGCCTTGACGCACAGCGCCTCGGCGAGCAGCTCGGCCTCCTCGATCTCGTGCGACAGCAGGATCAGCTTCGGCGGCGGCTTGTCATCGTAGAACTGCGACAGGAAGGCGGACAGCACCTCCTCTTGTGTGAACGTCTTCTCGGCCCGCGGGAAGTAGGCGCGGTTGCCCCAGTTCTGGCCGGTGCGGAAGAAGAACACCTCGACGCAGGAATAGCCGCCTTCCTGGTGGATGGCGAACACGTCGGCTTCCTCCACGGTGCGCGGGTTGATGCCCTGCTGCGAGGAGATCGCCGACAGCGCCGCGAGGCGGTCGCGATAGACGGCGGCGGTCTCGAATTCGAGCTCGCTCGACGCCTTCTCCATTTCGGCCGCCAGCAGCGCCTTCACCGCCTGGCTGCGGCCGGACAGGAAGTCGGTCGCCTCGCGCACCAGCTCGGTATAGCCGGGGAAATCGATCTCCTGGGTGCAGGGACCGGCGCAGCGGCGGATCTGGTGCAACAGGCAGGGGCGGGTACGGCTCTCGAAGAACGAATCGGTGCAGGAGCGGATCAGGAAGGCGCGCTGCAGCGCCGTGATGGTGCGGTTGACCGCGCCGGCCGAGGCGAACGGACCGAAATAGCGCCCCGGCCGCGACTGCGCGCCGCGGTGCTTGAGGATTTGCGGCGCCCAATGGTCGCCGGTGATGAGGATGTAAGGGAACGATTTGTCGTCGCGCAGCTGCACGTTGAAGCGCGGCTTGAGCTGCTTGATGAGGTTCGCTTCGAGCAGCAGCGCCTCGGTCTCCGTGGTGGTGGAGACGATCTCGACCGTCACGGTGGCCGCGATCATGCGCAGGATGCGCGCCGGCAGCGGCGCGCTGGCACGCGCATAGGACGACAGGCGCTTTTTGACGTTCTTGGCCTTGCCGACATAGAGCACGTCGTGGGCCGCGTTGAGCATGCGGTAGACGCCGGGCGAGGTCGGCGCCAGCCGCACCGCGTTCTCGATCGCCGCGTGGCCGATCGCGAGCGGGCCCTCGCCGACGGCCTCCAGGCTCTCCTCGGCCAGCTCCGGCAGCCGGCCGTCATCGTCCTCGTCTGCAGCCGAGGCGGCGGGGTCGAGATCGGGCGTGTCGATGGCCTCGGGCGGCAGGTCGGCCGTGGCGCCACGCCGGCTCGGGGGCGTCGGCGCCTTGGGTGGATCGGAGCTGTGGGTGGTCATGTCCGCAAATTAAGCGCTGCCGCGCCGTCTCGCCAGCTTGCGATCGCGCCATGCACAGGGCAGGGCGGTAACGCTCCGTTAAGCACGTTAATGGCCGGGTAACCCGGCTTAACAACGGCTTAACCTAAAACTCTCGATAAATGCTCACGAAAGAAGCGAGAGTTCCGTAACCACGCCGGCCCGCGCAGCACAGTCGCGCGGCGCATGCTCCGGCGGGTGACGGCGAGTGGCGTGGAGTGAGCGATGAACAGGTTCTTGGTCGGTGCTGCCGCCGCGGCGGGCTTGGGCGCGGCGGCTCTCGGATCGGTCTCGGCGCAGGCGGCGGACCTCGGCTACGGGCGCGGCGCGCCCTACACCGTCAACCAGCCCCTCAACGCCTACAGCTGGGCCGGCCCCTATCTCGGCGGCACGCTGGGCTATGAGTGGGGCACCGTCGGCAACAACCCGACCAAGCCGTCCGGTCTCACCGGCGGCCTGACCGCGGGCTACAATTGGCAGAACGGCCCGTGGGTGTTCGGCGCCGAGGGCGACATCAACCTGACCGGCGCCAACGACACCTTCGCGCCTTGGAAGTTCTCCAACCCGTGGTTCGGCACCTTGCGCGGCCGCGCCGGCTACGCCTTCAACAACATCCTGTTCTACGGCACCGGCGGCCTCGCCTTTGGCGGCCTGCGCGCCGAGACCTTCGGTCTTTCGGAATCGCACACCACGGTGGGCTGGACGCTCGGCGCCGGCACCGAGTTCGGCCTGGCGCAGAACTGGACCGCCAAGATCGAGTATCTCTACGTCGATCTCGACAGCAGCAATTTCGTGATCACGGGGGCGAAGAACGACTATCGGTTTGGAATTGTGCGCGCAGGCATCAACTTCCACTTCTGATGGCAACGAGGGAATAGGAAGAAGAAACGTCCAACAACAACCTCCCGGCCGCTCGCGCGGCCGGGATTTTTTTGTCGGAGCGCTCCGTGCAATCGTGCATCATCGCGCGCGGCCTGCACGTACGAGCCGGCAATGCTGTGCACGCACACAGGCGCTGCCGACAGCTTCCAAACCAACGAAGAGTTGGCGTCGAGGCGCGTCCGGTTGCAATCACGCCGGCGCGTGAATGACCGCCAGGCGGGCTCGTCCTAAGACGATAGCACCAGGTTCACCGCTTTCGGGCCCTTGCCCTTCTTGTCCGGCTCGACCTCGAAGCTGATCCGCTGTCCTTCGGTCAGGTCCTTCAGGCCCGCGCGCTCCACCGCCGTGATGTGCACGAACACGTCGCGTCCACCGTCGTCCGGCTTGATGAAGCCGTAGCCGCGTTCACCGTTGAAGAACTTGACCGTCCCAGTCATGGCCATCGGGAAACTCCTCCCCCGCAATGCTTCCTCCACTGCGCGCCCTGCGCAGCGTCCGACCGGACATCACTTTGATCGGAAAGCGTTGGCCACCTTAACGCCCAGCGCTCGCCGCGCCGGATCGCCGGATCTTGTTAGGCCTTGATCACCCCGCCGCAACCATTCGCGGAAGCGGAACGTAAAGCCAGTCTTACAATCGGACATAATAATACGGTTCCGCGCCGATTGACTACGGCTTTTCGACCAGTAGCCGTTTCAAGCTTTGGGGAATTCGATTCGGAAGCGCGCCGCGCCGCCCTGGCCGAGCGGCTTCTGCAGTTCCTGCAGGATGAGCTTCAGCTCGTCATGCAATGTCCAGGGCGGGTTGACGATCAGCAGTCCGGTCGAGGTCAGCGCCTCGCCTTCGATTTGCGGCGCAACACTGAACTCGATCCGCAGCACCTTGCCGGGCGGCTTGGCCGCGGCCGCGAGCGCCGCGACGCGATCGCTCAGCTCTTCCGTCGCGCGCCGGCTCTTGGCGGGGTACCAAAGCACGTAGATACCAGTGGTCCATTTCGCGAAGGCCGCGGCAAAGCGGTCGGCGAGCCGCTCGAACTCATCCTTCGCCTCGAACGCCGGATCGATCAGCACCACGCCCCGGCGCTCGTTCGGCGGCACGAAGGCGGGCAGGGCGACCCAGCCGTCGAGATCGACGACGCGGGCCTGGGTGTCGCGGCGCAACTGATCGATCAGCTGCTTGCGGGGGATCGGCGCCAGCTCGCACAGGGTCATGCGGTCCTGCGGCCGCAGCAGCGCGCGCGCGATCAGCGGCGAGCCGGGATAGGCGACGAGCTCGGCCGTCGGATTGAACGATCGGACGATATCCAGATAGGGCTGGACCAGCGCATAGACCTGATCCGACAGCCGCGCCTGCAGCAGGCGGGCAATGCCGGTGAGGAACTCGCCGCTGCGGGTGGCCTCGTCGCCGGTGAGATCGTACAGGCCAGCGCCGGCATGGGTGTCGATCACCCGGAATGCAGCGGGCTTCTCCTGGAGGTAGACCAGGATGCGCGTCAGCACGATGTGCTTGATGACGTCGGCGAAGCCGCCGGCGTGAAAGGCGTGTCGGTAGTTCATGCCGTCCGGGTTACGCCGTTCCGTGTCAAAAGGGTACCCCGTCGATGCGCCGCATGCCCTTTCGGAGAGCCGCGGATCAGCGCCGCCGCAACAGGCGCCGCAGGCCGACGCGCTGCGGTCGCCCGATTCGCAGTCGCTAGCCGCCGCGGACCGGCGGCATGTTGACCTCGTCGCGCCGGCAGGCCTGGCGGTCGATCTCGTCGCAATTGCGAAACTCGAGGTCCTTCGACAGGCAGATCCGGACCTCGCTCAGCCGGGTGCGATTGCAGGTGACGGCAATGCCCGATGTCGTGAGCTTGGGGTTGGCCTTGATGAAGGCTTCCTCAACCGCCGCCGGCGCCACTGTCTTGGCTTCCGCGAGATCGAGAAATTCCGGCGGGATCTTGATGGCGGCCCGCGCCTTGCGGATGGCTTCGAAATAGGCCTTCGCCGACATGCCGGCGCAGGTGCCGTGCTTGTCCCACTCGTTGTAGATCAGGCCCGGCGCCGGCATCAGGTCGAGCATCGAGGTCATGATGTTGCGCGGCAGGCGCGGCGCCGGCTGCTCGCAATATTCAGGGTAGCCGTTCTCGTATTGCGGCCACAGCCCGTGCACGACGAACGAGTAGGGTCGGCCGCTGCACTGTTGGGACCGGCTGCCGCGGCCGCCGCGCTCCTCGGCCTCGGCACAGTACGAGGGCGACCACGACAACGAGAGAACGTAGAAGTCGAACGCGCCCGGCGCGTTCTGGCGCCGGTCCTGCGCCGCGGCGGAGCCAGCCGCGAGCACCCCGAGCAAGAGGGCAAAGCAGGCGATCGTTCTGGACAACAGGACGGCAGGTCGGCGCAGGCAATCGAACATGGCATACTCCCCGGACAATGCCAGGAGCCTACCAGTGCGCGGGAACATTTCAAGAACAAAAATGGCTGCCCCGAGGCAGCCATTGGTCAGCCGGCCGCTCGCGCGAGCGGGCGATGCGCCGGGAAAGGCGAATCAGGGCTTGGCGGCGCGGCAGGCCGGATTGAAGGCCCAGTTGCGATCGAGGCCGACGACGCAGAACTCGACGCCCTGGTCATAGCCGGCGAAGCCGCCATCCTCGATGATTGAGAAGTTGACGGTGCGCGCCTTGCCGTCGCTGATCATCACGCTGCCGGTGCAGAAGCGGCGCGGGATGTTGTCGGACTGCCAGGGCCGGAAGGCGATCTCATGGACATTGGCGACGCCGGTAATCGTCAGCGAGGAATTCCAGAAGGTGCTCTCCTTGTCCTGGAATCGCGAGACGATGGTCGGAATGGCCGCCTCGCAAGGCGCGACCCGGCCGTCATATTTCGGACCGGACAGCCAGAAGTTCATCTCGAGCGGGTTGGCCGCCTGGGCCGGCGCGGTGGCGACCGCGAGCAGCGCGCCGCATGCGGCACCGAACGTCTTGAAAGCTGAGCTGAAGTCGCGCATGGGCCGTCCGCAAGGCTGATCCGGGAGCGTGGACCGTGCCGCGGTGGCCACAGGAGGTCAAGTGCAACGCGGCAACACTCCACGATTAGTCCTGTTAACCCGGGGCCGGTGTTCTTTTCTTGACCGCACGGGACCTTTAGAATGGCAGGCCAGATCGAGGAGAATGCAATGCGGACGCTGATGGCCGGATTCGTGAAGACTGCAGGCCTCGTGGCCGCTGGGATGGTTCTGGTTGCCGCGTCCGCCCAGGCCGACGTGGTGCCGCCCTTCAAGGGTAACGACACCGGCGGCATCATCGCCTATCAGCTGGCCCAGACCACCGATGCGCGCCAGCTCGCGGTCGACCATTGCGCCTCCTACGGCAAGGTCGCGAAGTTCAGCGCCGTCGATGCGCGCTACGGCGGCTACGTCTCGTTCTCCTGCCGCTGGGTACCGTACGGCTCGGCGCAGCGGCCGCTGCGGACGCTCTACTGACCTTCCATCAACACCGTTCTCCTAATTGCCATCTTTTGGCGGCATTCGCTCTGGCATCGATCAACGAGCCGGAACGGGGGCACATGACCTGCACACGCATCGCAATCGGGCTGTTGGCCTGCTGCCTTCTGGGCGTGACCGCGAGCCATGAGGCTCGGGCCGTCGACCTGCCGGTGCGCAAGGCCGGCCTGTGGGAGCTGAAGATGATCAGATCCGGTGGTCAGCTGCCGGAGGCGACGATTCAGCACTGCACCGACGCGGCCACCGACAAGGAGATGAACAACTTCGCCTCTCCGATGGCGCAGCAGGTCTGCTCCAAGCAGGACATCCAGAAGACCGCGACCGGCTACGTCTCCGATTCGGTCTGCAATTTCGGCGGCATCAATACGACGTCGCATGCCGACATCACGGGCGATTTCAACTCGGCCTATACGGTGAAGACGATGTCGCGCGTCACGGGCGGCGCCGCCGGCACCGGGGTGAAGGACACCGCGATGACGATCGAGGCCAAGTGGCTCGGCGCCTGCAAGCCCGACCAGAAGCCCGGGGACATCGTGATGCCCGGCGGCATGAAGATGAACGTCAAGGACATGGCCAAGCTGAAGGCCCTGATCCCGGGCGTGAAGCAGTAGGCGGGCGCTCGTTGCGCGTGATGGGCGCAGCGACGTGGATCGTCGCTCATTCGCGGACGCAAAGCACGATCTTCCCGATGTGCCGGCCCGTCTCCATGCGGGCATGCGCATCGGCCGCCTCGGACAGGCGATAGGTGCTGTCGATGTGCGGCCGAATGGCCGTTCCGAGAAGAGGCCAGATCCGCTGCCGCAGCTCGGTCGCGATCCGCCGCTTGAGATCGAGCGACGTCGACCGCAGGAACGCGCCGGTGATGCTGGCCCGGCGCACCATCAGGCTGCGCAGCGGCACCGCCAGCTCCTTGCCCTGTCCAGCCGAGAGCTGGGCGATCCGTCCGCCCATCGCGAGCGCCGCAAGGTCCTGGGCGATGTGAGCGCCGGCGGAGGTGTCGAGGATGCAGTCGACCCCGCGCGTCCCCGTCGCCGCGCGGATCTGCTCGGCGAGATCGGGATCGGCATAGTCGAACACGGCGCTGCAGCCGAGCCTGAGTGCCAGGGCGCGCTTCTCCGCGGTGCCGGCGGTGGCCATGACGGGATGTCCCAGCGCGCGCAGCAGCTGGATCGCGATCGTGCCGACGCCGCTGCTGCCGCCGTGAATCAGGGTGGTCTCGCCGGGCGCCATGCGCATCAGCTCGAAGAAGTTGAACCAGGTCGTGAACAGCGCCTCGGGCAGGGCGGCGCCTTGGATCCAGTCGAGGCTGCTCGGCAGGTCCAGCGCAAGATGCTGATCGGTGGCGACGTATTGCGCGTATGAGCCGCCGTCGGTCAGCGCCATCACCGCTTGACCCAGCCGTTCCGGGGAAACGTCGGCGCCGCAGGCCACGATGCGCCCCGAGGCTTCCAATCCCGGTATGGGATTGGGCTCCCGCGACGGCCCGGCAGCGCGCTGGTTGCAGTCGTGACGGTTGATGCCGGCGGCGGCGACCTCGATCAGGACGTCGTCGGGGCCGAGCCGCGGGACCGGCCAGTCCTGTCGCTCCGACAGGACCTCCGGGCCGCCCGCGGCGGTGATGATGACGGCGCGCTGATCGTCCGGAATCATGTGTGGTCGCTCATGTGCTCACTTGCCGACCAGGCCGCACTTGCTGCGGTCGAGCGGACGAAACGCCTGATCGGGGGCGATCTTCGTCACCAGCTTGACGAAGTCCCAGGGGCCCTTCGATTCGGCGGGAGTCTTGACCTGGACGAGGTACAGGTCGTGCACCATGCGCTGGTCGTCGCGGATCTGACCGTGGTCCGCATAGGCGTCCGAGACCGGTGTGGATTTCATCTTCGCCATCACCGTTGCGCCGTCGTCGCTGTCCGCATCCTTCACCGCCTGCAGATAGTGCCGCACGGCCGAATAAACCCCGGCCTGGATCTGTGACGGCATCGCCTTGCGGCGCGCGTAGAACGCGTCGGAGAAGCGGCGCGCGGCGGGGGAGGCGTCCTCGAAGAAGCTGGTGACGATGAGATCGCCCTGCGTCGCCTTGAGGCCGATGGCTTCGATGTCGACGTTCTGGAACGACATCGGCACGATCTTCATCCCCTGGGCCGCAAGCCCGAATTCCTCGGCCTGCTTGATGGCGGTGGCATTGTCGCCGGCGACGTTGAGCGCCAGGATCTTGGCGCCGGAGGCCTGGGCCTGCAACAGGAACGAGCCGTAATCCGGCGTGCCGAGCTGCGCCTTGACGCTGCCGGCGACCGTGCCGCCGAGCTCGGCGATGCGGGCGCGCGCGGTCGCCTCGACCGAATGGCCGAACGCATAGTCGCCGGTGATGAAGAACCACGGCTCCTTGCTGGTCTGCATGATGCCCGAGACGACGGCGGTGGCGGTCGAATAGGCGTCGTGCGTCCATTGCACCGAGGTCGGCGCGCACGCCTCGTCGGTGAGCTGGTTGGCGCCGGCCCCCGAGACGAGGAAGATCCTGCCGTTGCTGCGCACCAGCTCCTGGACGCCGAGCGCCGCGCCGGAGCTGCCGCCGTCCGCGATCGCCTGCACGCCGTCCTGTTCGAACCAGCGCCGGGCGATCGCGACCGCGATATCCGGCTTGTTCTGGTGGTCCGCCTGAAGGATCTCGATCGGCCTGCCGTTGATGTTGCCGCCGAATTCCTCTGCGGCCATCCGTGCCGCTTCCACCGAGCCGGGCCCCATCGCGGTCGCAAAGATGCCGGTCATGTCGGTGAGCACGCCAATCCGGATGGCTTTCCCTTTGATGTCCGCCTGCGCGGATGAGCCTGCAAGCAGCAACAGCGCGGCGATGCCCGCTGTGAGACGTCGCGACATGATGATCCTCCCCGGATTCAACGACTTTGTTTGTTATGTCGTGTTTGGTTGGTGCGCCGCGCGGTTCCGCGAGGCGGAGACGTCAGGCCGCCGGTTCGGCGGCCACGGGATTGCGCAGTACGCCGATGCCCGAGATCTCGACCTCGACCGTATCGCCGGGCTTCATGAACAGTGGCGGGGTGCGCTTGAAGCCGACGCCTCCCGGCGTGCCGGTGACGATCACGTCGCCCGGCAGCAAGGTCATGATCTCCGAGCAATAGACGATCAGATCAGGCACGTCGGTGATGAGCAGGTCCGTGGTGGTCCGCTGCACGGTCTCGCCATTGAGGCGGGTCTGCAGCGTCAGCCTGGACGGGTCGGGAATTTCGTCGGCGGTGACGAGCCAGGGGCCGAACGCGCCGGACTGGTCGAAGGTCTTGCCCGACAGGAATTGCGACGTATGGCGCTGCCAGTCGCGGATGCTGCCTTCATTGTAGCAGGAATAGCCGGCGATGTGCGTGAGCGCGTCCTCGCGCCGGACATGCCGGCCGGCTGTCCCGATCACGAGCGCGAGCTCGCCCTCGTAGTCGAAATGATCGGAGACACCAGGGCGAACGATCGGTTGCAGATGTCCCACCTGGCTGGTCGGAAAGCGCGCGAACAGCGCCGGCTTCTCGGTGACGGTTCGCCCGGTCTCGGCGACGTGGTCGCGATAGTTCAGGCCGACGCAGATGATCTTGCCGGGATCGGGAATGACGGGCGCGAAGGCGATCGCGTCGAGCGGATAGTCGGCCGGTTCGGAGGCGAGCAGCGCGGCGGCGTCGCCGAGCGCATGGGCCTCAAGCAGCGCGCGCAGGCTCTTCGACGACAGCCGCCGGCCGAGGTCGACGACACCGTCGCTTTTCACTGCGCCGTAGCCGGCACGACCGTCGATGACAAAGGAAACCAGCTTCATACGTGAACCCTCTCAAAAGGAACGGAAACGCTCAGGCCGCGTTCGGCAGCGGTGTGAGGAAGGCGAGGCTTGACAACAGCGCCGCGGGATCTTCGCCCGTGCGGACAGCGCCCAGGATGTAGCGGTCGGGGCGCATCAGCACGGCGTCGAAGCCGTGCTGATCGAGCCAGCCGTCGAGGCCGCCAGCTTCCTCGCCGCAGATGACGGCGACGTCAGCGGCCGTCAGGCGGGCATGATGCTGCTCGATCACTGCGGCACCGAGTCCTGACCGGCACAACAGCGCGAAGCGATAACCGATGCGGTCGTCGCTGCGGCCGAGATCGCGGCTGCGGAATTGCGGCGCCGGCTTTCCGGTCATGCTGCGATCGCCGCAGGCCAGGCCCGGGCCGAGCAGCGGCTTCTGCACGTCGAGCTTGAGCTGGCCGTCGCCCTGTGCCGTGCCGGTCGCGAGCGCCGACTCGACCGCCTTGGTGTTGATGAGTCCGCCCAGCCGGATCGCGAGCTCGATGAACTCGCGTACATGCGGCGCGCGCTCGCTTTGATAGGTGTCGAGAAGATCAGGCGTTGCCTTGCCGGCGATCACATGGGCCAGCTTCCACGCGAGGTTGGCTGCATCGCGAATGCCGGCACACATGCCTTGGCCAAGGAACGGCGGGGTCTGATGCGCGGAATCACCTGCGAGCAGCAACCGTCCGCTACGCCATTGCTGCGCCACCGCTGAGTGGAAGGTGTAGACAGCGGCGCGTTCGATCTCGGCCTCTGCGGGCCGGAGCCAGGGCGAGAGCAGCTCCCACACGCGCGCCGGCCGCGTGATCTCGGCGGCGTCTTCGTCAGGCTGAACCGTGATTTCCCAGCGTCGGCGGTTGCCGGTGCCGCGAATGTAGGTCGCGGGACGCTGCTTGTTGCAGTGCTGGACGCTGAAATCGCCGAGGTCGGGCCGTTCCTCGCTCAGCCGCACGTCGCAGACCAGCCAGCGCTCGTGGAAGCCGAGATCGTCCAGCGCCGAGCCGATGAAGCGCCGCACCAGCGAGCGTGCTCCGTCGCAGCCGACCACATAAGCGCAGGAGATATCGACCAGCTGGCCCGTGGCGAGATCCTCATAGCGAACGCGGGCGCCGTCCTGGTTCTGCTCCAGCGCGAACACATCGCAGCGCGTGCGCAGCTCGACATGAGGCCAGCGCTCCAGGCCATTGTTGAGCACGGCTTCGAGATCGGGCTGGTGAAAGCGGTAGCTCAGATTCCAGCCCATCGCTGTCGGCGCGCTGGGGCGCGGCCAGTCCAGCAGCAACCGTCCCTCCGCATCGACGAAGCGCATCCCGGGACTTAAAGTGATGTGGGGCAGGATGGCGTCGGCGAGACCGATGGTCTGGAACACGCGCATGCATTCGTCATCGAAATGCACTGCGCGCGGCAAGTGATAAGCCTTGGCTTCGCGCTCCAGGACCAGGGTGCGGATGCCGCACAGGCCGAGCAGGTTGGCGAGCGTCGAGCCGATGGGCCCGCGACCGACGATGACGACGTCGAAGCTTCCGGAGTGTGCGGCCATGTTGCTCATGGTCGCATCTGTTCCGCAACCGCCTCGCACCTTCAAGGCGCGGTCACGAACTGTCCGCCCAGCGGACGCTCAGGCCTGGACGGGGATCGCGGCTGCGGCGTCGCGCAATGGCGCCGCGTACTGGGCGACAGCCTCCTCCAGGGTCATGGCGGAGCGGATCCAGATGATCGACATGCAGCCGAACACGACGTCGCCCCGCACGATCGGCACCGCGATCGATGACGTCTTCGGATTGAACTCGCCCTCGTTGCGGATTGCATAGCCGCGCTGAGACGTTTCATTCATCATGCGCTGCAGCCGCTCGGGCGCGAGGAAGGAAGCGTCCTCGGCATCCTCGATGCGTCGCAGGTGGTTGATGATGATGTCCCGCTCGGCGGGTGGGCAAGCGGCGAGATAGGCCCGGCCGGCCGAGGTCTGCAGCATCGGCAGGCGCTTGCCGATCATGCTGCGATCGATCGAGAGCGGGCTGCGCGCATGCGTGGTCTCCTGGATGACCATCGCGCCGTTCTCATAAGTCGACAGATCGACCGGCCAGATCAGGCTGCGGCTGAGCTCGGCGAGATAGGGCACGGCGACCTGGCAGATGAAGATGCCGGGATCATAGCCGTCTCCGAGGCTCAGCGCGTGGCGCGTCACCCGGAAGCGGTCGTCGCTGGCGCTGCGCGCGACATAGCCGAGTTCCTCGAGTGTTTCGAGCAACCGATAGACCGTGGGCCGCGGCAGATCGAGCTGGCGGGCGACGTCGCCGGCGCGAATGCCGCCGGACCGATTGACCGCGCGCAGCACGTCGAGGCCCCGCTTGAAGGCGCGGACACCCTCCGCAGGACGGGCTTGCGGAGATCGCGTCCGTTGCTTGGACACTTGGAAAATCCTCCCTGGTCTTCATTTCCGTCCGCCGATACCGTCTTGAGAACGCGAGCCGGATGCAGGGGCGGCAGTCTACTGCGGGACCGCGCGGAGCTGATACGAAATTCCGCCCGCGCCTTTCGGGAGAAAACAAGATGGAAATAACGGCGCTCGGTTACATCGGCATCAGGTCGTCCCAGGCGGAGCAGTGGGGACGCATGGCGACCGAACTCCTCGGGATGCAGCGCGTGGATCGCGCGGCCAGCGTGCAGGCCTATCGGATGGACGATCGCAAGCAGCGGCTGATCGTCGATGGCAGCGGCGACGGCGGGCTCGCCGTCATGGGCTGGGAGGTCGGCGACGGCGCCGCGCTCACGCGCCTGGCCAGCCGTCTCGACGACAACGGCGTGAAGGTGGCCCGTGGTTCGCAGGCGCTGGCCGATGAGCGTCATGTCACCGAGCTGATCTGCTTTCAGGATCCCGCCGGCAACACGATCGAGGTGTTCTGGGGGGCGGCCGTCGCCTCGGATCCCTTCAGGCCGGGACGTCCGATCTCCGGTTTTCGCACCGGGCCGCTCGGCATGGGACACGTCGTGCTCAACGTCGAGGACGTCGAGCCGCTGCTGCGGTTCTATCGCGACCTGCTCGGCTTCCAGGTGTCCGACTTCGGCCTGACGCCGTACAAGCTCTATTTCTTCCACGTCAACGGTCGCCACCACAGCTTCGCGATGGTCGGCTCCGGCCGCCGCACACTGCATCATTTCATGGTGGAGCTCGGCAGTCTCGACGACGTCGGCCAGGGCTACGATCTGGCGCAGCTCGAGGACGGGCGCGTAGCCTACACGCTGGGACGTCACACCAACGACCACATGACCTCGTTCTACGTCAACACCCCCTCCGGCTTCTTCATCGAATATGGCTGGGGCGGCCGGGTGATCGATCCCGCGACCTGGCGGCCGCACGAGACCTTCGATGGCCCGTCATTGTGGGGACACGAGCGCTTGTACTTGCCTGACGAGCCGCGCAAGCGCATGCGCGACATGCGGCTGTCCGCCGCCGCACGCGGCGTCCGCGTTCCCGACCCGCGCGTTCCGCCGCTGAACTGCGCGTGGCTCGACGCGGTGATCGCGCAGGAATGAGCTGAGCCGGCGATCTACACCGGGATCCGCACGCTCGCGCGCAGGCCGCCCATCGGGCTGTCACCCAGCGTGATGTCGCCACCATGGGAGCGCGCGATGTCGCGCGCGATGGCAAGGCCGAGGCCGGTGCCGCCTTCGTCCTGGTTGCGCGCATCGTCGAGGCGCAGGAACGGCTTGAACACCTCCTCGCGCATGTGGGCGGGAATGCCCGGGCCGTCATCGTCGACGGTGATGGTGAGGTAGCGGTGGTCGCGATGGCCGGTGATGGCGATCGCGTCGGCATGGCGGGCGGCGTTGGAGACGAGATTGCCGAGGCAGCGCTTCAGCGCCTGCGGCTTCACGGTCACCACCGGCAGGCCGTGGAACGACACCGTGGCGGAATGGCCGTTGCGCTCGGCGTCGCTGCGCAGCTCCTCGAGCGCGTTGGAGATGTCGGTCGGCTGCGCGATCTCGCCATTGTCGCCGCGCGCGAAGGCGAGATAGTCCTCCAGCATGTGCGACATCTCGTCGACGTCCTTGCGCATGGCGTCGATCTCGGGGCTGTCACCGAGCAGCGCCAGCTCGAGCTTGAAGCGCGTCAGGATGGTGCGCAGATCGTGGCTGACGCCGGCCAGCATCGCCGTGCGCTGCTCGAGCGTGCGCTCGATGCGCGCCTTCATCTCCAGGAAGGCGTGCGCCGCGCGCCGCACCTCGCGCGCGCCGCGCGGCCGGAAGTTCGGCACCTCGCGGCCCTTGCCGAAACTCTCGGCCGCATCGGCAAGGCGCAGGATCGGCTTGATCTGGTTGCGCAGGAACAGCACCGAGACGATCAGCAGGATCGACGACGTGCCGACCATCCAGAACAGGAAGATGTCGGTGTTCGACGCATAGGCCGCGCCGCGCTGCGCGAATACGCGCATCACGGCGTCATCGAGCGCGATGCGGATCTCGACCAGGTTGGAGCGGCCGACGGTGTCGATCCAGAACGGACGGCTGATCTGACGGCCGATCTGGCTCGACAGCGACTGGTCGAGCAGGTTGAAGAACGGCTTCGGCCCCGGCGGCGGCATGTCGCCGGCCGGCAGGAAGTCGACCACGAGATTGAGCCGCTGCTGCGCGATCCGGCGCAGCATGGTGCGGTCCTTGTCCTGCGGATAGCCCTTGTAGATGTCGATCAGCGCGGCGACGTCCTGCACCACGGCGGCGGAGAGGCGTCGCGTCACCGTGTTCCAGTGCCGCTCCATGAACACGCCCGCGACCACCGTCTGCAGGATCACCATCGGCACGATCATGATCAGCAGCGCCCGCGCATACAGGCCGGTCGGCATCCAGCCCTTGAACGCATTGCCGACGATGCTGTTGGCGCGCGACACGCGGCGGGATGCGGTGCGGATGAGGGTGAGGCCGGTGTCGAGCGTGGTCATGCTGATCTGCTCTCACGGGTGGCGCTGCCGTCATTGCGAGCGAAACGAAGCAATCCAGGGTCATCGCGGGACTCTGGAATGCTTCGTTTCGCTCGCAAGGACGCTGAGAGAGCAAACGCACACGTCTCGGAGCGATTGTCCGGAACTCTCATCTCACCCCGTCACCATCAGCCGGTAGCCGATGCCGCGCACGGCCTGCAGGAACAGCGGGTTGGCCGGATCGCTCTCCAGCTTGCGGCGCAGGCGGTTGATCTGGACGTCGACGGCGCGCTCGTTGACGGTGCCGTTGCCGGTCAGCGCGCCGCGCGGCACGGTCTCGCCGCGGGCATTGGCAAGGATGCGCAGCATCTCGCGCTCGCGGTCGGTGAGGTGGACGATCTCCTCGCCCTGCTTCAGCTCGCCGCGCGCCAGATGGTAGACGAACGGGCCGAACCCGATCTGCTCGACGACCTCTTCCGCCGGAGGCGGCGCGGCTCGCTTGAGGATGTTGCCGATGCGCAGCGCGAGCTCTCTCGGCTCGAACGGTTTTGCGACGTAGTCGTCGGCGCCGAGCTGCAGGCCCTCGATGCGGCTCTCCGGCTCGGCCCGCGCGGTCAGCATCACGATCGGCACCGAGGATTGCGTGCGGATGAAGCGGGCGAGGTCGAAGCCGCTTTCGCCGGGCATCATCACGTCGAGGATCAGCAGATCGAAATGCAGCCCCGTCAGCTTGGCGCGGGCGTCGCTCGCGCTCGCCGCCGTGGTGACGCGATAGCCTTCGCCGCGCAGGAAGCGAGACAGCAGATCGCGGATGCGGCGGTCGTCGTCGACGAGCAGGAGATGCGGTGCGTCGTCGGCCGGCGTCTGCTGATGATGCGGTGCGATGGCGGCGATCGTCACGGTCACTCCTTGGCAGCGGCGACAGGCGTCTTGAAGATGGCTTCCAGCACCTTGTCCGGATCGTCGCGATCGATCATCGCGCGCAGGAACTGCCGGACCTTCTCGGCGCCAGCAGGCCCGATCTGCTCCAGCGCGCGGTCGATGCGCCGCGTCTGCAGCCCGGCCAGCTTGGCGACCAGCGCCTCGCCCTTCGGCGTGGCGAAAAGAAGGCGCTGCCGGCGGTCGTTGTTGCCGGTCTTCTGCACGATGTAGCCTTCGTCCAGCAGCTGCTTGAGCACGCGTCCGAGCGACTGCTTGGTGATGCGGAGAACGTCGAGCAGATCGGCGACCTTCAGGCCGGGATAGCGTGTGACGAAATGCATCACGCGGTGATGCGCGCGGCCGAAGCCGAACGCCTCCAGCTCGTGGTCGGCATCGCCGACGAAGTCGCGATAGGCGAAGAACAGGAGCTCGATGATGTCCCAGCGCAGCGGCTCGCCGGCGGCGGCGGAGGGCTCAGCCGCGCGCAGCTCGGGGCTCAACGTCGGGGACGAGAAATTTATGTCAGCCATATTGACGTTTCTGCGGTTCAATGTTACAAAACAATCGTCCGCTACGAAATTTTAGATCGTTTCATCGGCGGGCGATGGTCTCCAGGCGTGTCTGAACGGGCCGTAGGCAACCCCGACGGGCATCCTTGGGCGACGTATCGAACAACCGTGTGATGTCGAGCGGCATTTCGGCAAACCATACTGGACTTCCGCCGGGCGCAAAAGCATGTCCTGTGGTGGCATGCTTGCCCGGGGACCGGCCCAAAGCCGGTCGCGGCAGGTCCGAAATTCAAGAAGCCGACTGGCCCGATCGGACGGGTCGGCCCCAGAACTCGCGAATGGCGATCAGAGCGGGGGAAGCAAGGACATGACTTTGACATTCGACATCAAGCCGACGACAAACCCGACCTCCGACCAGGAGCGCGCTGCCAGGCTCGCCAACCCGGGCTTCGGCCGGGTGTTCACCGACCACATGGCCGTGGTCCAGTACAGCCAGGACAAGGGCTGGCACAGCGCGCGGGTCGAATCCCGCGCCAACTTCCCGCTCGATCCGGCGGCGGCCGTCCTGCACTATGCGCAGGAGATCTTCGAGGGCCTCAAGGCCTACAAGCGCGATGATGGCGGCGTGAACCTGTTCCGCCCCGACGCCAATGCCAAGCGGTTCTGGAATTCGGCCGAGCGCATGGCGATGGCGCAGCTGCCGCCGGAGGTCTTCATCGAGGCGGTCGAGCGGCTGGTTCAAATCGATCGCGCCTGGATCCCGGGCGGCGAGGGCAGCCTCTATCTGCGTCCGTTCATGATCGCCAGCGAGGTGTTCCTCGGCGTGAAGCCGTCGGCGGAATACATCTTCGCGGTGATCGCCTCGCCGGTCGGCTCCTATTTCAAGGGCGGCCCGGCGCCGGTCTCGATCTGGGTCTCGGAGAACTACACCCGCGCCGCCGTCGGCGGCACCGGCGGCGTGAAGTGCGGCGGCAATTATGCCGCGAGCCTCAAGGCGCAGGCCGAGGCGATCACCCATGGCTGCGACCAGGTCGTGTTCCTGGATGCGATCGAGCGCCGCTATGTCGAGGAGCTCGGCGGCATGAACGTGTTCTTCGTGTTCGACGATGGCTCGCTGTCGACGCCGCCGCTCGGCACCATCCTGCCGGGTATCACCCGCGACTCCCTGATCGCGCTGGCGCGCGACGCCGGCCGCGAGGTGCGCGAGGAGGCCTATTCGATCGACCAGTGGCGGGCGGATGCCAAGAGCGGCAAGCTGAAGGAGGCGTTCGCCTGCGGCACCGCCGCGGTGATCTCCCCGATCGGCAAGGTGTGCTCGGCGAGCGGCGATGTCCTGATCAACGGCGGCGAGGCCGGCCCGGTCGCCATGGGCCTGCGCAAGCAGCTGGTCGACATCCAGTACGGCCGCAGCGCGGATCCGCACAACTGGATCCGGGACGTGAAGTAGGGCTGTCGCCGCACGGGCGGTCGACTCCCCTCCCCCTTGCGGGGAGGGGTTGGGGGTGGGGGTCCCAGCAAAGACTGCCCGTGTGGACCCCCACCCCCAACCCCTCCCCGCAAGGGGGAGGGGGGCGCACCGCATGGGCTGAGGGAGTTTGGCTCTCACTGATATGGGCGAGGTGCACGCCGGCCTCCCGCGGGTTGCCGCACCCCGTCGCGGCTGCTACCAACCCCGACAACGCATTCCATCCCGTAGGGT
Organism: Bradyrhizobium sp. SZCCHNS3002; assembly: GCF_032377435.1. Taxonomy (NCBI): domain Bacteria; kingdom Pseudomonadati; phylum Pseudomonadota; class Alphaproteobacteria; order Hyphomicrobiales; family Nitrobacteraceae; genus Bradyrhizobium; species Bradyrhizobium sp. SZCCHNS3002. The sequence goes on from NZ_JAUHHY010000005.1 coordinate 250,853, forward strand.
GGGCCTAGGACCGCGATAGCGGGCCGTGCCCACCGCTGCGACGTTTATCAGCCCATGGTGGGCACGCTGCGCTTTGCCCACCCTACGTGTCGAGTCCGATGTCCGACAAACCCAAGAAACCCCAGAAGCTGAAGGCGCGGCTGCCGCGCGGGCTCGAGGATCGCGGCCCCGCGGCGATCGCGGCGACGCGCGAGATGGTCGAGAAGATCCGCGCCGTCTATGAGCGCTACGGCTTCGAGCCGGTGGAGACGCCGGCGTTCGAATACACCGACGCGCTCGGCAAGTTCCTGCCCGACCAGGACCGTCCGAACGAGGGCGTGTTCTCGTTCCAGGACGACGACGAGCAGTGGATCTCGCTGCGCTACGACCTGACCGCGCCGCTGGCGCGCTACGTCGCCGAGAATTTCGACGCGTTGCCGAAGCCGTATCGCAGCTATCGCGCCGGCTACGTCTTCCGCAACGAGAAGCCGGGACCCGGCCGCTTCCGTCAGTTCATGCAGTTCGACGCCGACACCGTCGGCTCCGGATCGCCGGCGGCCGACGCCGAGATGTGCATGATGGCGGCCGATACGATGGAGGCGCTCGGCATTGCGCGCGGCTCGTATGTCGTGAAGGTGAATAATCGCAAGATTCTCGACGGGCTACTCGAATCGATTGGTCTTCTCGGAGCCGAGAACGCCGGTCGACGACTCACGGTGCTTCGGGCGATCGATAAACTCGACCGGCTGGGGGATGAAGGCGTCCGGGAATTGCTGGGCCAAGGGAGAAAGGACGAGAGCGGCGACTTTACCAAAGGCGCAGGCCTAGAACCTAAGCATATAAACTTGCTGATGTCGGTTGTAACGGCTTCTAGCCTCGGCGAGCTTAAGCGGATTCTAGATCAGAACACGGCAGAAACCGGCGGCGTCCCTGATCCGCATGGGGGTCTTGGCCACCTGCTGTACGATGATGCCCTGAATGAGCTGATTGAGCAGTTCGAGCCCCTAGTGAGATCTGCCGGATACGAATCCGATCGGATTCGAATTGATCCGACAGTCGTCCGCGGTCTCGAATACTACACCGGCCCGGTCTACGAAGTCGAACTCCTGCTCGAGACCAAGGACGAGAAGGGCCGTCCCGTGCGCTTCGGCTCGGTCGGCGGCGGTGGTCGTTATGACGGGCTGGTCTCGCGTTTCCGCGGCGAGCCGGTGCCGGCGACCGGGTTTTCGATCGGCGTGTCGCGGCTGCAGGCGGCGCTGACCCTGCTCGGCAAGCTCGACACGCGGCCGGCTTTCGGCCCCGTCGTCGTCACGGTGTTCGACCGCGACCGCGTCGCCGACTATCAGAAGATGGTGTCGACCTTGCGCAATCACGGCATCCGCGCCGAGCTCTATCTCGGCAATCCCAAGAACATGGGCAACCAGCTCAAATATGCCGACCGCCGCAACGCACCCTGCGTGATCATCCAGGGCTCGGACGAGAAGGCGCGCGGCGAGGTGCAGATCAAGGACCTGATCGAGGGCGCCAAGGCGGCGGCCGCGATCGCCTCCAACCAGGAATGGCGCGAGAGCCGCCCGGCGCAGTTCTCAGCCAAGGAGGACGAACTCGTCGCCGGTGTCCGCGAGGTGCTCGCGCGCCACGACGTGAGCTGGGGGTAACAAGACCCGACATGCGCGGGCTTGACCCGCGTATCCATCGCTTCACGACGGCCTTTCATTTCAGAATGATGGATTGCCGGGGCAAGCCCGGCAATGACAGGCTTGGGACAGGACTAACTAACAGGGAGCAACGAATGCCCGAGATCACAGTGAGCATGGCCGCCGGCCGCACCGACGAGCAGAAGGCCAACATGATGCGTGACATCACCAAGGCCCTGGTGACGCATCTCGGCGTCGATCCGGAAGCGGTGGTGATCCAGATCAACGAGGCGCCGTTGACGCACAAGATGAAGGGCGGCAAGACCTTCGTCGAACGTCTGGCCGAGCAGAAGAAGTAGGCGCTGCTGTCGTCCCTGCTCGGCGCGCAATTGCGCGCGGCCCAGGGACCACAGCCCCAGGAAGCGGTTTGAGGCATGCTGGTCGTTGGCCTTTTGCTCATCACGACCGCCGCGGCGTATGGGTCCCGGATCGGCACTACGCCGCACTGACGCGCGTCGCAGCTTGTCCGGGACGACATCTGAACTTGGAGCCATCATGGACGCACGTGAGATCATCAAACCGGGCATGCGCGCCGAGCGCCTGCTGGTGGTGCCGCCGGAGCGCACCGTGGGGCACTTTGTTCCTCATATGCCCATGGTCTATGCGACGCCGATGATGATCCTGGAGATGGAGATGACATCGGGCGACGCCATCAACCCGGTGCTGCCGCCGGGCTGGGTGACGGTCGGCACCGAGGTCAACGTCCGCCATCTCGCGGCGTCGCCGGTCGGCGCCACCATTCGCACGGTTGCCGAGGTGATCGAGGTCGAGCGCCGCGTCATCCGCTTCTCGGTCGAGGCGTATCATGGCGAGGTGAAGATCGGCGACGGCCGCCACGGTCGCGGCCTCATCAATGTCGCGCAGTTCAAGAAGCGGTTCGGCGTGACCTAAACCGCTCCGCGCTAGACCGACTGGCCCGTCTTCAACAGCGAGCAGCCGGTGATCCTGAGGCTGCCGTCGGGCTGGGTCTGCAACGTGTACAGCGCGTCCCACGCCTCGCCTTCGGCATCGATGATGTGGACGCGCTGTGCGACGCTGCCGTCCTCGACCTCGGCGGCGCCGAATTCGAAGCTGCGATGGCGATAGACCGGCGGGTAGCCGCTCTTGACCATGCTCATGAAGATCTCGACGCTCGGAAACAGCGCCTGGATTTCCGGCGCGGCCTGGGCATAGGCGGTCGCGCCGTCGTCGCGCGCCAGGGCCTGTTCCTGGGCGCGAATGACGCTCTGCGCCGCGCTGGCGTCCGCCGCGGCGGCGGGGTGGGCCAACAGTGACAGCAGCAGGACGAGCGGCATCAGAATGCGCATATCATGTCCTCCATCGGCAGGTCGGGTCGATCCATCATGCGCCATGGACAGCGCATGACAAGCCTGCCGTCGCGCGTCAATGTCGCGGGCCGGCGGCGATCGGCCGGCTGGACTGTGTCGCCATCGTCACGTCTTCGCGAGCCATGCGGCCCGCGCGGTGCCGGTCGCGATCGGATCGGCTTGATCTGGCCTGATCCGGCGCGAATCATGCATTCAGGCCGTGAACGAAGCAGGAGCCGCATGACCGATTTTTCCACGACTCGATCGCTCTTCACGATCCCTGACGGGGTCATCTATCTCGACGGCAATTCGCTCGGCGCGCTGCCGTCCGCCGTGCCCGCCCGCGTTGCCCGGATGATCGAGGCTGAGTGGGGACGGGAGCTGATCCGCGGCTGGAATAGCGCGGGATGGATGGTGCAGCCGCGCCGCGTCGGCGACCGTATCGCGCGGCTGATTGGGGCCACGCCCGGCACGGTCGTGATGGGCGATACGCTCTCGATCAAGGTGTATCAGGCGCTGGCCGCGGCGCTGTCGCTCAATCCGGGCCGTCGCGTGATCCTGTCCGACAGCGGCAATTTTCCGTCCGATCTCTACATGGCGCAGGGCCTGGTCCGCATGCTCGGCGACCGCGCCACCTTGAAGGTGGTCGAGCCGGAGCAGGTCGAGGCTGCGATCGACGACAGCGTCGCGGTGCTGATGCTGACAGAGGTCGACTACCGCACCGGCCGCATGCACGACATGAGGGTGCTGACGGCAAAGGCGCACGCGGCCGGCGCGCTCACGGTATGGGACCTCGCGCATTCCGCCGGCGCGGTGCCGGTCGATCTCGCCGGCGCGGAGGCCGACTTTGCGGTCGGCTGCACCTACAAATATCTCAATGGCGGTCCCGGCGCGCCGGCTTTCATCTATGTCGCGCCGCGTTACGCAGACATCGCGCCGCCGGCGCTGTCCGGCTGGATGGGCCACGAGGCGCCGTTCGCCTTCGATCTCGATTATCGCCCCGGCGGCGGCATCGAGCGGATGCGCATCGGCACGCCGCCGATCATCGCATTGGCCGCGCTGGATGCCGCGCTCGACGCCTGGGACGGCGTGTCGATGCAGGACGTGCGCAAAGCCTCCATCGCGCTGTCGGAATTGTTCATCGCCGAGGTCGAGAGGCGCTGTCCGTCGCTGACACTGGCCTCGCCGCGCGATGCGTCGCGCCGCGGCAGCCAGGTGTCGTTCCGCCATCCGGACGGCTATGCGATCATGCGGGCGCTGATCGCGCGCGGCGTGATCGGCGATTTCCGCGCGCCCGACGCGCTGCGCTTCGGCTTCACGCCGCTCTACATCGGCGAGAGCGAGGTGCGCGGCGCCGTCGACATTCTCGAAGAGGTGCTTGCCGACAAGCTGTGGGACAAGCCCGAGTATCGCCAGAAGGAGCTCGTGACGTGAGCAGCGCGCCCTACGATCCCGCCACCGAGGGGGCGCGGATGAACTTCAAGGGACGGATGTCCTATGGCGACTATCTGATGCTGGATCGCCTGCTCGATGCGCAGGCGCCGCTGTCGTCGGCGCACGACGAGCTCCTGTTCATCATCCAGCACCAGACCTCGGAATTGTGGATGAAGCTCGCGATCCACGAGATCAAGGCCGCCATGGCGGCGATCGCCCGGGACGACGTGCAGCCGGCGTTCAAGATGCTGACAAGAGTGTCGCGCATCTTCGAGCAGCTCAACGGCGCCTGGGACGTGCTGCGCACGATGACGCCGAGCGAGTACACGCTGTTCCGCGACAAGCTCGGCGAGTCCTCCGGCTTCCAGTCGTTCCAGTATCGCTCGATCGAATTCCTGCTCGGCAACCGCAATCTGGCGATGCTGCGCCCGCATGCGCATCATCCGGAGCTGACCGCCGAGCTGGAGGCGATCCTGGCGAAGCCCAGCCTGTATGACGAAGCACTGCGGCTCTTGGCACGGCGCGGCTTCTTCATCGGCATCGACGGGCAGCGCACCGACTGGCGCGGCACCCGCGCCGAGAGCCCGGAGGTCGCGGCCGCCTGGACCAGCGTCTATCGCGATCCGCAGCGGCATTGGGAGCTGTATGAGCTCGCCGAGAAGCTGGTCGACTTCGAGGACTATTTCCGCCGGTGGCGCTTCAATCACGTCACCACGGTGGAGCGCATCATCGGCTTCAAGACCGGCACCGGCGGCACGTCAGGCGTCAACTATCTGCGCAAGATGCTGGAGATCGTGCTGTTCCCCGAACTCTGGAAGCTGCGCACCGGCCTCTGAGCCATCGCGCGCTCATTCGATCAGGAGATTATCATGCTGTATGCCGTCAAGGACTGGGACAACGCCTACGCCAACGGCCCGAACATCGCCGGCGGCGAGCGCTGGCCCGGCCTGTGGGTCGCGCCGGCCGAGGCGTATCGAACGGCGTTGGCCGGGCAGGGCCGCGCCAGGCTCGACATTGCCTTTGGCGCACATGAGCGCCAGCGCCTCGACCTGTTCCTGCCTGAGGGCACGCCAAAGGGGCTCGTCGTGTTCGTGCATGGCGGCTACTGGATGCGCCTCGACAAGAGCTTCTGGTCGCATCTCGCGCAAGGTCCAATCGCGCGCGGCTTTGCCGTGGCGATGCCGTCCTACCGGCTGTGTCCCGAGGTCGACATCGCCGACATTTCGGGCGATGTCGCGCAGGCGGTCGCGAAGGCGATGGACGAGGTTGCCGGTCCCGTGGCGCTGACCGGCCATTCCGCCGGCGGCCATCTCGTCACCCGCATGATCTGCCGCGGCGCCCCGCTGTCGCCGGAGCGACAGGCGCGCATCACCAGCGTGGTCTCGCTCTCCGGCCTGCACGATCTGCGCCCGCTGCAGCGGACCGTGATGAACGACACGCTACATATCGACGACGCCACGGCGCTGCGCGAGAGCCCGGCGCTGCTCGCGCCGATCGACGGCGTCAAGGTCACCGCCTGGGTCGGCGGCGCCGAGCGCAACGAATTCCGCCGTCAGGCGCAATTGCTCGCAAACATCTGGATCGGCTTGGGTGCTACGACCGCCTATGTCGAGGCGCCGGACCGGCACCATTTCGACGTGATCGACGATCTGGCTGATGCGGAGAGCGGGCTGGTGAAGGCGCTGGTGGAGATGTAGGCAGCTCCCGCGTGGGTTCGAGGTCGCGGCCACGCTTAATCGTCAAAGCAAATTACGGCTATCGACATAACTCATTTTGGAACACCTCGGCGGCTGGCTACTCTTTCGCGTGTTGAACGTCGACCTCGTCCACCTTGCTCCGTTGCGCGTGGACGTGGTCGCACCGCGATCGAGAGGCCTTGATGCCAGTCCGACGTCCGACTGCTACCGAGCTGCAACAGGCCGCGCGCGAGATCGGCCTCGATCTCGATGATGCCAATGCGCTGTCGTTCCTTGCGCTGATGCAGGGGCAGCTCGACGCGTACGATCTCGTCGACGAGATGGCGGCGCCGCTGCCCGAGGTCAAATATCCGAGGCCCTCAGGAACACGCCCGCTACCGGAGGACAATCCGTTCGGCGCCTGGGCCGTCACCGCGCACATCCAGGGCGCTGCGGACGGCAAGCTCAAGGGCAGGCGCGTCGCCATCAAGGATAATGTCTGCGTCGCCGGCCTTCCCATGATGAATGGTGCGACCATCCTCGAGGGCTACGTCCCGGAGATCGATGCGACGATCGTCACGCGCCTCTTGGACGCCGGCGCGGACATTCTGGGCAAGGCCGTCTGCGAATACTACTGCGCCTCCGGCGGCAGTCACACCTCAGCCAATGGGGTCGTCGAGAATCCGGTCGTGCCCGGCTACAATGCCGGTGGATCGTCTTCAGGATCCACCGCCCTGGTCATGGCCAACATCGTCGACATGGCCACCGGCGGCGACCAGGGGGGCTCGATCCGCATCCCCGCGTCCTATTGTGGTGCCGTCGGCCTGAAGCCGACGCACGGCCTCGTGCCCTATACGGGCATCTTCGCGGTCGAATTGACGGTCGATCACGCCGGCCCGATCACCCGCACCGTGGCCGACAACGCATTGATGCTCGAGGTGATGGCAGGGCCGGACGGGCTCGATCCGCGGCAGCGCGGTGCCTCGTCACAGCCCTATACGCAGGCGCTGCGGCAAGGCGTGGCCGGCTTGCGCATCGGCGTGGTGCCCGAAGGGTTCGGCACGGCCGGCGCCGAGACCGAGGTGGACGACCGCGTGCGCGAGGCGGCCGGTCGTCTCGCAGCCAAGGGGGCCGACGTCCGTGAGGTCGCAGTGCCGCTGCATGCCGCCGGGGCTGCAATCTGGACGCCGATCTTTCTCGAAGGCGCCACCGATCTGATGATGCGCAGCAACGCCTATGGTACCAACATGAAGGGCGTGTTTCTGGAGAGCCTGCTCGATGCCCACGCGCGCTGGCGCGATCGGGCCGGAGAATTGTCCGAGACGCTGAAGCTCGGCATCCTGACCGGCCACTATATGTCGTCGCGCAATCGCGGCCGCTACTACGGCAAGGCACAGAACCTCAACCGCCTGCTCACGGGAGATTATGATCGCGCGCTCGAACAGGCCGATCTGCTTCTGATGCCGACCACGCCGATGGCAGCGACCCGGCTGCCGTCCGCCGGGGCGTCGCGGGAGGAGATCATCGGCCGCGCCTTCGAGATGGTCGGTAATACCGCGCCGACCTGCCTCACCGGGCATCCCGCGATCTCCGTTCCGGTTGGGAAGACGGCGGACGGCCGTCCGATCGGCGCGATGCTGGTCGCGCGCCACCTCGACGAGTCGACGTTGTACCGGGCGGCTTCCGCACTGGAGGCGTGCTACCAGTGAAGGATGACGTCGTCCCGACAGCAGGTGCTCGTCGGATGCGGCGCGGGATCTGAGGGGATCTACGGCCTGGCAATGGGTGGCAGCAGCCCGGGCAGATCGAACAGTCCCCGGACCCGGTGATCGGGCGCGAGCCCGAGCTCGTCCATCTGCATCCGCATCGCCTTGAACATCGTCAGCGGCGCAACGAGCGCGCAGCTTTCACAGGCTGCGGCCATCGCTTCGGGCGTGACCCTCTCGATCCATGCCACGGTCAGCCCGGCAGCCTTGGCACCGATCGCGTCCCACGGATTCGAGGACACGAACAGGACTTCGGCGGGCGCGGCTCCGAGCTCGGACTCGATCAGGGAGTAGGCCTCGGGACTCGGCTTGAACGTCGCTCTGCTGTCGACGCTGATGGTCTTGTCGAGAAACCGATCGAGACCGGTGTTGCGTACCAGCGCGTCCAGCATCGCAGGGGCACCATTCGAAAGGATCGCCAGCTTGCGGTCCTGGAGACGCTCAAGGGTGGACAGCGTGTCCGGGTAGGGATCGAGGTGGACATATTTGTCCATGATCACCTCGAGCAGCGCTTCTTCGTAGCCAAGGCCGAGGATCCGGAGCGTATAGACCAGGGATTGGCGCGTCACCGCCTCGAAATCCTCGTAGCGCCGCATCAGCGAGCGCAGCCAGGTGTATTCGAGCTGCTTCATCCGCCAGATCTGCGTGATCATGTCGCCACGGCCCGGGAAAGCCTGCTCGGTGACCGACGCCACCGATTGAATGTCGTAGAGGGTGCCGTAGGCGTCGAAGACGACGGTGCTGATCGCCACGGGGATGGTCCTTGTGTCGGAGCGGTTTTGTACGCGAAGTGCGGTAAGGGACCGCAATGCAGTCCCGTTGCGTCGCGTCAGGGACTTGACGCGAGTTCCGGCATCCCATGCCGCAACTCTGGTCTTTACGAAGTGTGTTCCGACCGACAAAGTGAATTATGACGATGTTGGTATCGTCTTTTTCGATAGCGGGGACTGTCGTGAACTTCGATATCGACTGCCTCAGATCGTTTCTCGTGATCGCGGACACGATGAGCTTCTCGCGGGCCGCAGAGTCCGTCGGGCGATCGCAGTCGACGATCAGCCAACAGATGTCCAAGCTGGAATTGCAGGTGGGCAAGCCATTGTTGACGCGGCGCAAGGGCCGCGTTCTGGAGCTGACCCCCGAGGGTGACCGCTTCGTCCAATACGCGCGGCGTATTCTCCAGCTCAATGACGAGGCCTATGCCTCGATGTGCGAGGATGTCCTCCTCGGTTTCGTTCGTCTGGGGGTTCCGCTCGACTTTTTTGGCCGCGACTTCACCACGTGGCTCGCGCGGTTCAAGACCAAGAATCCGATGGTGGGCATCGAGGTCGAAGCCAATCAGTCGGAAAGCCTGATGAAGCGGAGCGCCCGCGGCGAATTCGACCTCGCCTTCTTCAAGCAGGAGGCCGGGGCTCGAACCGGCACCTCGGTGCTGACAGAGCAATTGGTCTGGGTCTGCGGGCCGAACTACACGCCCGACGATGCGTCGATCCCTCTCGTCCTCTTCCCGGACGGCTGCACGTATCGGCGTTTCGCCATGTCGTCGCTGAAGCAGAACGACCGGCGTTGGCATCTCAGCTTCGTCAGTCCGAGCTTCGAGTGCCTCAAGGCGGCGACGCTCGAGGGGCTGGGAATCACCGTCCTTGCGCGCGCCCTGGTGCAGCCGCCGTTGCGCATCATCCGGCAGGATCTCGGTCTGCCGCGCTTGCCGACCGTCGAGCTCGCCTATGCGCGCGGCCGCAGCAACTCCCGCACGGTGGGGGAGCTGACCACGTTTCTCGCCGAGAGGCTGACGGGAGCGGGCGTGCAGCCATAGCTCGGATCTGTGCCGAACGGGCTTCGCTTGCGACCCGACGGCTGCGCCGCATAGGGCCAGGGCGCGCGAAGCACTTCTAGGGCCAATCGACGCCTCGACCGGATTGGTGCTGAGTCGAGGTGCAGCGGGTCGATCGCAGCGACAGCGACAAGATCAAGGAGGACGCCGTCGCCGCCTCCCTTTCGCGCATGGCGAGCTTTCCTCGCAGAAATCGCTGCGCCGTCGTCGTGGACAGGATGATGCTTCGGCGCGCTTCGCCGCAATTCCCGTTGCCCGCCAAGGTTCGCATAATTCCTATAGCGCGTCGCTGAGCAGCCGTCGCGCCGCCTTCAATCCCTGCTCGTCGCGCTTGTAGAACGTCCAGCCCTTGGCGCGCTTGGCCTTGACGAGGCCGGCGGCCACCAGCACGCGCATGTGCTCGCTCAGTGTCGGCGCGGAGACGCCGAGCTTTTCGGCAATGAATAGCCCGCAGACCCCGTCCTTGACGAGGTCGCCATCGTTCTGTGGCGGAAAATGCCGCGTCGGATCGCGCAGCCACTCCAGGATCTGCAGCCGCTTGTCGTTGGCCAGTGCACGGAACACGCGGTCGGGCGCCATTTTGGTACTTTGCCAATTAGCTAATTTATATCAAGACATGCCGATCGGAACGAGGTGCGGCATGTCAGACATATCGACAGCGGTAACCCGGCAGCAGATCGCGGCCACCTATGAGCTGATCCGGCCTTACGTCCGGCGCACGCCGATGATAACGGTCGATGGTGGCGATTTCGGCCTGCCGTCTTCCCCATTGCGACTGAAGCTCGAATTCATGCAGCATGGCGGCTCGTTCAAGGCGCGCGGGGCGTTCGCCAATCTCCTGACCCGCGATGTGCCGGGGGCCGGTGTGGTCGCGGCGTCCGGCGGCAACCATGGTGTCGCGGTGGCGCTGGCGGCGCAACGTCTTGGCCTGAGAGCAGCGATCTTCGTGCCGAGCATCGCCTCGCCGTCGAAGATCGACCTCATCAAGCGCTTCGGCGCGGAGATCCACGTCGGCGGGGATCGCTATGCCGATGCGCTGGCGGCGAGCGAACGACATGTCGCCGAGAGCGGCGCCTTGCCGATTCATGCGTTTGATCAGCCCGAGACCATGCTGGGGCAGGGCTCGGTGGGGCTGGAGGTGGAGCGCGACGCAGATGATATCGACACGCTGCTGGTGGCGGTCGGCGGCGGCGGGCTGATCGGCGGCATCGCCGCGTGGTACGAGGGACGCGTCAAGGTCGTGCCGGTGGAGTCGGACGGCGCGCCGACCCTGCGCGACGCGCTGGCGGCCGGACACCCCGTCGACGCGCCCGCCGGTGGCGTCGCTGCCGACAGTCTTGCGCCGCGCCAGATCGGCGCGCGCGTGTTTCCGATCGTGCAGCGGTTCGCGGCGGCGGAGGTGATCATCGTCAGCGACGACGACATAAGGGCGGCGCAGCGCGCGTTGTGGATGACGTTGCGCGTCGTAACTGAGCCGGGCGGCGCCGCGGCCTTCGCCGCGCTGCTATCCGGTGCCTACCGTGCGGGTCCGTCCGAGCGCGTCGCGGTTCTGGTCTGCGGCGCCAACACCACAGCGGTCAATTTCAAGAGTTGCTAGATGGATGGGCCGTGAATTCTGTGCCCCGTCATGGGATGTCGGAGACCGCTCCTGTGTAGGGTCGCGGTATTCGTCGCGGCCTCGGCAGAACGGAGAGAGCGGACTGCCGTTCAGCCGGTGTCTCGCATTCGATCAGCTCTCCGCGACCGCATCGCCCCAGGCATGGAAGATTTCCGTCGCGCCGCTGTTCGCGTCGCCCTGGCGCAGCACGACGCTGGGGCAGGCGAACTTCATCGGCATGGTCTGCACCGGCGCCGGCACGGTCTCGAACTTCGCCGTCAGCGCGTCCATCACCTCCGCCGGCAGCCGGGTGTCGGCGCCGACCACGTCGCCTTCGCTGGCATCGATGCGCGGCTGGTGGATCGCGGCATCGAGGTCCATGCCGTAGTCCATCACGAAGGACAGCATCTGCGCCACCGCGGGCAGGATGCGGCGGCCGCCGGAGGCGCCCAATGCGAGGCGGCGGCCGTCGGCGGCCTGCGCCACCACCGGCGTGTAGTTGGTGAGGCAGCGCTTGCCGGGCGCCAGCGAATTCGTCGTGCCCGGCGTCGGGTCGAACCACATGATGCCGTTGTTCATCATGATGCCGCTCTGCGGCGCCTGGAATTTCGAGCCAAACCCGGACAGCAGGGTCTGCGTCACCGCCGCCATGTTGCCGTCGCGATCGACCACCGAATAGTGCGTGGTGCAGGCCGGTGCCAGATATTCGGCGCCGATCGCGCGCTTGCCCGCCGCGTCGCCCATGTCGTTGAGCCGCTCGCGATAGGCGGCCTGCACCGCCTCGGCATAGGCGATGAAGGCGCCGGCATCCGGCGCCTTGCCCGAAGCCGTTACGCTCGCCTGCATCAGCCGCAGCGCGTGAGCCAGCGTCGGGCCGGCGGTGAGCTCCGGCGTCGCGAACACCGCGCCGCCGCGATAGGGAATGCGCAGCGGCTCTCGGACATGCGCCTCGAACGCGGCGAGGTCATCCACCGAAAGCGCGCCACCGGCGGCCTGGATGTCGCGGGTCAGCGAGCGGGCGATGTCGCCGCGGTAGAAGTCGCGCGCGCCGGCGCTGGCAAGATGGGCCAGCGTCGCCTTCAACTGCTCCTGCGGCAGCCGCGTCACCGCCTTGGCGCCCCATTGCGGATTCGGCGGCAGGCCATCCTTCAGATAGGCCGCGGCGCTGCCGGGATAGCGGCGCAGGTCGGCGGCGCAGCTCGAGATCATCACGGTGGTCCACCAGTCCACCAGCAGGCCCTCGGCGGCGAGCTTCACGCTCGGCGTGACCAGATCCGCCCATGGCAGCCGCGCGTAACGGCGATGCGCCGCCTCCATGCCGGCCACGACGCCGGGCACCGCGATCGCGCCGGGGCCGTGCAGATTGCGGTCGTCCTTGACGCGGGGCCATGGGAAGATGTCGGCCGCGACGCTGCCGTCATTGGCCAGCGGATAGTCGGCGACATCGAGGCTGTCGGGCGCGCGCATGCCGTAGTCGATCACTTCGACATGGTTGTCCCTGGCGCGGTACAGCACCATCGCGCCGCCGCCGCCGAGGCCGCTCATCCACGGCTCGAGCACGCCGAGCGCAAAGCCGGTCGCGACCACGGCATCGACGCAGTCGCCGCCCGCGGCCAGCACCTCGGCCCCGATCTCGGCGGCGCGCCGCGACTGTGCCGCGACGATGCCGCCCTTGCTGCTCACCGCCGGCTTGCGGATCTGCTGACGATTGGAAAACTGGTACGGCATGGCACTCCCCACGATCCCGCCTGATGGCGCGGCGAATTGACACCGGCCGGCGTCGGCGCGCAATCGGCGACAGCGGGACGCTCCCCAGCCCGGATCGAATGACGGGGCCTCGCGTTGAGGAGATGTTTACCAATGGGTACTATGGTCTTCGGCAGACCAGATCGATCTCGATCAGCGCGTCATAGGCCAAGCCGGTGACGCCGACGCAGGTGCGGGCCGGCAGCCGGTCCGGCGGGAAGAATGAACGGTAGGTTTCATTCATCGCCGCGTAATCCCGCTTGAACTCGGTCAGGTAAATCCGAGACATCACAATATGTTCGAGGCCGAGGTTGAGACCTTGGAGGATGTACTTCAAGTTCTGCATCACCGCCTTCGTCTGATCCACGATCCCCTCCGGCAGCACGCCCGGCGCCTCCGGCGAGTCCGGCATCTGGCCGGTGACGAACACGAAGCCGTCGGTCTCCACGGCGTGGCTGAACGGCGCCACCGGCCTGGTCGCGCCGGAGATCATGTGGAACTGCATAGCGATGGTCCTTTGTTGTTGGGCTTCGTGGTAGCGACAGCAATGGTCGTCATTGCGAGGAGCGAAGCGACGAAGCAATCCAGGGCAGCGCGTGACGCCCTGGATGGCTTCGCTCGCTCGCAATGACGGAGATCTGGGATGGCGTTGGGGCGCAATGAACGTCAGCGTTCATCCTCGAACAGCCGCTTGCTCAAGATCGCGTGGACGCCCCAATTGCCGTCGACGACCTGGGTCACGCCGAAATCCACCGCGGCGGACATCAGCGCGACCGCCTCGTCCTCGCTCAGGCCTTTGACGTGCATCAGGAAGCGCCGCATCTTGCGGAACGCGTCCTTCATCGCGAGGTCGAGCGAGGAGGTCGCGTAGACCTCGCTCTGGCCCTGCGCACCGAACTCAGCGAGATAGTTCGGATGGCTGAAGCCGGTCAGCACCCAGTCGGTCGCGGTTTCGATCAGCGGGTAGGAGAGATCGGCGAACGGCTGCCCCGCGAGCTGCGCCTTCTTGTGCAGGATCACCTGGAACGTGCCGGTCATCGAGCATTCGATCGCGGTGCCGCCGAGCTCCCCGTCGCCCTGGGTGGCGTGGGGATCGCCGACGGACAGCAGCGCGCCGGGCACCGCGACCGGCAGATACACCGTCGATCCCCTGCCGAGCCGCCAATTGTCGAGATTGCCGCCGAAATAGGAGGGCGGAATCGAATCGACGAAATCGGCCTCGCGCGGCGCCACCGCGATGACGCCGAAATGCGGCCGCAAGGGAATGCGGATGTTGTCGAGCACGCCGTGGCGGCGCTTGATGCTGTCGGGGGCGACCGGCACGCCGGGATAGTCGTAGGTCGTGTGCACGATCCCGTTGGGATCGGTCTGCGGCTCCCAGCGGTAGGAATACAGCGCGCGGGCATGCGGCTCGGGCGCATCGGCGAAGATCTCGTAGATCGTCACCGCCTCGCGCGGCGCCGGCGCGGCGATCAGCTCGTTGTAGTGATAGCCCCACCACGCCGCGACGCTGGAGCCGAACACGCGGCCTGCATGTTTCGGGGTGCGGCTTGGCCGCGGCACGATGTCGAGGATGCGCACCTCCAGCACGTCGCCGGGCTGCGCGTCCTTGATCGCCACCGGGCCGGTGCAGATGTGCACGCCAAAACCTTCGCCGGCGCCGCGGCCGAACACACTGGCGTCCATCGGGCCGGCGCCGCGGCGGTCGACGTTCTTCTTCGCCTTGGTCCAGCCGAACACGCTGAGCGCAGCCGCGTCGCCTGCGATCATCAGCTCGGGATCATCGGAGGCATGCTGGGTCAGCGTCTCCACCGTGATCGTGTCGCCGGATGCGATTTCGATCTGCGGCGGCAGCGAGCGGCTGAAATAGCCCCAATGCACACGCTCGGCCGAGACCGCCAGATGATGGTGATGCCGCTGCGCGTCCTGGTCGTTGGCCGGCGCGGGCAGGGCGACATCGCTCCTGGCCGACGCCGGCCTCTCGCAGGCGCGCTGCTGCGCCAGCGCGTCCTGCGGCCATCCGCGCTGGCCGCGCGGGGCCGCCGCCGTCACCGCCTGCTCGGCCTTCTGCTGCCGGAACTCGCGCGGCGACAGGCCGAAGCGGGCGCGGAAGCTGCGGCTGAAATGCGCTGAATCGGCGAAGCCGTAGCGATAGGCGATCTCCGAGATCGAATGGTTGGCTTCGGCCGGATTGGACAGGTCGGTCCAGGCCCGCTGCAGCCGGCGTTCTTTGACGTAGTGGCTGAAATTGTCGCCGGCGCTCTCGAACAGCTTTTGCAGATAGCGCTCGGAAATGCCTTCGGCCTGGGCCACCCGCGCCGGCGTCAGCTCGGCATCGTCGAGCCGCCGCTCGATGGTCTGGCAGAGCCGGTGCAGGATCGCGGCCTGCGTCGCGCTGCTGCCGGCCTCCGCCGCCGGCGCGGCTTGTTGATGGGCGAGTGTGAGCAGCAGATCGACCATGCTCTGCGCGACCGTGCTCCATTCGGCATCGCTCAGGGTGTCGAGCGCGCGTGCGGTGGCCTCGATGGTGCGGCAGACCACGTCGGCCAGGCCGCTCGGCGCGATCACCTGGGCTTGGGCCAATTTCAGCCTGCCGCTGATGCGGCCATTCAGGGCGTCCGCCGTCACCGACAGCACGATGGCGCGCAGACCGCGCTGGAACGCGATGCTCCAGTCGCCGGCGCGCGGCAACAGCATCAGATGTCCCGCGGGGACGATGCGATGGCCGTCGCTGCAGCGGAGCAGGGCGCCGTCCTCGATCGCGAGAAGGGCGATCGGCAGATCCGCATGGGCCTGCGGAACTGCAGTGATCGCCTGCGCGCCCGCCGACAGCCGCGAAAGAGCGATGCCCGGCGCTTGGCGATGCGAGGCGGTGGCATGACCATCATAAAATGGTGTCTTCGCTGCGGGCTGTAGCCCGACCGCATTCAGCACGTCGCGCCACGCCTCCGGACGCTCGCCCTCGGCATAGGATTCGCTGGTGAACGGACGAAAACTCATGGCACGCCCCGGGTCGGGGAATTCTAAGCAACCCCCGTGCCAGATGAGCTTCATGACCTGCCGTGTATCGGTGTTGTTCAGTTCGCTATTCCTCCACTCATTTGGATCGGTGCTCGTGCCACAGGCGCGATCGGTTCCCCTCCCCCTTGTGGGGAGGGGTTAGGGGAGGGGGCCCACAACGGCGGTCTCGCCCCGGGGCACCCCTCTCCCCAACCCTCCCCCACAAGGGGGGAGGGAGCGCACCATCCGCGGGGCGGGAGCTGGCTATACGTTTCGCAAAATCACTCACACCGGAACACGTTCTTCCGGATCGTGCCATGCACGCCCCAATTGGCGTCGACCACCTGGGTGACGCCGAAGTCGGCGCCGACCGACATCAGCGAGATCGCCTCGTCCTCGCTGAGGTGGTGCACCGTCATCAGGAAGCGGCGGAGCTTGCGGAAGGCGTCGCGCATGGCGCGGTCGAGACTGGAGTGGTTGGCGATCTCGGTCTGCGCATTGGCGCCGAGCTCGGCGAGATAGTTCGGATAGGTGAAGCCGTAGACCGACCATGCCTGGTCGGTCTCCAGCAGCGGATGCGTCAGGCCCTCGAGCTGCGTGCCGCCGAGGTCGCTCTTCTTGTGCAGGATGAACTCGAAGTCGCCGGTCAGCGAGGTCTCGATCGCGGTGCCGCCGAGTTCGCTGTCGCCCTGCGCGGCATGGGGATCGCCGACCGAGAAATAGGCGCCGGGTACGGCGACCGGATAGTACATCCGCGCGCCCTTGCCGATACGCCAGTCGTCGATGTTGCCGCCGGTGTAGCTCGGGGGGATCGATGAGACATAGTCGGCCTCCGATGGCGCGAGCCCCATCGTGCCGAAATGCAGCCGTGCCGGCACCTTCACATTGGGCAGGATGTTCTCGCGCTTCTTGATCGTGGCGTGGTCGACCGGCACGCCGGGATAGTCGATGGTCGGGTGCACGATGCCGTCGGGATCGGTCTGCGGCGTCCAGACGTAGTTGTAGACCGCCTTGGCGAACGGCTCGCCCGCGGTGTCCAGCTCGAAGATGGTGATGACCTCTCGCGGTTTCGGCTCCTCGATCAGGTCGTGATAGTGGAAGCCCCAATTGGCGGCGGCGTTGGAGCCGAAGCACTTGCCGGCATGGCAGCCGCATCGGCTCGGCCGCGGCCTTATGTCGAGGATGCGCACCTCGAGCACGTCGCCGGGCTCGGCGCCTTCGACCGCCACCGGTCCGGTCAGCAGATGCACGCCGATGCCTTCACCGGAGCCGCGGATGAACGGGCCCTCGGTCGGACCGGAGCCGCGCCGCGCCACGGCCTTGTGCTCTTTCGTCCACTTGAACACGCTTTCCGCGCCGGGATCGTCCTTGATCATGCGCTCATAGTCGTCATTGGCGTGATGCGTCAGCGTCTCGATCGTGGCGCGCTCGCCGGAGCGCAGGGTGAGCGCGGGCGTCACCACCTTGGAGAAATAGCCCCAATGGACGGTCTTGTTGGACACCGGCAGCAGATGGTGTTTCATGCGAGGGCCTCTTTGCTCAGAGATCGAGATTGTCGTGCGGTGAATTCGAGGGCGGGCCTCATGGTTCTCAAGGCGATGCCGGAGGCATCGTCCGGAGACGGCGCTGCGCGCCTCCTCACCATGAGGGTCGGAAGCGAGGCCACCTCACCCACGGACCTCATCTTGAGGAGGCCGCTGCAGGCGGGCGTCTCGAAGGATGGCCGCACGCAAGCGCTCGCTCCTAACGTGAAGGATGAACTCATGCCACCGCGTCCTTCGGCCGCTCGGCCTCCATCACCGAGAGGAAGCGCGCGGTCAGCGGATGGCGCGGGTTGGTCAGCACCTCGTGTGCGGGGCCTTCCTCGAGGATGACGCCGCCATTGAGGAAGGCGACGTGGTCGGCGACCTCGTCGGCGAAGCGGATCTGGTGCGTCGAGATGATCATCGTGAGGCCGTCGTCGATGGCGAGACGGCGGATCACCTCCAGCACCTCGTTGACCAGCTCCGGATCGAGCGCGGAGGTCGGCTCGTCCAGCAGCAGCACGCTCGGATTCGGCGCCAGCGCGCGGGCGATCGCGACGCGCTGCTGCTGGCCGCCGGAGAGATGCCGCGGCAGCGCATCGGCGCGATGCGACAGGCCGACACGGTCGAGCAGTTCAAGGGCGCGACGCTCCGCTTCGAAGCGGCCGAGCCCATGCACCCAGCGCAAGGGACCGGCGATATTCTCCTTGGCCGTGAGATGCGCGAACAGATTGAACTGCTGGAACACCATGCCGACGCCGACATTGGCGCGCTCGTTGGCGATGGCGCGCGGCGACAGCTTGCGTCCCCGGTCGTCGAAACCGAGCTTGCGGCCGCCGACGCGGATGTCGCCGGCGTCCCAGTTCTCCAGATGATTGATGCAGCGGAGCAGGGTGCTCTTGCCGGAGCCGGACGGCCCGAGCAGCGCGATCACCTCGCCGATGCGTACGGTGAGATCGAGGCCGTCCAGCACCTTGTTGCCGTCATAGGCCTTGCGCAGATCCGTGACCTCGACGGCGACGTTGTTGCGGGCGATCGTTGCGGCACGCCGGGCCCGGTCTTCGATCGACAAGGCGAGCGGCGGCGTCTCCTTCAGCTCGGCGGGCTCGGGCGGCGCGGCCTCGATGGCCGGGGCTGTCTTCTCCGCGAGCTCCAGCTTCGTCGCGACGTCGGCGCGGCGCCGAGGTAACAATAGCGCAAGGTAGTCCGCCAGCTTGCGCTGCTTCGCCGTGCGGTCGAGATCGAGCAGCCATTCGAGCGCAAGCTGGATGACGCTGATCGCGCCGGTCAGCACGAGATAGATGAGACCCGAGGCGAAGAAGATCGAGAAGAAGTCGAAGGTGGAGGACGCGAGCTGCGTCGAGCGCAGGGTAAGCTCCTGCACGGCGATGACGGAGGCGAGCGAGGAGTTCTTCAGCGCGCTCACCGCCTCGTTGCCGAACGCGGGAATCATGGTGCGGATCGCCTGCGGCGCGATGATCCGGCGCATCAGGACGCCGGGTGTCATGCCCAGCGCCTGGCCGGCCAGGAGCTGGCCGCGATCGACGCCGAGCACGCCGGAGCGCAGCATCTCGGCGATGAACGGCGCCTCGTTGCAGGCGAGCGCGAGGCCCGCCGCCAGCACCGCCGGCAACTTGATGCCGATATGCGGCAGCGCGTCGTAGGCGAACACCATCTGCAGGATCAGCGGCGTGCCGCGGAAGATCACGGTGTAGCCGCGCGCGATCGCCGCCAGCGGCCAGAACCGGCTGAGCTGCATCGCCGCGAGCACGAGGCCGAGAATGAGACCGCCGACCAGGCCGAGCGCGGTGACCTGCAGGGTCAGCTCGATGCCCTGCAGCAGATACGGCATGCTGAGATAATGCAGGAAGAGGGACATGAGGTCGACCCGGGAGGAGCGTAGGGTGGGCAAAGGCGCGACGCGCCGTGCCCACCGTGATCATCGTGTGGAAGCAAGGGTGGGCACGCTGCGCTTTGCCCATGCTACGAGATTGAGCTCATAGTGCGCGGCTGCGGCGGGTGAGGGGGACAGGTCTCACGGCGGACACTTCCCGTGCGGCTGCCCCTCACCCCAACCCTCTCCCCGTAAGAACGGGGAGAGGGAGCGCACCGTCTGCTTGGCTAGGGCTCGTCGCAGCGAACCGCTAGGCCTGTTAGTCCGCCGTCAGGATGTCCGGCTCCTTGAAGTTGGCAGGATCGAGCTGCCACTTCTTCAGGAGTTCCTGGTGGATGCCTTCCTTCTGCACCTCGATCAGGGCGGCGAGCACGGCATCGCGGAACTTCGGCTTGTCCTTGGGCACGGCGATGCCGACCGAATAAGGGATGGTCACCGCGATGGCCTTTTCCAGCTTGTCCGGATAGGCCTTCACTGCCTGGTCGACCGTGTTGACGTCGTTGACATAGGTATCGGCGCGGCCGGCGAGGATGGCCTGGATGCAGTTGGCGTTGTTGTCATAGAGCTGGATCGTCGGCTCGGGCTTGCCGGCTTCCTTGCATTTCGGCGCGAGATCCTGGATCAGCGGCACCTCGACGTAGCCGGTGTTCTCGGCCGCGGCCGCGCCGCACATCGACATGTTGATGCCGTTGATGCCCTTCGGATTGCCCTTGGCGACCAGCACGCCGTCGAACACCTTGGAGTAGGTGATGAAGTCGGCGGCCTTGGCGCGCTCCTTGGTGGCGTAGATGTCGGAGATCACGATGTCGGCCTGGCCGCTCGCCAGCGTCGTCAGAAGCGCTGCGAAGGTCACCGGCTTGTAGGTCAGCTTGAAGCCGAGGCAGTCGCCGATGGCCTCGCCCAGATCGATGTCGAAGCCGACATATTTGCTCGGATCCTTCGGGTCGATCGACTCGTAGCCCGGCGTGTGCGGGTTGATGGCATTGACCAGCGTCTTGCCCTTCCAGTCCGGATATTTCTCCTTCAGCGCCGCGCAGCCCGCGGGCGTCGCCGCTTGAGCGTCGATCGGCGCGAGAAGTCCCGCCGCGATGATGGCGCCGAGCGCGGCAAGCCACGCGCGCCGCGCCCCAGTGAATAGCCTCGTCTGCATGTTGCCAGCTCCTTCGAACGATGATGTCGCGCTGGTCCGGCGGTGCATTGGTGCCGTCGCCCCGGTCCAAGCTCGGGGCGAAGCTTAGGTGCGCGCCCGCGCGGATGACTTGTCCGTGGACGCACAAAATATTGGATCGTGCCGGTGCAAGAATTGAGCACGCATTGCCCAAAACCGCGCCGCTGCGACGGACCGTCGCGCAGGCCGTGCCCGCGATCGGAAATCCAGAAATCAGCAAGGCCCCCGCGCCGGCGACGGGACATGCGCGCACGGCGCTAGCGCCAAGATGGAAGCGGCACCGCGTCACGCGTCAGGATCGCAGCATCGTGTCGCCCATGCGTATGTGCATTGCGATAACCCGTGTCACAGGCTTGGCGGCGGCGAGGCCGCCGACTACGATGCGCCGCATAAGTTGCTGATCTGTTTGTTGAGGTGTCTGCAATGCTGTTCCGTTTTACGGGACAATCATCACTCGGCCCATTCGCAGTGCGGACACTGATCGTCGTCGCCTATGCCATCATCTTCGCGCCTGTGATCATGATCGTGATGACGAGCTTCTTCGCGCAGGAGATCGTGAGCTTTCCGCCGCCGGCGCTGTCGCTCAAATGGTACGCCAACGCGCTGAGCAAGCCCGAATTCCTGCGCGGCCTGGTGACGAGCTTCCAGGTCGCGCTGCTCGCGACCGCGATCGGCGTGCCCTTGGGCACTGCGGCGGCGCTCGCCATCGTGCGCGGCGAGTTCCGCGGCCGCCAGGCGCTGAGCTCGTTCCTGCTGGCGCCGCTCGCCGTGCCCGGCGTGGTCGCCGGCTCCGGCCTCTACATGCTCTACGTGCTGGCGGAGGATCTGCTCGACCGCGACATCAAGGCGACCACCGAAGGCCTCGTCGCCGCGCATACCCTGCTCGCGATTCCCTGGACCGTGCGGCTCGTCGTGGCCAGCCTGCAGGGACTCGACCGTGCCGCCGAGGAGGCCGCCGCCAATCTCGGCGCCAGCCCGTTCAAGGTGTTCCGCCGCATCACCCTGCCGATGATGCGCTCCGGCATCGTGGCGGCTGCGATGTTCTCCTTCATCCAGAGTTTCGAGAATCTCGATCTGTCGATGCTGCTGGTCGGGCCCGGACGGATCACACTTCCCGTTGCCATGCTGAACTATCTCGAATTCCGCATCGATCCGACGCTCGCTGCCGTCGCCACCGTGCAGATCGCGCTGGTCGGGCTGCTGATGGTGATCACCGACCGCTTCGTCAAACTGTCGCGGGTGGTGTGATGGCGCAGCTCACATTGGAGAAGCTGACCAAGCGCTTCGGCACGTCGATCGGCGTGGAAGGGCTCGATCTTGCCGTCAATGAGGGCGAACTGGTCGCGCTGCTCGGCCCGTCCGGCTGCGGCAAGACCACGACCTTGCGCATGGTCGCCGGCTTCCTGCCGCCGACCAGTGGCCGCGTGCTGTTCGACCGCGAGGACGTCACGCATCTGCCGGCCTACAAGCGCGCCACCGGCATGGTGTTCCAGTCCTATGCGCTGTTTCCGCACATGAGCGCGGCCGACAATGTCGGCTTCGGCCTGGAGATGCGCGGCCTCGGTACGGCCGAACGCAAGACGAAAATTGCGGAGGCGCTGAAGCTGGTGCGGCTGTCGCATCTCGCCGACCGGCTGCCGCGGCAATTGTCCGGCGGACAGCAGCAGCGCGTGGCGCTGGCGCGCGCGCTGGTGATCAATCCGCGCATCTTCCTGCTCGACGAGCCCCTGTCGAATCTCGATGCCAAGCTGCGCGCCGAGGTGCGGCTCGAGATCCGCGCGCTGCAGCAGCGGCTCGGCCTGACGACCCTGATGGTGACGCATGACCGCGAGGAGGCGCTGACCATGGCCGACCGCCTCGTGGTGATGGAGGGCGGCCGCGTGCGCCAGATCGGCACGCCGCAGGAGCTCTACGACTCGCCGAAGGATGCGTTCGTGGCGGACTTCGTCGGCCGCTGCAACATCGTGGCGGGCCGGCGTGCGAATGAGCGCCAGTTCCGCACCAGCGGCGGCCTGCTGCTGCCGGTCGATGTCAGCAGCGGCGAGCGCGACAATGCCGACGCCTTCGCGCTGCGTCCGGAACGGATTGTCATCGCGCCCGGCGAGTCCGGCGAGGTGCGCGGCCGCCTGCAGGCGATCACCTATATGGGCGCGCAGACCGAATATGTGGTGGCACTCGGTGATGAGACGCTGGTCGCGATCAGCCCGACGCCCGACGCCGGCGAGCCGCTGGCGGCGCTCAGGCCCGATGATCCGGTGTCGCTGCAATGGGACCGCAAGGTCCCGCGTCTCGTGCCTCAGACATCTTCGTAACGCATCCCATCCACAGCGAGAGGTTCTGCCATGATTTCGCGACGTCATTTTCTCTCCGCCAGCGCCGGCATGGCCGCGCTGGCCTCCGGTATGCCGACCGCCCGCGCCGAAGGCGGACAGGTCGTGGTCGGCACCTGGGGCGGCGACTACGGCCAGTTGCTCTCTGACATCATCGACAAGCCGATCATGACGCCGAAGGGCTTCGAGATCGTGCAGGACGTCGCCAACGCCGATCCGCGCAAGACCAAGCTGCTGGCCGAGCGGCAGAGCCGGCGCGGCTCGATGGACGTCGCCTGCCTGTCCGACAACGACGCCTACATCGTGTCGCAGTCCGACGTGTTCGAGAAGGTCGATGCCGCCCAGGTGAAGCGGCTCGACAAGGTGTTCCCGGAGCTTCGAAGCGAGATCGCGATTCCGCATATCTATTCGGCGCAGGTGATCCTCTACAACACCAACCAGGTGAAGACGCCGCCGCAATCCTTCGCCGATCTCTGGGATCCGAAATGGCGCGGCAAGATCGGTCTCGCCGACATCCTCTATCCCAACAACACGCTGGCGGCGGCGCTGGCCGGCGGCGGCGGAGTCAGCAATCTCGATCCGGCCGAGAAGAAGCTGATGGAATGGCGCTCGCTCGACGTAAAGATCTATCCGTCGAACGAGGCGCTGGCGGCAGCGCTGAAGTCGGAGGAGGTATGGCTGACCACGATGTGGCTCGCCCGTGGCTTCATGTGGAAGAAGTCCGGCATTCCGCTCGCCCATGTCGTGCCGAAGGAGGGCACGCCGGCCATCGTGTTCCAGGCCTCGGTGCCGAAGAACGCCAAGAACAAGGCCGGCGGCTTCGCCTATCTCGACGCGATGCTGGATGCCAAGGCGCAGGGTGGCTTCGCGGACAAGATGGGCTACGTCCCGACCGTCACCGACGCGCCTTTGCCGGAGGATCTCGCGAAGCAGGTCAGCCTCACCGAGGCCGAGCGCGCGCGGCTGCTGAAGCCGGACTACGCCTATGCCGCCGGGCGCTCGCAGCGCACGCTCGACTTCTGGAACAAGGAGTTCAAGGCGTAGGCCTTGGATGATGCGCTCCCTGCGGCCTCGCCGCAGGGGCCGCGGCTGAACAGCCGACACCTTCGCAATCGGAGCTCGCGCGATGGCGCTGCTGGTCGTCCCTGCCTGTCTCCTGGTCCTGGCGCTGCTGGTCGGGCCGATGATCCTGATGTTCCGGATATCGCTCAACCAGTTCAGCCCGACCCAGTTGATGATGCAGGCGCTGTCGCCGGACAACTACATCAAGGCCGCGACCGATCCATATTATCAGCAGATCATCCTCGCGACGCTCGGCATCGCACTGCTGTGCACTCTGCTCACGCTGATTCTCGCCTTCCCGGCGGCCTATTGGCTCGGCCGCATGGAGAGCCGCTGGAAGAGCCTGGTCGTGATCGCGACCCTGTTCCCGCTGCTGGTCGGCAACGTCGTGCGCTCGGCGGGCTGGATGGCGCTGTTCGCACGCGACGGCCTCGTCAACACCAGCCTGCTGAAGCTCGGCCTGATCTCGACGCCGCTGGAGATCATGTACACGACCAAGGCGGTGATCATCGGCATCATCGCGGTGGTGCTGCCCTACATGATCCTGACGCTGTCGGCGGTGATCGAGAGCATTCCGCGCGATCTCGAATATGCCGCCGCCAATCTCGGCGCCTCCGGCGCGCGGGTGTTCTGGCGGGTCATCCTGCCGCTGTCCGGCCCCGGCGTCGCCGCCGGCTCGATTCTGGTGTTCGTTTTGTGCATGAACACCTATGCAACGGCGGTGCTTCTCGGCGGCCCGCGATTCAAGATGATGGCGCCTGCGGTGTATGACCAGTTCGTGCGCGGCAACAACTGGCCGATGGGCGCCGCACTCGCCTTCATGCTGCTGGCGGTGACCATGGCGTTCACGGTGTTCGGCAGCGTGGCATTCGCGCGGCGGTACAGGACGGGATAGGCGTGGAATGTGTGGCGCGAGAACTTCATCGCGCGCGCGGTGTAACCTCGCCCCGCTTGCGGGGAGAGGTCGGATGGCATCGTCAGATGCCATCCGGGTGAGGGGGTACAGGTCTCACCACAAACACCACCCGTGCGTCTGCCCCTCACCCCAACCCTCTCCCCGTAAGAACGGGGAGAGGGAGCGCACTGTGCGCTTGGTTTACTAATTGGATCAAAGGAATTGTCGCTATGACCGACCAAGCCACGACACTGCCCGGCGATGAGCTCGCCTTCATCAGGAACAAGGGCGCCGCGCCGATCGTGCCGAAGGCAACGAGCCGTGATCGCGGCATCGGGCCGTTCAAGCGGCTGGCGCTGCGCAGCGCCACCGTGATCGACGGCACCGGCGCGCCGCCGATCGGGCCGGTCGACATCATCGTCGAGAACGGCCGGATCGTCAGCATCAAGAAGGTCGTGGGCTACGGCTATGCCGGCAGTATCGGCGAGCCGGCCGATCACGAGATCGACTGCCGCGGCAAATGGGTGACGCCGGGCTTCGTCGACTGCCACGCCCATGCCGGCGTCGCCTATCATTCCGCCAACGGCTGGGTGCCGCCGGTCGACTACGTCTACAAGCTCTGGCTGGCGCATGGCGTCACCACGGTGCGCGAGATGGGCTCGATGAACGGCCTGTCCTGGATGCTCGACCAGAAGCAGCGCGCGGAGAACAACGGCATCGCCTCGCCGCGGCTGCTGGCCTATGCGTACTTTCCGGCCGTCAACGACATGGTCAAGACGATCTATACGCCGGAGCAGGGGCGGAGCTGGCTGCGTGCCGTCAAGGAGCGCGGCGCCGACGGCATCAAGTTCTTCGGCGCGCCGCCCGCGATCATGGAAGCCGCGCTCGACGAGTGCAAAAAGATCGGCCTTCGCACCGGCTGCCACCACGCCCAGATGGCGGTGTCGCGCATGAACGCGCTGACCACGGCCAAATGGGGCCTCACCAGCGCCGAGCATTATTACGGCCTGCCGGAGGCGCTGTTCGAGGATCGCGTCATCCAGAACTTCCCGCTCGACTACAACTACACCGACGAATATTTCCGCTTCTCGGTGTCCGGACAGATGTTCCGGCAGGGCGCCGAGCCCGGCTCGGCCAAGTGGAACGAGGTGCTGGAGCAGTTCCTGGAGATCGGCTTCACCTTCGTGCCGACGTTCACGATCTACGACGCCAACCGCGACCTGATGCGGGCGCGCCAGGCGTATTGGCACAAGGAGTATACCTGGAAGTCGATGTGGGACTACTTCACCCCGCAGCGCGGTGGCCACGGCTCCTATTGGTATCGCTGGTCGACCCAGAACGAGATCGAGTGGAAGGAGAACTACCGGCTCTGGATGGCGTTCATCAACGAGTACAAGAACCGCGGCGGCCGCGTCTGCACCGGCTCGGATTCCGGCTTCATCTACCAGATCTTCGGCTTCGGCTATGTCCGCGAGCTCGAGCTGCTGCAGGAGGCCGGCTTCCATCCGCTGGAGGTGATCCGCTCGGCGACCTCGCAGGGCGCCGCGCTGTGCGGCCTCAAGGACGAGATCGGCACCATCGACATCGGCATGCGCGCCGACATGCTGGTGCACGACCACAATCCGCTGACCGACTTCAAGCTGCTCTACGGCACCGGTGCGATGCGCTTCAACGATGCGACCAACGCGGTCGAGTGGCATCGCGGCCTCAAATTCACGATCAAGGACGGCATTATCTACGACACCGAAGAGTTGCTCGCCGACGTCCGCGATCTGGTGAAGGCGAGCTGGGAAAGCGACGTGCCGGAGAAGTACGCCACCAAGGACGCCGCGGCGCCATGAGCGCCTCTAGCATCGACTTCTTCGTCCTGACCGGCTTCCTCGGCTCCGGCAAGACGTCGCTGCTGCGCGACGTGCTCACCGCGGAGACGGCGTCGGATACGGCCGTGATCGTCAACGAGGCCGGCGAGGTCGGGCTCGACGGCGTGCTGCTGCGCGAGAGCGGCGACGACGTGCCGATGGCGATGCTGTCGAACGGCTGCGTGTGCTGTCAGGTCGGCAGCGATCTCGCCTTCACCATCGATCGCCTGATCATGGCGCCGCGGCCGGATGGGCTGCCGCCGTTGCGGCGGATCATCCTGGAGACCTCGGGCCTGTCAATGCCCGGCCCGGTGCTGCGCCAGCTCGCGACGCTCGCCGAGCACCGTATGCGCGTCGCCGTCGTCGCGACCTACGATCTCACACGCGGGCTCGGCGTCGCGACATTCGAGGAAGCTGCCGCGCAATGGGCGGCGGCGCATCGCATCGTCGCGACCAAGGCCGATCTCGCGCTTGATGCGCTTGTCGGAGCGCAGGTTGCGATCGCGCAGCTCAATCCCGTGGCCGAGGCGATTGCCAGCGCAAATCGCGTGGCCATCGTGACGGCCGCATTCGCGCCGCTGGCAACATCGCTGCCGCTGCGCGAGGTCGCGCCCGATCTGTCCGCCGCGCATCCGCGTCTCGCGCTCTGCCTCGTCCGCCCGCCGGCTGAGATTGCCTATGCCGACCTCGCCGGCTGGCTCGACAATGTCGCGGGCCGGCTCGGCGAGCGGCTGCTGCGCATCAAGGGCCTCGTGAAGGTTCACGAGGCGCCGCGGCCGCTGCTGGTGGAAAGCGTCGGGACGGTGTTCTCGCCGCCGCGGCAATTGACGGCCGAGAAACCGCCGGCGCCGTTCATCGTCGTGATCGCGCGCGACATCGTCCGAGTTGAGCTCGAACAGGTCGAGCCAATAGGCATGTTCAGCTTCTCTTGGCGCGAGCCGGAGAGCAATGCCGCGCCGCGCGGCATCCGCGCGGAGTGGGTGACTTAGGCAGCTGCATCAGTGGCGTGGCGCCAGACACTTGGCTGTCATTCCGAGGCAATCGTCCACACGCAGCCGCGTGTGGACGATTGAACCCGGAATCCCGAGATTACCGAACGACGCAAGACAGCATCGGGATTCCGGGTTCAAGGCCTGCGGCCTTGCCCCGGAATGACGGTGGTTGTGATTGAGGAAGATCAGTTCCCCGCAATCGTACTCAGACTCCGCGACGGATAGCGCAAGGCGACATCGAACGGGTTGAGCTTGCCGGCCAGCGCCTTCGCCTCGCCTTGCAGGATCTTCACGACATGCGGCAGCCGGTCGGCGTTCAGCCGCTCCGCCAGCGTGCCGACACTGAGCGCCGCCACGGCGCGGCCCTGCGTATCCAGCACCGGCACGCCGACGCCGGCCATGCCGGGAATGAGACCGGTGCTGGTGTTGACCCATCCTTGGGCGCGGGCCTGTGCCAGCGCGCTGCGCAGCGAGGCCTCGTCCAGGAAACCGCGATCGAGCAGGCGCGGGATGTTGAAGCGGATCACCGCCTCCTGCTCGTCCTCGGGCAGGTTGGCGAGAATCGCGAGGCTGCCCTGGCCCAGCCCGAGCGGCACCTTGCCGCCGATGTCGCCGGTGAAGGAGCGGATCGGAAACGGTCCTTCGACGCGGTCGAGGCAGACCGCGTCGAAGCCGTTGCGCACCAGCAGGAAGATCGTGTCGCTCAAGGTTGCCGACAGCCGCAGCAGCGCCGGCCGCGCCGCCTCGCGTAGGCCGCTGGCCTGGCCCGCGCGTGCGGCGAGCACGTAGAAGTCGAGCGCCAGGCGATAGCGCTTGCCGGCCGCCTGTTCGGCGAAACCTTCGGCGGCGAGATCCTGCAGCATGCGATGCGCGGTCGGCTGGCTGCAGCCCGCGGCCTCGGCGACGTCCTTCAGCCGCAACCCGTCGGGGTCGCCCTCGGCGAGGATGCGCAGCAGCTTCAGGGCCCGGCGAAGGCTGGAGGACGAATCGCTGTCGGCTGTCGTCATCTGCAGAGCTGAATGTTGGAGGAAAATCTGTCGTATAGATTTCATATATTAGAATTCTAGATAGATAAATTCAGGATATCGGAATTCACGATTGACCGTCTGCATGGCCCACCGGCATGAAAGATTCCCAGGGCGGCAATCCCTGCTGATGGCGAAGGGAGCTTCCCGCGCGAGGACGCATGGGTTTCCTGACGCTGGATGGTCTCACCAGGCGCTACGGCGATGTCGCTGCGGTCAGCGATGTCAGCCTCAGCGTCGCCAAGGGCGAGTTCATCGCGCTGCTCGGCCCCTCCGGCTGCGGCAAGACGACGACGCTCCAGATGATCGCCGGCCTGGTCGAGCCGACCTCGGGCCGCATCACGCTCGACGGTCGCGACATCACCCATGAGAAGCCCGACCGCCGCGGCCTCGGCATCGTGTTCCAGAGCTACGCGCTGTTTCCGCACATGACGGTGGCGCAGAACGTCTCTTTCGGATTGGAGATGCGCAAGGTCGCCAGGGCCGAGCGCGACGTGCGCGTGAGCCAGGTGCTGGCGCTGGTGCAGCTCGCATCGCTCGCCGACCGCTATCCGCGCCAGCTCTCCGGCGGCCAGCGTCAGCGCGTCGCGGTGGCGCGCGCGCTCGTCATCGATCCGCCGGTGCTGCTGCTCGACGAGCCCTTGTCGAACCTCGACGCCAAGCTGCGCGAGGAGATGCAGTTCGAGCTGCGCGGCATCCAGCAGCGCGTCGGCACCACCACGATCATGGTGACCCATGACCAGGGCGAGGCGCTGTCGATGAGCGACCGCGTCGTGGTGATGGAGCAGGGCCGCATCATGCAGGTCGACGCGCCCTATCGATTGTACGAACGTCCTGCGACACCCTTCATCTCCTCGTTCGTCGGCAAGATGAACCGGCTGTCCGGCATCTGGCGCAACGGCGGCGTCGAGATCGGCGGGCGCGTGCTGCCGTGCGAGGCCGCAGGCCTCGCGGACGGCGCAGCCGCCGTGCTGGCGATCCGGCCGGAGAAGATCAATCTCACCGCGCCTGGCGCCGGCGTGCTCGATGGCCGCATCCGGGCGCGCTTCTTCCTTGGCAGCGCCTGGTTCTTCACCCTGGAGACGCTCGCCGGAGTGATCGGCGTCTCCCTGCCCAATGCGGGCGAGGAGCCGGCGCGCGAGGGCGATCAGGTCGGCCTCGCCTGGAGCAGCGCCGGTGCGCGCGCGGCGAAGCCGGACGGAGCGCCACCGGCATGAGCACGCGCGCCCATGTGACACCATGGCTGCTGACGGCGCCGGGCGCGCTGCTGTTCACCGCATTGGTGGTCGTGCCGCTGGCGCTCACACTGGCGCTGTCGTTCCACGTCTATGACGCCGCGACCGGCGTCAAGGACGAGACCACGTTGGCGCACTACCTCGCCATCCTCTCCGACAGCTACTTCATCACCATCTTCTGGCGCACGCTGCGGCTCGCCGCACTCACGACCTTGATCTGCGCGCTGATCGGTGCGCCCGAGGCCTACATCCTGGCGCGCATGCGCGAGCCCTGGCGCTCGGTGTTTCTGCTTGCGATCATCGGCCCGCTGCTGGTCTCGGTCGTGGTGCGCGCCTTCGGCTGGAGCATGCTGCTCGGCCCCACCGGCCTGGTGAACGAGGCGTTCCGCGCGCTCGGGCTCGGCACCGTCAGGATCCTCTATACCGAGACGGCGATCGTCATCGCGCTGGTGCATGTGATGCTGCCGTTCATGGTCATCCCGGTCTGGACCTCGCTGCAGAAGCTCGATCCGATGGTCGAGGCCGCGGCGTGGACGCTGGGTGCCTCGCGCTTCACGGCGCTGCGCCGGGTGGTGCTGCCGCAGGTGACGATGGGGTTGCTGTCCGGCAGCCTGGTCGTGTTCGGCCTGTCCGCGTCGGCCTTCGCGATCCCCGCGCTGCTCGGCGGCCGCCGGCTGAAGATGGCGGCCACGCTGGTCTATGACGAATACATGCACGAGCTGAACTGGCCGCTCGGCGCGGCCATCGCGATCCTGGTGCTGGTCATCAACCTCGTCATCATGCTGGCCTATCAGCAAATCGTCGAGGCGCGCGCCAGGCGGACGTTGGGATGAGCGGCATGCGCCACAATGGTCCGATCGCCCTGGTCTTTCATGCGCTCGTCGTCGGCTTCGTGCTGGCGCCGCTGATCGTGATTGGCCTCGTCGCGTTCACGCCGGCCAACACCTTGACCTTGCCGACGACGCAGGTCTCGCTGCGCTGGTTCGCGGCCGTGTTCGCGCATCCGGATTTCGTCGCCTCCTTCCTGAACAGCCTGTGGGTGGCGGCGACAGCCGCGACGATCGCGGTCGTGCTCGCGGTCGCCGCCGGCCTCGCGCTCGATCGCTACGACTTCCGCGGCCGCGCGGCGCTCAACGCGCTGTTCCTGTCGCCCTTGATGATCCCGCATCTCGTGCTCGGCGTCGCGCTGCTCCGGCTGTTCGCGCTGCTCGGCGCCACCGGCAGCCTGGTCTGGCTGACGGCCGGCCACATCGTCGTGGTCACGCCCTACGTCCTTCGGCTGGTGCTGGCGGCGCTGTCGGGGCTCGACCGCAGCGCCGAGCAGGCGGCGGTCACGCTCGGCGCCACCGGCTGGATCGTGTTCCGCAGGATTACCGTGCCGATGATCCTGCCCGGCATCACCGGCGGCTGGCTGCTCGCCTTCATCAACTCCTTCGACGAGCTCACGATGTCGATCTTCATCACCTCGCCCGCCACGGTCACCCTGCCGGTGCGCATGTACATGTATGCGATCGAATCGATCGATCCGATGATGGCCGCGGTGTCGGCGCTGATGATCGCGGTGACGGCGGCGGCGATGCTGCTGCTCGACCGCATCTTCGGCCTCGACAAGGTCCTTGTAGGCCAAGGCTGACACCATGCCACTGCTGCATCGCCTCGTCCGCAACGACAGCGCCGTCATCTCCTTCACGATCGATGGCGCCCCCTGCGACGGCCGCGCCGGCGACACCGTGCTGACGGCCGTGCTCTGCAACGTCGAACGGCTGCGCCACAGCGAGTTTTCCGCCGCGCCACGGGCCGGCTTCTGCCAGATGGGCGCCTGTCAGGATTGCTGGGTGCAGCTCGCGAGCGGCGAGCGGTTGCGCGCCTGCACGACGGAACTCGCCGCGGGCATGCACATCGTCACGCAGCGGGGACGCAGCCATGGCTGAGCGCGCGCCGCCCCTGATCGTCGGCGCCGGCCCGGCCGGCATCCGCGCCGCGATGACATTGGTCGCGGCCGGTCTGCGGCCGGTCGTGGTCGATGAGGGCCACGCCTGCGGCGGCCAGATCTATCGCCAGCCGCGCGCGCCTGACGGCCGTGATGCCACCGCGCGCTACGGCTCGGAGGCGGCGAAGGCCGTGCGGCTGCATCGCGATTTCGCAGCGCTCGGCCCTGCGATCGACTATCAGCCGAATGCGCTGCTGTGGAATCTGCGCGACGGCGCGGCCGACATTCTCCGCGACGGCTCAAGCCATCGCATCAATCATGATGGACTCATCCTCGCGACCGGCGCCACCGATCGCGTGCTGCCGATCCCCGGCTGGACCTTGCCCGGCGTCTTCACGCTCGGCGGCGCGCAGATCGCGCTGAAGGCGCAGGGCTGCGCGATCGGCCGGCGCGTGGTGTTCGCGGGCTCCGGCCCGCTGCTCTATCTGGTGGCGTGGCAGTACATGAAGGCCGGTGTCGACGTCGCCGCCGTGCTCGACGCGGCGCCGTTGTCGGCGAAGCTCAATCTGCTGCGCGTGCTGCCGCTGGCGCCCGGCATCGTGCTGCGTGGGGTGCGCATGGCCGCGGAATTGACGCTGCGCGGCACGCGCGTGCGGTTCGGCGTGTCCCGGGTGCGGATCGAGGGCGAGGGCAGGGTGGCCCGCATCGCCTATCACGCCGGCGGGCGGGAGCACGCGATCGCTTGCGACGGCATCGGCTACGGCCTCAATCTGCGCTCGGAAACCCAGGCGGCCGATCTCGCCGGCTGCGCCTTCCGCTTCGATGCGCGCGACCGCGCGCATCCGCCGGTTCGCGACGCCAGTGGCCGCAGCAGCGTCGCGGGCGTGTACCTTGCCGGCGACGGCGCCCGCATCGCCGGCGCTGATGCCGCCGAGGCCGCCGGCGAGCGCGCTGCGCTCGCATTGCTGGAGGATCGCGGCCTGCCGCATGATGCCGGGCGGGTTGCCGCGCTCGAGCGCAGGCTTGCGACGATCGATCGCTTGCGCGACGGGCTGGAGGCCGCGTTTCCCTATCCGTCGCATTGGGTGGGCGACATCGCCGATGACACGCTGCTGTGCCGCTGCGAGGAGATCGATGCCGGCGAGGCGCGGCGCGCGATCAGCGATTTCTCGCTGACCGAGATCAATCGCCTGAAGGCGGTGACGCGCATCGGCATGGGCCGCTGCCAGGGCCGCATGTGCGGCGCGGCCGCCGCGGAGCTGTTGGCTGCGCAGACGCGCCGCGACATCGGCGCTGTCGGCCGGCTGCGCGCGCAGGCGCCGATCAAGCCGATCCCGCTGGCTGCCGGCCTGTCCGCCGACGAGAGGCAGCATGACCCGGCGCATTGACAGCGATGTCGCGATCATCGGCGGCGGGCTGGTCGGCAGCGCTGCCGCGCTCGCCTTGCGCGGCATGGGCCTCTCCGTCACGCTGCTCGACAAGGGTTTTTGTGGCGCGCAGGCGAGCGGCGTGAACTACGGCGGCGTGCGCCGGCAGGGACGCCCGTCCGAGCAACTGCCGCTGTCGCAGCGATCCCACGCGATCTGGCCGCGGCTCGAGGCGCTGATCGGCATCGACGGCGAGTTCGTGCGCTCCGGCCATCTCAAGCTCGCGCGGAGCGCTGAGGACTTGGCGAGCCTGGAACGCTACGCCGCCGATGTCGCCCCGTTCGGACTCGGTCTCGAACTGGTTGGTCACAACCAGTTGCGCGAGCGCTTCGGCATCAGCGGCGACGTCGTCGGCGGCTCGTTCTGTCCCGGCGACGGCCACGCCAATCCGCGGCTGGTCGCCACCGCCTTCGCCGCAGCGGCGCGTCGCGCCGGTGCCGAGGTGCTGGAGACCACGGAGGTCACGGGCGCCACCCGGACGTTCGAGGGGTTTGCGCTGGAAGCCGGCGACGTCGCCATCAAGGCGCGCACCGTCGTCAACAGCGCCGGCGCATGGGCCGACGGCTTTGCCGCCGCATTCGGCGAGCCGGTGCCGCTGGAGCGCACCTATCCCTCGATGATCGTGACCGAGCCGCTCGATCCGTTTCTCGGCGTCAACATCGGCATCGAGGGCGGCGGCATCTACGCGCGGCAGGTTGCCCGCGGCAACGTCGTCGTCGGCGGCGAGCGCGCTGCGCCGCTCGCCGACCCCGATTTTTCGCGTCCCCGCAGCGACGGCGTGCTCGCCATCATGCAGCGGGCCAGCGGGCTGTTCGGTCCACTGCGCCACGCCCAGGCGATCCGGTTCTGGAGCGGCACCGAGGCGACGATGCCCGACCGCAATCCGGTGATCGGGCCGAGCGCGACGACGCCGGGCCTGATCCACGCCTTCGGCTTCTCCGGCGCCGGTTTCCAGATCGCGCCGGGTGTCGGCGAGGTCCTGGCCGAGCTGGTGCGCGACGGCGAGACCTCGACGCCGATCGGCGCCTTCGCGATCACACGTTTCCCACCCGCATCGCAGCCGGGCGATGCATCTCAAGCAGCAATGACGACAGGATCGAAGGAGACCTCGCCATGATCGATGCTCGCGCCGCGCTCGGCCCAGCCCTCGCGCTGATGCTCGCCACATCAGCCGCGTATGCTGAAACCAAGACGCTCTATGTCGGCATGAACGGCGGCAATTTCGAGCGCACCTATACGCAGGCCGTGTTTCCGGACTTCGAGAAGGCGAATGACGTCAAGATCGTCGTCGTGCCCGGCACCTCCTCGGAGATTCTCGCCAAGGCGATTGCGGCCAAGGACAAGCCGCAGATGCACGTGATGTTTCTCGACGACGGCGTGATGATCCGCGCCGCCGGTCTCGGCCTGTGCGAGAAGCTGAGGCCGAGCGAAGGTCTGGCGCAGCTCGAGCCGTTCGCACGGCTCAAGGACGACATCGCCGCCGGCATCGACATCGGCATGACGGGCTTAGCCTACAACAAGAAGCTGTTCGACGAGAAGGGCTGGGCGGCGCCGAGCTCGTGGCTCGATCTCGCCGATCCGAAATTCAAGGACAAGGTCGTGTTCCAGTCGGC
Source organism: Bradyrhizobium sp. SZCCHNS3002 (assembly GCF_032377435.1). Classification (NCBI taxonomy): domain Bacteria; kingdom Pseudomonadati; phylum Pseudomonadota; class Alphaproteobacteria; order Hyphomicrobiales; family Nitrobacteraceae; genus Bradyrhizobium; species Bradyrhizobium sp. SZCCHNS3002. The sequence goes on from NZ_JAUHHY010000005.1 coordinate 285,839, forward strand.
CTCGGTCTCGACCTTCGGCCTGCACGCCTTCCTGATGTTCAACCGCATCAACGGCGGCACCGAGGCCAATGTCGAGCCGGGCTTCAAGGCGTTCGCCGATTCGATCGGCAAGAACGTGCTCGAATACATCCCGAACTCGGCCAAGATCTCCGAGATGGTGCAGACCGGCGAGGCCGCGATCTTCCCGCTAACGCCGACGGCGGTATCGACCTTGAAGGAGAAGGGCATCGCGGTCGAGTATGCGCAGCCGAAGGAGGGCTCGGTCGTGCTGATGGTCGCCGAATGTGTCATCGCCAACAACTCCGAAGCCGAGCTGGCACAGAAGCTGGCGGCTTATTTGTTGTCGCCGGAGGCGCAATCCAAGGCGCTGGCGGCCGGCAACATCGTTCCATCCAACACGACCGCGAAGGCGACCACCCCGGCAGCCGAGCAGAAGCTCGCGACGTTTCATACCTACATGAAGAGCGCGATCACGCTCGACTGGGACGTCATCAACGCCAAGCGCCCCGAATGGAATACGCGCTGGAACAGGATGATCGAGCGGTAAGGCGCGTTGAAGCGTAGTAGTAACGCTTGGCACGCGGTGCTCGTGAATGTGCCCTCTCCCCTTGTGGGAGAGGGCATTTTGGACGGTGCTCCAATCACGGTTGGGTGAGGGGTATTTGTCCACGAGCATCGTTCGTTGAGAGAACCCCTCACCCAAACGCGTATGCGGATAGGCCGCCGATGCCCTCTCCCACAAGGGGAGAGGGCACTTCATTGGGCAGCGTAGCCCTGACTGATCTGATCGGGCCGTAGGGTGGGCGCGGCGCGATCGCTAGCCAGCAACAAACGCGGCGCTGGGACGCGCCTTTGCCCACCCTACACTTCCGTTATCTTAACTACCCGCCGGATAGCTCGCTGCATACGCCTCCGTCAGCGCCTCATCCAGCCGCCGCCCAGAGCTGAAACCTGACAGCGTTGCGGGACGGGTGACGCCCTCTAGCAATCGGCCATCGGGCTCCGGCGAGCCGATCAGGGTGTGGACCGGAATGCGCTCGGCATAGATAGGCAGCGCATAATCTTCCTCGTCATCGATGACGCCGGCGGCGCGGATCTTCGCCGATGCCTTCTCGATTTCCATGGTGATAACCGATGTCGCCTTGAGCTCCTGCTCAGTGGTCTGGCGCAGGCTCGCCGTGCGGCCGGGAAACAGGCGGTCGACCATCATCACCAGCGCGCGCTCCTTCTCCGCCTGATCCTCGATCAGCCGGGCATGGCCGAACGCCATCACCGAGCGGTAGTCGGCGGAATGGTGGAAGGCGCTGCGCGCCAGCACCAGCGCGTCGAGATGGGTGACGGTGAGACAGGCCGGCTGTCCCTCGGATTGGTTGCGCAGCATCCGGCTCGCGCTCGAGCCATGCCAATACAGCGTCGTTCCCTCGCGCCAGAACAGCGTCGGCGTGCAATAGGGCTGGCCGTCGATGACATAGGATACGTGGCACAGCGTTGCGGAATCGAGCACGGCATGGACCGTCGCATGATCGTAGTGGGCGCGCTGATGCCGCCGCTTGACCCGGTTGGTGTCGTCGACGGGATAGCTCGGCATCTGTTGCTCGGACATCGTCAGTCTCCTGTTTCCGCCGCAGTCATGCCATGGCAAAGTGGTTGCCGGGAGTTCCACTTCGATGCGAAAGCGACCAACCACTTCGCGACGCCGCGACGACGTGCTGGCGCTGCCGATCCGGCTCGACCGCAGCATCCGCAGCCAGTCGCAGCAGGTGCATGGCGCGTTGCGGACCGGCATCGTCGACGGGCTGCTCGCGCCCGGCCTGCGTCTGCCGTCGACGCGCGGGCTCGCCGAGCAGCTCGGCGTCCGCCGCAACGCGATCGTCGCGGCCTATGAGGCGCTGCTGTCGGATGGCCTGGTCGAGGCGCGCCACGGCGCCGGCACCTATGTGGCGGCACGGCTGCCCGCGCCGCAGGTCGCCGCACCGGTCGCCGAGCTGGACATCCGCATTCCGCCGCGCCGGCCGTTCGCGCTCGGCTGCACGCTGGTCGATCCCGTCCTGTTGCGGCGGCTCGCCGCGGCCAGCCGGCGCCGCATCGCCAACGCCGCGCCCGATGAGCTCGGCTATGGCGATCCGCGCGGCAGCCTGCATCTGCGCACCGAGGTCGCGCACTATCTTGCGGCCAATCGCGGCGTCCGCTGCGACCCAAGCTGCATCCTGATCGTGAGCGGCACCCAGCACGGCCTGCGGCTGTGCATCGATGCGCTGCTTGCGCCGGGCGATCCCGTCTGGTTCGAGGACCCCGGCTACGTCGCTTCTCGCTATACGTTGAGCACGACCGGCGCGAAGCTGGTCCCGGTGCCGGTCGATGATGAAGGCATTATCGTGAGCTCGGGGGAGGCGGCGTACACGGCGGCCAAGGCTGCCTACGTGACGCCATCGCATCAGTTTCCGACCGGTGTTGCGATGAGCATGGCGCGGCGCATCGCGCTGCTCGACTGGGCGCGCAGGGCGGACGCCTACATCTTCGAGGACGACTACGACAGCGAGTACCGCTTTGCAGGTCCGCCGCTGACGGCGTTGGCCGGCATCGGCGGCGAGCGCGTGATCTATCTCGGCACCTTCGGCAAGACGCTGTTCGCGGGACTGCGGCTCGGCTATCTCGTGGTGCCGCCGGCGCTGGTCGCGCGGGTGGTCGCGGCGCGCGCGGCGCAGGACCGGTTTCCCCCGGCCTTCATGCAAGACGCGCTGGCCGACCTGATGGCCGACGGCGTGCTCGCGGCGCACATGCGGCGGATGCGCCCGCGCTACCGCCAGGCGCGCGATGTCGTCGCCGAAGCGCTCGCCAGGCACGGCAAGGGCAGTCTGCAACTGGCCGCGCCCTCGCAAGGATTGCATCTGCTGGCGACCTTGCCGCCCGCAGCGCCGAAGGGCACGGCGAAATTGATCCGCGACCGCGCCGGCATCGAGTGCCGGCTGTTGTCCGATGCGCGGATCGTGCAGCGCGGACCTGACGGTTTCATCCTGGGCTATTCGGGCTTTGCGGCGAAGGATCTCGCCGATGCCGCCAGGCGGCTCGGGCGCGCCGCACAGGATCTCCTGGGCGCGGTTGCGCGCCCGCGCTGAGCGTCGCTTGTCGATGTTACGGGTGTGGCCGAGCCGGCACGTCGGGCAAATCAGCCCCGCTCTGAACGTCTGCGCGCCTGTGCAGAGGCCGCCGCCAGCGGTTGCGCGCAACAAGCCGTCGTAATTTTGTTCAATCCGTTCAACGGCCTCTCGATGCCTGGTCGCGCGCTCGCATTTTCCACTTTCGTTTTTTCGAAAATCATGCTTTGGTTGCGCATCCCGCCTCACCGCAGAGGGGCGTTGCGCGCGATCGTCACGACACGCGAGGCGGGGATGCGATGGCCGCGATCAAGCCGCAACGTGTCTTTGGATGCGTGGACGAACGGCGAGGCTGCGGACGTGAAGTCGCAGGGTCCTGACACCCCGACGCTGGTGTCCAGCGCAATGCGCGCAAGCGCATTGCGCCATGGTGGCCAACAAGCCCGGCGCACCAGGGAGACTGCGTATAAGCGTGAAGACCGTCGCGCAGGGAATGCCGGAGTGTACGGCTTTGCCTGTGGTACCTGCCGCCTGCATTTTTTTCGCAGGCGGGCCATGGGTGGGGCCTTCACCCGGCATTCCCTGCGCCCTTTGCACTTCGAAGGGGCGAGATGGATCGTAAGCCTCGGGCATCATCTGCCGCGAGAACGCGCCCTCATGTTAACGCGCCCTCATGTTCATGGCTGTTCGAGATGCGGATTGGAGCAGATGCGCGTCAGGCGACGCGGATGCGCGCGGTCGCCGCAATCGCTACGCGCTTATTCATAGGGATTGTGCTCGGCGTTCGTCATCGTCTGGCGCACCCGGCGCAAGGTGATGGGCGTGCCGTCGGAGACGAACACCAGCTCATAGGCGCGGCCGCTGTCGTCCTTGGCGGAGCAGGTCACGCTGGTGACCTTGAGCATCGCGAAATTGCCGACCTGACGGCACACGCCGGCCGAGCTCTTCGTGGCCGGCACCGGAATGCCATCGACCTTCGGACGATGCTTGGAGTTCAGCAGCATGCGGTCGATCGGCAATTCGTAGACGTTCTGAATCGACCTGCGGCCATTGACGCCGGAGAACGCGATGATGTGATTCTCGTCAGCGGGATCGTCGAGCGCGACGGTGAAATGAGCGCGTCCCTTCTCGCTGTGAAAGAACGCCACCGTCTTGCACGAATATTCGCGGCCATCGACCTTCGCGGTGCGGCAGGTGCCGGACATCAGCGCATAGAGATCGATGTCGGGCCGGTCCTCCGGCGCGCCCGCCACCGGCATCGGCTGCTGAGCCAGACATGGCGTCCCCAGGGAGAGCGCGAGCGCAAGGACGGCGAGGCGAGGAAAATGCAGGGGCATCCGCGGGGAGAGCCTGGAGGAATCGGGACGGCGCGAGAGGTCAAGCGATGTGTCAGCTTTGCGGCAAAAAGAGGTCGGAAGCAGCGCTGTGCACCTCCCATCGCACCCGTGCAGAGCCCGACGCTGAACCGCGCCGGTGGTCGTTCGATACCGCAAAAGCAATGGAAAGTTCCGGGACGCAAGCCCCATGGGATCGATACGGCCGGAACAACGGCCCAACACGACAACGACAGGGAGAAACCGATGACATTGTCACGTCGTGGCCCAACGCGTCACAGGATTCCGGGGCACCGCTGCGGTGAAATGATCTTCAACCTCCAGGACTACTTCGCCGACTGCACCTTCTGCTTCCAAAGCGCCCAGGCACGATCCATGATCACCATGTTGACGCCATCGGCCTTGGCAGCCTCCTCGGCGCTGAGATACGTCACCTCGGAGCCGAGCCCGAGTGCCTGCGCCTGCAGCTTCGCATTCACGTCGGTGTAATAGGCGCGGAACACGGCGGCCTTGACCGCAGGACCGACGGTGACGTCACCATGGCCGCGCATCAGCACCACGGACTTGTCGCCGAGCGCGGATGCGAGCGATTTGCCGATCGCATTATTGCGCACCAGCATGTCGGTGGCGCCGAACTCCTTGCCGATGTCCCACACCGGCGCGCCGTCGCCGAGGAAGGCGGCGTTGTGATACAGCGGCTTCAAGGGTGTATGGCTGACGCTGAACGGCACGACGCCCGGCGAATGGGTGTGCACGACGGCGTTGACGTCCGGACGGGCCTTGTAGATCTCGGCATGGATGAAGCGTTCGAGGAACACCGCACGGTTCTTCGCATCGACCGGCTCGCCATTCTCGTCGAACTCCATGATGTCGTTGGCCGTCACCTGCGCCGGCGCGATCGAGCGTGCCATCAGGAAGTGGTGCGGATTGGCGGGACTGCGCGCGCTGACATGGCCGAAGGCATCGACGACGCCGAGATCGGCGAGGATGCGGCTGCCGGTCGCGATGTCCTCGAGCAGCTCGCGCGGCACGCCGGGGATGGAGTCGTCGGCGCGGGAGGGGGTGGCGGAGAGAAGGAGGGCGGTGACCGCAAGGACGGCAAGGCGGCTGAAGCTCGACATCTGATTTTCCCTCCCGGCCTGCGTGATCCAGGCTCGTCGCTTAAACATACGCGTCATTGCGAGCGAAGCGAAGCAATCCAGAATAGTAGGCGGGACTCTGGATTGCTTCGCTCTGCTCGCAATGACGGGGACAGGTCTGAGCGAAATCATCGCCATATCAGGATGAGCGATGTTGCTCCCTCAGGTCACCGGAGCCGGATTGAACAGCGTCAGATCGTTGTGGATGCCCCAGCGGTCCGACCATGGCTTGGTGCGGCCGGAGGCGACGTCGAGGATCAGCTTGAACAGCTCCCAGCCGGTCTCCTCGATGGTCATCTCGCCGGTGGCGATGCGGCCGGCATCGAAGTCGATGAGGTCTTTCCAGCGCCGCGCGAGCTCGCTGCGGGTCGCGACCTTGATGACTGGGGCGGCGGCAAGGCCGTAAGGCGTGCCGCGGCCGGTGGTGAAGACCTGGAGGGTCATGCCGGAGGCGAGCTGCAAGGTGCCGCAGATGAAGTCGCTCGCCGGCGTCGCGGCGAACAGCATGCCCTTCTGCTTGGCCTTCTCGCCCGGCGCCAGCACGCCATGGATCGGACCGGAGCCCGACTTCACGATCGAGCCCAGCGACTTCTCGACGATGTTGGCGAGGCCGCCCTTCTTGTTGCCGGGCGTGGTGTTGGCGCTGCGATCGGCGCCACCGCGGGCGAGATAGGAGTCGTACCAGTCCATCTCGCGGATCAGCGCGCGGCCGACCTCCTCGTTGATGGCGCGGCGGGTGAGCAGCTGGATGGCATCGCGGACTTCCGTGACTTCCGAGAACATCACGGTCGCGCCGGCGCGCACCAGCAGGTCGGCGGCGAAGCCGACGGCGGGATTGGCGGTCACGCCGGAGAACGCGTCGCTGCCGCCGCATTGCAGGCCGATCACGAGATCGGACGCCGGGCAGGTCTCGCGCTTGCGCTTGTTGAGCTCGGCGAGGCGACGGTCGGCCTGGGTCATGATGGCGTCCACGATGGCGCCGAAGCCGTCGAAGGCTTCGTCCTGCATGCGCACGATGGAGTCTTCCGTGCCCTCCGGCAGCAGCCGCTCCGGCGCGAGCTTCTCGCAGCCGAGGCCGACGACCAGGATCTCGCCGCCAAAATTCGGGTTCAGTGCGAGGTTCTGCAGGGTTCGGATCGGCACCACGGCATCTGGCGCCGTGATCGCGACGCCGCAGCCATAGGCGTGGGTGAGCGCGACGACGTCATCGACATTTGGGTACTTCGGCAGCAGCTCGCTCTTGATGCGCTTGATCGCGAATTCGAGCGTACCCTTGACGCATTGGACCGAGGTCGAGATGCCGAGCACGTTGCGGGTGCCGACCGAGCCGTCGGCGTTGCGATAGCCTTCGAAGGTGTAGCCGTCGAGCGGCGGCAGCGGCGCCGGGACGGCGGTCGAAATCTCCAGCTTGTCGAGGGCAGGAGCCTCCGGCATATCGATGCGCGCTTCGTCGACCCATTCTCCGGCTCCGATCGGCGATTTCGCAGTGCCGATGATCTCGCCGTAGCGGACGATCGGCGCGCCTTGCGCGATGTCGACCAGCGCGGTCTTGTGGCCCTGCGGGACGAAGGTCTTCAGCGTCAGGCCGTCGGGCAGCTTGGTGCCGGCAGGCAGGCCGAAATCGTTCACCACGATCGCGACGTTGTCGCGCGCGTTGAGCTTGATGGTGCGGGGCTCCTGGGTCACGACCTGCTGGTTCATGCTGGCTCCGTTGTGCTCCGTAAGGTGGGCAAAGCGAAGCGTGCCCACCGTCTTTCGTCTTGGTCGACTGTCGGTGGGCACGGCGCTGTCGCGCCTTTGCCTACCCTACAGCTCTCTCTTCACCTCTCCCGCAGGGAGAGGTCGGATTGCATCGGAGAAGCAATCCGGGTGAGGGGGGCTCGCCGCGGAGACTGTCCGTGCGGCTGCCCCTCACCCCAGCCCTCTCCCCGTAAGAACGGGGAGAGGGAGCAGACCGCCTCTGCCGCGATCTCATTCGCTCGCAATGATGAGGGCTCACACCGGGAAGGTGTAGGCCGTCTTCACCGTGGTGTAGAACTCGCGGGCGTAGGAGCCCTGCTCGCGGGCGCCGTAGCTCGAGCCTTTGCGGCCGCCGAACGGGACGTGGTAGTCGACGCCGGCGGTCGGCAGGTTGACCATCACCATGCCGGCCTCGCTGTTGCGCTTGAAGTGCGAGGCGTATTTCAGGCTGGTGGTGCAGACGCCCGCCGCGAGGCCGAACTCGGTGTCGTTGGCGATCGCCAGCGCCTCGTCGTAGTTCTTGGCGCGGATGACGCAGGCGACCGGTCCGAAGATCTCCTCGCGGGCGATGCGCATGGTGTTGGTGGCTTCGGTGAACAGCGCCGGCTGCATATAGAAGCCGGGGGTCTCGCGGTTCAGAAGCTCGCCGCCCCAGGTCAGCTTGGCGCCTTCGTCCTGGCCGATCTTGAGATAGCGCTGGTCCTGCTCGAGCTGATTGCCGTCGACCACCGGGCCGATATGGGTGCCCTGCTTGACGGCGTCGTCGACGACGAGGCCCTTCAGACGTTCCGTCAGCGCTTCAACGAACTTGTCGTGAATGCCCTCGGTGACGATCAGGCGCGAGGAGGCCGTGCAGCGCTGGCCGGTGGAGAAATAGGCGCCGTTGGCGGCGGCTTCGACCGCGACCTTGACGTCGGCATCGTCGAGCACGACCAGCGGGTTCTTGCCGCCCATCTCGAGCTGAAATTTCTTCATCGGGGTTGACAGCACGCAGGCCTGCGCGATCTTGCGGCCCGTGCCGACCGAGCCCGTGAACGAGATCGCGGCAACGTCCGGGTGCTCGAGCAGGGTCTGGCCGACCACCGAGCCGGAGCCGACGACGAGGTTGAACACGCCGGCGGGAAGGCCGGAGCGGGCGATGATCTCGGACAGCGCATGCGCGGAGCCGGGCACCAGCTCGGCCGGCTTGAACACCACCGTGTTGCCGTAGCAGAGCGCGGGCGCGATCTTCCAGGCGGGGATCGCGATCGGGAAATTCCAGGGCGTGATCATGCCGACGACGCCGACGGCCTCGCGGGTGATCTCGACGTCGAGACCCGGACGGATCGAGGCGCCCTTCTCGCCGGTCAGGCGCAGCGCCTCGCCGGCAAAGAACGCAAAGATCTGGCCGGCGCGGGCGACCTCGCCGATGCCCTCCGGCAGGGTCTTGCCTTCCTCGCGGGCGAGCAGGCGGCCGAGCTCTTCCTTGCGCGACAGGATCTCCGCCGAGATCTTGTTCAGCGCGTCGTAGCGTTCCTGCGGGGTCGAGCGCGACCAGGCGGGGAAGGCGGCCTTGGCGGCGGCGACCGCCTTTTCGGTCTGCGCCTTGTCGGCCTTGGCGTATTCGCCGACGACGTCGTTGGTGTTCGAGGGGTTGATGTTGCGGGTCACCCCGCTGCCGTCGACCCATTCGCCGGCGATGAAATTCTTGAGGATCGCGTTCATGTTGTTCTCCAGACTTTGCGCGATTGCTCGGACAATCTAACCGATCGCCGCCGTCATCGCACGAGACAGGGGCGCTTGTCGTCGAAGGTCCAGCCGGGGATCAGATACTGCATTGCGACGGCGTCGTCGCGTGCGCCGAGCCCGTGGCTCTTGTACAGCGCATGAGCCTTTTCGATGGCGTCGCGGTCAACCTCGATGCCGAGCCCGGGTTGCTCGGGCACCGCGATCTTGCCGGCCTTGATCTGCAGCGGCTGCCTGGTCAGCGCCTGGCCGTCCTGCCAGATCCAGTGGGTGTCGATCGCTGTGACCTTGCCCGGTGCGGCGGCCGCGACATGGGTGAACATCGCCAGCGAAATGTCGAAATGGTTGTTGGAGTGTGAACCCCAGGTCAGGCCATTGTCGCGGCAGGTCTGGGCGACGCGCACCGAGCCCTGCATGGTCCAGAAATGGGGATCGGCCAGGGGAATGTCGACCGCGCCGAGGCGCAGCGCATGACTGAGCTGCCGCCAGTCCGTGGCGATCATGTTGGTGGCGGTCGGCAGGCCGGTGGCGCGGCGGAATTCGGCCATGATCTCGCGGCCGGAGAAGCCGGCCTCGGCGCCGCAGGGATCCTCGGCATAGGCAAGGATGCCATGCATGTCCTTGCAGAGGCGGATCGCCTCATCCAGCGACCACGCGCCGTTGGGATCGAGCGTCACGCGGGCCTGCGGGAAGCGTTTCGCGATCGCGGTCACCGCCTCGATCTCGGCTTCGCCCGCGAGCACACCGCCCTTGAGCTTGAAGTCGGCGAAGCCGTAGGCGTCGTGGGTGGCCTCGGCGAGGCGCACGACAGCTTCGGGTGTCATCGCCTCCTGATGTCGCAGCGTATACCAGCCATCCTTCTCGCCCTCGCCGGTGGCGTAGGGCAGGTCGGTCTTGCGGCGGTCGCCGATGAAGAACAGATAGCCGAGCGCTTCGACCGATGCGCGCTGCTGGCCTTCGCCGAGCAGCGCCGCCACCGGCAGGCCGAGATGCTGACCCAAGAGATCGAGCAGCGCCGATTCCACTGCGGTCACGGCGTGGATCATCACGCGCAAATCAAAAGTCTGCTTGCCGCGGCCCCCGGCGTCGCGGTCGGCGAAGGCGGTGCGCATCGTCGCGAGGATCGTGTTGCAGGCGCCGATGCTCTGGCCAACGATCAGGCTCTTCGCATCTTCCAAGGTCTGCCGGATCTTCTCGCCGCCCGGCACCTCGCCGACGCCGGTGTGGCCGGCATTGTCGGTCAGGATGACGAGGTTGCGGGTGAAGAACGGCCCATGCGCGCCGCTGAGGTTGAGCAGCATGCTGTCACGGCCGGCGACCGGAATGACCTCCATGCCGGTGACGACCGGCGCCCCGGAGATGTCCGTGCGGGTGGCGTCGTGACTCATGTGCTCCTCCTCGTCTTCTTACCTCCGTCATTCCGGGCCGGCCCGTCAGGGCTGAACCCGGAATCCAGAGATTGGCTTGCGCCGCTTCTTTTCCATCAACTTCGAGATCCCGGGTTCAAGGCCTTGCGGCCTTGCCCAGGCATGACTGCGAAATCACTCCGCCGCCTGCTGCGCCGTCACGGCACCCGGCAGCGCCTTCACCAGCGCGGTCAGCTCGGCCATCTCGGCCTCGGTGAGGTCGGTCAGCGGCAGGCGGACAGGGCCGGAATCGCGGCCGATGACCTTCATGCCGGCCTTGATGATCGAGACCGCGTAGCCCTTCCTGCGGTTGCGTATCGCGATCAGCGGCAAAATGAAATCCTTCAATCCGGCATGGATGGTGGCGTGGTCGCGCTTGCGCACCGCGGCATAGAAGTTCGTCGCGAACTCCGGCACGAAGTTGAACACGGCCGAGGAGTAGGTTGTCACGCCCATGTCGAGATAGGGCAGGGCGAAGGTCTCGGCGGTCGGCAGGCCGCCGATATAGGTCAGGCGGTCGCCCATCTTGCTGTAGACGCGGGTCATCAGCTCGATGTCGCCGATGCCGTCCTTGTAGCCGACCAGGTTCGGACAGCGCTCGCACAGCCGCGCCAGCGTATCCGGCTGCAGGATGGCGTTGTCGCGATTGTAGACGATGACGCCGATCTCGACCGACTTGCAGATCGCCTCGACATGGGCGGCGAGGCCCTCCTGCTCGGCATGCATCAGGTAGGGCGGCAGCAGCAACAGGCCGTCGGCGCCGGCCTTCTCGGCCCCAATGGCGATCTCGCGCGCGATCGCCGTGCCATAGCCGGTGCCGGCCAGCACGGGCACGCGGCCACGGGTCTCGTCGACCGCGACCTTGACCACCTCGGGCACCTCGGCCGCCGTCAGCGAGAAGAACTCGCCGGTGCCGCCGGCGGCGAACAGGCCTGCGACCTCATAGCCGCACAGCCAGTCCATGTTGGCGCGATAGGTGGCCTCGTCGAACGAATAGTCGGCCTTGAACGGCGTCACGGGGAAGGAGAGCAGGCCGCTGCCGATCTTCGCAGCCAATTCCGTCGGGGTCATCTTGCTCATCGCGCGGGTCCTTCACGAATGTCCTTGGGAACGGGCGCGGCAGGCGCCGGCGCGCATTCCCCCGGGCGATGTCGTAGGACCAAGTTCAATGCCGGTCCAAGCCAATGACGGTATCGATTGATGCGGATCAGATATCAATCTTCCGCTTGCTGCACGGCGAGATTGCCGGCCAGATCGACCAGTGCCGGCAGCAGCGGATTGTCGTGCTCGCGCCGCCAGACCAGGAACAGCTCGGCCGGCGTCGGGTTGCGCAGCTTCAGCGGCCGCAGCCGGACATCGGCGATCTTCAGGCTGGAGGCAGCTTCGGGCACGATCGCAAGCCCGAGGCCGGCGCGCACCATCGCCAGGATCGAATGGATCTGGCTGAGATGCTGCACGTAGCGCGGCAGCACCTCGGCGCGCATGAATTGCGAGACCAGAAGGTCGTGGAAATAGCGCGCCTCGGTCTGCGAATACATGATGAAGGGCTGGCCGTCGAAATCGCGGATCGACACGCTCTCGGCGGAGGCGAGACGATGGCGGCGCGGCAGCGCGGCGCAGAGCGGCTCGGCGACGACGCGGCGGGTGGCGAATTCGGGGCGCGCGATCGGGGGTCGCAGCAGGCCGGCATCGATCTGGCCGGAGGCCAGCGCCTCGATCTGGTCGCCGGAGACCATTTCCTTCAGCGACAGATCGGCTTCTGGAAGCTCGCTGCGGCAGGCGGCGACGAGGTCGGGCAGGAAGCTGTAGGCGGCGGCGGCGGTGAAGCCGATCTTGAGCGAGCCGCTCTTGCCGCTGGCGATGCGCTGCGCCACTTGCGCCGCGCTCTCGGCCATCTTCAGGATGCGCCGTGCCTCCGGGAGGAAGCTGCGCCCGGCCGGCGTCAGCTTCACCGAGCGGCTGGTGCGCTCGAGCAGGACCGCATCGATGATGTGCTCCAGCACCTGGATCTGCCGCGACAGCGGCGGCTGCGTCATGTTGAGCCGGATCGCGGCGCGGCCGAAATGCAGCTCCTCGGCCACGGTGACGAAGCAGCGCAGCTGGTTGAGGTCGAACATCGATGCATCCTCGGCATGGATCGGGCAGGCGATCTGGGCTTGGTAGCATCGATTTGGGGCAGTGGGAATCGGCGGGATCGGAGGCCGCGGCGACCGCCTCACTGATACCGAGATCGGCCTGACCGCGGTGGCCGACCGCATCAGGACCTCGCTCCATCGCGGAAAGCGTCAGGGAGCCCCGCTGTCCCAGACGTCTGGAACGAGATCACCCTAACCCTTGCACCCGCCATTGAGCCGCACCTTGGGGGCGCGGCGTGTCCGTGGCGAGCGCCAGGGGCCCGCTCACTTGGCGGATGCAGCCGCGCGGGCATCCGCAATGGCCTGCTTGAAAGCCTGGGCATTGGGGACGCCGGGAATGCGGAAATGGCCGATGATGAAGGCCGGCGTGCCGCGGAAGCCGAGGCCCGTGGCCTGCTCGTGATTGCGCGCGAGCACGGCGTCGATGTCGGCGTGCTTGGCCGCGAGGTCGGCCTTGGCGCGGGCCAGATCGATTCCGGCGCCGCTGAGCGCCGCATCGACCTTGGCTTCCGACAGCTTGTCGTGCAGCGAAATCAGCGCCTCGTGCGCCTCGGCGAACTTGTCCTGATATCTCGCCGCCAGGGTGAGGCGGGCCGCGTAGATCGAGGCGCCGCCGAAGATCGGCCAATCCTTGAAGACGAGCCGGACGTGACCGTCGTCGCGAACCACCTTGGCGAGCTCCGGGCTGATCTTGCGGCAATACGGGCACTGATAGTCGAAATACTCGACGATCGTGATGTCGCCCTCGGCGTTTCCGACAGCGGGGATGGCGGGATCGTGCAGGATGCGCGCTTCGCTCAGAATGTCGGTGTCGTCGTCCTCGGCGCGGGCCTGGATCGGCAGGATCGCCGTGGCGAGCAGCAGCAGCGTCGCGATCGATGCGGCGAAGGTCTTCGTGGTCATGACTTGTCGTTCTCCTGATGAGGGGTGGTTGAGGCGGTGTCGATCGCGTCGAGCACGATCTGTGGAGTCAGTAGTTCGGGCAGCACGATGCCGGCGGGAGCGCCCGGGCCGAACACGGCGTTGAACGGCAGGCCGTAGCGGCCGAAGGATCGCAGATAGGTCGCGATCGCGTCGCTGGGGGAGGTCCAGTCGCCCCTGACGGCAACGACACCCGACGCAAGGCGACCGCGCACGGCCGTGCTGTCGAGCACGAGCTTCTCGTTCACCTTGCAGGTGACGCACCAGCTGGCGCCGACATCGACGAAGACCGTGCGACCGGCGCGCACCTGTGCCGCGATCTCGGCGGGCACCAGCGGCTGCCAGGCGATTCCGGCCGGTCGGCTTCCGCCATCCGGCTGCTTAATGGAGGTGGCGGCGATTAGCGTTAGTCCGATCATGCCGGCGAGGCCGGCTCCAGCGATCGTTCGCCGCAACGGGAAACGGAGCGCCGCCATGATCAGCGTGGGGACCAGCAGCGCAGCGGCGAGGACGGCCGCAGTCGCCGGGCCACTGATGTCGGCGAGCACGGTCAGCAGCCATAGCGCGGTCGCCGCCATCGCGGCCGCTGCGACGGCGCGCAGCTTCAGCATCCAGCGGCCGGGCCGCGGGAAGAGAGCGGCGAGGCCGGGCGCTGCGGCCAGACACAGATAGGGCGCTGCCATGCCGAGCCCGAGCGTGGTGAACACCAGCAGGATCTGCGGCGCGGCCTGCGACAGCGCAAAGGCGACGGCGGTGCCGACGAACGGCGCCGAGCACGGCGTGGCCAGCAGCGTCATGACGAAGCCGTTGATGGCATGACCTGCCATCGTCCTGTGGCTCGCGGCGTTGCCAAGGCGGCCGGCGATCCACCACGGCAGGCCGATCTCGAACAGGCCGAGCAGGTTGGCACCGAATGCGGCGAGCACGATGATCATCGCGATGAGGAAAGCTGGCTGCTGAAACTGCAGGCCCCAGCCGACTTCGGCGCCCGCGGCCTTGAGCGCGGAGAGGACGGTGGCAAGGGTCACGAATGAGGCGACGATGCCGGCCGCCGTCGCCAGGAATGCCCGGCGCGGCGAGGGCGCGCGTGCGGGATCGTGATCGACCAGCGAAACGAGCTTCAACGATAACACCGGAAACACGCATGGCATGAAGTTGAGGATGAAGCCGCCGAGCAGGGCCACGCCGAGCATGGCCCAGATCGATGCCGCCGAAGGACGCGGTGCCGCTGTGGCTGCTTTGGCCGCAGAAGCGCGAGCAGCTTGATCGGCATCCACCGGAAGCATGGCTTCGATCGATCGATCGCCATCGACCAGGGTGACCCGCAGACGTTGCACCGGACCGGCCTGATCGAGGCCTTGCACCGGTACGGTGATCCGGACGCCGCCGTCCGACATCGGGCTCACCTGGGGACGGCCGCCGGACACGGCGTCGTTCCCATCAAGGAAGACGTCGGGCGCGTGCAGTGGCGGCGTCGCATGCGCCTCGAGCTGCAGGTGCGGCTTTGGTTGCCGATCGATGCGCAACGCCGTGATGGAAAGCCCGGGCGCGCTCGCGCGCGGGACGCTCTGCCGCCATTCGTCGATCAGCGCCTGATCGTTCGGCCGGCGCGACACGGCGGGGATGTCGGCCTCGAGATGGGCCTCCTGCTGGGTGCAGATGACCGAGCAGACGAACAGCACGGTTTTCAGCGTGAGATGCGCGGGCGCCGCGCCATCCTCGAGCCGCACGCGCAACGGAAACAGCACGTGCTCGGCATAGCCGAACGTGTCGATATCCTGCTCGCTGAAGCGGCTCGGTGCCGGCCATTCGACGGTGACATCGGCGACGTTGCGCGAGCCGGTCCAGTCGAATTCGGGCGGCGCGCCGGCGTCGCCGGGCGAGCGCCAATAAGTGTGCCAGCCTGCATCCAGCCTGACATCCAGTCCGGCCCATGCCGCGGCCGGGCCGCCGTCTGCTCGCGTGACGTCGCCGACCAGCAGGCGCGTGTCGACGTTCGCCTGCGGTCGCAATTCGCCCGCGACAGCGGTCGTCGCCGCAAGATGGAGCAGGCCGAGCAGCCATGCGAGCCGGCCAAGATGACGGATGGACATGATGATCTCCCGCGCGCTGATCGTGCGTTGCGGTGGCAGTTGCGCTGCGCGACCCGGCGCAAGGCGCGCCTGGCAATGGGCACCTTAAGCCGACCTGCACGACGCACGATCGATGGTGGATATTCGTCCGCTCAAGTCACGACGTTACGCGGCCCGCGAGCCGACGACGACGGAAGGATCAGGCGTGGCGACAGGGGGGACGGTAGGGCGAGGACGCGTCGCATTGCGTCGTCAGCGCCTCGTCATAGGGGCGCCAGGACAGCGTCCGGGACGCGGCAACCGGCTGTGCCGCCCCACTGTCGCTCGCGGGGACGGCAGTCAGACCCGCCGCGGCAAACGGACACGTGTTGATCATGCCCGGGACGACGGCCTTCCTGCAGGGCTTGGGCGCGCTGGTGGTCGTTCGGGACCATTGGAGCGCACCGGCGCCGGCATCGGCCGTTGCAGCCTCGAAGGTTCCGAGCAGAGGCGCCAGACTCAAGACGAGCGCGATCAGCGCCGCTATCAGGCGGCGTGTCATCGCGGGCATCTCAAGTTCAGCACGCCTCATCGTGGACCATCGTCTCCAGTCTGGACTGGTCGCGCAGACCGGCCGCTGTTGGCAACTGACATCTTCGTGACGCCGCGAACCTGCGGCCAAACCGGCATCGCGTGAGCAAAGCGAGTGGTTCTCAAAGTACGTTGATCGGTACCTTCAGGAATGTCTTTCCCGTCGCGTCCGCCGGAGGCAGATGTCCGGCGCGGATATTGACCTGCAGCGATGGAATGATCAGGCGCGGCATGCCGAGCGTCTTGTCGCGGGCCTCGCGGAGCGCGACGAACTCGTTCTCGGTCATCCCGTCTCGGGCGTGGATGTTGCGGAGCCGCTCCTCGCCGACGGTCGTTTCCCAGCGCACCGCGCGGTCGTCGGGGGCATAGTCGTGACACATGAACAGCCGGGTCTCGCGCGGCAGCGTCTCAAGGATCTTCCGGATCGAGCGGTACAGCGTGCGCGCATTGCCGCCTGGAAAGTCGGCCCGCGCCGTTCCCCCGTCCGGCATGAACAAGGTGTCGCCGACGAAAGCGGCATCGCCCATCACATGTGTGGCACAGGCCGGCGTATGGCCGGGCGTGTGCATCACGAAGGCCGTCATCTGCCCCACCTGATAGGTGTCGCCATCCTTGAACAGCCGGTCGAACTGGCTGCCGTCGCGACGAAACTCCGTGCCCTCGTTGAAGACCTTGCCGAAGGTCTCCTGCACGGTCAGGATATGCTCGCCGATGCCGATCTTGCCGCCGAGCTTGTCCTGGATGTAGGGCGCAGCAGAGAGATGGTCGGCATGCGCATGCGTTTCGATCAGCCACTCCGGCCTGAGGCCGTTGATCTTCACGTAGTCGATCAGCATGTCGGCGGAGCGGGTGCTGATGCGGCCGGCCGCGTAGTCGATGTCGAGGACGGGATCGACGATCGCGCAGGACGGCGATGACGGATCCTTCACCACGTAGCTGATCGTGCTGGTGTCAGGATCGAAAAATCCGGCCACCTTCGGCTGCATGCGGAGATCGATTGGATAGGAATCGATTCGATAGGACATGGCTGCTGCTCCACGATTTGGCTCCGGGGCGGCATCGCCGCCCACGGCGCGTTTGTCGTCCTGCGCGGTCTAAGACATCGAATTGGATTTCGTTCCGCATGTATTGATGCCGAGCATCGCGTAGGGCGGGCACCAGCCGATCAGTGCGGTGCCGAGCGGGATCAGGCCCAGAAGGCCCCACAGGGTGTGCGGTCCTACGACCGTCAGACTGAGGATCGCCAGTCCGACGATGATCCTGAGCAGCCGGTCGATCTTGCCAATGTTCTGTGTCATGTCGCGCTCCCCTTTGGCTTGCGATGATGCAGACGATAGAGCGGGACACAGCGCGGGTATGTAACTAAGTCACCAAGAGACGCCGGTTCCTAGCCATGCTGGGCCAGGTGGACAAGCGCCGGTCTGTCGGTGATCTCGACGATTCCGCGAGCCATTCGCAACCAGCCGCGCCGCGCGAATTCATTGAGCTGCCGGCTGATGACCTCGCGTGCGCTGCCGAGCTCGTTGGCGAGCTCCTGATGCGTTGCAGCGATCTGCTGCTTTGTCCCCGCGAGATCCAGAAGCTTCTGCGCGAGCCGCACATCGATCCGCTCGAACGCGACTTCCTCGATGATGCGGAAGAGATTGGTGACGCGGCGGCTGAACGCGGTGAAGACGAACTGTCGGAATTCGCGCGAGTTGGCGATCAGCCGGTCGAACAGCGCGCGCGGGATCGCCACGGCACGGATCCGGGTCTCCGCGATCCCCTCGGCCTGGTATTCCTCGTAACCCATCAGGCAGGCCGTGGTCAGCGCGCAGCTTTCGCCTGCCTGGACGCGGTAGAGCACGATCTCGCGGCCGGACTCGGACGTCTGCTGCACGCGGATGGTCCCGTCCAGCAGCAGCAGAAAGGAATCCGGCGCCTGACCGGGGCCGAAAATCCGGCTGCCTTCCGGAAGCTCGACGATAAGGCTGGCCTCGCGCAACTGCGCGAAGATCTCCTCCGGCAGTTGTCGCAACGGCGGGAAAGCGAGCGTCCAGTCCTGCTTCGACGACATTACCACATCCGGCTGCGCCCCATCGGCATCGCCCAAATTTGCCACAGGACCGCGAGCGGGTCGAGCGATGGGACACGCCGGATCGGCGCTAGCGCATCCAGCGGCCGTCACAGCGCTCAGATGGCGCCTGCAACGCGCATCAGCATGCCCGCGATGCACGAGGCGGCGAGGACGACGAGCATTCCCATGTTGAAGCGGAAGATGGCGGTCGCCGCCGCGATCGACAGGACGACGGCCGGCAGATCGATGCTCGCCGGCAGCGGCGCGTCGAATGACAGGCCGAATCCATGGATCGGAAAGGTTTCGCGAAACAGGGTGTGCAGCGCGAACCAGATCGAGAGATTGAGGATCACGCCGACGACGGCGGCCGTGATCGCCGAGAGCGCGCCGGCGAGCGCCTTGTTTCCCCGCAGCGCCTCGATGTAGGGGGCGCCGACGAAGATCCAGAGAAAGCAGGGCGCGAACGTCACCCACGTCGCCAGCAGTCCGCCCAGTGTGCCGGCGAGCATGGGAGACAGCCCGCTCGCCCCGCGGAACGCGGCCATGAAGCCCACGAACTGGACGACCATGATCAGGGGACCGGGAGTCGTCTCCGCCATGCCGAGGCCGTCGAGCATCTCGCGCGGAGCAACCCAGTGATAGTACTCCGCGGCCTGTTGCGCGACGTAGGCGAGCACGGCGTAGGCGCCGCCGAACGTCACCATCGCCATCTTGCTGAAGAAGATCGCGATCTGACCGAAGACGTCGTTCGGCCCGAGCAGGGTCAGCAGGGCGAAGACGGGGACGAGCCAGATCGCGAGCCAGACGGCCGCCACCCGCAGCGCGCGCGACGCGTTCGGACGGACGTGATCCGGCACGGCTTCGCCGAGCATGCTGTCGATCGCGCCGGCGTTCTTGCCGCCGTGCTCGAGGGCTGCGAACTCCGGCCGGCCGAGGCGGGCAGCGACGAAGCCGATGACTCCGGCGGCAATGATGATGGTCGGAAACGGCGCCCCGAAGAAGAAGATCGCGACGAACGCCGCCGCCGCCAGCCCGATCATGATCCGATTGCGTAGCGCGCGCTTGCCGACGCGGACCACGGCCTGGATCACGATCGCCAGCACCGCCGCCTTGAGGCCGAAGAACAAGGCGTCGACGACGCCGACATGGCCATAGGCTGCATAGATGTAGCTAAGGCCCATGATGGCGAAAATGCCCGGCAGGATGAAGAGCGTGCCCGCAACGATGCCGCCGGTGGTCCGATGCAGCAGCCAGCCAATATAGGTCGCAAGCTGCTGCGCCTCGGGTCCCGGCAGCAGCATGCAGTAGTTCAGGGCATGCAGGAAGCGGCTCTCCGAAATCCAGTTCTTCTCCTCGACGAGGATGCGATGCATGACCGCGATCTGGCCGGCGGGGCCGCCGAAACTCAGACAGGCCACCCGGATCCACACCAGAAGCGCGTCATTGAAGGAGATGCCATGGGTGTGCTCGGCCGCAACCGGTTTTCGCGATGCTGCGATGTCCGTCATGACTTCACCTTGCTGTTCGGCCAGTTGTGCGCCTCCTTGGTGGCGTCGCGGCACCAGCGGTAGAAGGCGTCGTAGAGCAGAAGCCCTGCGCTCAACTGCTCCAGATCGTCGTCGTACATTCGCGACAGCCCGAGTGAAGCCGCGAGCAGTCCGGGAGCCTCGGGAGACAGATCGAGCCGCGCCGTATCCGCGGCGCGCACGATCGTGGCGAGTCGCTCCAATGCCGGCGTCCGCAGGCCAAACTCTTCGACCATGATGTCGAAGGTGCAAAGTTCGCCGCGATGGCTCCAGAAGACGTTCTCGACGTCGAAGGCCGTGGCCTGGAAGCGCTCGGCGACCGCTTCCACCTCGGCCGGTGTCACGAACAGGAAGACCGCGGCGGGGTCGACGAAGCGGCGGATCAGCCATGGACAGGCGATGCGGTCGATCTTCGGACGTGATCGCGTGACCCAGACCGTGCTGCCGCGGCTGTCCCTCGCGGGAATCCTGTTCGCGGGCACAGTCGGGAGCTGCGCCTCCCTCCAGCTGACGTGTCCGCCGTCGAGGACCTCGGCCGCGATGTTGCTGCACCGGAGCCAGGCTGCGGTGCCTTCGCTGAGCTTCTTGCCTTTCTGACAGACCACGATGACGGATTGGCCGGTGAAGCTCGGCGCCCATTGCTGGACATCGAGATGCGAACGCCTGACGGCGCCGGGGATGAGGCGCGGGTCGGCGGCGAAATCCTCGTCGATACGCACGTCGACGAGCGCCGGCGCGGCCGCCGTGCCGATCAGTCGAGACAATTTTTCGGGTGAGATGGACGTATATGATGATGACATGCTGCGCCCTTGGTGACCAGGACGCGATTCTTGGGCATGTCGCCTCGCGGGGAGATCGCACATCCCCGTGCGGCAGAATAAAGCGCTCGGTTGTTCGGCTGTCAACCCGTCCCGTTGCTGGAACGATCGGGGACCGTCGCGATCGCTATCGGGGCCGACCCGCCTCAGATCAGCAAGGGAAGCTGGGCTTCCACGCCGGTGTCGTGCTGCTGCAAGGATGACAGCGAAACGCCGAGGAGGCGCACCGGCTTGGCCAAGGGCATCTCGCTCTGCAGGAGAGCAATGGACAAGCGTGCCAGGTCCTCCCGGCTCGCGACCAGGTTGGCGACGGACCTGCTGCGCGTCATGATGTCGAAGTCCGCGAACTTGACCTTCAAGGTGACCGTCCGGCCTCGGTTGCCGCTGGCTTCGCAATGCTGCCAGACCTTGTCGATCAGCGGCTGCAGCTCCGCCAGCATCGGTTCGAAGTCGGTCAGGTCGGTCGAGAAGGTGTTTTCGGCGCCGACTGATTTGCGGATGCGATTGGCGCGGACCGGGCGATTGTCGATGCCGCGCGAGATCCAATAGTAGTGGTGGCCGGCCTTGCCGAAGTGCTGCTGGAGGAAGGGCAGGGTCTGATTGCGGATGTCGAGCCCGGTATGAATTCCGAGCGCGTTGAATTTCGCGGCGGTCGCCGGGCCGATGCCGTGAAACCTGCCGACCGGCAGCCCCTCCACGAAGGCCGGACCCATCTCCGGCGAGATGACGTATTGGCCATTGGGCTTGCGATGGTCCGAGGCCAGCTTGGCGAGGAACTTGTTGTAGGAGATTCCCGCGGAGGCATTGAGTCCGGTCTCGGCCTTGATCTTGGCCCGGATCTGCAAGGCGATGTCGCGTGCCAGCGGAATGCCTTGCAGATTTTCGGTGACGTCCAGATAGGCCTCGTCCAGCGACAAAGGCTCGATGACCGGCGTGTACTGGGCGAAGATGGCGCGGATCTGCTGGCTGATGGCCTTGTAGACCTCGAAGCGAGGCTTGACGAATATCAGGTCGTGGCACTGGCGTTTTGCCGTCACCGACGGCATCGCCGAGCGCACGCCGTACGCCCGAGCCTCGTAGCTTGCGGCTGCCACGACACCGCGTTCGCGCGAGCCTCCGACGGCCACGGGCTTGCCGCGCAGCTCGGGATTGTCCCGCTGCTCGACCGACGCGTAGAATGCATCCATGTCGATGTGGATGATCTTGCGGGTTGCCGGCGGTGCGGCATCCTGTTCCGGACCGGAGCTTGGCATGGTCAAGCTCTATCAGAGCGAGGCGATGAAGTCTGCACAGCCGAGTGCTGGCTACCAGCAACGCCCCTTACAAGGACGTTGCGATGTCCCTCTCCCTCACAGCCTTTCATCGGCGACGAGGGAAACACGCTCATGAGAAAAGGGACCGCCGACCGTGATCGGGACGAAGCAGCGCAGCCGGGACCTGTCGTCAAAGCCGCTCACGACGCTGCGACCATGGGCCTGAAGCGGCTGTGATGTTCGAGCTCACTTTCCTGGGGACCTCGGCGAGCGTTCCGTCGGCGGACCGCAATCATCCAGCCCTTCTCGTTCGAGCAGGCCGGCATCGCATTCTCGTCGATTGCGGCGAGGGGACCCAGCGTCAGCTGCTCCGCAGTGGGGCAGGCTTTCGCCGGCTCGATCGGATCCTGCTCACCCACGGCCATTTCGACCATGTCCTCGGCATTCCCGGACTGTTTTCCACCCTGCGGCTGCGCAGGAGCGCTGACATCATGCGCGTCCACGGCAGCCCCGACACGCTCGATGTCGTGGTCCGAATGCTCGCGGGGCTGTGGGGAGAGGGCCGCGCGCCGATCCCGCTCGAGCTCGTTCCGCTCGGGCGCGGGACGGTTCTCGATGCCGGCGAGTTTACGATCAACTGCTTTCCCGTCCGGCACCGCGACACCGACAGCTTCGGCTTCGAATTCGCAGGTCAAGTTCGCCGCCATCTGCTGCCAGACCGTCTGGCGGCGCTCGCGGTCCCTGATGGGCCCGTGCGGAAGGCATTGGCGGAGGGCCGGCCGGTCACGCTGGAGGACGGACGAACCATCGATCCGGAGGATGTTCTGGGGCCTCCGCAGGGACCGAAAAAGCTCGTCATCGTCGGCGATGCTGAAACGACCGAGGGTCTGCACGAGCATGTTCGCGACGCGGACATGCTCGTGATCGAGGCCACTTTTCTCCGGCGGGATTCGGCCATGGCTCGTGACTACGGCCACCTGACGGCCGCGGAGGCTGCCGGGCTCGCGGCGTCGAGCAACGTCGGGCAGCTTGTCCTGAACCACATCTCCGGCCGCTATCCCGACGAGGAGATCCTCGGCGAGGCGCGGGAGATTTTTACCAACAGCCATGTTGCGGTCGATTTCGATCGGCTGATGGTCTAGCTGCTCGCTCGGGCGCGTCTGCTATGTCGCGCCTGAGCCGCTCTGCAAACGGCTCTGGGCGAACGCGATGTACCAGTCGAGACAACCGGGATTGGCCATGGCGTCGCGGTTGATGACCTTATCGAGCGGCTGCCCGAGCAGGAGCTTCTTGATCGGCAGCTCCTGCTTCTTGCCGGACAAGGTGCGCGGGATCTCGGCAACCGCAAAGATCTCGTCAGGCACGAAACGCCGCGACAGGCCGGCTTCGACCGCCATGTTGATCTTCCGCTTCATCGCCGCATCAAGCGCGACCCCGTCGCGCAGCACCACGAACAGCGGCATGTAGCTGTCTCGGCCGAGATATTCGAGATCGACGACCAGCGAATCCAGGATCTCCGGCAGCGCCTCGATGGCCGAGTACAATTCGCTCGTTCCCATGCGCAGCCCGTGGCGATTGATGGTCGCGTCGCTGCGGCCATAGATGATGCAGGAGCCATCCGGATTGACCTTGAGCCAGTCGCCATGTCGCCAGACCGGCCCGCCCGCGCGCGCCTCGAAGGCGTCGAAGTAGCTCGCGAGATAGCGCGCATTCCCCGAATCGTTCCAGAACCGCAGCGGCATCGACGGCATCGGCGCGGTGCAGACGAGCTCTCCGACTTCGCCGATGACAGGCTCGCCTTGGTCATTGAAGGCCTCGACGGCCGCGCCGAGTGCGCGGCATTGCATGGTTCCGGGCATCTGCGGCAATTCGCGGTTGCCGCAGATGAAGGCGCCGGCGAAGTCGGTGCCGCCGGAGATGTTGGACCACCACATTTGCGCCTGCGCCCGGCTGCCATTGACCCGCGACAGCTCCGCGAACCGCTGATCGAACCAGGCCTGCGTGTCGGCACTGAGCGGCGAGCCGGTGGACCCGAGACAACGCAGTCGGGACAGATCGCCCGCGTCGGCCAGGTTGATATCAGCCTTGACGCAGCTCGCGAAGAACGCCGCGCCGGCGCCGAAGAAGGTCGACTTCGAGTTCGCCACGAACCGCCACAGTGTGGTCCAGTCCGGATGATCCTTGGGCCCGGCCGGGCTGCCGTTGAAGATGCAGCACGTGGTGCCGTTGAGAAGCGCGCCGACCTGGTTGTTCCACATGATCCAGCCGGTCGAGCTGTACCAGTGATAGCGCTCGCCGAACGAATTCGGCTGATAGGAGCAGCCGATGTCGTTGTGCAGCCCAAGCAGCGCGAGCGTGACGATGATGATGCCGCCGTGACCATGCACGATCGGTTTCGGCAATCCGGTGGTGCCGCTCGAATACACGATCCAGAGCGGATGATCGAAGGGAAGCCACTCCGGTTCGAAGGCATCGACGCCAGGGCCTGTTCGTGACAGGACATCCGAGAGATGGACGCCCCCGGCGACCGGCGCGCCGGCATCGTCGCTGTGCAGGATGACGTGACCGACCGTTGGCAACGACCGCCGCAGCTCCTCGACGACATCGCGGCGATCGTGCCGGCGGCCGGCATAGGTGACCGCATCGCAGGCGATCAGCACCTTGGGCTCGATCTGCTTGAACCGGTCGATCACGGCGGGCGCGGCCATGTCGGGCGCGCAAACGCTCCAGATTGCGCCGATGCTCGCGGCAGCGAGAAACGCGATCATGGCTTCGGGGATATTGGGCAGATAGGCGGCGACCCGGTCGCCGGGCGCCACGCCTTGCTCGCGCAGATGCAGCGCCAGGGCGGCTGCCTTTCGCCGAAGCTCCGGCCAGGTCGTCTCCGTGAGCCTGCCGTCCTCGTGACTGCTGACGATCGCGGGCAGGCCCGCCGCATCGGCGGCTTCGACGTGACGAAATACCTGCCGGGCGTAGTTGACCGAAGCGCCCGGAAACCAGACCGCTCCCGGCATCGTGCGCTTGCCCAGGACAGTCGAAAACGCGGTCGGCGACTGCAGGTCATAATAGTCCCAGATGCTGCGCCAGAATCCGTCGAGGTCGCGGATGGACCATTGCCGCATCTTCTCGAAGCTTTCGAAGTGGAGGCCGCGATGATCCTTCAGCCACTGGCGATAGAGGGCCATTTGCGGAATATAGGGAGCTGTCATCATTGGTTCCGGCTGGTTGTTTGTATCGCGTCGACCGATGGGAGACGCCGAGGCGCTCATTTCGACTTCTGCTTCCGCCGCTTGTAGAGCGCGTTGAAGCCTCCGGCCATGAAGGTCACGAACCGCTCGCGGACGGCCACGAAATCGTCGGACTTGCACAGACCGCCGGACAGGCGGTCGATGCGGCCGGTCCGTGACAGGATCAGCGAATAGGCGCCGGAGGTGAACTGGAAGCTCCAGAACAGATCCTCGGGCCTGGCGTCGGGCAGCGCCTTCTGCAGCAGACCGATGAGACGCAGCACCAGCGGATCGAGATAGGTGTCCATCATCTCCACGCCATAGCCCGGCGCGTTGGCGACCTGCGCGAAGATGCGGCCGAAGTGCCGCCAGTTGTCCTCTTCGTTGACGTAGACGTCGAACGCGCCATCATAATAGGCACGCAGCGCGCCTTCCACGGTCGGGCGATCTCCGACCTTGGCCTCGTAGGCATCCAGCCCGGCCGTGCGCACCGTGACAGCGTATTCCATGCGGCGTTCGAACACGGCGTCGAACAGCGCTTTCTTGCCCTCGAAGTAGTAATGGATCAGCGCAGGATGGATGCCCATCCTGTCGGCCACATCCTTGATCGTCACGCCGAAATAGCCGAGCTGCGCGAACAGCTCCTCGCTGGTGTCGAGGATGAGCTTCACCGTCGTCGCGCGCTGTTCCGCGCGCGTGCGGCGCCCCTCGGGCTTCGGCTCTGCTGGCATGCTCTCCGTGGTCCCTGATCGGCGCGCGCAGGAACGGCGCCGTTGTCATTTTGACGATGAGGGGGTGGGCGCGCCCGGTCAAGCGGGACTTCGGGCTTCCAACATTTTCATTTAGTGCTAAATGAATGAACTTGACCGGCGGCCGGCCGGACGGTAGGTCTCGGAGACCTGATGGATAGCGGTCGACGGTCGGGCGGCGGGCAGCGCGCTGCCAGTCTGGTCGCGCGCTCATCAAGGACAATCGGCTGGCCATGAATCAGCCGCACACGGGAGGACACATGACACGGTTCAAGTCGACGGCGGCCGCCCTGCTGATGCTCGGCGTGGCCCTTTCTGGCCCGGCGTTCGCGCAGAAGACATACGACGTCGGCGCCACCGACACCGAGATCAAGATCGGCCAGACCAACCCGCTCAGCGGGCCGGCTTCTGCTTTCGGGGCCATCGGCAAGGCGGAAGCGGCCTATATCCGCATGATCAACGAGCAGGGCGGCGTCAACGGGCGCAAGATCAACCTCATCCAGTATGACGACGCCTACAGTCCGCCGAAGACGGTGGAGCAGGTGCGCAAGCTGGTCGAAAGCGACGAGGTGCTGACCACGTTCCAGATCATCGGCACGCCGCCGAACGCCGCGGTCCAGAAATATCTGAACGGCAAGGGCGTCCCGCAGCTTCTGGCGGGAAGTGGAGCGTCCCGTTTCACCGATCCGAAGAACTATCCGTGGACGATCTCCGCCAATCCGAACTACCAGTCGGAAGCGCACATCTACGCAAGATATATTCTGGAGAACCATCCGAACGCGAAGATCGGCATCCTGTATCAGAACGACGATCTCGGCAAAGATTACGTCAAGGGGCTGAAGGACGGGCTGGGCGCCAAGGCCGGCATGATCGTGAAAGAGCTGTCCTACGAGCTGTCCGACCCGACGATCGATTCCCAGCTGGTGACGCTCAAGGCGTCGGGTGCCGATCTGTTCTACAACATGTCGACGCCGAAATTCGCGGCGCAATCGATCAGGAAGGCCGCCGAGCTTGGCTGGAAGCCCGTCCACATCCTGGAGGTCAACGCGACGGCGGTCGGTCAGGTGCTCGTGCCCGCGGGGCTCGAGAATGCCAAGGACATCATCTCGGTCGCCTACGGCAAGGATCCGCTCGATCCGCAATGGGCCGATGACGAGGGCATGAAGCGCTACAAGGCGTTCATGGCGAAATACGCGCCCGGCGAGGACGCCAACAGCGGCTTCGCCACCTATGGCTACTCGACGGCCGCTCTCCTCGTCCACATCCTCAGGCAATGCGGTGACGAGCTGACGCGCGCCAACATCATGAAGCAGGCGACCAACATTAAGGGCTTCGTTCCCGATCTCGGGCTGCCTGGAATGTCGGTGACGACAACGCCCGACGATTACCGCATCAGCAAGCAATTCCAGATGATGAAATTCGACGGTCAGCGCTGGATCATCTCGGGTCCGATCCTGACCGACGACTTCAAGGCGGACTGATCCTCTCGTCGGCCATGGCCTGTCCGGGCGTCGCTTGCGCGCCAGGATGCCCAGCTGTCTCTCCGTCATCCGCGCCGGCCGGCGCCGAAAGCTGAACCCTGTCCGTCGGAGCGCCGCTCATGATCAGTGAAGCCGTCCGCCGCCGCCGGGGCTTCGATCCTGCGGCGCTTGCAGCGATCGGCCCGGCGCTCGCCGAATTCGTCGATCGCGGCGAGCTCGCAGGCATCGTGTCTCTCACCTCGCGCGGCGGCGAGATCGTTCATGCCGAGACGATCGGCTGGCGGGACGTCGAAACGAACAGCCCGATGCGCCCGGATACGTTGTTCCGGATCGCGTCGATGACCAAGCCGATCACCTCGGTGGCGGCGATGATGCTGGTCGAGGAAGGCAGGATCGCCTTGGCGGACCCCGTCTCCCAGTGGATTCCAGAGCTGGCCGATTTACGGGTCATGCGCGACGCCGTCGGCCCGCTCGACGAGACCGTGCCCGCCCAGCGCGCGATCACCATCGAGGATCTGCTCACGCACCGCTCGGGCATCGCCTACGCGTTCTTCTCGGAAGGCCCGCTCAAGGTCGCCTATGAGCGCGCGCTCGGCGATCCCGCGATGAACCGTTCGACGCCGGACGAATGGCTCGCGGCGCTCGGCGCGCTACCGCTGGCCTATCAGCCCGGTGACCGATTCCACTACGGCCACTCGACCGACGTGCTCGGCTTCCTGATCGGCCGGGTCGAAGGCAAGCCGTTCCGGCAGGTACTGCAGGAGCGCATCTTCGCGCCGCTCGGCATGGACGACAGCGATTTCTGGTTGCCGCTCGCCAAGCGAAATCGCCTGGCGAGCCTGTACGGATATGACGAGACGACGGGGCGGCTCGCGAAGGTCGAGCCGGTCATGTATGACGAGCCGCCGGCCTATACGCCGGGTGGCGGCGGGCTGATCTCGTCCGCGCCGGACTACCATCGGTTCGCGCGCATGCTGCTCGGAGGAGGCGAGCTGGGCGGCGTCAGGTTGCTGCGGCCTGCAACTGTGGATCTGATGCGAACCAATCGGCTGACCGATGGGCAGCGCCAGATACCCTTCGCCGGCATGCCGCTGTGGCAGACCTCCGGATTTGGGCTCGGACTGGCGATCGCCGAGGAGGCCGTCGGCAATCCCTATGCCTGTGGCGCACCGGGCTCGATGACCTGGCCCGGCATCTTCGGCACCTGGTGGCAGGCCGATCCGGTCAATGACCTGATCATGATCTATCTGATTCAGCATCACGTGCCGGTCTCGGCGGGGACGGGGGCCACGATTGCCACTGGGCGGGGCGCTGCCGGCCGCCGTGCTCTTCCCGTCTATCAGCGGGGAACCTACGCCGCGCTGTCCCACATTGTGGAACAAGCGACATGACCGGCAAGTGCCGTCATCTCCGAGAGATGGGAGAATATGTCCACGATGTGGACGCCACATTCCGCTCGATGAAACGTCCGATCGGCGGTGAGCTGCTCGCCGGCCCATTGCCGGAGCGGCAAACACGGCTTCATCTCATGCCGAGCTTGTCATCCGGCCGTTATTCTGCTCAGTGCTTCTTCAAATTGCGCGATCATGCGCATCGATCGATCGACTGAAGTCGACAGCCAGCGAGGAAACAAAACTATGCGCAAGTTAACTTTAGCCATTGCCCTGATCGTCCCGATGCTCGGTCATGCCGCGCAGGCCGAAGACACCGTCAAGATCGGCTATATCGATCCGCTGTCCGGCGGCGGCGCCAGCGTTGGCGAGGGCGGCCTGAAGACGTTCCAGTACCTGGCCGACGAGCTCAACGCCAAGGGCGGCATTCTCGGCCATAAGGTCGAGATCGTGCCGTTCGACAATAAGACCAATCCGCAAGAGAGCCTGGTCCAGGCCCAGAAGGCGATCGACGCCGGCGTCCGCTACATCACGCAAGGCAACGGATCGTCCGTCGGGCTCGCGCTGGAGGATTTCGTCAACAAGCACAACACGCGCAACCCCGGCAAGGAAGTGCTGTACTTCAACTATGCCGCCGTCGATCCGAGCATGACCAATGAGAAATGCAGCTACTGGCATTTCCGCTGGGACGCCAGCTCGGACATCAAGATGGAGGCGCTCACCAACTACATGAAGGACATCCCGTCCATCAAGAAGGTGTATCTGATCAATCAGGACTATTCGTTCGGCCAGTCGGTCCGCAGCGACGCGCGCAAGATGCTGGCGGCGAAGCGACCCGATGTCCAGATCGTCGGCGACGAGCTGCATCCGCTGCTGAAGATCACGGACTTCTCGCCCTACATTGCCAAGATCAAGGCGTCCGGCGCCGACAGCGTCATCACCGGCAACTGGGGCCAGGACATCGCGCTGCTGCTCAAGGCCGCCGCGGATGCCGGCCTGAAGGTCAACTGGTACACTTATTACGCGGGCGGCGCCGGCGGCCCGACCGCCATCAAGCAGACGGGCCTGGATCATCAGGTCTTTCAGCTGACCGAAGGCTTCGCCAATTCGGGCCATCAGGCTGCGATGGATTACGAGAAGGCGTTCCGCGCCAAGGTCAACATGTCGCTGTGGTATCCGCGGGCGGTCAACGAGATGCGCATGTTCAAGGCGGCGGCCGAGAAGGCCAACTCCATCGACCCGGTGAAGGTCGCGGCCGCGCTCGAGGACCTCAAGCTCGAGGTGCTGGATGGCGGCACCGGCTTCATGCGCAAGGATGATCACCAGTTCTTCCAGCCGATCTACGTCTCGTCCTTCGGCAAGCTCGCGGCGAACGAGCCGTTCGACGAGGAGAACACCGGCTGGGGATGGCACCTGGTCTCCAGGGTCGATACGCCCCAGGCCATGGTGTCGACGACGTGCAAGATGGCGCGGCCGTAATCGATCGGCGCTGGCTTCCCGCACGGCCTCACCGTGCGGGAAGCGGCGTCGGCCCTGCGTCGATCTGTTAGGGAATGAGCGGCGGGGCATCGAGGCCCCGGACATTCGCGGGTGCACCGTGCTTGAACTCATCGTCATCTCCACCCTCAACGGCGTGCTGTTCGGCATGCTGCTGTTCCTGCTGTCGAGCGGGCTGACCGTCATCTTCAGCATGATGGGGGTGCTCAATTTTGCTCACGCCAGCTTCTACATGCTCGGCGCCTTCTTCGGCTTCCAGCTCACGAAATGGGTCGGCTTCTGGCCGGCCCTCCTGCTCGCGCCGCTCCTCGTCGGGGCCATCGGCATGGCGGTCGAGCGTTACGGTCTGCGCAACACGCACAAGCATGGTCACGTCGCCGAGCTGCTGCTGACCTTCGGCCTCGCATTCGCGATCGAGGAAATCGTCTCGATGATCTGGGGCAAGACGCCGCTCGACTACCGCGTCCCGGCGCTGCTGGACTTTCCCGCATTCACGATCTTCTCGACCAACTATCCGGCCTACAAGCTGTTCATGCTGGCGGTGTCGGTGACGATCTTCGTGGCGCTGCTGATCGTGCTCAAGCGCACCCGGGTCGGCCTGATCGTTCAGGCGGCATTGACCCATCCCCATATGGTCGGCCATCTCGGCCACAATGTCGGACGCGTGTTCATGGTGGTGTTCGGGGTCGGCAGCGCGCTGGCCGGTCTCGCCGGCGTCATCGCCGGTCCCGCCCTGGTGACGCAATCCGACATGGCCGCGGCGCTCGGGCCGATCCTGTTCGTGGTGATCGTGTTCGGCGGCCTGGGCTCGCTGCCGGGCGCCTTCATCGCTTCGCTGGTGATCGGCCTGGTGCAGACCTTCGCCGTGGCGCTGAACGGCTCGCTGGCGAGCGCCTTCGGCCCGCTCGATCCATCCGCCGGGCCATCGGTGCTCACCGACATCTGGAACGTGACGATCGCGCAGGTCGCGCCGATCGTTCCCTACCTGCTGCTGGTGCTCGTCCTGATCGTGCGCCCCGTGGGCCTGATGGGGACTCGCGAATCATGACCGCAGCAGTGACCTCCGCGTCTCATCTCGCGGCAGAGCCCGCCGGATCCCGTCTCCGCTTCTATGCCGTCTGGGTGATCGGCGTGGCCGTGCTGATCGTGCTGCCGCTGCTCTTCAATTCGGGAGGATCGCTGACCTCGTTCAGCCTCATCGGGATCGCGATCGTCTTCGCGCTCTCCTACAACATCCTCCTCGGTCAGACCGGATTGCTGTCGTTCGGTCACGCGGTTCACTACGGCCTGGGCGGCTTCGCGGCCTGTCACATGATGAATGCGGTGGTGGCGCATGGCTGGCCGATTCCGCTGCCCTTCATTCCGCTGTTCGGCGGGCTGGGCGGCCTCGCCTTCGCGATCATCCTCGGCTGGGTCATGACCAAGCGCGCCGGCACGGTGTTTGCGATGATCTCGCTCGGCATCGGCGAGCTCGTGGCGTCGTCGTCGCTGATCCTGCGCTCGGTGTTCGGCGGCGAAGCCGGCATCACCACGGACCGCACCGCTCTGCCGCGCATGTTCGGCTGGACCTTCGGGCCGCAGCTGCAGGTCTATTACCTGATCGCGTTCTGGCTGGTGCTATCGGCAATCGCGATGTATGCGCTGACCCGGACGCCCCTGGGGCGGATCAGCAATGCGGTGCGCGACAATCCCGAACGGGTCCAGTTCATCGGCTATGATCCGCACGTCGTCCGCTATCTCGCCTATTGTTTCGCCGGATTCTTCGCCGGCGTCGCGGGCGGCCTCGCGGCGATCAGCTTCGAGATCGCGAACTCCGCCTATCTCGGTGCAATCCAGTCGGGCCTCGTGCTGTTCGCGACCTTCATCGGTGGGACGGCCTACTTCTTCGGTCCGATCCTCGGCGCGATCCTGGTGACCTATCTCCAGCTTGGGCTGACGAGCCTCACCAGCGTCTGGCAGCTCTATTTCGGCATCATCTTCATCGGCATCGTCATGTTCTCACCCGGTGGCATCGCCGGTCTGCTGATGATGCACCGGCCGCTGGTCCGTGCCGGAACGCTCGGAATGGTGATCCCGTCCTATCTCGTTGCCATCGTGCCGACCGCGGCGTTCGCTTGCGGCGTCATCCTGACCATCGAGACGGTCGCGCGTTATTCGGGTGGCGACGCCATCAACCTGTTCGGCGTGGCCTTCAATCCGCAATCCCCCGTGACATGGGGCGTCGCCGCGATTCTGGTGGTCGCCGGCTTCTTCGTCGCGCGGTCGACGTGGCAGCGGATTGCCGGAGCCTGGGACGGGGCCGCCACCGTGGCGCGTGATCGGGGGTATCTGGCATGACCGCGGCCATCGAAGTCCGTGCCGTCGAAAAGCGCTTCGGCAATGTCGGCGTCATCCGCGACCTCAACCTGAGCGTCGCCCAGGGCGAGCGTCACGCCATCATCGGCCCGAACGGCGCTGGCAAGTCCACCACGTTCAACCTCATCAGCGGGCATATCAGGCCGACCTCGGGCGAGGTGCGATTGAACGGCGCGGTCATCTCGGGCCTGCGGCCGTTCGAGATCAACCGGCGCGGCCTGTCGCGCTCGTTCCAGGTCACCAACGTGTTCGCCCGCATGACCGTGTGGGAGAACGTCCGCTGCGCCGTGCTGTGGGCGACAGGACATCGCTACGCGTTCTGGAAGAACGTCGACAGCCTGCCGGAGGTGCGCGAGCGGACCGCCCAGATCCTCGATGACATCCACCTCACGCATCGGCGTGACATCCCCGCGGGGTTGTTGACTTATGCCGAGCAGCGCGAGCTGGAGATCGGGGTCACCATTGCGAGCGGTGCGACGGTCGTCATGCTCGACGAGCCGACGGCCGGGATGAGCCATGCGGAGACCGAGCGCGCCGTCTCGTTGATCCGGCGGCTCACCGAGGGGCGGACGCTGGTGATCGTCGAGCACGACATGAGCGTGGTATTCGGTCTCGCCGATCGCATCTCGGTGCTGGTCTACGGCCACATCATCGCGTCGGGCACGCCGGAGGAGATCCGTCGGGACCCGAAAGTGAGGGAAGCCTATCTCGGCGAGGAGGCCCACTGATGCTCGAAGTCAGGAACCTCCACGCCTATTACGGCAAGAGTCACATCCTCCAGGGCGTCGACCTCGACGTCGCTGCTGGCGAAGTGGTGAGCCTGCTCGGCCGCAACGGCGTCGGCCGCTCGACCACCGTGAAGGCGATCATGGGCGAGGTCAGTCCGCAGGGGACGATCCGCTTCAAGGGCCGGGACATTGCCGGCTTGCCGAGCTACAAGATCGCGCGCCTTGGGCTTGGCTATGTGCCCGAGCATCGCGACATCTTTCCGAGCCTCACCGTGCGGCAAAATCTCGTGCTCGGCATCAAGGACACCCGGCGGCCGGGGAAGTGGCGCCTCCAGGACATGCTCGACATGTTTCCCAATCTCGCCGCGCGCGCCGATACGCCGGCTGGCGTGCTGTCGGGCGGCGAGAAGCAGATGCTGACCACCTGCCGGACCTTGATGGGTGACCCCGACCTGATCATGATCGACGAACCCACCGAAGGTCTGGCGCCGCTGATCGTACAGCAGGTCGGCGACCTGATCGCCCGGATTGCGGCGGCTGGCGTCGCGATCCTGCTTGTCGAGCAGAAGCTCTCGATCGCGATGCGGATCTCGAAGCGCGTCTATGTCATGGGCCACGGCCGCGTCGTGTTCGAAGGAACGCCGGATCAGCTCAAGGCCAACACCGCGGTCCGGCAGGAGTGGCTCGAAGTGTGAGGTGCAGCGGCATCCGTCGCAGATCACCAGCCGGCTTGCGGGACCAGTCGCTGTTCGATCACAGCTTCTGGCGGCCGTAGATCAGGAGCATCAGGATGATCACCGCGCCGTAGATCAGCTGGCGGCCGGCCTCGCTGATCTGCATCACCGACAGGATGGACTGCAGCAGGGTGATCAGCACGACGCCGGCGACGGTGCCGAGATAGCTGCCGCGGCCGCCGAGAATGTGCGTGCCGCCGAGCACGACGGCGGCGATCGAGGGCAGCAGATAGGCATCGCCCATCGACTGCGCCGCCTTCGACGCGTAGCCCGCGAGCAGCACGCCGCCGAAGGCGGACAGCGCGCCGGACAGCGCGAACGCCAGCATGGTGATGCGGCGTGTATCGATCCCTGAGAGATAGGCCGCGCGCTCGCGATTGCCGATGGCATAGATGGCGCGCCCGAACGTGGTCCGTGACAACAGCCAGATCGCTGCGCCGCCGATGATCGCCCAGACCAGCACCGCATTGGGAAGGCCGGGCACGATCGTGCCGGTGGCGAGATAGCGCATCGCCTTGGAGGCGGAATCCTGCGGCGCGAAGCCGCCGGTGTAGGCCACCATCAGGCCTTGCGCGACCGCATTGGTCGCCAGCGTGATGATCATCGAGGGAATGCGCAGATAGGCGACGCCGATGCCGTTCAGGACACCGATGGCGGCGCCGCAGAGAATGCCGCAGGGAATCGCGATGATGGCGCCGGTCGTGCCATGAGCGGCCGCCGCGCAGGCCATCATCGCGCCCGTTGTCACGACCCACGGCACCGAGAGATCGATTTGCCCGAGCAGGATCACCAGCATCATGCCGGTGGCGATCACGCCCAGGAAGCTCGCGACCTTCAACTGCTGCAGCAGATAATCCGGCGACAGGAAGCTGCGCGAATACAGGCTGCCGACCAGCAGCAGCAGCACGATGCAGCCGAACGAGGCCGCCACCGCCGGATCGATCCGACGCAGCATGGCGATCCCGCGATGGGCCGGTTGTGGTGCCGTTGCGTCGCTCATCCGAACCACTCCAGCCGATTGCGCACCCGCACCAGGCCGAACGCGCCGATCGAGACCGCGAGCATCAGCACCAGCCCCTGGAACAGCGGCTGCCACAGCGGATCGAAATCGAACACGAACAGCAGATCGCCGATGGTCCGGAACGCGAGTGCGCCGAAGATCGCCCCGATCGCGCTGCCGCGTCCGCCCATCAGCGATACGCCGCCGAGCACCACGGCCGCGATCGAGAACAGGGTGTAGGCATTGCCGCTCGCATAGGCGGCCTCGCCCGTGTAGGAGAAGAACGTCAGGAACAGGCCGCCGATCGCCGACAGCAGGCCAGCCAGGGTGTAGGCGACGAACTTGGCCGCGCGGATCGGCGCGCCGGACATGTAGGCGGCGACCTCGGAGGAGCCGGTCGCGAACGCGGCGCGGCCGACGACCGAGCGGCTGTACGGCACCCAGATCAGCAGCGCCGCCGCGGCCAGCGCCACGAGGCTCGTGGGCAGCACGCCGAACAGACGTCCCGTCAAGGCATCCGCCAGCGTCTCGTTGACGGATCCGCCGGGATTGGGCCGCAGGAACAGCGCGAGGCCGTAGTACATCGCCCCGGTGGCGATCGTGGTCACGATCGGCTGCAGGCGACCGAAAATCACGATCGCGCCGTTGATCATGCCGCAGACGATGCCGGTGCCGAGCACGCCGGCGACGCCGAGCGCGGTCTCGGTGGCGGTGCCGACCACGATCCAGGACGCGAGGCAGTTGGTCAGTGTGAGGATCATGCCGACGGACAGATCGATGCCGGCGGTGATCACCACGATCGCCTGCGCCATGGCGACGAAGGCCAGCAGCGTCGCCTTGTTGGCCGCGGTCTGCACCATGTTGGCGCTGAAGCCGGCCGGATGATTGGTCGCATAGAGCACGAACATCGCGACGAAGATGCCGATCGCGAGCAGTGTGCCGCGCTGTTCGGCGAGCCAGTACCGCCACTCGGTCATGCCAGACTCGCTTCCGCTCGCTCGCCCTCGTCGACATTGAGCGCACTGCTGACCAGCGCGCGCTCGGTGATCTCGGCGCCCGCAAGCTGGCGCCTGATCGCGCCATCATACATCACCAGCACGCGGTCGCAGCAGCCGATCAGCTCGTCATAGTCGGTCGAATAGAGCAGGATCGCGGCGCCCTCGTCGGCAAGCCGGCGCAGCAGCCGGTAGATCTCCTGCTTGGTGCCGACGTCGATGCCGCGCGTCGGATCGTTGAGCAGGATGATGCGCGGCTTGTTCATCAGCCATTTCGCGATCACGACCTTCTGCTGATTGCCGCCGGAGAGCGCGCTGACGGCGAGATCGGGGGAGGCGGTCTTGATCTCGATCAGGCGGATCATCTCCTCGATCAGCGCCGATTGCCGCTGCCGGTCGACGATGCCGAATGTCGCGAACCGGTCAAAGGCGGCGGCCGAGAGATTGTCGCGCACCGACATCGGCAGCATCAGTCCTTCGGTCTTGCGGTCCTCCGGAATCAGCGCGAGGCCGATGCGCTCCGACTTGGCAGTGACGGGGCTGTCGATCGTCACCTTGTTGCCGTCGATCAGAATGTCGCCGCGGCAGTCGCGCAGCACGCCGAACAGCGCCAGCAGCAGCTCGCGCTGGCCCTGGCCGTCGAGCCCGCCGAGTCCGATGATCTCTCCGGCCTGCAGCGAGAACGAGATGTCCTTCAGCCGGTCGCCCCAACTGATGCTCGTGCATTGCAGCGCGGGCGGCCGGCCGTCGGCTTTTCGCGGCGGCTTTTCCGGGAAGGCGTGCTTGTACTCGCGGCCGATCATCAGCTCGATCACTTCGGCATCCGTTCTGGTGCCGGCCGGGAAGGTCGAGATGCGGCGCCCGTTGCGGAATACGCTGCAATCGTCGGCGAGCTCGGCGATCTCGTGCATGCGGTGGGAGATGTAGAGCAGGGCCAGCCCCTCGCTGCGCAGGCGCTTCAGCACCTGGAACACCTTGGTCACGTCGGAGGCGGTCAGCGCCGAGGTCGCCTCGTCGAGGATCAGGATCTTCGGCCGCCGCGACAGCGCTTTCGCGATCTCGACCATCTGCCGGCGCGACAGCGGCAGGTCCTTCACCAGCGCGCGCGGATGAATGTCGCCGGCGCCGGCGCGGTGTAGCGCCTCCTCGGCAAGCCGGCGCTGGGCGCGCCGGTCGATCATGCCGAACCGCGTCGGCGGATGCGAGATCATGATGTTGTCCGCGACCGATAGGTCGGGAATCAGCGACAGCTCCTGGAAGATGCAGACGACGCCGGCATCATTCGCGGCGGAGGGACCGCTGAAGGCGACCTCGCGCCCTTCGAGCGTCATCCGGCCTTCGTCCGGTGCGACCACGCCGACCATCAGCTTGATCAGCGTCGACTTGCCGGCGCCGTTCTCGCCGAGAATGGCGTGGATGCGGCCGGGGTGGACCTCCAGGTCCGCACCGTCGAGAGCGATCACGCCGCCGTAGCGTTTGGACAGTCCTACGGCGCGAAACAGCGGCTCAGCCGCGATCATGCTTGCTTCCCCAGTCGTTTGGGCAATAGGGACGGGCTGGCCGCGAGAGAAACTCGCGGACCAGCGATCACACCGGCCTATTGGTTTTCCTTCGACTGGCCCATGATCTCCTGCGCCGTGAAGTTGATGCCGCAGGTCGGGAAGGAGTTGCCGACGAAGAAGTTGTCGGACTGGGCCGGGAAGTAGTCCTGATCCTTCTTGAAGTTCGGATCTTCCACGACCGCGAGCGGCAGCTTGACCGATTGCGGCACGACCTTGCCTTCGAGGGCGGCGAGCGCGACCTTGATCGCGACCGCGACCTGCGCAGGTCCGGTGCCGGCCGACGAGCATTTCAGGCCTTCCGAGGCCTTGGCGGCGCAGAACTTGCGGAAGCCGTTCTCGGTCTCGCCGCCGAACGGCACCATCTTGTGTTTGGCGTCGAGCATGGCCTGCACGATGCCGGTGTCGCCACCCTGGCCGGAGATCGCATCGAACGGGCCGTTGGTCGCGATCGCATCGGCCGTGGCCTTCTGGGCGACGCCGTCGTCCCATTTGCCGACGACCTCGGTGACCTGCCACTTCTTGCCGGAGCCGTCGAGAACGGAGTGGAAGCCGTTGTGACGGTCGGTGTCGACCGAGGTTCCGGCGACGCCGCGCACCTCGAGCACCTTGCCGCCGCCGGGCACGTTCTTGACCAGCCACTTCGCCCAGAGCTCGCCGAGGCCCTTCTGGTCGACATTGACGTTGATCGCGTCTTCCGTCGCGAGAATGTTGTCGAAGGCGACGAGGATCACGCCGGCCTGCTTGGCGCGCTTGATCACCGGCCCGAAGGCGGTCGGGTTCTGCGCGTTGACG
This sequence comes from Bradyrhizobium sp. SZCCHNS3002, assembly GCF_032377435.1. NCBI lineage: Bacteria > Pseudomonadati > Pseudomonadota > Alphaproteobacteria > Hyphomicrobiales > Nitrobacteraceae > Bradyrhizobium > Bradyrhizobium sp. SZCCHNS3002. The sequence goes on from NZ_JAUHHY010000005.1 coordinate 324,140, forward strand.
ACGATGGCGTCATAGCCGGAGTCGATGAAGTTGTTGATCGCCGAGATCTGCGCCGGCACGTCCTCGCCGGTCGAGACGACCTTGAACTCCTTGAGCTTGGCCTTCACCTCGGGCTGCGCCGCATAGGCCTTCGCGGTCTGGATCATCTGGATGCGCCAGGTGTTGGCGATGTAGCCGTTCGCCAGTGCGATGCGGTAGGGGCCCTTCTTGGCCGGAAACTTGAAGAACTTGGTGTCCTTGGTCCACGGCACCATGCATTCAGGCTCGCTCGCCGGTCCCTTGACCATCTCCGGCTCCGCCAGCGCCTTGCTGGCAAACGCGGTGACCAGCACCAGCGATGCACACGTGGCAAGGCATCGCGCCCTCATCGACTTGGACGACATTCGTGACCTCCCCTGTTGTTGTGGCGCCAGATCAATGACGCATGTGCGAGACGCCTCTTTGTTTCCGGAGGTTGTGCGAGCAATGCTCGTCGTCTCGACCCGCCAAGCGTTACTGATCAATGACAGCGCTGTCAATTACCGTCGCGCCGCTTTTGCCAAGCGGCCGGTCGCATGTCATGAATGTGGTTCGGAAAAATCCGCGTGAATCATTGCTGCAAGGATCATGTCTCAGAAGCGTCGCACCACGCTGGAGGACGTCGCGCGCATCGCCAATGTCAGCGCTGTCACCGTGTCGCGGGCGCTGCGTCGGCCCGATATGGTGTCGCCGGAATTGCGCAAGCGGATCGATGCGGCGGTCGACAGGCTGGCCTATGTGCCCAACTTCGCGGCGAGCCGGCTCGCCTCGACCCGCACGCATTCCATCGGCATCGTCGTGTCGTCGCTCTCCAACGGCATCTTCGCGGACTACCTGCAGGCGATCTACGACGCCCTGCTGCCGCTCGGCTTTCGCCCCGTCGTCGTCAGCAGCCGCTACTCGGCGGAGGAGGAAGAGGGGGCGATCAGGACCTTGCTGGGCCAGAACATCGAGGCGCTGATCCTGGTCGGGGTGAACCAGACGCGGGCGGCACGGCGCATTCTCGAACGCTCGCGGATTCCGGTGGTGCAGACGTTCGAGCTGACCGACGATCCGATCGATCTGAATGTCGGACTTTCGCAGCGCCAGGGCGGCCATGCCGCGACCCGCTTCCTGATCGAGCTGGGACATCGGCGGATCGCCTATCTCTCGGGACAGCGCGACGACCGGGCCCGCGCCCGGCTCGAGGGGTATCACGCAGCGCTGGCGGAAGCCGGGCTGGACGGCGCGTCGCTGGTGGCCTGGCTCCCGGCCCAGGCGACGATCTCGCTGGGGCGGAAGCTGACCGAGGAGATGCTCGCGAGCGAAGCCCCCGACGCGATCTTCTGCTGCGACGACAACATCGCGCTCGGGGCGTTGTTCGCCTGCCAGCAGGCGGGGCTGGAGGTCCCGCGCCGGATTTCGCTGATCGGCTTCAATGACCTGGAATTCGCGGCGGCCTCCAATCCGCCGCTGTCGACCGTGCTGACGCCGCGCGCCGACATGGGGCGCGTGGCGTCCGAACTGGTGCTTCAGGTGATCGCCACCGGCAGGCGGCCGAGAGCGCGGCAGATCGACCTCGGTTTCGAGATCGTCGCGCGCGGCAGCACCGGGCCGCATCTGGTTGCATCGTGAGAGCGGCGCGGTCTCAGGCCCAGCCGCCGTCGACGATGTAGTTCTGGTTGGTGCAGGCGCCGCTGTCGTCGGCGGCGAAGAACAGCACTACGCGGGCGATGTCGTCCGGCACGAGCTTGCGCTTGAGGCATTGGCGCCGCATCAGCTCGGCCTCGCCCTCGGGCGTCAGCCACATTCGCTGCTGGCGCTCGGTCATGATCCAGCCCGGAAGGATGGAATTGACCCGGATGTTGCTGGGGCCGAGATCGCGGGCGAGAGCGCGCGTCAGTCCCTGGATCGCCGACTTCGCCGTGGTGTAGCAGGGCATGTTGCCCTGGCCGAGCACCCAGCTCACCGAGCCGAGATTGACGATCGCGCCGCCTCCCGCCTGGATCATGTCCGGCGCAACCGCCTGGGCCGCGAAGAACTGATGCTTGAGGTTCACGGCGATGCGCTCGTCCCAATAGTCCGGCGTGACGTCCTCGATCGTGTGGCGGTCGTCGCGCGCCGCATTGTTCACGAGGATGGTGATCGGCCCGAGCGCCTCGCGGGCGCCGGCGACCGCAGCCCTCAGCGCGGCGATGTCGCGCAGATCGGCATGCGCGAAGTGCACCTTGGCCTCCGCAGGCAGGCTCTCCAGCACTTGCTGTGAGGCCTCCAGATCGATGTCGATGAATCCGACACGCGCACCTTGGCCGACGAAATTGCGGACGATCGCTTCCCCGATGCCGGAGCCGCCGCCGGTCACGAGAACGGCCCGATCCTTGAGGCTTGGGTAGATGGTGCCCTGCATTGGTTCCTCTCAGTTGCGCCTGGAGAGCGGTTGCGCGCGATGGCACCGGCCGCATTGCGGACGTCGTCCGTGCTGTGCACGGCCGGCGCGTCCGGCTGGACCCCTCGATGTGCGCCTGCGAGCACCCTCACGCCCGATGTCGATGCTGACGGATCCGCGCGTTCCCCCTGCGACGTCGTTGTTTGCTATCCGGCATTCTGCGCCAGGACCGGCCGGGACGCCAGCACCTGTTGCGCCGCTCGGGTGCGACCATCGGGCGCCTTCTTCGGAGCTGGACCGGCCGCCGTCGGTCGAGCGCAAAACCCTTCAGAGGATTTCGGAGATCGACTGGCCCTGCAACTCGATGCTCAGTCCCTGCATGCCGAGATCGGTGATCTCGCCGCCCATCGCCTTCAGGCTCTCCTCGCGGATCAACGACATCAGCCCGCGCCGCAGCGCCAGGAATTCCGACGACATCATCATCGCTTGCTGGCGTGGGCGCTCGAGCGGGATCTGGATTTCGGCCTTGATCGAGCCGGGGCGCGCGGTCATGCAGTAGACGCGGTCGGACAGGAAGATCGCCTCGTCGATGTCGTGGGTGACGAACAGCACCGAGATCTTCAGCCGCTGCCACATGTTGGTGAGGATCTGCTGCATGATGATGCGGGTCTGCGCGTCCAGCGCGCCGAACGGCTCGTCGAGCAGCAGCACCTTGGGGCCGGTGGCGAGCGCGCGCACGATGCCGACGCGCTGCTTCATGCCGCCGGAGAGACGCTCGGGATAATGGTTCTCGAACGCCTCGAGACCGGCGAGGCCGAGCAGAGTCCGCGCCGCGCGTGCGCGCTCGAACTTCGCCATGCCGCGCATCTTCAGCCCGAACTCGACGTTCTCGCGCACCGTCTTCCAGGGAAACAGCGAATATTGCTGAAACACCATGCCGCGTTCGGCGCTGGGTCCGGTCACGGCCTGGCCGTCGACCGTGACGATGCCGCTGGTCGGCTTGAGGAAGCCCGCGACAGCGTTGAGCAGTGTCGACTTGCCGCAACCCGACGGTCCGACGATCGAGACGAACTCGCCGGGCTCGACATGGATCTGGGTGTCGGTGACGGCCTCGACGGCGCCGTCGATGGTCTCGTAGCTCAGGGCGAAGTTGCGGACCTCGATATGGCCCTGTCTCGTATCCGCTGCGGCTTGGCTCATCGCGACCTCCAGGGCATCACCAATTGTCCGGCTGCGCGGATCACGAGGCTCGAGCCGAGCCCGAGCACGCCGATCGCGATCATCCCGAGCGCGATGTCGGCATACTGGACCAGTGAATAGGCTTCCCAGGTGAAGTAGCCGATGCCGAACTGTCCCGAGATCATCTCGGCCGCGATCAGCGACACCCATGCGACGCCCATGCCGACGGTGAGGCCAGTGAAGATGTGCGGCAGCGACGCCGGGAAATAGACCTCGCGGAAGATCGACGCCTCCCGGGCGCCAAGGCATTTGGCGGCGCGCACCAGCACGGGATCGACCAGCGTCATGCCGTGCAGGGTGTTGACCAGGATCGGAAAGAACGAGCCGAGAAAGGTGATGAAGACAATGCTCTGCTCGTTGGTCGGCCACAGCATGATCGCCATCGGGACCCAGGCGATGGCCGGAATCGGACGCAGCACCTCGGCGACCGGAAACACGATCTCGTGCACCAGCTTGAAGCGGCCCATGATCAGGCCGAGCGGCACGCCGACCAGCGCGGCCAGCGAGAACCCGATGAAGATCCGGCGGCAACTGAGCAGGATGTGCATCAGGAATTTCGGATCGTGGATCGCCTTGGTGAAGCTCGCATAGACCGCCAGCGGCGCCGGCACGTTGGTGAACTTCACGAAGAAGACGACGCGGTAGGTCGTCAGCAGGTGCCAGGCGATCAGGAACAGGATCAGCGACGCGGTGCCGATCAGCAGCGACTGCAGCCGGTCCTGGTTCAGCCGGAACCAGCGTGCCGCGCGGGCGGAGACGTGCGGCCGGCTCGGCGGGGGCGCGGTGCCAGGCGCGGCGGCCGCCGCAGCCTGGTCGGGCGACGTCATCAGGGCGGGGCTGCTCAAGTCTTGCCTCCCGCCACCGCCAGCTTCACGGCGTCATCAAGTCCCATCACCTTGCCGCCGATCTTGGCGGCATAGGCCTCGGCATCCTTCTTCAGCAGGAACGGCGCGATCTCGCCATTGGCGGCGGCGAAGAACGCCTGGTCGGCGAACAGCTTGATGCCGCGCGCGGTGTCGAAGACGTAGGCGACGTTGATCTTCTTGCCCTTGGCCTTGTAGTCGGCATAGGCGCCGAGCGTGCAGGTCGCGCTGCTGAAGGCTGTGATGCCCTCGCCGTCGATCCAGACCTCGCCGGCCTTGCGCGGCTCGGTGATCGGCCTGTTGCAGAACTTGTCCTCGCCGGAGATTTCGTAGTTCGCGGTGCTGGCGAGATCCTTGTCATAGTCCAGCTTCAGCTCGGCATAGGCCTTGCGGATGTAGCTGTCGTCCACCCACTTCTTCGGATCGAACTCCTTCATGCGGCCGAGGCTCTGCAGCACCTTGACGTCAGTCGCGGCGGCATCCACCAGCGCCGGCTTGATCGTCGGATCCGTGGTCATGTTGCCGCCGGGACCGAGGAAGATGTAGACGACCTCCTTGTTGATCCCGGTCCATTCCTGGATCTTTTCGGCCGCCGCTTTCGGATCCTGGCGCAGCCACTGGTTGGCGGCGATGACTGCCTTGACATAGGCGATGACGACCTCGGGATACTTCTCCGCAAAGTCGGTGCGGACGACGACGCCGTGGAAGGTCGGCAGGTTGGTCTGGACGCCGTCGAAGATCTTGCGCGCATAGCCGCGGAACGGCAGCAACTCGGCGAACGGAACGAAATCGGCGTGCGCGTCGATCTTCTTTTCCTGCAGGTTCGTCGAGCCGACCTCCGGCGTCTGGCTCACGAGCTGGAAGAAGTCCGCCGGATAGCCGGCGTCCTGAAGCGCCTTCAGCACCATGCCATGTGCGGCCGAGCCGAACGGCACGCTGACCAGCTTGCCTTTGAGGTCGGAGAGTTCATAGTAGGGCGAGTCCTTGTGAACGACGATGCCGTTGCCGGAGCCGGCGAGGCTGTAGGCGGCGACCGCGATCAGCCGGCTCTTGCTCTCGGGATTGTTCTCGAAGGTGAAGCCGTTCACGATCAGCGGGTAGTCGCCCATCATGCCGAACTGCAGCTTGTTCGCCATCATCCCGTTGGTGACGGGCGGGCCGGACGTGAAGTTCTGCCACTCGATTTCGAACTTGATGTTGGCGTATTTGCCGTCCTTGGGCAGATACTTCTCCAGCAGGTGAAGCTGCCGCACGATGGTGCCGGCAGTCACCGTGTTGGTCGTGGTGTCCTGGGTGCCTATGCCGATCGTGACCGTCTCTGCTGCGACGGGCTGCGCCGCAATCAGGGACAGACAGGTGACGGATAGTAAGAGCGCGTGACGGCAGCGGACCATTCTCATCCCCGTTCGGTTGGATGGCTGATGGCGCCATGATGAAGGCCGCGTCCACGAGCGCAAATCCGGAGTTCGGCAGCGGGTGGATTAGTTGCCGTCAAAATCCGGTTGCGTACTCCTTGGGCAATTTCGCTCATGACAGCCGCTTGCATGAGCAGGCCGGCTAATCCGCGGCCTGGCCGCGCATCTCGTCCAGGACGTCGGGCCGGCAGACCACGATCTGCGACCGCCTGGTACGGACGATATTCTTTTCCTGCATCCGCTTGAGGCTGATCGTCACCCACTGCCGCGTCGCGCCGACCATGTGGGCGATGTCGGCATGGGTGAAGGCCGCGGCAATGACCTTGCCGTCGGGATCGTCGACGCCATAGAGGTCGACGAGATGCAGCAGCAGATGGGCGAGCCGCTCGGTGATCGAACGGGTCCCCAGCATCTGGGCCAGGGCGGAGTAGCATTTTCCCTTGAAGCTCAACCCTTCGATCAGTCCGATCGCCAGATTGGGGATCTCCGCCACCAGCGTTCGCAGCTCCTTGCCCGGAAGCTGGATCACGCTGGCATTGCTGGCCGCGATGCCGGACCATTGATGCACGCCGGTGTCGAACACTTCGGGACCGCCGACGAAATTGCCGACATGCCAATAGGCCAGCGTGATCTCGCGCCCCTGCGGGGACGTGTAGAACACGCGGATGCGGCCGCTCTCGACCAGGAAAATGCCGTCGTGCCGGGCGCCCTGACTGAACAGCGTCTGGCCGCGGTTCAGGACCTTGCGGCGGCCCTGCTTCAGCACCTGCTCACGCTCGCGCAGGCTGAGCCTTTCGATCAGCGACGGCGGGCCGCCGATGGATTGCTGACTTTCGGTGAGCAGGAGCGACGAACTGGTCACCGCGCGTGCTGAGGTCATGGGAGAGGGCACGGCTTCCGCAGCTGATTTGGCCGCCTGCAGCAACATGTCTTGCCTCCGCATTGATCATACTGATCAGAAGCGGAGCAATGTTCGTGCCATCCGTCGCCGCGTGAGGGCCTCAAACGGCAGCGAGTTCCCAGAGGTATGATTTCGGATAGATACCACGATTATGGCCGTCGGAAAACGCGATGTTCAGGCCGTAGCCGAGGTCACCGACCCCCACGATGCCGATCCCGGGAAATTGCGACGGGAAGCGGCCGTCGAAGCGGGCCCGCCTGCAATGCGCGCACATGCAGGATAGGCGCAGCCGTTCGGCGGACAGCACCGCGGGCGGGCCGCTCGCGTTCCGTAGCCGCAATGATGCCAGGTCGGGACTGACCTCGCCGTCAGCGATGTCGGCTGCAATCATGGCTCCTCCTGGTTGTGCCGAGGCCGGTGTCATCACGCTAGGGGAGACGGTTCGGAGCACCCAGCAACTAATTGCCTCGTTCGACGGGATGTCGAGCGCTGCTGCTTCGTTAGGCGCGCTGGCTTTCCTCGGAACAATCTTCGCAACTAATCCACCGTCGCAGCACGTTCGAAATTGCCGGACTGCGCCGTTTCCGCGAGATCGTGCTCAGCAACCGCCACACGGCGCGCCCCGCGCCTCAGGAGACGACGATGAGCGCTTTTCAGACTGAGACGGTGTTGTCGGTCCGGCACTGGACCGATTCGCTGTTCAGCTTCACCGCCACGCGGGATCCCGGCTTCCGCTTCCAGAACGGGCAGTTCGCGATGATCGGACTGGAGGTCGACGGCCGGCCGCTGATGCGCGCCTACAGCATGGCGAGCGCCAATCACGAGGAGGAGCTGGAGTTCTTCAGCATCAAGGTGGCGGACGGGCCGCTGACCTCACGGCTGCAGAAGATCAAGGAGGGCGATCGCATCCTCGTCGGGCGCAAGGCGACGGGAACGCTGATCGCGGGCAACCTCATTCCCGGCAGACGTCTGCTGCTGCTGTCGACCGGCACCGGGCTGGCGCCGTTCGCCAGCCTGGTCAAGGATCCCGACATCTACGAGACCTATGAGACCATCATTCTGGCCCATGGCTGCCGCCAGGTCTCGGAGCTTGCCTATGGCGAGCAGCTCGTCGACAGCCTGCGCGGCCATGACTTCTTCGGCCCCCTGGTCCGAGATCGGCTGCACCATTACCCCACGGTGACCCGCGAGCCGTTCCGCAACCGCGGCCGCATCACCGATCTGATCGCATCGGGCCAGATGTTCGCCGACATCGGCGGGCCCGACCTCGATGTCGAGACCGACCGCGTCATGCTCTGTGGCAGCCCGGCGATGTTGGCCGAGCTCCAGACCATGCTGGAGGACCGCGGCTTCGTCGAAGGCAACCACAGCACGCCCGGCCATTTCGTGGTCGAGAAGGCGTTCGTCGAGCGCTGAGCGCCGGCGGAAGAATTGCGTCCCGGCGACAACTAATTGCTATCGCCGGGCGCGCCGCTGAACAACTCTGACCCGGACCGGTGGGTCCGGCCAAGCAGGAGCTTAGAATGGCAATGGATGAGATCGTCGACGGCCTCTCGGAGGTGTCCTGCGACGTGCTGGTGATCGGCGGCGGCACCGCCGGCCCGATGGCCGCCCTGAAGGCCAAGATGAAGAATCCGAAGGCCAACGTCGTTCTGCTGGAGAAGGCGAACGTCAAGCGCTCCGGCGCGATCTCGATGGGCATGGACGGCCTGAACAACGCGGTCATCCCCGGCTACGCGACGCCGGAGCAGTACACCAAGGAAATCACGATCGCCAATGACGGCATCGTGGACCAGAAGGCGGTGTATAAATACGCCCAGAGCTGCTACGGGATCATCGAGGAGCTCGACAGCTTCGGCATCCGCTTTCTCAAGAACGAGAACGGCGACTATGCCGTCAAGAAGGTGCACCACATCGGCACCTACGTCCTGCCGATGCCGAACGGCGAGACCGTCAAGAAGGCGCTGTATCGTCAGCTGCGGCGGGCGCGCATCCTGATCTCCAACCGCTACATGGCGACGCGGCTCTTGAAGTCGAGCGATGGCCGCATCGCCGGCGCCGTCGGCGTCAACACCCGCACGGCCGAGATGCTGGTGATCAAGGCCAAGGCCGTCATCCTGTGCATGGGCGCGGCGGGGCGGCTCGGCCTGCCGACGTCAGGCTACATGTTCGGCACCTATGAGAACGCCGCCAATTCCGGCGACGGCTATGCGATGGCCTATCACGCGGGCGCGGCGCTCGCCAATCTCGAATGCTTCCAGATCAACCCGCTGATCAAGGATTACAACGGTCCGGCCTGCGCCTATGTCGCCGGTCCCTTCGGTGCCTATACCGCCAACAACGAGGATCGCCGCTTCATCGAGTGCGACTATTGGTCGGGCCAGATGATGCTGGAGTTCTACAACGAGCTGCTGTCGGGCAAGGGGCCGGTGTTCCTGCAGCTCAAGCACCTGCACGACAAGACGATCGAGGAGATCGAGCACACCCTGCACAAGGTCGAGCGTCCCACGCGCGGACTGTTCCAGGAGGGACGCGGCGTCGACTATCGCAAGGAGTCGATCGAGATGCACATCTCCGAGATCGGCTTCTGCTCCGGCCACAGCGCGTCGGGCGTGTTCGTCGACGACAATGCCCGCACCACCGTGCCCGGACTCTATGCGGCCGGCGACATGGCCAGCGTACCGCACAACTACATGCTGGGCGCGTTCACCAACGGGTCGTTCGCGGGTCTCGACGCGATGGAGTTCGCGGACAATCATGATTTCGGCGACATCGACGCCGCCGAGATCGCGCTGGAGCGCGAGCGCGTGCTGGCGCCGACCAAGCGCGAGGACGGCATTCCGCCGAACCAGATCGAGTACAAGACGCGGCGTCTGGTCAACGACTATCTGCAGCCGCCGAAGGTGACGCGGAAATACGAGCTCGGCATGCGCCGGCTCGCCGAGGTCCGCGAGGACATGCAGGACCGCATGATCGCGCGCAACGCGCATGAACTGCTGCGCGCGCTGGAGGTGCAGTCGATCATGGATTGCGCTGATATGGCGGCCCATGCCTCGCTGTTCCGCGAGGAGAGCCGCTGGGGGCTCTATCACTGGCGCACCGATTTTCCGGACAAGGACAACGAGAACTGGTTCTGCCACACGCTGCTGAGCAAGCAGGACGGCCGCATGACCAGCGAGAAGCGGGCGGTACAGCCCTATGTCGTGCCGATCGCGGACGACGAGAAGGACCTCTACGACAAGCAGCGCATCCGCGCCAGCGCCTGACGATCAGACGGAGAACGAGACATGCCTCTTGCAACCTATCAGACGTCGGTTCCTGTCGTCGTCGACGACGCCAAATGCATCGCCGACAAGGGCTGCACGGTCTGCGTCGACGTCTGCCCGCTCGACGTGCTCAGGATCAGCGACATGACCGGCAAGGCCTTCATGGCCTATGATGAATGCTGGTACTGCATGCCCTGCGAAGCGGATTGCCCGACCGGCGCCGTCACCGTCAACATTCCCTATCTGTTGAGGTGATCATGTCGAGCCCGTTCGAAGCTTATGACGATCTCGACGACGCCGACGAGCGGCTCGGTGCCGCCGATCCGGCGGAGCGGCGGGTCGCGATCATCGCATTGGGACATTCCGGCGATCCCGCCGCGGTCGCGCATCTGGCGAAGATGGTCGCCGATCCCGACGCCGGCGTGCGCCAGCAGGTCGCCATGGCGCTCGGTGAGTTCGACGGGCCGGAGGCGGCGGAGGCGCTGGTCCAGCTGCTCGTCGATCCCGAGCGGATCGTCGCCTCGGCGGCCGCCGACAGTCTCGCCGAGTTCAAGGATCCCGCTTCGGCCGACGCCATCCTGCCGCTGGTGACGCATGCGCATGCCTTCGTCCGCATGGGCGCGCTGCGCGCGCTGAAGGAGCTGCGGCGCAAGGACACGCTCAAGCCGGCGCTGGAGGCGCTGCAGGATCCGGATGCCGCCGTCCGCGTGCAGGCGATCGGCGTCATCGGCTTCCTCAAGCTCGAGGAGTCGATTCCGGCGCTGACGGCGCTGATCGGAGATCCCGATGCGCATGTCCGCCGCGCGGCGGTCAGTGCGCTCGCCTTCTCGCACATGAAGATCGCCGCGGAGACCATCACCCGCGCACTCAGGGATTCCGACTGGATGGTGCGGGAGATGGCGGCCGAGACGCTCGGGCTCAATGTCAATGGTGCCGTCGCCGCCGATCCGTTGATCGCCTGCCTGGCGGATGAGTTCTGGCAGGTGCGCCTGAAGGCGATCCGCAGCCTCGGGCGCATGAAGGTGCTGCATGCGGTGCGACCGATCGGCCAATGCATCACCCACGAGCAGGCCAATCTGCGCAAGGAGGCGGCGGCTGCGCTGGGCGAGATCGCCGCGCCCGACGGCGAGCCGTACCTCGCGCTGGTCGCCGACGATCTCGATCCCGACGTTCGCAAGAACGCGAGATGGGCGCTGCACCAGATCGCGGCGAGCAAGGCGAGAACCGGCGCGTAATCGCGCGCCGGCCGCGAGCGTTCCCGACCGCCTGCCGGACCAGGCGGCAAGCCAGATGACGAGTCTTGCGACGATGATGTCGCGGCCGATCGCGCGCGAGCCCCGCAGGGCCGCGCGCCGCACGTTCGCGTGCACCCCACGTCCGGTTCTGGACGGCTCCCGGATTGTCTGACAGAAACGTCGGACGCATCCATCGGGCATCATCACCGCTGCAGCGCAAACGAGGAGCGGCCGGCCAATCCGGCCATGGTCACACGCCTCCGTTGCCTCGGCTGTCGCGCAGCTCGAGGGGATGCGCCGTGCAAAGGTCTGAGATGACCCGCGGACGAGCTGCAAAGGAAGTCGGAGAGCTGCCATGAACGCCAATGTCAAACTGCCTGCCGCCAAGGGCGTCTTCATCGACAACAAGTGGCAGCCCGCGCAGTCGGGCCGCACCATCGCGATGCTGGCGCCGGCGACCGGCCAGGTGATCGCCTCGATTGCCGCCGGTGACGCAGCGGACATCGATCTTGCCGTAGCGGCGGCGCGCCGTGCGCTCGAAGGGCCGTGGGGCCGGCTCGCCGCAGTGGAGCGCGGGCGCCTGCTGTCGAAGCTCGGCCGCCTCGTCGAGGATCATGCCGAGGAGCTCGCGAAGCTCGAAGCGGCCGACACCGGCAAGCCGATGAAGCAGGCCAGGGCTGACGTCGTCGCCGTCGCGCGCTATTTCGAATATTACGGCGGCGCCGCGGACAAGGTGCATGGCGACACCATCCCGTTTCTCGACGGCTTCTTCGTCACGACCGTCTACGAGCCGCTCGGCGTCACCGGCCATATCATTCCGTGGAATTATCCGGGGCAGATGTTCGGCCGCACCGTCGCGCCGGCGCTGGCGATGGGCAACGCGACCGTGATCAAACCGGCCGAGGAGGCCTGCCTGGTGCCGCTGCGTCTTGCCGAGCTCGCGGCGGAAGCCGGCTTCCCCGCCGGTGCGATCAACGTCGTGCCGGGTCTCGGTGAGGAGGCGGGTGCGGCGCTGTCGGCGCATGACGGCATCGACTTCATCTCCTTCACCGGCAGCCCCGAGGTCGGCACGCTGGTGCAGACCGCGGCTGCGAGGAATCACATCGGCTGCACGCTTGAGCTCGGCGGCAAGTCGCCGCAGATCGTGTTCGCCGACGCCGATCTCGATGCCGCATTGACTTCGGTGGCCGCGGCGATCGTGCAGAACGCCGGCCAGACCTGCTCGGCCGGCTCGCGCGTGCTGGTGGAGCGCTCGATCTGGGACCGCTTCCTCGCCGACCTCACCTTGCGCTTCGAGAAGATCACGGCCGGTACGCCGGAGATGGACCTCGATCTCGGCCCGGTCATCAGCGCGGTCCAGAAGACGCGGATCGAAAACATGCTGGCCCGCGCCGAAAGCGGCGGCGCCAGGCGCGTGGCGACCGGCAGGATCGCCGACGGCGTGCCGAGCGAGGGCTTCTACGTCGCGCCGGCACTGTATCAGCATGTCGCGCGCGACTCCGAGCTGGCGCGCGAGGAGGTGTTCGGTCCGGTGCTGGCGGCGATGCCGTTCGACGACGAGGCCGACGCCGTCAGGCTCGCCAACGCCACCGATTTCGGCCTGGTCGCCGGAGTCTGGTCGGGCGACGGCTCGCGCGCGATGCGCGTCGCGCGCAAGGTCAAGGTCGGCCAGATGTTCGTCAACGGCTACGGCGCCGGCGGCGGCATCGAGCTGCCGTTCGGCGGCATGAAGAAGTCGGGCCACGGCCGCGAGAAGGGCTTCGAGGCGCTGTACGAGCTCGCCGCGATGAAGACCCTGATCGTCAAGCACGGCTAGATCAGTGGAGCCGGGGCTCCGGTCAATTCCGCCGCACGGACGCGACGACGCATGCCGTGCGGCGTTGTTGTCAGTCCGCGCGGCGAAGCGCTAATGACGTCAGGTGTTAAAAGGGAGACGAGCGGATGAGCGACGAAAAGGAATTGTTCGAGAAGGGCCTGAAGGTGCGCCGCGAGGTGCTCGGCGCGGCCTATGTCGATGGCAGCCTCGCCAAGGCCGACGACTTCATGATGGCGTTCCAGCACATCACCACCGAAATGTGCTGGGGCTATGCCTGGACCCGGCCCGGGCTCGATCGCCGCACCCGCAGCATCATCAATCTCGCAATGCTGACCGCGCTCAGCAAGCCGAGCGAATTGAAGCTGCACGTCAAGGGCGCGCTCACCAACGGCGTCACGGTCGACGAGATCAAGGAGATCCTGCTGCACGCAACCGTGTATTGCGGCATTCCCGCGGGCCTCGAGGCGTTCAAGGCGGCCCATGAGGTGCTGGTCGCGGAGGGCGCCATCGCCAAGAAGGACGGCGCATGAGCGCCCCGCAAAGGGTCCTGTTCGTCGGTATCGGCAACATGGGCTGGCCGATGGCCGCGCGCCTGCTCGGCGCCGGCTTTGCGGTTGCCGTCAATGATGCCGTGCCCGGGCGCGCCGAAGATTTCGTGCGCCAGGTCGGCGGCACCTTGGCCGCGGATCTCGCTGTGGCCGCGGGGCAGGCGGATGTCGTCATCACGATGCTGCCGACCAGCAAACATGTCGCGGACGCGGTCGCGGCATTGCGCGCTGGCCTGAAGCAGGATCACATCCTGATCGACATGAGCTCCGGCGCGCCGGCGGCCACGCAGGCGATTGCGGCCGATCTCGCCCCGCTCGGCGTGACCATGCTCGATGCGCCCGTGAGCGGCGGCGTGCCGCGCGCGGTGACCGGCGAGCTCGCGATCATGGCCGGCGGCGATGCCGCCGCGCTCGACCGCGTCGAGCCGCTGCTGCGCGCCATGGGCACCACGATCCACCGCATCGGCGGTCTCGGCTCTGGCCAGGCGATGAAGGCGCTCAACAACCTCGTCTCCGCCGGCGGCTTCCTGATCGGCATCGAGGCGCTGCTGATCGGCCAGCAGTTCGGCATCGATCCCGGCCTGATGACCGACGTGCTCAACGCCTCGACCGGCATGAACAACTCGACGCAGAAGAAGTTCAGGCAGTTCGTGCTGTCGCGCCAGTTCAACAGCGGCTTCGGGCTCGACCTGATGGTGAAGGACCTGTCGATCGCGCTGGAGGTCGCGCGCGCCGCCGGCGTCGCCGCGCCGTTCTCCAATCTTTGCCGCGAGCTGAGCGCCAGCGCGCAGGGGATGCTCGGACCGGGCCAGGACCACACGGCGCTGGCGAAGCTGAGCGAGGCGCTGGCCGGCGTCGAGCTGAAGGGCTGACTACCCCTGGCGCCGCAGGAAGCCGGTGATCGTCACCTTCTCCCAGATCCCGGCCGCGGCGAACGGGTCGGCGCGATTGAAGGCTTCGACCTCGGCGCGACCGGGAGCCTCGACCAGGAACAGGCTTCCGATCATCGTCGAGCCATCGTCGGAAACGAGCGGGCCGGACATCACGATCGTGACGGGCAGGCGGGCGCTGTCGCCGAGATAGGCCTTGTGGGCATCGTAGTTGGCAAGCCGAACCGGCAGCGCGTCGCGCTTGTCGAGCGCGTGAATCGCAAACAGCATGAGTTCTCTCCGCAAGTCGAAGCAGGACGGCGGCGTGCCGCCCTGCTTCCGGACTGATGGCTGATCCTATTTCGCGCCGAGCTTGCCGGCATCCTCGAAGCTCGGGCAGGTTCGCTGTTCCAGCGCCACGTCGAACGGCTGGTAATTGTCCTTGGTGATCACCGTCGGCTTCAGCACGATCTCGTTGATCACCGGCTGGCCGCGCAGCGAGCGGACGGCCATCATGGTGCCGAGGCAGCCCTGGGCGAAGCCGTTGTAGTCGCCGCTGGCGAGCAGCTTGCCGGACTTGATCGCGTCGATCGCCTCCTTGGTGCCGTTGATGCCGATCACCTGCGCCTTGCGGTTGGCGCCGTCCAGCGCCTCGATCGCGCCGACCGCCATCGCGTCGTTGGCGGCGAGCACGCCGTCGATCTGCGGGTTGGATTGCATCAGGTTCTCCATCACCTGCAGCGCCTGCAGGCGCTGATAGTTGCCGGGCTGCGACGCCAGCAGCTTGGCGCCGGGGTTCTCCTTGAGCGCGTCGTTGAAGCCGCGCACGCGGTCGACATTGGTCAGCGAGCCCTTGACGCCCTCGATGATGACGATGTTGCCCTTGCCGCCGAGCGTCTTGAGCAGGAACCGGCCGGTCTCGAGGCCGAGGCTGTAGTCGTCGGCGCCGACGAAGGCGACGAACTTGCCGCCGGCGGAGCGGTCGGTGATGTTGACGACGGGGATCTTGGCGTCGTTGATCTTCTCGACCCCGGGCACCATCGCCTTGTAGTCGACCGGCGTGAACACGATCGCGCTCGGCTTCTTCACCACGACGTCCTCGATCTGGCTGAGCTGCTCGGGGATCGAGTCCGGCTTGGTCGGGATGTAGTGCAGGACCTTGGCGTTGAGCACCTTCGCCATGTTGTCGGCGCCGACCCGCACCGTCTGGAAGAACGGATTGGTCTGGTTCTTGGTGAAGACGGCGATGGTCTCGCCGTCGGCGCGGGCCTGCGTCGCGCCTGCGGCGATCAGCAGTGACAGAGCGAGACAGCGCGTGATCCGATGTTGCATGTCGTTTCCTTCCCTCGTTTTTTGGTTGTATTGCAGGTTCATTGCGCCGGGCGCCGGGTCTTCATGTCGAGCCAGACGGCTATGATCACGATGATTCCGGTGACGAGCGGCTGCCAGTTGGCGCTGATCGCGAGCAGGTTCATGCCGTTCAGCACCAGCGTCAGGATGAGCGCGCCGATGAAGGTGCCGAACACCGTGCCGACGCCGCCGAACAGCGACGTGCCGCCGATCAGCACCGCGGCGATCGCCGGCAAGGTGAGGCTCTCGCCGATGTCGGCCTCGGCCGAGTTGAGCCGCGACAGGAAGATGATGGAGGCGAGCCCGGCCATGGTGCCGGACACCGTGTAGACCAGCAGCAGCCGGCGCGCGACCGGAATGCCGGAGAGCCGCGCCGCGACCGGATTGGCGCCGATCGCGTAGATCTCCTGGCCCCAGATCGTGCGCTGCGCGAAGAACGATCCGATCGCGAGGAACACCAGCAGCAGATAGACCGGGATCGGCAGCCCGAGCAGATAGCCGCTGCCGATCTGGCGGAAGCCCGCGGGAAAGCCGTGGATGGTCTCGCCCGCCATGTACCAGTAGGTGACGCCGTTCAGCACCCAGAGCATGCCGTAGGTGGCGATGAAGGAGGGGATGCGCAGCGCCGTGACCATGAAGCCATTGAGGAAGCCGACGCTGCCGCCGGCGAGCAGCCCGGTCAGGATCCCGAGTGCGGGCGAGCCGGTCTGATGGATCACGGTGCCGGCGAGACACGCCGACAGCGCGACGTTGGCGCCGACCGACAGATCGAGGCCGGCGGTCAGCACCACCAGGGTGAGGCCGGAGGCGATGAAGAAGGTCAGGCTCGCCTGCCTCAGCACGTTGAGGATGTTGCCGAGGCTGAGGAAGGAGTCGCTCAGCACGGTCAGCGCGGCGCAGATCAACAGCGCGGCGAGCATGCGATAGAACACCTGCGCTGCGTTCTGCGACAGGAGCGAGCGCGGCGGCGGCAGCGTGTCCTTGGCGATGTCGGTCATGATCGGCTCCGCAGGCCGTCGAGGAACATCGCGACGATGACCAGCGCACCGACGCTCGCGACCTGCACCGAGGAGGGCAGGGACACCAGATTGAGCCCGTTGCGCAGCACGCCGACGGCGATGACACCGAGCACGGTGCCGAGCAGCCAGCCATTGCCGCGCTCGAACGAGGTGCCGCCGACCGCGACCGCCGCGATGGCGTCGAACTCCATCCCGAGCCCCGCGGTCGGATGTCCCGAATTCATCCGCGCGGTCATCAGCAGTCCGGCGATGCCCGCCATCGTGCCGCCGATCGCATAGACCGCGATCAGGAGCCGTGTCGGCGACAGGCCGGCATAGCGCAGCGCCTCGCGGTTGCCGCCGAGCGCGAAGATGTAGGTGCCGAACCTGGTATGATACAGCAGGCCGTGAAACACGGCGTAGGTGGCAAGCCCCATCACGATCGGCACGGGGATGCCGAGCAGCGTCGCCGCATAGATGTCGCGGACGCCGTGGGGAATGCCGACCACGCTCTGGCCGTCGCTCACGATCAGCGACAGTCCCTGTGCCATGCCGAGCGTGGCGAGCGTCGCCACGAACGGCGGAATCCCGACGACCGCGACCAGCCAGCCATTGACGGTGCCGAACGCGGCGCCGGCCAGCACCGCGGCGCCGAGGCCGAGCAGCACCGACTTGGTCGCGAGCGAGACGATGGCGACGCAGAGCGAGGTCAGCGTCAGCACCGCGCCCATCGACAGGTCGAGCCCTTCGGTCATGATGATCAGGGTCATCGGCAGCGCGAGCATGGTCAGGATCGTCGACTGCACCAGCACGTTGGAGAGGTTTGCGGCCGACAGGAAGCCGGGCGCGATCGCGCCGAACAGCGCGATCAGCAGCACCAGCACGATCGCCACGCCCGGAATGCGCTGCAAGGTTCGGATCGGCGAGACGATGGCGGTGTCACTCATCATGCATCCCCAGTCGCACGATATTCTCCTCGGTCAGCTCGCTCCGTGACAAATGCCCGGCGATGCGGCCCTCGCGCATCACATAGGCGCGGTCGCAGACGTGGCAGATCTCGATCTGCTCGGACGAGATCATCAGCGCCGCTGCGCCGTCGGCGACCAGACGGTCGATCAGCGCGAAGATCTCGGACTTGGCGCCGACGTCGATGCCGCGGGTCGGCTCGTCGAAGATGAACAGCCTGGCGCCGGCCGCCAGCCACTTGCCGATCACGACCTTCTGCTGGTTGCCGCCTGAGAGCAGGCCGACCGTCTGCCGCGCCGTGGGCGTTGCGATCCGCAACTGCCGGATCAGCCCGTCGGCCGTGCGCTGAGCGCCGCGGGGATCGTACAGCCCGCTCGGAAACAGCTTCTTCAGCGCCGACACCACGAGGTTGTCGCCGACGGAGCGCAGCAGCGCCAGGCCCTCGCTCTTGCGGCTCTCGGGGATCAGCGCGATGCCGCGGCGCGCGGCGATGTCGGGCTCGCCCGCGATCGGCTTGCCGTCGAAGATGATCTCGCCTTCGCTGACCGGATCGGCGCCGAAGATCGCGCGCGCCACCTCGGTGCGGCCGGAGCCAACGAGACCGCACAGGCCGACGATCTCGCCCCGCCGCACCTCGATGTTGATGTCGGCAATCCCGCTCGGCGCGCTCAGTCCCTTGACCTCCAGCACGAGCTCGCCGGGCGTTTCCACGAAATGGCGCGGATAGCTCATGTCGATATTGCGCCCGACCATCATGCGCACGAGCTGGTCGGGGGTGACGTCGGCGGGCCTGAGATCGTCGATGCGGCGGCCGTCACGCAGCACGGTGATGCGGTCGCCGAGCGCGAACACCTCGGCCATGCGGTGCGAGATGTAGACGATGGCGACGCCGTCGGCCTTCAGCCGCCTGATCAGCGCGAACAGCAGCTCCGCCTCGCGGTCGGACAGCGCCGCGGTGGGCTCGTCCATCACCAGGATCCGCGCATTCTGGCTGATCGCCTTGGCGATCTCGACCATCTGCTGCTGCGCGACGCCGAGCGTGTCGACGATGACGGAGGGATCGATGTCGAAGCCGATGCCCTCGAGCACGCGCTTGGCATCGGCCAGGATTTTGCGGCGGTCGATGGTGCCGGGGATGCGGCCCTTCGGCTCGCGGCCGAGAAAGATGTTCTGCGCGATGTCGAGGAACGGCACCAGCGAGAATTCCTGGAAGATGACGGCGATGCCGAGCTTCTGCGCGTCGGCCGTCGATGATATCTCGACCTTCGCGCCCTTGGAGATGATCTCGCCGGCATCGGCGCTGTAGGCGCCGCACAGCACCTTCATCAGGCTGGATTTGCCGGCGCCGTTCTCGCCGAGCAGCATGTGGACTTCGCCCGGGTAGATCGCGAACGACACGTCGTCCAGCGCCTTGACGCCCGGAAACGACTTGCTGATGCCGCGCAGCTCCAGCAGCGGCGCGGGCGATGCAGCTGCGATGGCGGCCGCCGCGCTCATGACGGTGCTCCGCCGGCGAAGATCTTGCCCGGATTCATCAGGCCGGCGGGATCGAGCGCGGCCTTGATGGCGCGCATCACGGCGACGGCCCCGCCGAGCTCGTCCTCGAGATAGTCGATCTTGCCGAGGCCGATGCCGTGCTCGCCGGTGCAGGTGCCGTCCATCGCGATCGCGCGCGCCACCATGCGCGCCTGCAGCGCCTTGGCGCCGGCGAGCTCGCTGTCATCGCTGGGATCGACCAGGATCAGCATGTGGAAATTGCCGTCGCCGACATGGCCGACGATCGGCGCGAGGAAGCCGCTGGCGTCGGCGTCCCGGCGCGTCTCGGTCAGGCATTCGGCGAGCCGCGAGATCGGCACGCAGACATCGGTGATGACGGCGCGCGCGCCTGGCCGCAGGCCCAATCCGGCGTACAGCGTGTTGTCGCGCGCGTGCCACAAACGGCTGCGGTCCTCGGCCGCCCTGGCCCAGGCGAAGCCGCGGCCGCCATGCTCGGTCGCGATCGCCTCCGCCGCCTGCGCCTGTTCGGCGACGGCCGCCTCGGAGCCGTGGAATTCCAGGAACAGCGTCGGCGCTTCCCGATAGCCGAGCTTGGAATAGGTGTTGATGCCGCGCATCATGACGTCGTCGACGAGCTCGATGCGGGCGGCGGGGACCGCCGACTGGATCAGGGCGATCGCGGTGTCGACCGCGTCGTGCAGGGTCGGAAAGCTGCACGTCGCGGCCGAGATCGCCTGCGGCACGGGATGCAGCTTCAGCGTGATCTCGGTGATCACGCCGAGCGTGCCCTCTGATCCGACGAACAGCCGGGTCAGGTCGTAGCCGGCAGCGGATTTGCGCGCGCGCCGGGCGGTGCGGATCACCCGGCCGTCGGCCAGCACCACCTCCAATGCGAGGACGTTGTCCTTCATGGTGCCGTAGCGCACCGCCATGGTGCCGGAGGCTCGGGTCGAGCTCATGCCGCCGATCGAGGCGTCGGCGCCGGGATCGATCGGAAAGAACAGGCCGGTCGTGCGCAGCTCCGCATTGAGCTGCTTGCGGGTGATGCCGGGCTGCACCACGACGTTCATGTCGGCATCATGCACGGCCAGCACCTTGTTCATGCGAGCGAAGTCGAAACAGACGCCACCCGCGGCCGCCGCGGCATTGCCTTCGAGCGAGGTGCCGGCGCCGAACGGCACGATCGGCATGCCGGCCTCGGCGCACAGCCCGACGATGGCGCTGATCTCCTGCGTCGTCTCCGGAAATACGACGATGTCGGGCGGCATCGCGGGATAATACGATTCGCTGCGGCCGTGCTGATCCAGCACGCCGCGCGCGACGCTCGCGCGTGGCCCGATCAGGCTCGAAAGCCGCTCGGCCAATGCGCCGGTGCCGACCCGCAACTCCATCGTTCCTCCCGTTCGCTTCCTCGACGATGACAGGACTCTTGACGGTCCTTGTCGTCCGCTCAGCTCAAGCCCGATCGCCGCGCTCCGCAAGCGCTTTCAGGCCGAAGTCGTAGTTGAGATGGAAATATCCCTCCGCCACCATGCGGCCATCTGGCGCACGGCCCGGCGGGCAGCGCGTGAAGTCGCGGATCAGGCTGTCCTTGACGCCGAACACGACGTCGGAATCGAGATACTGGTCGCCGGCGACGAACACATGGGTCACCAGCCGCTCGAAGCCCGGCGCCGAGATCATGAAATGCACATGCGCCGGCCGCCACGGATGCCGTCCCTGCGCCGCCAGCATGTCGCCGACCGGCCCGTCATCGGGGATCGGATAGGCGGCGGGCTTGATCGACCAGAAATGGAAGCGGCCGCCGGCATCGGTGCGAAAGCGCGCGCGCATGGCGAGATCGCCGATCTGCTCGAGCCGCTGCACGTCGTAATAGCCGTCATCGTCGGAGTGCCAGACGTCGACCACGGCGCCAGCGAGCGGCCGGCCGTCGGTGCGCGACACCGAGCCGGTGACGAGCAGCGGATCGCCCTTCATCGGCCCCGCGATGTCGTCGCCATTGGCGCGCTCCGGCGCGGCCTGGACGAAGAACGGGCCGAGCACGGTGGTCTCGGTGGCGCCTTCCGGCACGGGATGATTGATGGCGTCGACCAGCATGGAGACGCCGAGCGTGTCCGACAGCAGGATGAATTCCTGGCGCTTGTCGTCGCACATCCGGCCGGTGCGGGTGAGGAAGTCGATGCCGAACTCCCATTCCTGCTGGGTCGGACGGACCTCGCGCACGAAGGCATGGAGATGGCGCACCAGCGCCTCGCTGACCTGCTTGATGCGCGCATCGCTCGCGCCCGCCAGGCGGTCGAGCACGGCATCCGTGATCGTGGTCTCGTTGAAGTTGCGCACGAGGCGGCTCCTTTCAGACGGGCTCGCCGAGCCCGGACAGCCGTTCGACATGACGGACGGTGGCGAGGAAATCGGTCGTGGCCTCGCCCTGCGCGATCAGCGCGGCATAGGTCTCGCGGACCTGCGCCGCGAGCTGCAGCGGCACGCCGACGGCGTGACCGGCGCCGAGAATGAGATCGAGATCCTTGGCCATCTGCGCGCAGGAGAACGTCGCGGCAAAGTCGCGCGCCAGCAGCGGCGCGGTCTTGTACTTCACCATCGGCGAGGCGACCGCGCTGTCGTGCAGCACCTGCAGGATGTCCGGCCAGGCGATGCCGCCCTTGCGCGCCAGCGCCAGGCTCTCGGCCATCATCGCCGCCGTCGTCGCGATCATCAGGTTGACGGCGAGCTTGGCATAGCGCGCCTCTTCGGCGGCGCCGAGATAAGTCTGCGCGCGCGTGAAAGCCTGCAGCAGCGGCGTGATCCGCGCGAAGGCCGCTTTCGGCCCGGACACGAAGCAGGTCAGCTCGCCGGTGTGGGCGATGCTGGCATTGCCGGAGATCGGCGTGCGCAGATAAGCGACATCGCGCGCGCCGGCGGCCGCGGCGACTGCGCTCGAGGCGTCGACGCCCACGGTACTGGTCTCGATCAGGATCGCGCCCGGTGCCAAGGCCGCGATCACTCCGCCGTCGCCGAGCATCGCCGCGCGCAGCGCGGTGTCGTCGGGCAGGGACGCGATGACCACCGCATGGTCACGCGCCGCCTCCGTCGCGGATGTTGCAGCGACGATGCCGAGCGCGCGCGCCTCGCAGAGCCGCTCGGCGTTGGGATCGAACGCCGTGACGTCATAGCCGGCCTTGGCGAGCCGCGCCGCGATCGGCAGGCCGATCTTGCCGATGCCGATGAAGGCGAGGCGTTGGTCAGGAAGGGGCATCGATGCCGTCCGTCATTGGCTTGATCTGCCATGTGGTCTGGAGCCGGGCAGGGGGCGGCCGGGCAGGCCGTCGAAGATGAACGCCCCGGTCACGCGCCGGTCGCCGCAGCGATGGGATAGTCGACCTGGAAGCGGCCGATCCTGATGTCGCCGAGCTCCTCGCGCACGCGCAGGTGCTCGGGGTGCGAGGCATAGGCGTGCAGCGCGGCACTGCTGGCGAATTCGGAGAACAGGACGACGTCGCAGGCGTAGTCGACGTCGCTGACATCGAGACCAACCTCGATGTGGGTGAGGCCGTCGATCCGGCCCTTGAGGCCCTCGAACAGGGTCTTGACCTTGAGCCGGGCCGCCGCGCGCTCGGCGGCCGTCTCGGCGCGCAGCCGCCACATCACGATGTGCCTGATCGGCCCCGTCATTGCTGCGTCCTCACCCTGGGCTTTGTTCTTGTCGGACGATTTTGCCTTGCAGGAAACGGAAATAAAGCCCAAAAATTGTAACTCTGTTTTCCGCTCAGCGTAATAATTCAGCGCAACAATGGACCGTCTGCTCCAGCTCGAGGTGTTTTCACGGACGGCCGAGCTGGGCAGCCTGTCCAAGGCCGCCGAGTCCCTGCGGATGTCCAACGCCGCGGCGAGCCGGCATCTCAGCGCGCTGGAGGAACGGCTCGCGGTGCGCCTGATCGAGCGCAACACGCGCCGTCTCTGGCTGACCGAAGCCGGGCAGGAGCTGCTGCAGCGCTGCGGCACACTGCTCAACGAGCTGGCCGAGGCCGAGGATGCCGTCAGCGATCGCGCGCTGTCGCCGCAGGGCATGCTGCGCGTCACCAGCTCGCTGTCGTTCGCCACGATCTATCTCGCGCCGATGCTGCCGGCGTTCCGCGCGATGTATCCGAAGCTGAACCTGCAGATCATCGCCGCCAACCGCTACCCGGATTTCATCGAGGCGGGCATCGACGTCGCGATCCGCACCCGCGAGCACGAGCCGGACTCGGGCATCGTCGTTCGCCGCATCGGGCAGATGCGGCGCGTGCTGGCGGCGGCGCCGTCCTATCTCGCCAGCCGTGGCTGCCCCGTCGTTCCCGGCGATCTCGTGCGCCACGACATGCTGATCTACAACCTCGCCAACGATCCGTATTCGCTGTCCCTGCGCAACGGCAATGCCGTTCAGACCGTCCGGATCGCGCCGACGCTCGACAGCAATGACGGCCAGGTGATCAGGGGCGCGGCGCTGGCCGGGCTCGGCATCCTGATTCAGCCGCTCTACATCGTGCAGGGCGACATTCTGGCCGGCCGGCTGGTGCCGGTCCTGCTCGACTGGGAGCTGCCGCTCCTGACGATGAACATTGCCTACCAGAACCGCGTCAGGCTGCCGGCCAAGATCAGGGTGTTCGCCGATTTCCTCGTCGACCACATCCGGACCCATTCCGACCCTGGGATCTGGATCGAGCCGCCGAAGCCGGATTGAGCCGATGCCCCGCGTGCCGGGGGGGGGGGGGTGTTCCGAAAAAAATAAATAGCTTGCTATTTTTCGGAAGTCATGTTCTCTTGCGTGCAACCCGCCTCGAGCAGAGGGACGTACGCGTCGTCACGATACGTTGAGGTGGGCTGCGATGGACGTGACGGCTGCGCCAGACGAGCGCGGTTGGCACGGACGGCGAAGTCGTGTGGTCCTGGCCTCTCGACGCTGAGGTCAAGTTCGCGGTCGTTGCTTATGGGCACGCGCGGGCGATGGGGGCAAGAAAGCCGATCCCCAGGGAGAGCACGAAGGACACCGTAAAGCCATCGCGCGGGGAAGGCCGGGTCTGTCCGGCTGTACCTGTGGTACCTGCCGCCTGCATTCTTTTGAGCAGGCGGGCCACGGGCCTCAGCCGAGGTCCGGCCTTCCTCGCGCCCTCTCGTTTCAGGGCGATATGATCGATGCATCACCTCGGGCACGGTGTGCCGTGGGGCGCGATGACGCGTGTCATGAGGCGGCGGAGCGGCCAACCAACCTTTCCGCTGTCGTCCCGGACAAGCGCGCAAAGCGCGCGCAGATCCGGGACCCATAACCCCAGGGAGGAGTTCGAGGCACGATGATGGACCGGCCGCCAAGCCACAACCGCTGCGGAGCGGGTCCCGGGTCGGCGGCCGTCACCGCTTCCCGTCGCCGACCTTGCCTGGAACGACACCGATGATTTGGCGGCCCCTTGTGGCAACTTCCACGTCGGGCGCAGCGGCCGCATGGGGTCGATGAGGTTGCGCGCGGCATCGCCGGGTCCTCCAATCTCGTTGAGCAGTGCTCGCAAACGGCGAGGGGCGGAGGCCCGCATGAAACCCCGCCCGCGCTCCGTAAAAACTCGGGTCAAATTCTAAATATCAAGAATTATCAACGGCTTGTGACTGTCATCCGACTGTCATCGAACCTTTATAAAAGCCACACTGAGGCCCCGTAAAGCGGCCGGGGAAGCGCAATCGGGCGCAGATGGCGCTTCGCTTCCCGAGCATGGAGACCAGCTATGAATTTCGTCAAAGCTATCGTCGCTGCCGGCTTGGTCGCCGCATCGACGTCGGCGTTCGCCGCCGACATCACCGGTGCGGGCGCGACGTTCCCGTTCCCGATCTATTCCAAGTGGGCCGACGCCTACAAGAAGGAGACCGGCAACGGTCTGAACTACCAGTCGATCGGCTCCGGCGGCGGCATCAAGCAGATCCAGGCCAAGACCGTGACCTTTGGCGCCACCGACGCTCCGCTCAAGGCCGAGCAGCTCGAGAAGGACGGCCTGGTGCAGTGGCCGATGGTGATGGGCGGCATCGTGCCGGTCGTCAACCTCGAGGGCGTGAAGCCGGGCGAGATGGTGCTGGACGGCGAGACGCTCGCCAACATCTATCTCGGCAAGATCACCAAGTGGGATGACGCCGCGATCAAGAAGCTCAACCCCAGCGTCAAGCTGCCGTCGGACGCGATCGCTGTCGTCCGCCGCTCCGACGGTTCGGGTACGACCTTCAACTTCACCTATTATCTCTCCGAGGCGAGCGCCGACTGGAAGAGCAAGATCGGTTTCAACACCGCGGTCGAGTGGCCGGTCGGCGTCGGTGCCAAGGGCAATGAGGGCGTGTCCGGCAACATCGGCCAGACCAAGAACTCGATCGGCTATGTCGAGTACGCCTATGCCAAGCAGAACAAGCTGACCTACACGGCCATGGTGAACAAGGCCGGCAAGACCGTGCAGCCGACCGTCGAGGCCTTCCAGGCCGCCGCCGCGAATGCCGATTGGACCAAGGCCCCCGGCTACTACGTGATCCTCGCCAACCAGCCCGGCGACAAGTCCTGGCCGATGACGGCCGCGACCTTCATCCTGATGCACAAGGAGCCGACCGACAAGGCCGCGTCCGCCGAGGCGATCAAGTTCTTCAAGTGGTCGTTCGAGAAGGGTGGCAAGATGGCCGAGGAGCTCGACTACATCCCGATGCCTGACAGCGTCGTGAAGCTGATCGAGAAGACCTGGTCTGCCGACATCAAGAGCTGAGCTGGACGTATCGAAAATTCCCCTCTCCCGGCCGCCGGGGGAGGGGTGCTACCGGGGTTGAGGCTTGTCCAAGGAACAGGGGGCCGAATTGGCAGAGATGGCGGTTCAGACCGAAGTCGGCGACATCGCGGCTGCTGCCGGGCCCTACGACCGGGCGCGCGCGCTCAGTGCCTTCAAGCTTGGCGACGTCACCTTTTACTGGATCACCCGGCTCGCCGCGATCTCGGTCCTGTTGATCCTCGGCGGCATCATCATCTCTCTCATCATCGGCGCCTGGCCGGCGATGAAGGCCTACGGCTTCGAATTCCTGTGGACGCGGCGCTGGGCGCCGTCGGCCGATCCGCCGGTGCTCGGGGCGCTCGGCCCGATCTACGGCACCCTGGTCACGTCCTTCATCGCGATGCTGATCGCGATTCCGGTGGGTCTCGGCATTGCGATCTTCCTCACCGAGCTGTGCCCGCAATGGCTGCGCCGTCCGATCGGCATTGCGATCGAACTGCTCGCCGGCATTCCCTCGATCATCTACGGCATGTGGGGCTTCTTCGTTCTGGGCCCGTTCCTGGCCTACACGTTCCAGCCGTTCATGATCAATCTCTGCTCCGGCATCCCGGTGCTGCAGGACATCTTCGCCGGTCCGCCGTCCTATCTCAGTCTGTTCAACGCCTCGCTGATCCTGGCGATCATGGTGCTGCCCTTCATCACCTCGATCTCTGTCGACGTGTTCAAGACCGTCCCGCCGGTGCTGAAGGAAGCGGCCTACGGGGTCGGCTGCACCACCTGGGAGGTCGTGCGCAGCGTCGTCATTCCCTACACCCGTGTCGGCGTCATCGGCGGCGTCATGCTGGCGCTGGGTCGTGCGCTCGGCGAAACGATGGCGGTGACCTTCATCATCGGCAACTCGTTCCGGATCTCGTCCTCGATCTTCGCGCCGGGCACCACGATCTCGGCCGCCATTGCCTCTGAGTTCCAGGAGAGCGACGGCCTGCACCAGTCGAGCCTGATCCTGCTCGGCCTGCTGCTCTTCGTGCTCACCTTCTTCGTGCTGGCGAGCGCGCGCCTGATGCTCATGCGGCTCCAAGCCAAGGCGGGAAAATAAGCCATGTCCAGCGCAGATTCGCTCACCGCCGATACGCCGGTCAATCCGATCTATGCGCGCCGACGCCGCAGGGACATCGTGATCCGCGGCCTCTGCGTCGCCGCCGCGCTGTTCGGCGTCACCTGGCTGGCGCTGATCCTGTTCACGCTGTTCTATAACGGCCTCGCCGGCCTCAGCCTGCAAGTGTTTTCCGCCGACACCCCGCCGCCGGGCTCGAGCGAAGGCGGCCTGCGCAATGCCATCGTCGGCTCTCTGATCATGACGGTCATCGGCGTCGGCATCGGCGCGCCGCTCGGCCTGTTCGCCGGCACCTATCTGGCCGAGTACGGCCGCAACGACCGCCTGACCTCGGTGATCCGCTTCATCAACGACATCTTGCTGTCGGCGCCCTCGATCATCATCGGCCTGTTCATCTATGGTGCTGTCGTGGTGCCGATGGGCGGCTTCTCGGCGCTCGCAGGCTCGCTGGCGCTGGCGGTCATTGTCATCCCCGTGGTGCTGCGCACCACCGAGGACATGCTGCTGCTGGTGCCCAACCCGCTGCGTGAGGCGGCCTCGGCGCTCGGCCTGCCGCGATCGCTGGTGATCCGGCGCATCGCCTATCGCGCGGCGCGCTCGGGCCTGATCACCGGCGTGCTGCTGGCCACCGCCCGCGTCGCCGGCGAGACCGCGCCCTTGCTGTTCACCGCGCTGTCGAACCAGTTCTGGAGCCTCAACCTCTCCAAGACGATGGCCAACCTGCCCGTCACCATCAACAACTTCGTCCAGAGCCCCTATGCCTATTGGAAGCAGCTGGCCTGGAGCGGAGCCCTTCTGATCACTCTGGCCGTGCTCGCCCTGAATGTCAGTGCACGCATTCTCGGCGCCGAGAGGAACGCAAAATGACCGACCTGTCCGTATCCGTCAGCCAGCCCAATCCCGCCGCGCTGAACGGCAAGGTTTTGCCGGAAGCCCCCGCCAAGGTGACCGCGCGCAACCTGAACTTCTATTACGGCGATCACCACGCGCTGAAGAACATCAACCTGTCGCTGGGGACCAACCGCGTCACCGCGTTCATCGGCCCGTCCGGCTGCGGCAAGTCGACCCTGCTGCGCATCTTCAACCGGATGTACGATCTCTACCCGGGCCAGCGCGCCGTGGGCCAGCTCATGCTGGACAACACCAACATCCTCGATCCCAAGCTCGACCTCAACCTGCTGCGGGCCCGGGTCGGCATGGTGTTCCAGAAGCCGACGCCGTTCCCGATGACGATCTACGAGAACATCGCCTTCGGCATCCGGCTGTATGAGAAGATCTCCAAGTCGGAGATGGACGACCGGGTCGAGAAGGCACTGCGCGGCGGCGCGTTGTGGAACGAGGTCAAGGACAAGCTCAACGCTTCGGGCCTGTCGCTGTCAGGCGGCCAGCAGCAGCGGCTGTGCATTGCGCGCACCGTGGCGGTCCGGCCGGAGGTGATCCTGTTCGACGAGCCGTGCTCGGCGCTCGATCCGATCTCGACCGCCAAGGTCGAGGAGCTGATCCAGGAGCTCGCCGAAAACTATACGATCGCCATCGTGACGCATAACATGCAGCAGGCGGCGCGCGTCTCCGACAAGACCGCCTTCATGTATCTCGGCGAGCTGATCGAGTTCGACGACACCAGCAAGATCTTCACCTCGCCGAGCGATCGGCGGACCCAGGATTACATCACCGGCCGGTTCGGCTGACGCCGACGACATTGACTTCAGGAGATCATCATGGCCAGTGAACATACCGCCAAGGCGTTCGACAGCGATCTGCAGGATCTCACCCGGCTGGTGTCGGAAATGGGCGGCCTCGCCGAGCGTCTGATCGTCGATTCCGTCGATGCGCTGGTGCGGCGCGACATCGCACTCGGCCAGAAGGTGGTCGCCACCGACGCCGAGGTCGACAAGCTGCAGCGCATCATCGAGGAGCGCGCCGTTCTTACCATCGCCCGGCGACAGCCGATGGCGGTCGACCTGCGCGAGATCGTCGGTGCGATGCGGGTCGCCACCGATCTGGAGCGCATCGGCGATCTCGCCAAGAACATCGGCAAGCGCGTCGCGGCGCTGGAGAGCGACTTCCATCCGCTCAAGCTGATCCGCGGGCTCGAGCACATGACCGACCTGGTGCAGTCGCAGGTCAAGACGGTGCTGGACGCCTATGCCGCGCACGACCTGCCGGCGGCGATGACGGTGTGGAAGGGCGACGAGGAGGTCGACGCCATCTGCACCTCGCTGTTCCGCGAACTCCTGACCTACATGATGGAGGATCCGCGCAACATCTCGTTCTGCATCCATCTGATGTTCTGCGCCAAGAACATCGAGCGCATCGGCGATCACGCGACCAACATCGCGGAGACCGTCTTCTATATGATCGAAGGCCAGCAGATCATGGACAAGCGCCCGAAGGGCGACATGACGAGCTTCGCATCGACGATCCCCGGCAACTGAGAGAGACGGTTCTGACATGGGCGCCCGAATTCTGGTGGTGGAGGACGAGGAGGCGCTGACGACGCTCCTGCGCTACAACCTCGAGGCCGAAGGCTACGAGGTCGAGACGGTGGCGCGCGGAGACGAGGCCGACACACGGCTGAAGGAGCGCGTTCCCGATCTCGTCGTGCTCGACTGGATGCTGCCGGGCCTGTCCGGCATCGAGCTGTGCCGCCGCCTGCGGGCGCGGTCCGAGACCCGGCAATTGCCGATCATCATGCTCACCGCGCGCGGCGAGGAGAGCGAGCGCGTGCGCGGCCTCGCGACCGGCGCCGACGACTACATCGTCAAGCCGTTCTCGGTGCCCGAGCTGCTGGCGCGCGTGAAGGGCCTGCTGCGGCGGGCGAGCCCGGAGCGGCTGGCGACCGTGCTGTCCTATGGCGACATCGAGCTCGACCGCGAGAAGCGCCGCGTGGCGCGCTCGGGACGGCCGATCGATCTCGGCCCGACCGAATACCGCCTGCTCGAGTTTTTCCTGGAGCATCCCGGCCGCGTGTTCAGCCGTGAGCAGCTGCTCGACAGCGTCTGGGGCCGCGACATCTATATCGACGAGCGCACGGTCGACGTCCATATCGGCCGCCTGCGCAAGCTGCTCAATCCGGGCCGCGAGCAGGACCCGATCCGCACCGTGCGCGGCGCCGGCTATGCGCTCGATGATCGCTTCGCCAAGAGCGAGCAGGTGTAAGGGGCGATCGGGCGTGAGGACGAAGCAGGTGTGAGGCGCGAGGGAGCCCGATTGAGGAGATCGTGGTCCGCTTTCCGCCACGCCGCCGCCGTCTTGATCGTGTCTGCTTCGTGGCCCGTCACGATGTTTCGGTCCCAGCGGACGCCCTTGATCAAGACCATCATCATATCTCTAGCCGTGCTGCTCGGCAGCGCGGCGGGCGCCGCGGCCGCCGAGCTCGAAGACGCGGTCGCCGCGGCGGGAAACGGACAGCACGCCGCGGCGATGCGCCGCCTGCTGCCGCTGGCCGCCAAGGGCGATGCGCGGGCGCAGTTCGACGTCGGCTTCATGGAGGCCTTCGGCTGGGGCCAACCGCGCAACCCCGCCGAGGCGCTGGCGTGGTATCGCAAGGCCGCCGATCAGGGCCTCGCCGTCGCCCAGCATTATCTCGGCATCGCCTATGTCAACGGCGAAGGTGTCGCGAGCAATTATGGCGAAGCCGGCCGCTGGTTCAGCCGCGCGGCAGCGCAGGGCTTCGCCCAGTCGCAATACATGCTGGGCCTGATGCTGCTCGACGGTCGCGGCGTGAAGCAGGACGTCGTGCAGGGCTACGCCTGGCTGGTGATGGCGGGTCGCAGCGGCGTGCGATCGGCCGGCCGCGACGTGCAGAGGGTCAAGCTGACCGAGCCGCAGCGCGTCCAGGCCCAGAGCGCCATTGCGGCCTGGCGGCCGAAGCCGGAATCGGCGGAGGCGGGCGTCGCCGCTCCGCGTCCGGAGCAACTGCTCGGGCTCGACCGCCACATCGGCGAGGTCGTCGATCCCACCTCGTGGCCGGCGTCGTCGATCGGCGTCGTCACCGTCGCGCAATACTCGACCGGCGGCTGGTGCACCGGCACTCTGGTCGCGCCGCGCGTCGTGCTCACCGCCGCGCATTGCGTGTTCAACGGCGTCGCGCAGGTCAGCCCCGGCAATGTCCGCTTCCTGGCCGGCATGAACAGGGGCACGCCGGCGGCATCGTCGGTCGCCGACAAGCTGATCGTGGCGCCGGACTTCGTCCCGACCCGGCACGACAGATGGTCGCTCGACCGCTCGCCCGCCGATTGGGCGCTGATCGTGCTGAAGGATGCGCTGCCGTCGAAGCCGGTCGCGGTCAAGGCGCTGACGCGCGAGGAATTGCAGGCTGCGACCAAGGCTGGCGCCATTTCCGAGATCGGCTACGGCCAGGAGCGGCGCTATTCGCCGACCGGCCAGCGCAATTGCAGCGCCGGCATGACCAGCGATGCCCGGCTGCTGACGGTGCATTGCCTCGCCAATTTCGGCTATTCGGGCTCGCCGATCCTGGCCGAGGTCGGCGGGCAGCCGACCGTTGTCGGCATCTTCTCGGCGTTCCACGAGGAGACCCGGCTGATGTTCGCCGCGCCCGCAAGCCAGTTCGAGGCCGTCGTGCGGCGCGAGATTGCGGCGCAGAGTGCCTCGGCGCGGTGAAGGGGGAGGGGACGAGAGAGGTCCCGCCGCTGGTCACGATCTGTGCGCGACTGGATAGCGGGTTGCCAAGCGAGCGGGCGATCCGGCAAGTGCAGCCGATTTTTTCCTGTAGCTTTCGCCTGCAGCGGGGCTTTACCGAACTGGCCTGGCTCTTGCTATAGTTCGAGTATGACGATTGTTCCAATTGATCATCCTCGTGCCCCGCGGCTGCTGTGGTGGCGGTCGCAGCCCGGCAGGACCGTTGCGCTCGTCGCTGGGCTGGTCGCGGCCAATGCGGTGGCCTGGGCCTGGGCATTCGCGCTCTACGCCGACCGGCCCGCCATCGTCGGCACCGCGATGCTGGCCTGGCTGCTCGGACTGCGCCATGCCGTCGATGCGGACCACATCGCGGCGATCGACAATGTGGTGCGGAAGCTCGTGCAGGACGGTCGCGCCCCGCGCGCCGCCGGCCTCTATTTTGCGCTCGGCCATTCCAGCGTCGTCGTCATCGCCACCATCGTGGTGAGCCTGGTGGCCGGCGCAGATCTCTTGAGTGAGGACAGCGCCATCCGTGCGATCGGCGGCACCATCGGCACCTCGGTCTCCGCAGGCTTCCTGCTGCTGATCGCCTTCGCGAATCTGGTGCTGTTCGTGAACCTCTGGCGCCGCCCATCCCACCCCCATTCCGACATGGATGCCGCCGGTAGCGCCGGGCGGGGCCTGCTCATTCGTCTGCTGCGGCCGGTGCTCCGCGTCGTGTCCCGCGCCTGGCACATGTACCCGCTCGGCTTCCTGTTCGGCCTCGGCTTCGACACCGCCAGCGAAATCGGGCTGCTCAGCCTGTCGGCGACCGAGGCGGCGCGCGGGGCGAGCCTGGCGCATGTGCTGGTATTCCCGGCGCTGTTCGCGGCGGCGATGGCCACCGTCGACACCGCCGACAGCATGCTGATGGCTGGCGCCTATCGCTGGGCGCTCACGGATCCCGCGCGTAAGCGGCGCTACAATCTGGTCATTACCGGCGCCTCGGTCGCGATCGCGCTGGTGATCGGCGGCGTCGAGGCGGTCGCGCTGCTGACGCCCCGGCTTGGCTTCACCGGCGGATGGGCCGAGGTCGTCACTGCGCTGGGCGATGATCTCGCCAACCTCGGGATCGTCGCCATCGGACTGTTCGGCCTGATCTGGGCGGGTGCCATGCTGCTTGGCCGCCGTCCGGGCGGTTCCGAGGATGCGCCGGGTGAGGAGCTTGCCAGCGTTCGCGCCGGGGCGCTAAACCCGAGGACGAAATAGGATCGAGCGCGCGGGTACGGATGATGGCCGGCTCGGACGAAATGACCAGGATGCTGTGGCTGCAGGGCGCGAGCTGCGGCGGCTGCACGATGTCGATCCTGGAAAGCGGTGCGTCCGGCTGGTTCGACGAGTTGCGCCAGTCCGGCATTGACCTGATCTGGCATCCCTCTGTCAGCGAAGAGACCGGGGACGAAGTCGTCGAACTGTTGGAGGCGATCCGCGACGGCCGCGAGCGGCTCGATCTGCTGGTGCTCGAAGGCTCGGTCGCACGCGGGCCGCATCTGAGCGGCCGCTTCAACATGCTCGCCGGCACCAACCGCTCGATCTATCACTGGCTGCTCGATCTGGCGCCGCTGGCCGACTACGTCGTCGCCGTCGGCAGCTGCGCGGCCTATGGCGGCATTCCTGCTGCCGGCATCAACCCGACCGACGCGGTCGGATTGCAGTTCGAGGGCAGTGACATCGGCGGCGCGCTCGGCGCGGGATTCCGCTCGAAACGCGGGCTGCCGGTGATCAACGTCGCAGGCTGCGCGCCGCATCCGGGCTGGATGATGGAAAGCCTGCTGGCGCTCACCTCGGGCGATCTGACGGCAGACGGCCTCGACGCAGTCGGCCGTCCGACCTTCATCGCCAATCACCTGGCTCATCACGGCTGCTCGCGCAACGAGTTCTACGAGTTCAAGGCGAGCGCTGAGACGATGTCCGAGCGCGGCTGCCTGATGGAGCATCTCGGCTGCCGGGCGACGCAGGCGGTCGGCGATTGCAATCAGCGCTCCTGGAATGGCGGCGGCTCCTGCACCAAGGGCGGGTACGCCTGCATCGCCTGCACCTCGCCGGGCTTCGAGAGCACGCAGAACTATCTGGAGACGGCGAAGCTCGCGGGCATTCCCGTAGGCCTTCCGACCGACATG
The DNA here is from genome assembly GCF_032377435.1 of Bradyrhizobium sp. SZCCHNS3002. NCBI lineage: Bacteria > Pseudomonadati > Pseudomonadota > Alphaproteobacteria > Hyphomicrobiales > Nitrobacteraceae > Bradyrhizobium > Bradyrhizobium sp. SZCCHNS3002. The sequence continues at coordinate 358,158 of NZ_JAUHHY010000005.1, forward strand.
CCGAAAGCCTGGTTCGTGGCGCTCGCCGCGCTGTCGAAATCGGCCACGCCGCGCCGCGTACGGGTCAATGCGACGGCGGATCACGTCGTGGTGCCGCCGGGCCGGGCCAGTGACAAGCGCCGTCCATGACGCGGATCACGGTCGGGCCGTTCAATCGTGTCGAAGGCGACCTCGAGGTCAGGCTCGATATCGAGAGCGGCCGCGTCACCAGGGCGGAAGTGACGGCGCCGCTCTATCGCGGCTTCGAGCAGATCCTGGAGGGGCGGCCGCCGCTGGACGCGCTGGTGATCGCACCGCGAATCTGCGGCATCTGCTCGGTGTCGCAATCGATCGCCGCCGCCGCCGCGTTGCGCCAGGCCATGGGCATTGCGGCAGCGCCAAACGGCATCCTCGCGGCCAACATTGCCCATGCGGCCGAGAACGCGGCGGACCATCTGACGCATTTCTACATCTTCTTCATGCCGGACTTCGCCCGCGACGCCTACGTCGCGCACGCTTGGCATTCGGCTGCGGCCGAGCGTTTCGCGGCGACGAAGGGCAGCGCGGCTCGCGAAGCGTTGCCGGCGCGCGCGCGGCTGCTCGAGATCATGGGCCTGATCGCCGGCAAATGGCCGCACAGTCTTGCCTTCCAGCCGGGCGGGACCACGCGCGCGATCGAGCTCGGCGAGCGCGTGCGCCTCAACGCGATCGCGGCGTCGTTTCGCGGTTTTCTTGAACGCGCCGTGTTTGCCGACAGGCTGGAGAATGTGCTCGCCTTGTCGACGTCGGACGAGCTCGACCGTTGGCGCGAGGGCCGCGCCGGCGACTTCGCGCATTTCCTGCGCATCGCCGACGCGCTCGATCTGGCGCATCTTGGCCCGGGCTCCGGCCTGCTGATGAGTTTCGGCGCTTATCACGAGTCTGACAGTGCGCACTTCCGCGCCGGGCTTCGCACCCGCGATGGAACGACCGAAGCGCTGCCGTCGAATCGGATCACGGAGGACGTGTCGCACGCCTGGATGCGTGCGACCTCGCTCGATCCGGCCGAGAGCCGGACCGAGCCCGACGCCGACAAGCCCGACGCCTATAGTTGGTGCAAGGCGCCGCGGCTTGCGGGAGAACCGGTCGAGGTCGGCGCTCTCGCAAGGCAGGCCATCGACGGTCAGCCGTTGATCTCCGCGCTGCTCGCGGGCGGTCGCAGCAATGTCCGCAATCGTGTCATCGCCCGGCTGATCGAGACCGCGCGCCTCGCGCTGGCGATCGAGCATTGGATCAAGGCACTGCGTCTCAACGAGCCGTTCTGCGACAACAGCGCCAGTACGGCCGACGGCAATTTCGTCGGGCTCGTGGAAGCTGCGCGCGGCAGCCTGGGCCACTGGCTCGCGGTGCGCTCCGGCCGCATCGAGCGCTATCAGATCATCGCGCCGACCAGCTGGAATTTCTCTCCGCGCGACGCGGATGGGATAGCCGGTCCGCTCGAACAGGCGCTGGTCGGCACCGAGGTCGGCGATGCCGGCGCTCGTGCGGTCGGCATCCAGCACGTCGTGCGGTCGTTCGATCCGTGCATGGTCTGCACGGCGCATTGAGCGCGCTGCACACAGGTAGGCAGCAAGCGGAAACAAGCTTGTCGGTGCAAAGCGCGTGATTTCCGATTATCGCGCGCGATCCGCTGTCGAAGCCTTAGCCGCTGCGGCCTCACTGCTTCAAGCATCTGGAATCATTATGATTCAAATCCAGGGATGATGCTGGCCCGCATCTTGCTGTCCTTCTCGCCAGAACGCGATCACACGATCGCCAACGCGATATCAGGGGGAGGACTCATGGGCGCGGCAACGGAAACTTTTTACAGCGTCATCCGGCGTCAGGGCATCACGCGGCGCAGCTTTCACAAATTCTGCAGCCTGACGGCGACGAGCCTCGGGCTCGGGCCGGTCGCGGCGAGCCGCATCGCCAATGCGCTGGAGACCAAGCCGCGCACGCCGGTCATCTGGATGCACGGGCTCGAATGCACCTGCTGCTCGGAGAGCTTCATCCGCTCGGCGCATCCGCTGGTGAAGGATGCCGTGCTGTCGATGATCTCGCTCGACTATGACGACACCATCATGGCGGCGGCCGGCCACCAGGCCGAGGCCATCCTCGAAGAGACGCGCGCGAAGTACAAGGGACAGTACATTCTCGCGGTCGAGGGCAATCCGCCGCTGAACGAAGGTGGCATGTTCTGCATCGACGGCGGCAAGCCGTTCGTCGAGAAGCTGAAGATGATGGCCGAGGACGCGATGGCGATCATCGCCTGGGGCGCTTGCGCCTCCTGGGGCTGCGTGCAGGCGGCGAAGCCGAATCCGACGCAGGCGACGCCGATCGACAAGGTCATCACCAACAAGCCGATCATCAAGGTGCCGGGCTGCCCGCCGATCGCCGAGGTCATGACCGGCGTCGTTACCTTCATCACCACCTTCGGCAAGCTGCCAGAGCTCGACCGCCAGGGCCGGCCGAAGATGTTCTACTCACAGCGCATCCACGACAAGTGCTATCGCCGGCCGCATTTCGACGCCGGCCAGTTCGTCGAGGAGTGGGACGACGAGGCGGCGCGCAAGGGCTACTGCCTCTACAAGATGGGCTGCAAGGGCCCCACCACCTACAACGCCTGCTCGACGGTGCGATGGAATGGCGGCGTATCGTTCCCGATCCAGTCGGGTCATGGCTGCATCGGCTGCTCGGAGGACGGCTTCTGGGACAAGGGCTCGTTCTACGACCGCCTCACCAACATCAAGCAGTTCGGCATCGAGCACAACGCCGACCAGGTCGGCATGGTGGCCGCGGGCACGGTAGGTGCGGCGGTCGCAGCGCATGCGGCGGTCACGGCGGTCAAGCGTCTCGCGACCAAACGCGACGACGCCAAGGAAAACGCCAAGCAAGATCATTGATCGAATTCAGGACAGGCAACGATGGGCATCCAGACTCCCAACGGCTTCAATCTCGACAATTCCGGCAAGCGCATCGTCGTCGATCCGGTCACCCGCATCGAGGGACACATGCGGGTCGAGGTCAACGTCGATTCCGACAACGTGATCCGCAATGCGGTCTCCACCGGCACGATGTGGCGCGGTATCGAGGTGATCCTCAGGAACCGCGATCCGCGCGACGCCTGGGCCTTCACCGAGCGGATCTGCGGCGTCTGCACCGGAACGCACGCGCTCACATCGGTGCGCGCGGTCGAGAACGCGCTCGGCATCACCATTCCGGAGAATGCCAACTCCATTCGTAACCTCATGCAGCTTGCGCTGCAGGTGCACGACCACGTCGTGCACTTCTATCATCTGCACGCATTGGACTGGGTCGACGTGGTCTCGGCGCTCTCGGCCGATCCAAAGGCGACGTCAACCTTGGCGCAGTCGATCTCGAGCTGGCCGCTGTCGTCGCCCGGCTATTTCAGGGACCTGCAGACCCGTCTCAAGAAGTTCGTCGAGTCCGGCCAGCTCGGTCCGTTCAAGAACGGCTATTGGGGCAGCAAGGCCTACAAGCTGCCGCCTGAGGCCAATCTGATGGCCGTGGCACACTATCTGGAGGCACTCGATTTCCAGAAGGAGATCGTCAAGATCCACACCATCTTCGGCGGCAAGAATCCACATCCGAACTGGCTGGTGGGCGGCGTGCCGTGTCCGATCAACATCGACGGCACCGGCGCGGTCGGCGCCATCAACATCGAGCGGCTGAATCTCGTCTCGTCGATCATCGATCGCCTGATCGAGTTCAACGAGCTGGTCTATCTTCCCGACGTGGCCGCGATCGGCTCGTTCTACAAGGACTGGCTCTACGGCGGCGGCCTGTCCGGCAAGAGCGTGCTCGCCTATGGCGACGTGCCCGAGCATGCCAACGACTACTCGGCCAAGAGCCTGAAGCTGCCGCGCGGTGCGATCATCAACGGCAATCTGTCGGAGGTGTTTCCGGTCGATCATGCCAATCCGGACGAGATCCAGGAGTTCGTGGTTCACTCCTGGTACAAATATCCCGACGAGACCAAGGGGCTGCATCCCTGGGACGGCATCACCGAGCCGAACTACGTGCTCGGTCCGAATGCCAAGGGCACCAAGACGGACATCAAGGAGCTCGACGAGGGCGGCAAATATTCCTGGATCAAGGCGCCGCGTTGGCGCGGCCACGCCATGGAGGTCGGGCCGCTCGCACGCTGGGTCGTCGGCTATGCGCAGAACAAGGCGGAGTTCAAGGACCCGGTCGACAAGTTCCTGAAGGATCTCGACCTGCCTCTGACGGCGCTGTTCTCGACGCTCGGCCGCACAGCGGCACGTGCGCTGGAATCGGTCTGGGCCGGACGGCAGATGCGCTACTTCCAGGACAAGCTGATCGCCAACATCAAGGCCGGCGACAGCTCGACGGCGAATGTCGACAAATGGAAGCCGGAGAGCTGGCCGAAGGAGGCCAAGGGCGTCGGCTTCACCGAGGCGCCGCGCGGCGCGCTCGCGCACTGGATCAAGATCAAGGATACCAAGATCGACAATTACCAGTGCGTTGTGCCGACGACCTGGAACGGCTCGCCGAGGGATCCCAAGGGCAACATCGGCGCATTCGAGGCGTCGCTGATGAACACCCCGATGGCCAATCCCGAGCAGCCGCTGGAGATCCTGCGCACGATCCATTCCTTCGATCCGTGCCTGGCCTGCTCGACGCACGTCATGAGTCCGGATGGCCAGGAGCTGGCCAAGGTCAAGGTCAGGTAGCACGGGGAGCAGGGTCATGATGGATGCAGTTGCACGCCCGCCCGAGTCGGGGACGGACATCGCCGCGATCGCAGCCGACGCCGCCGGCGAGCATGCGGTCGGCCGGCCCACGGTCTATGTCTACGAAGCGCCCGTGCGCATCTGCCACTGGGTCAACGCGTTCGCGATCATCGTTCTGATGATCACCGGCTATCTGATCGGATCACCGCTGCCGACGGTGTCGGGGGAGGCGTCGGCGAATTTCGTGATGGGCTACATCCGCTTTGCCCATTTCGCGGCCGGACAGGTGCTGGCGGTGTTCTTCCTCGCCCGCATCTTCTGGGCTTTCGTCGGCAACCACCACTCCCGGCAGATCTTCTACATTCCGGTGCATCGCAAGCAATTCTGGAAGGAGGTGCTGCACGAGATCCGCTGGTACGCCTTCTTGGAACGTGAGCCGAAGATGTATGTCGGCCACAATCCGCTGGCGCAGACGGCGATGTTCACCGGCTTCACGCTGTTCGTGACCTTCATGATCGTCACCGGCTTTGCGCTCTATTCGGAAGGCACCGGGATCGACAGCTGGCAGCACAAGCTGTTCGGCTGGGTATTCGCCATCTGGCCGAACAGCCAGGACGTCCATACCTGGCATCATCTCGGGATGTGGGCGCTGGTCACCTTCGTGATGGTGCACGTCTATGCCGCCATTCGCGAAGACATCATGTCGCGCCAGAGCATCATCTCCTCGATGATCTCGGGCGAGCGGCAGTTCCGCGACTGACAGGAGGGCCGGCATGGTCGATGAGCGCGGGCGCGACCGCATTCTGGTGCTCGGGATCGGCAACATTCTCTGGGCTGACGAAGGCTTCGGTGTGCGGGTGGTGGAGGAATTCCACCGCCGCTTCACCGTGCCCGACAACGTCACGATCCTCGATGGCGGCACGCAAGGACTCTACCTCGTCAACTATGTCGAGGAAGCCGACAGTCTGATCGTGTTCGACGCCATCGACTACGGCCTCGTGCCGGGCGAGCTCAAGCTGGTCCGGGACGACGAGGTGCCGCGCTTCACCGGCGCCAAGAAGATGAGCCTGCACCAGACGGGCTTCCAGGAAGTGCTGAGCGCGGCCGACCTGCTCGGCCGTTATCCGCAACGGCTTGCGCTGATCGGCTGCCAGCCGCTCGACCTCGAGGATTGGGGTGGGCCGCTGACCGCGCCTGTCCTCGCGCAGATCGGGCCGTCGATCGAGCTGGCCTGCGCCCTGCTGGCGGAATGGGGCGCACCCGCCGTGCCGCGGCGTGAACCGCTCGCCGGCGACGAACGCCTGCTTGCGAACGACATCGACCATCACAGCTACGAGCTGCGGGCGCGCCCGGCCGAGTGACCGCGCCGCGAGGAAATCCGCCATGTGTCTTGGCCTGCCGATGACAATCCTCGAGACCGATGGCGTCTCGGCACTGTGCAGCTTCGACGGCGAGGAGCGCCGCGTCTCGGTGCTGTTGCTGTCGAACCCGCCGGTGGGGGCCAAGGTGCTCGTCTATATCGACAACGCCGTTCGCCTGCTCGATGACGAAGAAGCGCGGCTGATCGGTGAGGCGCTGCGCGGCCTGCAGGCGGCCGTGAACGGCGAGAATTGCGATGACTTCTTCGCGGATCTGATCGGGCGCGAGCCGGAGCTTCCGGAGCATTTGCGGTAGCGGCGTGATGCCCTCGGGCAGCGCCGGATTGCTGATAACAAAATTTCCATAGATGAAGTAAGTTTGCAGGCTTTCTCTGGAAAGCACCTTTCCGATTTCTTGCGCAATCCTTAGTTGCAATAAAAATCGAATATGTTTCAATGTCTTGGATGCTACCGGCCCCGCGTGGGTGTCTGGCACGTCGATTGCTGATCATGGGGAATATGGCAACGATAACTGGTCAGGGAGAAACACCGATGGAAATGCAGCAGCGTGACCCCGCGCGCGCGCGAGGCGGGTTGCCGGAGGTCGATACCGGCGCCGTCGATGCCTTTCTCGCCGAGGCTGATTGTGCCGGGCTCGTCGCCGTGCTGCTGTCGGCCGGGGATCCCGCGCGATTTCCGGAGGCGCTGGACGTGGCCATCGTGCTGCCGGAGCTGATCACGGCGTTTCAGGGCCGGCTGCGTGGCGCGATCATCGCGCGCGACGCGGAGGCCGAGCTCGGGGCGCGATTTGGCGTGCGCGTGCAGCCGAGCCTGATCCTGTGCCGCGGCGCGGAGACGCTTGGCCTGATCGCCAAGATCCAGGACTGGTCTGTCTATGTCGACCGCATCTCGCGGCTGATCGACCGGCCGCAGGGCGCGACGGCAGCGGTCGTCGCCAGCATCGTCCCAGTCCATCAGCCTGCGGGAGTCGAGCGATGAAGCCGGGATTCTGGATCGCGCCTGAAGGAGCCGAGGAGCCGGTCAACATCTTTCCGATCGGCGAAGAGGCGCTCGATACCTCCCACAAGGGGCTGACCGCTTCCGGAGCGCTGGCCAAGCTGGCCTCGCTCGACTCGGAGGCGCTGGCGCGGAGCTGCCCGCGCGCGGTCGAATTGCTGTCGACGATTGCATCCGCCATCGCGGCGCAGACTGCCGGCGCACCGACGCAATTATTCCGTCTCGAAGGCCTCAACGATCTCGAGCGGCGGCTGATCGACGACGTGCTGGGCGAGGGCGAGGTCGCGGGCGTCGTGGCTCTTCCCGACGGGACGCTGGCTCAAATCCAGGAATCGGTGCTCGCCGGCATCTGGCGGGTGCGGCTGGAAGCGGATGAGCGCCACGACTACATCGAGGTCGGCGCCGTGCCGGAGATCGTGTCGCGCGCCGCCGCCGATCTGACCGCGGGTGACATCGTGATCGGCCCTGTGCCCGAGGGCACGATGAACGCGCTGCCGGTGCTCGCCGAGATCCGCGAGCGCGCGCTGTCCTGGCGACCGGGCCAGCGCTCGCAGACCATCAACTTCACGCTGCTGCCGATGAGCCCGGCCGACATGAGTTTCCTGCAGCAGACGCTCGGCAACGGCCCGATCCAGTTGATGTCGCGCGGCTACGGCACCTGCCGCGTGCTCGCGACCGGCATCCGCCATGTCTGGTCGGTGCAGTTCTTCAACGCCATGGATACGATCATTCTCGACACCCTCGAAGTCGGCGGCGTGCCGGTGGTCGCGCTCGCCGCGGCTGAGGATTTCGAGGATTCGGCCGAGCGCCTGACCCAGATCATCGAGGCCTATTTCACATGAGCGGCGGCTTCGAGAATTTCGGTGTCCGCAGCGATCTCGCTGATGACGTGTTGCTGGAGTGCGGCATCTGCTGGACGCGCTACGATCCGGCCGAAGGTGACGGCGTCGCGCAGATTCCGCCGGGGACGCCGTTCGCGGCGCTGCCGGACGACTGGCATTGCCCGAACTGCGATGCGCCGAAAGCCAAGTTCATGGTGGTCGAGCCATGAGCGCTGAGGCGGCCGGGCAGGGCACGTCTGACGTCACGCCGGTCGCGTGGGGCGAGCGTCTCGCCGGCTTCTATCGCGAGATCGGCGCGCGTGCGATGCGCGATCTGCCGATCTATCACGACGCGCTCGACGTCGAGGCGATTGGATTTTCGGTTGTCGAGGGCCGCATCCTCGGCATCGTCGTCACGCCGTGGTTCATGAACGTGGTCACTCCGGCCGCCCAGGGCTCCGCGGGATCCGTCGTCAAGATCGTGCTTCCGGCCGGCTCGTTCGAGTTCACGATCGGCGATATCGCCGGGATCGGGCGGATCGCGAGCTGCTCGCTGTTCTCGCCGATGTTCGAGTTCGCGGACATGGCCGCGGCGCGTGCGGCGGCTGAGGCCGCTCTGGCCGCGCTGATGACGGCGCCGGAGGATGACCTGTCGTCCGAACGCGCTGCGAAGGCGTCGAGCACGATCGATCGCCGGGCGTTCCTGCGTGGGACCCTTTCCGAGGGCCGCGCATGACCCTCACGTTCCGCAACCGCATCGACGTCACGCTGTCGGTCGCTGATCAGCTGATCGTCGGCGTCGACATTCAGCCGCGCACGCGGCCGCCGCTGGAACGGCTGTTCGCCGGCAAGCCGGCCGAGATGCTGCTTGCGGCCCTGCCGCGGCTGTTCTCGCTGTGCGCCGGTGCACACCAGGTCGCGCTGCTCTCGGCGCTGGAGGCGGCCCGCGGCGAGCAGGCTGCGCCGTCGACGCGCCATCGTCGGATCCAGGCCGTGCTGGCGGAACGCTTCGCCGAACTCATGCGCGGTCTGCTGATTGCTTCAATGGCGGACAATCGCAGTGTCGCGCAGCCGGTGCAACGGCTGTTGCAGGCGATCGCCTCGCTGCAGACGCCTTCCGACGCTGATGCCCCGCAGCAATCTCGCGCTGCAACCTTGTCTCAAATCAAGATGGGCATGGTGGCTCTGGGCATAGGCTGGCCAGCGGAGCCGGTTCTGCCGGGAACTCCGCTTGCATCGATGATGGACGCGGCCCGGAAGGCCGCCGATGATGGAGGATGGAGCCACATGCCGGCCGAGCACGACATCCTGTCGGCCGCCGATGATGGCGCCATCGTCACGCGATTGATCGACGTGGGATCTGCCTTTGCTGAGGCTCCCGAACTTGACGGCCGCGTTCCGGAGACCGGAGTCTGGGCCCGCTATGCGGAGCGCCATCAGTTGGCATCAGCCGGCCCCGTCGAACGCCTCTCAGCCAAGATCGCTGAGATTGCCGAGCTGCTCCGCTTGATCGAGGCGGGTGAGGCGGAGGCCGCCGCGGCCGACCCGCATGCCGTCGCAAGCTACGGGCTTGGCCCGCGGCGCGGCGCCGCCGCGGTCGAATGCGCGCGCGGCCGGCTGCATCACGCGATCGAGCTGGATGCGCACGGCACGGTCTCGCGTTTCGAGTATCTGGCGCCGACGGAATGGAACTTTCACCCGCGCGGTCCTGTCGTGAGGAGCCTCACGGGAGTTGCGCTGCGCGGCACCGTCGATCGCCACGCCGTCCATACGATGGTCGGATCGTTCGATCCCTGCGTCGGCTATCACCTGGCGTTCCGGGGGATGGCCGATGCATGAAATGGCGCTGTGCGAAGGCATCGTCGAGATCGTCGAGCAGGAGGCACGCAAGGGCGCCTTCTCCACGGTGAAGACCGTATGGTTGGAGATCGGTGCGCTCAGCCATGTCGCGCCGGAGGCGCTGCGATTCTGTTTCGAGGCGGTGACCGCGAAGACCCTGTTGCAGGGGGCAGCGCTCGAGATCATCGAACAGCCGGGCACGGCATGGTGCCTGGGCTGCTCGCGCAGCGTCGAGATCAGCCAACGCTATCAGCCCTGTCCGGTCTGCGGCAGTCATCAGCTGCAGGTCACGGGCGGTGAGGACATGCGGGTCAAGGAGCTGGAGGTCGAGTAATGTGCACGGTGTGTGGCTGCAGTGACGGCAAGTCCTCCATCGAGACCGGTGATCATGATCACGATCACGGCGAGCATCATCATGCTCATGGACATGATCACAGCCATGATCAGTCCGGACATCATCACCATTACGGCCATCATGATCACGAGCATGGTCACCATCACGATGATCACCATCATGATCACGGTCGGCAGCATGATCATCATCATGATCATGCTGCCGACCACGTCGACTGTTCGGCCAATCCGGCCGGACAGGAGGTTGCCGGTCTCTCCAGCGGGCGCATCATCCAGATCGAACGCGACATTCTCGGCAAGAACAACCGGCTCGCGGCAGAAAACCGCGCGCGCTTCGCCGCGCATGACGTGCTGGCATTCAATTTCGTCTCCAGCCCAGGCGCCGGCAAGACCTCGCTGCTGGTGCGCGCCGTCTCCGATCTCAAGCAGAGCCGGCCCGTCGCGGTGATCGAGGGCGACCAGCAGACCTCCAACGATGCCGAGCGCATCCGCGCCACCGGCGTGCCGGCGATCCAGATCAACACCGGCAAGGGCTGTCATCTCGACGCGGCCATGGTCGGCGAAGCCTTTGGCCGGCTGCCGTCATTGCGCGGCGGGCTGCTGTTCATCGAGAATGTCGGCAACCTCGTCTGTCCGGCCGCCTTCGATCTCGGCGAAGCTTGCAAGATCGTCGTGTTCTCGACCACCGAGGGCGAAGACAAGCCGCTCAAATATCCCGACATGTTCGCGGCATCATCGCTGATGCTGATCAACAAGATCGATCTGGCGCCGGTGCTCGATTTCGATCTTGCGCAGACGATCGAATATGCCCGCCGCGTCAATCCGAAGATCGAGGTGCTGACGATCTCCGCGAAGACAGGCGAGGGCCTTTCTGCGTTCTACGCCTGGATCAGGAAGCAGTCTGAGCGGATGCGGGCGAGCGCAGCGAACGCGGTGCGGGGATGAGCACGCCCGGCCGGACATCGGCGGCGAACCATGCGCGCCTCAGGCTCCGCGTCCGCGGCGCCGTGCAGGGCGTCGGCTTTCGTCCCTATGTCCACGGCCTGGCCACGCGCCATCGGCTCGGCGGCTTCGTCGCCAATGACGCTGATGGCGTGCTGATCGAGGTCGAGGGCGACGAGGTCGCTGACTTCGTCGCGGCGCTGCCGCGGCAGGCGCCGCCGCTGGCCCGCATCGACGACATCGCTATCGAGCCGATCGTGGCCGATTGCAGCACGGGCTTCCGGATCGCCCAGAGCACGGGCGGGCGCGTCACGACGCGGATCGTGCCCGACGCCGCCACCTGTGACGCGTGCCTGGCCGAGCTGTTCGATCGCAATAGCCGCTTCCATCTCTATCCCTTCGTCAACTGCACCCATTGCGGCCCGCGCTTCACCATCGCCGAGCGCCTGCCCTACGATCGCGCGTCCACTTCGATGAAGCGCTTTCCGATGTGCGAGGCGTGCCGCTCCGATTACGAAGATCCCGCCGGGCGCCGCTTTCATGCCGAGGCGATATCGTGCCCGCGTTGCGGGCCGCGGCTCAGCCATGGCATCGATGATATCGCGGCCGCGCTCGCCGATGGCAGGATCGTCGCCATCAAGGGTCTCGGCGGCTATCAGCTGCTGTGCGACGCCCGGGATGAGCAGGCCGTCCAGCGGCTGCGCGCGCGCAAGCAGCGCGATGGCAAGCCGTTCGCCGTGATGCTCGCTACCGTCGACGCTGCAACCGAGATTGCCGAGATTGATGCGCCTGCGCGCGCGCTGCTGGAGCAGGTGGCGCGACCGATCGTGCTGCTGCGCTCGCGCCAACGTGTCGCGTCCTCGGTCGCACCGGGCCTTTCGAAGATCGGCGTGTTGCTGCCGCTCGCACCGCTGCATCATCTGATCTTCCATGCGCTGGAGGCGCGCCGGCCGGCCGCTGATGGACCATGGGCGGTGGTCTGCACCAGCGCCAATCCAAGTGGCGAGCCGCTGCTGACCGACAATGACGAGGCGCGCGCGGACCTCGCCGACATTGCGGATCTGATCGTCACCCACGATCGCGACATCGTCATCCGCGCCGACGATTCCGTGCTTGCTGTCGTGGCCGGCGTTCCCCGCTTCGTCAGGCGCGCGCGCGGCTATGTTCCGGAGCCGATCCGGCTCGCGCGCGCCATGCCGCCGGTGCTCGCGGTCGGCGCTCAGCTGAAGGCGACGGTGACGGTGACGCGCGGCGACGAGGCATTCGTGTCGCAGCATCTCGGCGATCTCGACACCGGGGCTGCGATCCGCTTCTTCGAGGAGACGATCGCGCATCTCACCTCCATCCTGGACGTCGAGCCGGTCGCGATCGCGCATGACCTGCACCCGGACATGGCGTCGACGCGGTTCGCGCTGGCACACGGTCTGCCGACGCTGCCGGTGCAGCATCACCATGCGCATGCGGCCTCGGTCATGGCCGAGCATGGCGTGACCAGCCCCGCCCTCGCGCTGGTGCTGGATGGCTATGGCTATGGCAGCGATGGCGGCGCCTGGGGCGGTGAGTTGCTGTCGTGCGACGGAGCGGGCTTCCAGCGCCTCGGCCATCTCGCTCCCTTGAAGATGCCGGGCGGCGACCGGGCCGCACGGGAGCCGTGGCGGATGGCGGCTTCCGTGCTGCACGATATTGGTCGCGGTGACGAAATCGGGTGGCGTTTTGCGACCCAGCCGCAGGCGCGAAACATGCCGATGCTGCTGGATCGTGCCGATGCCGCGGTCACCAGCAGTGCCGGCCGGTTGTTCGATGCCGTGGCCGGCCTGCTCGGTGTCAACACGGTGCAGAGCTACGAAGGCGAGGCGGCGATGAAGCTGGAGGCGCTGGTGCGGGAACCGGCGACGCTGGAGCGCGGCTGGACCATTGCCGATGGCGTGCTGTCGCTGCGGCCGCTGCTCGCGCATCTGATCGCGCGAGATCTCGACGCCGTCGCGGCGGCGGAGCTGCTTCACGGCACCTTGGCCGCGGCCTGCGTCGACTGGACCGTGAGAGCATCGCGCGCGACCGGCATCGGCACGATCGTGCTGAGCGGCGGCTGCTTCCTCAATGCGCATCTGGCCGAACAGATCGTGCGCGGCTGCCGTTCCGCGGGCCTCGACCCGCTGCTGCCGCGCCGGCTGCCGCCCAATGATGGCGGCCTCAGCCTCGGGCAGGCCTGGGTGGCGGGTCTGCATCTCACGCAAAACAATATGGTGTCTGGAGGGACCGTCTGATGTGCCTGGCCATTCCTGCCGAGGTGATCAAGCTCTTGCCTGACGACATGGCGATCGTCTCGATCGACGGCGTCAGCAAGGAGGTCTCGATCGCGCTGATCGAGGAGATCGCCGTCGGCGACTACGTCATTCTTCATGTCGGCCATGCGCTGGCCAGGATCGATCCGGAGGAGGCGCGCGAGACGCTCGACCTGCTCCGGCAGATGGGCGAGGTTGTGGCGGAGGTCAGACCATGAAATATGCCGACGAGTTTCGCGACAAGGAACTGGCGACCGGGCTTGCGCGCGCCATCCGCGCCAAGGCCGATCCGGCGCGCGCCTATCGCTTCATGGAGTTCTGCGGCGGCCATACCCATGCGATCGCGCGCTATGGCCTCGAGGACATGTTGCCGGACAATGTGCGCATGATCCACGGCCCGGGATGTCCGGTCTGCGTGCTGCCGGCCGGGCGCATCGACATGGCGATCGCGCTCGCCGAACGCCCCGAGGTCATCCTCTGCGTCTATGGCGACCTGATGCGCGTGCCGGGCTCGCGCGGGTCCTCGCTGCTCAAGGCGAAAGCGCGCGGCGCCGACATCCGCATGGTATACTCGACGCTGGATGCGATCGCGCTGGCCGAGCAGAATCCTGGTCGCGAGGTGGTGTTCTTCGCCATCGGCTTCGAGACGACGACGCCGCCGACCGCCGTGATGATCCGGGCCGCCGAGAAGAAGCAGCTGTCGAACTTCACCGTGTTCTGCAACCACGTGCTGACGCCGCCGGCGATGCGCGCGATCCTCGACAGCGACACGCCGATCGAGATCGACGGCTTCGTCGGGCCGGCGCATGTCTCGACCGTGATCGGCACCGAGCCCTATGCGCCGTTCGCGCGCAATGACGGCAAGCCGGTCGTGATCGCGGGCTTCGAGCCGCTCGACATGATGCAGGCGATCCTGATGCTGATCGAGCAGGTCAATGACGGCCGTCACGAAGTCGAGAACCAGTATCGCCGCGCGGTCACCGGCAGCGGCAACCGGCGCGCCATTCAAGAGGTCGCCGAGATCTTCGAGCTGCGCGACCAGTTCGAATGGCGTGGCCTCGGCAGCATTCCGGCGAGCGCATTGAAATTGCGGCCCGCCTTCGCGCATCTCGACGCCGAGCTGCGCTTCGCGATGTCCGAACTGGTCGTCGCCGACAATCCGGCCTGCGAATGTCCGGCCATTTTGCGTGGCCTGAAGAAGCCGGTGGACTGCAAGCTGTTCGGCACCGCCTGCACGCCGGAGACGCCGATCGGCTCCTGCATGGTGTCGTCGGAAGGCGCCTGCGCGGCGCATTGGACCTATGGCCGCTTCCGCGACCATCAGCGGAGGCTCGCATCATGAGCATTCACCAGCGCCGGCTCGACATCAAGAGCGGCTGCATCGACCTCTCGCACGGCGCCGGCGGCCGCGCGATGGCGCAACTGATTGCCGGCCTGTTCCACGAGGCGTTCGGCAACGAATGGCTGGCGCGCGGCAACGACCAGTCGGCGTTCGACGTCGCGGCCGGCCGCATGGTGATGACGACCGACGGCTATGTCGTCTCGCCGCTGTTCTTCCCCGGCGGCAATATCGGCTCGCTCGCGGTGCACGGCACGGTCAACGACATCGCCATGGCCGGCGCCAGGCCGCTGTATCTGTCGGCCAGCTTCATCATCGAGGAGGGGTTTCCGTTTTCCGACCTGAAGCGGATCGCCGATGCGATGGGCGAGGCGGCGCGCGAGGCCGGCATCGCGATCATCACCGGCGATACCAAGGTGGTCGAGCGCGGCAAGGCGGATGGCGTGTTCATTTCGACGGCCGGTGTCGGCGTGCTGCCGCAAGGCCTCGATCTCTCTGCCGACAAGGCCAGGCCCGGTGACCGCGTGCTGCTGTCCGGCAGCCTCGGCGACCACGGCGTGGCGATCATGTCGCGGCGGCAGAACCTCACCTTCGACACCGAGATCGTCTCCGACTCGGCCTCGCTGCACGGTCTCGTCGCCGACATGGTCGCAGCCGGCGGCGCCGGCATCCGGCTGATGCGCGATCCCACGCGCGGCGGGGTTGCGGCCACGATGAACGAGATCGCCCAGCAGTCGAATCTGGGCTTCCGTCTGCAGGAGGAAGCGATTCCGGTGAAGCCGGCGGTCGCGGCCGCCTGCGAGCTGCTCGGGCTCGATCCACTCCACGTCGCCAATGAGGGCAAGCTGGTCGCGATCGTCGCGCCTGAGCTGGCCGGCGCCGTTCTCGCCGCCATGAGGGCGCATCCGCTCGGCCGCGATGCGGCTGAGATCGGCGAAGCTGTGGCCGATGATCATCGCTTCGTCCAGATGGCGACGAGCTTCGGCGGCGGCCGCATCGTCGACTGGCTGTCGGGCGAGCAGCTGCCGCGGATCTGCTGAGACGCGCGATGGGCATCCAGGGAACGATACTGGTCGTGGACGACGAGGTCCGGTCACAGGAGGCGCTGCGGCGCGTCCTCAACCAGGATTTCGAGGTCTTGTGTGCGGGCAACACCAACGATGCCGAGAAGCTGCTCGAAGGCGAGATCGTGCATGCGGTGATCTGCGACCAGCGCATGCCGCAGGAATCCGGCGTCAGCTTCCTGAAGCGCGTGCGCGAGATGTGGCCCGACCCTGTCAGGATGATCATCTCGGGCTATTCGGATTCCGAGGACATCATCGCCGGCCTCAACGAGGCCGGCATCTATCAGTATATCACGAAGCCCTGGCAGCCGGACCGCCTGATCGAGATCGTCCGCGAGGCCGTGCAGCTCTACCGGCTGCAGAAGGAGACGGAGACCGCCGGCGTCGACGTGAAGGCCACGCCGGCCCATATCAAGAAGGTCGTGTCGGTCAAGCGCGGCGCCGCCAAACAGCTCTATGATTTCGACCGCATCGTGCATTCGGCCGCGAGCCCGATGCGCAACGTGATCGAGCTCGGCCGGCGCGCTGCCGACTACGACATCTCGGTCTTGATCACCGGCGAATCCGGCACCGGCAAGGAGCTGCTCGCACGTGCGATTCATTATGGCTCTGCGCGCGCCACCAAGGCCTTCGTGGTCGAGAATTGCGGCGCGCTGCCGGATGAGCTGCTCGAAAGCGAGCTGTTCGGCTGCAAGAAGGGCGCGTTCACCGGCGCCTATCAGGACCGCATCGGCCTGTTCGAGGTCGCCGACGGCGGCACCATCTTTCTCGACGAGATCGGCGAGACATCCCCCGCCTTTCAGGTCAAGCTGCTGCGCGTGCTGCAGGAGAGCGAGATCCGGCCGCTCGGCGCGCAGCGCGTGCGCCAGGTCGATGTGCGCGTGGTCGCCGCGACCAACCGGGATCTCGAGGCCGAAGTCGAGGCGGGCCGCTTCCGGCGCGATCTGTACTACCGGCTCGCCGCGTTTCCGGTGCACATGCCGTCCTTGCGCGAACGGCCGATGGACATTCCGCTGATCGCCGAGGGCGTGCTATCGGCGGTGAAGACATCGTTCAACCGGCCGTATCTGCGGTTCGCACCGGCGGCGCTGGAGGAATTCTCCCGCTATCACTGGCCCGGCAACGTTCGCGAGTTGCAGAACGAGATCCAGCGCATGGCCGTGCTGGCCGATGCCGACGAACTGCGCTGTCCGCCGTTTGCCGGCCGGCGCGGCGGCCGCCGCGCCGCGCCCGCGATCGCCAATGGCAAGCTCAATGGTTCCGGGAGCCTGAAGGACAAGGTCGAGGATCTCGAAAAGACCATCATCGTTCACTGTCTGGAGAAATATGATGGTAACATCAGTCGCGTCGCCAGCGAGCTCGGCCTGTCCCGGGTGGGGCTCCGGAACAAACTGTCGAGATACGATCTGAAGAAGCATGGCAAAGGCCACTCACTCTCCTGAGTCCGGGGCTGACACGCTGCTCAAGCTGATCGCGAGCAGCAGCACGCTCGAACTCGACAGCGAGCGCGAAGGCGTGTGGATCGAAGTGATCCGCAAGATGGACGAGGTCTATTCCGACCTGCTGCGCTACGAGGTCGATCTCGAGCACAAGAACGCCGAGCTCGAGGAAGCCCAGGCGTTCGTCACCAACGTCATCGAGTCCGTCTCCGACATCCTGGTCGTCTGTGACGCCAGGGGCACGGTACAGCAGGCCAACTCCGCCTTTCTGCAGACATCGGGACGGGCTTTGGCCGACATCGCAGGTCGCAACATCGCCGAGATGATCGATCCCGATCATCGGCCCAAGCTCGCCGCGCTGCTGACGCCGCGCAGCAGCGCCGATGTGGTCGACGGTGAATTGCGCTTTGCCGCGGCCGCCGGCGTCAGCTCCGACCTGTTCGCGATCAACAGCTCGCCGCGGCATGATCACCGCGGCCGCTTCATCGGCGTGGTGCTGACGGGGCGCCCGATCGGCGAGCTGCGCCGCGCCTATGAGGCCCTGCACAAGGCGCATCAGGAGCTGCAGCGGGCGCAGCGGCAATTGGTCGAGCAGGAGAAGATGGCGAGCCTCGGCCGCCTCGTCGCCGGCGTGGCCCACGAGCTGAACAATCCGATCAGCTTCGTCTACGGCAACATCCACACCCTGATGCGCTACCGCACCTCGCTGGTCGGCTATCTCGATGCCATCCACGAGCAGCCGGTCGCGGATGATGTCGCTGCGCTTCGCAAAGATCTCAGGATCGATGCCATCCTGGAGGATTTTGGCCCGCTGATCGATGGCACGCTGGAAGGCGCGGTGCGCATCAGCGAGATCGTCAAGAACCTGCGCCGCCTGTCGTTCTCGAAGCTCGGCGAGGTCGAGCGCGTCAACATCGAGCGACTGATCAATACCGCCGTGCTGTGGGCGGGGCGCACCAAGCAGCATCGTGTCGACATTCAGATCGAGGTCGAGCCGGATCTGTGGATCTCCGGCAACGAAGGCCAGCTGCATCAGGTGATCGTCAACCTCGTGGAGAACGCGATCGACGCGATGCGATCGACCGACCTGCCGCGCCTTCTGGTCGCGGTGGCGCGCCAGGGCAGCGAGATCGCCTTTCGCATCACCGACAACGGCCCCGGCATCGACAAGGATCATCTGACCCACATCTTCGAGCCGTTCTTCACGACCAAGCGCGTCGGGGAGGGGACGGGGCTCGGGCTGTGGATCAGCTACGGCATCGTTCGCGAGCACGGCGGCGAACTGCTGGCCAGCAACGAGCCGCAGGGCGGCGCCACGTTCTCTTTCACCTTGCCGGCGGCTTGACGATGCGCGCAGGGGCTGCCGCCGACGCCGACATGGGATGCTGAGCGTCCTCATCTCCCTTGAACGTCCGAGGCGATGCCGGGATTCCTGACGCGGGGTTGCCGGACGTCGCCGGCAAAGGCCAAGTCCGACGTGATCAGGACGCCGTCGCGACCGGCACGGGCTCGCGCTGCTTCGACAGCCGCGCCAGCAGCACCGTGGCGGTCCGCGTGATGTGCTGCCGGGCAAGATCCTCGGCTGTCTGCGCATCGCCCGCGATCACCGCCCGCAGGATGTCCTCGTGCTGGTCCCAGATCCGCCGCGGGGTCTCGTCGCGCATCAGCACCTCGCCCATCAGGCGCCTCAGATGCAGCCAATGCGGCAGCGTGGTGTCCTGGATGACGGAGTTGCCGGAGATCTCGTAGAGGAATTCATGAAACCTGACGTCGGCCTCGATCAGCTTCTCGACCGAATGCTCGCGCTCGGCGCGCCGGCCCTGCTCGATCAGCTTGGGGCCCTCCTCGGCCGCGCGCTCGGCGCCGCGCGTCGCCGCGAGCCGGCAGGCGAGGCCCTCGGCGACGGCGCGTATTTCATAGAGGTTGCGGATGAAGTCCGTGTCGATCGGCGCGACTTCCAGGCCGCGGCCCGGCGCGTCGCGGACGAACCCCTGATTGCGCAGCAGCAGCAGGGCCTGCTGCACCGGCTGGCGCGAGACGCCGAGGTCGCGGGCGAGATCGTCCTGGATGAGGCGGGCGGATTCCGGCAGCTCGCCGCCGACGATGTCGGAGAGAATGCGCTCGTAGACGCGTTCGGTCAGGCTCGGCTGTGTCTTCAGCGGTGGCACACGGCCTCCACGGGATCAGGTGTGATGTCCGGTCGCGCATGTGAGACTGCCGTCCCGGAGCCCGGCGCTCGCATGGCGGACGAGGTCGGTCTGAATGGGGTCATACCGAGAGTTTCCGCGCGGCGAGCGTCCGCCGCTGCTTGGAGTTGCTGTCCTGCTGGATTTTGAGGTGATGGATGAACACACTGGCCGCGCGCGAAATGTGCTCGCGGCTCAGCCGTTCGGCCTCGGCGCTGCGGCCCTCGATCACGGCTGCAAGAATGTCCTCGTGCTCGTCCCAGACCATCCGGGACATGCTCTGCTCCTTCTGCAGCACGTCGGACATCACCCGCTTCAGGCATGGCCAATGCGGCGCCATCGTCTCGCCGATCAGCGCGTTGCCGGAGAGGTCGGCGAGGAATTGATGGAAGGCGATGTCGGTCTCGATCTTGCGGTTGACGAGCCCGCTCTTCACCGCCTCGTGGCCGGCCGCGATGTAGGCCGGGCCTTCGCGCGCGGCACGCTCGCTCGCGCGCTCGGCGGCCAGCCGCGCCGCGAGGCCTTCGAGAACGGCGCGCATCTCATAGAGATCCCGGACGAAGGCGGGGTCCAGCGGCGCCACGATCAGGCCGCGGCCCGGCGCGCTCTGCACCAGCCCGCAGCCGCGCAACAGGATCAGCGCCTGCTGAACCGGCTGGCGCGACACCCCGTAAGCCTGAGCCAGATCATCTTGGATCAGCCGCGAGCCCGGCGTGAGAACGCCACTGACGATCTCGTCAGTGATCGCCTCGACGACCTGGTCGACCAGAGAGGGAGCGGCGGGCACGATTCGCATGGGCCATCACATTTTGCCGGACATTAGCATGTCAAGTCCGAAAATCGATTTGCGATGCATTCGAATTCAGAGTACGAATTCAGAAAAGGCGCCGCACTAAGGCAAGTTAAAAAGCGGCCAAACAGGGGAGGGACTCCGTTGTCGGAAGATCCGACCAGTCGGGAGTGCGGTCAGGTCTGGTCCGTGCGCCCGGAGGGCAGCGTGCGCGCCGGTCTGATGTCGGCGGTGTCGCGCGCATTGCTGGTGGCGTCGGTTACGTCGTTCGGCGCGATGACGCCTGCGCTCGCCGCGGCCGGAGAAGGGTTGACCTTGTCCGATGCCTGGGTGCCGGCGGCGCCCGAGGTGGGGCGCGACATCCCGCTGCTGATCACGATCAAGAACGACACGACCGCGCCGGAAGCCTTGATGCGCGTGCGCTGTCCGGTCGCCAATTTCTCTGAGCGGCACACCGTCGATCGCGGCGAAGGCGCTCCGGCGATGCGCTCCATTCCCAACATTCCCATCGCTGCAGGCAGCACGCTGGTGCTGCTGCCGACCGCCTATCACGTCATGCTGCTGCAGACGCGGGAGCCGCTCGAGCCAGGGAGGCGCTTCACCTGCACGATCGTGTTCCAGAAAGCAGGATCCATCGAAACGGAGGTCGAGGTTCGCAAGTCTCCTTGAAGCGTGTTTGTCGCCTGCTGCTCTCCGCCTTCGGGCTCGGCGGAGCGGTATTCGCTCCAACTCATAATCAATAATGGGAGAAGGAAACGATGAGGATAAACGTCAGGTCAACCTTGCGGGCGGTGCTGCTGGCCAGCGCAGCCTTCGCCTGTTTCCAGCTTGCATCGCCGGCGCAGGCCGCCGACGAGATGACCCCCGAGCGGCTGCTCAACGCCGACAAGGAGGCCGGCAACTGGCTCCACCATCATAAGAACTACTCGGGCACGCGGTTCTCGGCGCTGAAGGAGATCAACAAGGACAACGTCAAGAACCTGAAGGTCGCCTGGACCATGCATCTCGGCGGCGTCGAGGGCGGCGGCATCTGGAGCCACGGCGGTCTCGAAGGCACGCCGATCGTCGAGAACGGCATGATCTATGTCACCGACGGCTGGGGCTCGGTGTACAAGATCGATGCGCGCGGTGGCAAAGGCCAGATGGTCTGGAAGATGGATCCGAAGACGGATCACGACTGGGCCGGCGCGATCGCCTGCTGCGGCGTCGACAATCGCGGTGTCGCGCTGTGGGGCGACCTCGTCGTGTCGCACACGCTCGACGGCCGCCTGATCGCGACCAACAAGGAAACCGGGCAGGTTGCCTGGCAGCGTCAGGTCGCCGATCCCGACAAGGGCGAGGTGATCACCGGCGCGCCGCTGATCGTGAAGAACATGGCGATCTCGGGCGTCGCCGGCGCCGAATACGGCATCCGCGGATGGATCGCGGCGACCGACCTCACCACGCAGAAGGAGGTCTGGCGCACCCACACCATTCCGGCCAAGGGCGAGCCCGGCAGCGAGACCTGGAAGGACAGCAACGACGCGGCGGCGGCCGGCGGCGGTTCGACCTGGGTCACGGGCACCTATGATCCGGCGACCGACACCATCATCTGGGGCGTCGGCAATCCCGGCCCGGACTGGGACAACGCCTATCGTCCCGGCGACAACCTCTACACCGACAGCTCGCTGGCGCTCGACGCGAACACCGGCAAGATCAAGTGGCACTATCAGCACACGCCGAACGATCCCTTCGACTATGACAGCGTCGCCGAGAACGTCCTGGTCGATGTGCCCGCGCCGAACGGCTCCACCCTGAAGCTCGCGCTCGAGGCCGACCGCAACGGCTTTGCCTATGCGATCGACCGCACCAGCGGCAAGTTCATTTGGGGTCTGCCCTTCGTCAAGAAGGTCACCTGGACCAAGGGGCTCGATGCCGAGACCGGCAAGCCGATCGAGTATGATCCGAAGAACCCGGTGCAGCGCTACAATGCGTCGGTGTCGCCGCATCGTGAGAACAAGGTCGCGGACATCTGCCCGGGCAACATGGGCGGCAAGAACTGGCCGCCGACCTCGTACAATCCGGACCTGAAGCTCTGGTACATCCCTGTCATCGAGAGCTGCAACCGGATCACCGTGGAAGAAGCGACCAAGGACAAGCTGAAGCCGCGTGAGTTCTGGACCGGCGGCGGACCGAGCCAGCCATTCAAGATCACGGGCAGCGTGACCGCGATCGACGTCACCACCGGCAAGATCGCCGGCAAGATGGAGACGCCGTTCCCGAATCTCGGCGGCATGCTGTCGACGCCTGATCTCGTCTTCACCGGCCAGCCCTCGGGCGAGGTGATGGCGCTCGATGCCAAGACCCTGCAGAAGCTGTGGGAGTTCAACACCGGCGGCGGCGTCAATGCGCCTCCCGTGACGTTCTCGGTCGACGGCAAGCAATACGTCGCGATCCTGGTTGGTCTCGGCGGCGCCTGGGACAAGTGGTTCATCGAATCCACGCCCGAGCTGAAGAAGATCCAGCCCGGCTCGATGCTCTACGTCTTCTCGCTGTGAAGTCGACAGCGGAGCGGAGGCATGTCCTCCGCTCCGCCCCTATCCCCTGTTCGACAAGAAGATCAGATGAAATTCAGTGCGATCACGCTCGCTGTGGCGTCGGCTCTCGTCCTCGGTTCTGCTTCGCTCGCGTCGGCGCAGTCCGCGGCGCCGACGGATCCGACCGAGGCCGGCAAGGCCGTGTTCAAGCGCGCGAACTGCGTCGGCTGCCACAAATGGCATGGCAATGGCGGTGGCGGCTATGGCGGCGACGCGCTGTCGCTGCGCAAGACGCAGCTCACCCGTGACCAGATCATCGAGACCGTGACCTGCGGCCGGCCCGGGACGGGCATGCCGTACTTTGCGCGCGACTCCTATGACACGGCGAAGTGCTACGACATGAGCCGCCAGGATGTCGGCGAGCGCATGCCGCCCGAGGGCGGCGTGTTTCTGCGGCCCAACGATATCCAGGCGGTCGCGGATTACGTGCTCGCGCACATCAAGGGCCGCGGCGAGCCGAACTACGACGAGTGTACTGCGTTCTTCGGGAACACGTCGCGGGTCTGCGACATCTACAAGACGAATGCCGCCAAGCCTGCAAGCGAGCCATCGAAATGAAGCGGTCAACCTGCGCTGCGATCTTCGCCACGTTCGTGCTGTCGTTTGTGATGCATGCGGCCTCGGCGCAGGCCGTACCGAACTACGATTTGCGCGACATCACCGTCGGCATGCCCGTCGGCGACCTGCCCAATGAGGGCTATGTCAATCTGACTTGCGCCAAGGATCCGAATCGCAAGCTCAATGCGTGGTCGGCGTGGCGCGACTGTCCAGCGGACGCGCAGGCGCGGCACGCGGTGCGCTTCGATTTCGATCCGGAGACCAGCCAGGACGGCACCAAGGTGGCCGGTCATCCCGTGCTGCTGACGGTCCTGGTCGACGACAAGGGCGCCGTCACCGGCCTGACGATCGAGACCGATCCGAAGGCACGGCTCTATATTCGCAAGAAGGCCTTCCTGCTCGGCAACCAGGTGAAGTCGCGCTATGGCGCCGAGGGCTGGGAGTGCAAGGAGCAGCAGCCGACAGCAGGCGAGCAGCCGGTCGGGGGCGTGTTCCTGCGCGAGGTCTGCAAGAAGACGGTGCCCGGCCGGACGCTGACGGTCGAGCGCGAGCTGTTCCGCAAGCCGGACCAGGACATCAAGAGCTTCGTCGATCAGACGCTGGTGCGGATCACCAAGGATATCAACTAGTCCGCCGCCGATCTTCATCGCGCTCTGCTGGAGGCGCGCGCCAGTCGGCGTCGTGAACCCGGCTGCCGGGAGGAAACGACGATGAGGGATCTCTTGAATTTCGGGCAGATGCTGTCGGCCCATGCGCGCATGTCGCCGCAGCGCACCGGTGCCCGCGATCTCGAACGTGCGATGAGCTTTGCGCTGTGGAACGAGCGCGCGTGCCGGCTCGCAAATGCGCTGCTCGGGCTCGGCCTTGCCAAGGGCGATCGCGTTGCGATCCTTGCCTACAATTGTGTCGAATGGTGCGAGATCTATGCGGCCACGGCCAAAGCCGGGCTGGTGGCGCTGCCGATCAATTTCCGCCTCACCGCGCCCGAGATGCAGTTCATCGTGCAGAATGCCGAAGCGACCGCCGTCATCGTGCAGGACGAACTCGTGGGCCTGGTCGAGGAGGCGCGCAAGGATCTCGGCATCGCCGACGACCGCTTCATCCATTTCGGCACCAAGCCGCCTCCGGCAGGCTATCGCGATTACGAGGACATCATCGCCGCGGCTGCGGACCGCGAGCCCGATCAGCAGGTCGCACTGTCCGATCCCTGGACCCTGATGTACACCTCGGGCACCACCGGCAAGCCCAAGGGCGTGCTGCGCAGCCATCGCAGCGCCGTCCTCCTGTCGATGGTCACGGAGATCGAGCTGAAGCTGAGCCGCAACGACGGCGCGCTGCTGGTGATGCCGATGTGCCATGCCAATTCGCTGAACTTCTTCGGCGCGTTCGGCTATATCGGCGGCGTCAACTCGATCTATTCGCGCAAGAGCTTCGATCCCGAGCACGCGGTGACGACGCTCGCCGATGGCGGCTCCACCTTCACCTCGCTGGTCCCCACGCACTACATCATGATGCTCGATCTGCCGCGAGGGTTGCGCGCGGAGCACGACTTCAGCGCGGTCACCAAGCTGATGATCTCCTCGGCGCCGGCGCGCCCGGAGACCAAGCGCGAAGTGATGGAGATGTTTCCGAAGTCCGGCCTCTACGAGCTCTACGGCGCGACCGAGACCGGCTGGGTCACCATGCTGCATCCGCACGAGCAGTTCACCAAGCTGGGTTCGGTCGGGCGCGAATGCGTCGGCGCCGCGCCGATCCGCATCCTCGACGAGGCAGGCCACGAGGTGCCGGACGGCGAGGCGGGTGAGCTCTATTCGAGCAACGCGCACACGTTCGACTGCTACTGGCGCCTGCCGGAGAAGA
The DNA here is from genome assembly GCF_032377435.1 of Bradyrhizobium sp. SZCCHNS3002. Classification (NCBI taxonomy): domain Bacteria; kingdom Pseudomonadati; phylum Pseudomonadota; class Alphaproteobacteria; order Hyphomicrobiales; family Nitrobacteraceae; genus Bradyrhizobium; species Bradyrhizobium sp. SZCCHNS3002. The sequence goes on from NZ_JAUHHY010000005.1 coordinate 383,298, forward strand.
CCGCGGAGGCGTTCCGCGGCGACTATTGCTCAGTCGGCGACATGGCCCGCCGCGATGCCGACGGCTATATCCATCTCGCCGACCGCAAGAGCAACATGATCATCTCCGGCGGCGAGAACATCTATCCCTCCGAGGTCGAAGCGCAGGTCGGGGCCCATCCGGCCGTCAAGGACATCGCCGTGATCGGCCTGCCCGACGACAAATGGGGCGAGCGCGTCCACGCCGTGATCGTGCCGCGCGACGGCGTGACGGTGAAGGAGCACGAGCTGGTCGATTGGGCCAAGGAGCGTCTGGCCGGTTTCAAGCGGCCGCGGTCCTATGCTTTCATCACCGACGCCGAGATGCCGCGCAACGCCACCGGCAAGATCCTGCATCGCGAGCTGAAGAAGAGATTTTCGTGAGTTGGTCGCTGCAATGCGCGGCGCGTCTGATATGTAGCTGCGATGCAGGCTGTCCTCAATTCCGCTCTTCCCATCTTCGCGTTGATCCTCACGGGGTTCCTGTGCGGCTGGTTCAATGTGTTCGACCGCACCGCGACCGACAATCTGAATCGTTTCGCCGTGTACCTGGCGCTGCCTGCGCTGATCTTCACCGCGATGTCCAAGATCGGCGTCGAGCAGGTCAGCCAGTTCGGCTTCATCGGCGCGTTCTGCGGCGGCATCGCCGCGACCTTCACGACCGGCTTCGTGATCAGCCGCCTGCGCGGCCGCCGCGCCGCCAATGCCAGCATCGAGGGGCTCGATGCCGGTTACAGCAATGTTGGCTTCATGGGCATTCCGATGTGCCTCCTGGTGTTCGGCCCGGACAGTGCGCCGGCCTCGATCATCGCGACCCTGTTCACGGCCTGCGTGCTGTTCCTGTTCGCGATCGTCGTCGTCGAGATGGATCTGCAGAAGGGCGCCACCTTGGGCGCAACGATCGCCAAGGTGGCGCGTTCGCTGCTGACAAGTCCGTTGTTCATCGCGCCCGTCGCCGGACTCGCGGTCGGCCTCAGCGGCTTCGCATTGCCGGCGCCGTTCATGAGCTTCACCAGCCTGCTCGGCGGCGCGGCCTCGCCGGCCGCTCTGGTCTGCATCGGCCTGTTCCTGGCGCAGGAGCGCGTCGTCACGCACGATGCGACATCAATCGCGATCCTGGTGTCGCTGAAGCTGCTGATGCAGCCCGCGGTGACCGCGCTGCTCGCCTTCCACGTCTTTTCGATGCCGCCTCTCTGGTCGCATTCGGCCGTCATCCTCAGCGCGTTGCCGATCGGCTCGGGGCCGTTCACGATCGCCAAACTGTATGGGCTCGAGGCGGGTGTCACGTCGGGCTCGATCCTCGTCTCGCACATCTTCGCCGTCCTCACCGTCTCGCTGCTCGTGGCCTGGCTCGCGCCGGGCTGATCGCAACTTCGTTCGCTGGAGTGGTCCGATGAAGATCTCCCCCGACAGTGCCGCCGACCTGATCGCCCGCCTGCTCAAGCGCCGCGGCGTTGCCCGCGTGTTCGCGCTGTGCGGCGGCCACATCATGCCGATCTGGATGCGGCTCGATGCCGAGGGCATCCGCATCATCGACGTGCGCGACGAGCGCGCGGCCGTGCATATGGCGCAGGCGCATGCGGAGCTGACTGGTGATCTCGGCGTCGCCCTGGTCACGGCCGGGCCCGGCATGACCAACGCGATCACGGGCATCGCCAACGCCCACGTCTCGCGCGCGCCGGTGCTGGTGATCTCGGGCGGCAACCCGCGTCCGCAGGAGAACCGCGGCGGCCTGCAGGACATGGACCACACCCAGCTCGTGCGTTCGATCACGCGCTACGCGCGCACCGTGCGCGAGCCGTCGCTGGTGCTGCAGGAGCTCGACGAGGCGATCGCGCGCGCGTTCGGCGACGGCGGCGAGCCAGGACCTGCGTTCATCGATTTCCCGGTCGACACCTTGCGCGGCATCGTGCCCAAGGCGCTGCAACTGGAGGAGCATCTCGCGCCGAAGCCGCGGGCGGCGCCGCGGCCGGATGCGGCCGAGGTCGAGAAGGCGGTCGAGCTGTTGTGGTCGGCACGGCGCGTGCTCGTCATCTCCGGCCGCGGCGCGCGCGGCGCCGGCCCTGAGCTGATCGCGCTGCTCGACCGGCTCGGCGCCGTCTATCTCGACACCGGCGAGAGCAGGGGGCTCGTGCCCGACGATCACCCCTCGGTGGTCGGCGCGATGCGCGGCGCTGTCATGGGCGATGCCGACGTGGTGCTGACGGTCGGCCGCCGGCTCGACTTCCAGCTCGCCTACGGCTCGCCGGCCGTGTTCAAGGACGCCAAATTCGTCCGCATCAGCGACACCGCGAGCGAGCTGCGCGACAATCGCCGCGGCGCAGCCGAAATCCTCGCATCACCTGCGGAAACTCTCCGGGCAATGGTTGCGCTGGCGGGCAATCGCGAGTCGGCTGTCGACAAGCAATGGGCCGGCAAGCTCCGCTCCGCGCATCAGGAGCGCGCGGCCAAGCTGCGCCAGAGCATGGCGACAGCGCCGGCCGGCAGCGACGGGCGGCTGCATCCGAACCGCGTGCTGTCGGCCCTGCAGGAGGCGATCGGCAATGATGCCGTGGTCATCACCGACGGCGGCGACTTTCTCTCGTTCGCCCGCGTCGGCCTGAGCGCGCCGCTGATGCTCGATCCCGGCCCGTTCGGCTGCATCGGCATCGGCGTGCCCTATGGCATCGCCGCGAGCCTCGCCTTTCCCGACAAGCCCGTGGTGGTCGCGACCGGCGACGGCGCCTTCGGCTTCAACGCGATCGAGGTCGACACGGCCGTGCGCCACAAGGCGCCGGTGCTGATCGTCGTCGCCAACAACGGCGCCTGGCAGATCGAGGTGCACGACCAGACCGTGACCCATGGCAAGGTGGTCGGCACCAGGCTGCAATTCGCCGATCACGCCGCGATGGCGCGCGCCTTCGGCATGCATGCCGAGCGCGTCGAGACCGCGGAGCAGCTCGGCCCCGCCATCCAGCGCGCGCTCGCGAATCGCCCGGCGCTGCTCGATGTGGTGGTGACGCCGGAAGCGGTGTCGTCGGATGCCAAGACCGGGCTCGCATGGGTGCCGGATCTGCAGCCGCTGGCAGCGTGGGACGAGGCGGAGCGCAAGTGGCGCGGCGTGTGAGGCCTCACACCTGCTGCAGCTGCCGCGGCGCGCTGAGCCACAGCGCGAGCAGGGTGCAGACGGCGCCGGACAGCAGATAGCCGCCGGCCGACAGCAGGCCGAGATTGGCGGCCAGCACCAATGCCGCCAGCGGGGCGAAGCCGGCGCCGAACAGCCAGGCGAGGTCCGCTGTGAGCGCCGATGCCGTATAGCGATAGGTGCGCGCGAAATTGGCGGCGATCGCGCCGGAGGACTGGCCGAACGACAGGCCGAGCAGGATGAAGCCGAGCACCATGTAGATGGTCTCGCCGATCGGGCCGGCATCGAGCAGTTGCGGCGCGAAGCCCGAGAACACCGCGATCGCGATCGCCGAGCCGATCAGGAGCGACTTGCGGCCGATGCGGTCGGCCAGCATGCCGGACGCGACAATGGCGACGACGCCGAACACCGCGCCGACCGCCTCGATGACCAGGAAGCGCGCCGGCGTCTCCTTGGTGAACAGGAACACCCAGGACAGCGGAAACACCGTCACCATGTGGAACAGCGCGAAGCTCGCCAGCGGCGCGAACGCGCCGATCACGATGTTGCGGCCCTCGTGCCGGATCGTGGTCATGACGCGCGCCGGCTGCAATTCGCGCGACTGGAACAGCTCGTCATATTCAGGCGTCACCACCATGCGCAGCCGCGCGAACAGCGCCACGACGTTGATGGCGAACGCCACGAAGAACGGGTAGCGCCAGCCCCAGTCGAAGAAGTCGGCCGCGGAGAGATAGCCGACGAAGAAAGCGAACAGCACGCTGGCGACGATCAGCCCGAGCGGCGCGCCGAGCTGCGGGATCATCGCATACCAGCCGCGCTGGTGCTCCGGCGCATTCATGGCAAGCAGCGACGCCAACCCGTCCCAGGCACCGCCCCAGGCGAGGCCCTGGCCGATCCGCGCCAGCGCCAGCAGCCAGATCGCGGCCGCACCGACGGTGTGATAGCTCGGCAGGAAGGCGATCGCGACCGTCGAGGTGCCCAGCAGGAACAATGCGGTGATCAGCTTGGCGCTCTTGCCGTAGCGGCGGTCGATCGCCATGAAGATCACGCTGCCGAACGGGCGGGCGATGAAGGCGAGCGCGAACAGCGCGAACGAATACAGCGTCTGCGTCAGCTCGTCGGCGAACGGAAACACGAGGCGCGGAAACACGATCACCGAGGCGATGGCGTAGACGAAAAAGTCGAAGAACTCCGACGTGCGCCCGACGATCACGCCGATCGCGATCTCGCCCGGATGCGCCTCATGCGTGCGGGAGAGATGGGTTTCGCCGTCGGCGGTCGCCGCTGCCTGTGTCATCGCGCTGCCTGCAGTCCTCTCGTACTCTATTGTCGCCACGTAATTGTCGTCCTCGGCGCCGCTCCGGTATTGGACAAATTGTCCAATACCGGCCGTGTCGTCCGATCGCTAGGTGAGGCCTCGTTCAGAGATCCGCCGTGCGACGAGGTTGAGCGTGCGTTACTGGAAATTCTTAGGCATGCTGCCGCTGGGGCTCGCGCTCGGAGGCTGCAATCTGGTCGTGCTCGCGCCCTCCGGCGACGTCGCCGCCCAGCAGCGCGATCTCGTGATCATCGCCACCGTACTGATGCTGCTGATCGTGATCCCGGTGATGGCGGCCACGGCCATCGTGGCCTGGCGCTACCGCCAGTCGAACCAGGCGGCGACCTACACGCCGGATTGGGATCACTCCACCCAGCTCGAGCTTCTGATCTGGGCGGCGCCGCTGCTGATCATCATCTGCCTGGGCGCGGTGACGTGGATGGGTACGCATCTGCTCGATCCCTATCGCACGCTCGGACGCATCTCCGCCGAGCGCGCGGTGACGCCGCAGGACAAGCCGCTCGAGGTCAACGTCGTCGCGCTCGATTGGAAGTGGCTGTTCATCTATCCCGAATACGGCATCGCCAGCCTCAACGAGCTCGCAGCTCCCGTGAACCGGCCGCTCGATTTCAGGATCACCTCGTCCTCGGTAATGAACTCGTTCTATATTCCGGCACTCGCCGGCCAGATCTATGCGATGCCGGGCATGCAGAGCCGGCTGCACGCCGTCATCAACAAGCCCGGCGTCTATCGCGGCTTCTCGGCCAACTACAGCGGCTCCGGCTTCTCCGGCATGCGCTTCGCTTTCCGTGGCCTGTCGGATGCGGACTTCGCCGGCTGGGTCGACAAGGCCAAGGCGAGTGGGCAGGAGCTCAACAAGCAGGATTATCTTGCGCTCGAGCGTCCGAGCGCCAATGAACCGGTTCGCCACTATGCCTCGGTTGACAGCGACCTGTTCCGCGCCATCCTCAACATGTGCGTCGAGCCTGGCAAGATGTGCATGAGCGAGATGATGGCGATCGACGCGCAGGGCGGCATGGGCATGGCCGGCGTGCGCAACACGCTGCCGCTCGCCTATGACAAGTTCGCCGGCCGCGGCGCCGTGTTCGGCACCGAGCCGAGCTTCGTTGCCGGCGGCGTCTGCCTGCCGGGCGATCAGGTCACGCGGATGGCCGAGGACTCTTCGCCGACCGTGCTGGCGCCGCTGGACTGGACGCCATTGCAGGGGCGCGGGCTGGCGCGGCCCGGCCTGCTACGGCCGTCCAAGGCATCCTTCATCACGGGGCCAACCTCAAAGTCGGATTCGTGAGGGTCCATCATGTTCGATACAGCAGAGCTCACAAAGATCATCTTCGGCCGGCTGACGCTGGAGTCGCTGCCGCTGCACGAGCCGATCATCGTCGGCACCTTCGCCATGGTCGCGCTCGGCGGTCTCGCGCTGTTTGGCGCGATCACCTATTTCCGGCTGTGGGGCTATCTCTGGAAAGAGTGGTTCACCACCGTCGACCACAAGCGCATCGGCATCATGTACATGGTGCTCGGCATCGTCATGCTGCTGCGCGGCTTCGCCGATGCGCTGATGATGCGCCTGCAGCAGGCGATCGCCTTCAATGGCTCCGAAGGCTACCTGAACTCGCACCACTATGATCAGGTGTTCACGGCGCACGGCGTGATCATGATCTTCTTCGTGGCGATGCCGCTGGTCACCGGCCTGATGAACTACGTCGTGCCGCTGCAGATCGGCGCCCGCGACGTGTCGTTCCCGTTCCTCAACAATTTCAGCTTCTGGATGACCACGTCCGGCGCCGTGCTGGTGATGTGCTCGCTGTTCGTCGGCGAGTTCGCGCGCACCGGCTGGCTGGCCTATCCGCCGCTGTCGAACCTGTCCTACAGTCCGGATGTCGGCGTCGACTATTACATCTGGGCGCTGCAGGTTGCCGGCGTGGGAACGTTGTTATCCGGCGTCAACCTGATCTGCACCATCGTCAAGATGCGCGCCCCCGGCATGACCATGATGAAGATGCCGGTCTTCACCTGGACGTCACTGTGCACCAACGTCCTGATCGTCGCCTCCTTCCCGGTGCTGACAGCGGTGCTGGCGCTGCTGTCGCTCGACCGCTACGTCGGCACCAACTTCTTTACCAATGATTTCGGCGGCGATCCGATGATGTATGTCAACCTCATCTGGATCTGGGGCCATCCCGAGGTCTACATCCTCATCCTGCCGGCGTTCGGCATCTTCTCCGAGGTGACCTCGACCTTCTCGGGCAAGCGGCTGTTCGGCTACACCTCGATGGTCTACGCCACCGTCGTCATCACCATCCTGTCCTATCTGGTCTGGCTGCACCACTTCTTCACCATGGGGTCGGGGGCCAGCGTCAACTCCTTCTTTGGCATCACCACGATGATCATCTCGATCCCGACGGGCGCGAAGATGTTCAACTGGCTGTTCACGATGTATCGCGGCCGCATCCGCTTCGAGCTGCCGATGATGTGGACGGTCGCCTTCATGCTGACCTTCGTGATCGGCGGCATGACCGGCGTGCTGCTCGCGGTGCCGCCGGCCGACTTCGTGCTGCACAACAGCCTGTTCCTGGTCGCGCATTTCCACAACGTGATCATCGGCGGCGTGCTGTTCGGCCTGTTCGCCGGCATCGCCTATTGGTTCCCGAAGGCGTTCGGCTTCAGGCTCGATCCGTTCTGGGGCAAGCTGTCGTTCTGGTTCTGGACGGTGGGCTTCTACTTTGCCTTCATGCCGCTCTATGTGCTCGGCCTGATGGGCGTGACGCGTCGCCTGCGCACCTTCGACGATCCGAGCCTGCAGATCTGGTTCGTGATCGCCGGCATCGGCGCGTTCCTGATCCTGCTGGGCATCGCGAGCTTCCTGATCCAGATCGCGGTCAGCATCCTGCGCCGCGAGCAGCTCGCCGACGTCACCGGCGATCCCTGGAATGCGCGCACCCTGGAGTGGGCGACGTCGTCGCCGCCGCCGGCCTACAACTTCGCCTTCACGCCCGTCGTCCACGACAACGACGCATGGTGGGACATGAAGCGCCGTGGCTACACCCGTCCGCTCGCCGGCTTCAAGGCGATCCACATGCCGAGCAACACCGGCACCGGCGTGATCCTGGCAGCGCTGAGCACCACCATGGCGTTTGGCCTGATCTGGTACATGTGGTGGATGGCGGCGGGCAGCTTCGTCGCGCTGCTCGCGGTCGCGATCGGCCACACCTTCAACTATCACCGCAGCTTCCACATCCCGGCCGATGAGGTCGTCAGCGCCGAGCGTGCGCGCACCGAGCTGCTCGCGGCAGGAGCCAAGTCATGACGGTCGCGATGGGCACATTGAAGGCCGGTGAGCCGGTCTTCTACGTCGTCGACGAGCACGAGCACGCCGAAGGCAGCAGCACGATGCTCGGCTTCTGGATCTATCTGATGAGCGACTGTCTCATCTTTGCGATCCTGTTCGCCGTCTATGGCGTGCTCGGCGCCAAATATGCCGCCGGTCCGGCGCCGAAGGACCTGTTCGACCTGTCGCTGGTCGCGGTCAACACCTCGTTCCTGCTGCTGTCCTCGCTTACCTACGGCTTCGCGATGCTGTCGATGCAGCAGAATCGCGTCGGCGCGATGCAGGCCTGGCTCGTGGTGACCGGGCTGTTCGGCCTCGCCTTCCTCGGCATCGAGCTGACCGAGTTCGCGCACATGATCCATGAGGGCGCGACGCCGCAACGCAGCGCCTTTCTGTCGTCGTTCTTCACGCTCGTTGGAACCCACGGCCTGCATGTGACGTTCGGTCTGGTCTGGCTGGCCACGCTGATGGTGCAGGTCAGGACCCACGGCCTGATCGAGGCCAACCGCCGCCGGCTGGTCTGCCTCAGCATGTTCTGGCACTTCCTCGACGTGATCTGGATCGGTGTCTTCACCTTCGTCTATCTGATGGGAATGCTGCGATGAGCTCTGATGCACACGCGCACGGCTCGGCCGACGACCATGCCGGCACGCGCTCCGGCCAGCTGATTGGCTTCGGCGCCTCCGTCGTCCTCACTGCGATTCCGTTTCTGCTGGTGATGAATGGCTCGCTCGACAAGCAGGCAACCGCGCTGATCATCATGGCGTTCGCGGCCGTGCAGGTGGTCGTTCACATGATCTTCTTCCTGCACATGAACACCAAGGCCGAGGGCGGCTGGACCATGATGGCGCTGATCTTCACCATCATCATGGTGGTGATCGCGCTCTCGGGCTCGCTCTGGGTCATGCATCACCTGACCACCAACATGATGCCGGTGCACGAGATGGGCCAGACGCCGTGATGTCGGCTCCTGCCGACGGGGCAGGGGAACACGATGAGGCCGGCCGCGGGCGATCCGGCGCGCTGCGGCTCGCGATCGGCGCGGCGTGGGTTGCGTGCGTCGCGATTCTGCTGGCGCTGGGCGTCTGGCAGATCGAGCGGCGGGCCTGGAAACTCGACCTGATCGATCGTGTCGAGCGCCGCGTTCATGCCGAACCTGTGCCGGCGCCGGGCCCGGCGGATTGGCCGGCGATCAATCGCAGCGATGACGAGTACAAGCGGGTGACACTGAGCGGCCGCTTTCTCAACGATCGCGAGACGCTGGTGCAGGCGCTGACGGTCGAGGGCTCCGGCTATTGGGTGGTGACGCCGCTGCGGACCGCCGGCGGCACCGTGCTCGTCAATCGTGGCTTCGTGCCCGCGGATCGCCGCGCCCGCGCAAGCCGCAGCGCCGGGAACCCGGATGGCACGGTCAGCGTGACGGGATTGCTGCGGCTCTCCGAGCCGGGCGGCGGCTTCCTGCGCCACAACGATCCCGCGGGGAATCGCTGGTATTCACGTGACGTCGGGGCGATCGCGGCGGCGCGCGGTCTGTCCGACGTCGCGCCATTCTTCGTCGATGCCGATGCGACCCCGAATCCCGGCGGGCTTCCGATCGGCGGACTCACCGTGATCTCGTTTCCGAACAACCATCTGGTTTACGCGCTCACCTGGTTTACATTGGCTCTCATGCTGGCCGGCGCCGGGCTGCAGCGGCTCCGCCGCGCGCAGCGTGACCCGAAGCGCCGGCGGCGCAGGATGTGGGATGGGATCAGCGGCGGCAGGACATGGGTGGATGCGGGGTGACGTGTTGAGGGATCGAAGCTTCCCGTTCTGGCGGCGGAGACCGGACGTGGCCTCATGAGAAGCGAGGCGCCCAACCTGCCGTTCGGAGCCGTGGCCGCGATCGCCACACCCGAGATCAACGCGCCGCTGCCGACCAGGGACGCGACCAACCGCAAGAACATGGTGCTGCTGATCCAGCTGCGCTGGATCGCCGTGGTCGGCCAGATCGTCACCATCGGCTTCGTGACCACCTGGTTCGGCATCGCGCTGCCGGTGCTGCCGATGGTGGCGATCATCTGCGCGCTGGTGGCGCTCAACGTCGCCAGCCACATCTGGCTGCGCAGGCGCGACGACGTCGGCAATCGCCATTTGCTGATCGCCCTGATGCTGGACGTGGTGGCGTTGACATCGGAGCTCTATCTCACCGGCGGCGCGTCGAATCCGTTCACGTGCCTCTATCTGCTGCAGGTCACGCTGGGGGCCGTGCTGCTCGATGCGCGCTCGTCCTGGTCGCTGGTCGCACTGACGGTGCTCAGCTTCATCTGGCTCACCATCGAGTACCGCCCGCTGCAACTGCCGCAGCATCACGTCAGCGATGCCTTCACCCTGCACATCACCGGCATGTTCGTCGGCTTCGTGCTCGACGCCGTGCTGCTCGTCGTGTTCGTCACCCGGATCAACCGGAACCTGCGCGAGCGCGACGCCAAGCTCGCCGATCTGCGCCAGCACGCCGTCGAGCAGGATCACATCATCCGCATGGGCCTGCTCGCCTCAGGTGCCGCGCATGAGCTCGGGACCCCGCTGGCGTCGATCTCGGTGATCCTGAACGATTGGCGGCGCATGACCGCGATCTCTGCCGATCCGACGCTCGCAGAGGATTTCACCGAAATGGAAGCGGCGGTGCAGCGCTGCAAGTCGATCGTGACTGACATCCTGGTCTCGGCCGGCCAGGCGCGGGGCGAAGGCTCGGCGCCCACGACGTTAAAGGCGTTCCTGACGACGCTGGTCGCCGAATGGAGCGCGGCGCGCTCGGCGCGCAATCTGACGTTCCGCAACGAGTTCGGCTCGGATCCGACGATCGTCTCCGACGTCGCGCTGAAGCAGGCGATCGTCAACGTGCTCGACAACGCGTTCGAAGTCTCGCGCGAGTGGGTGGAGTTCGTCGCCGAACGGGACGGCGATCAGCTGCTGCTCAGCGTCAGCGATCGCGGGCCGGGTTTTGATCCGGCGATGCTGGGCCAGCTCGGACGTCCCTATCAGTCGAGCAAGGGCCGCCCGGGGCGCGGTCTGGGCCTGTTCCTGGTGGTCAACGTGATCCGCAAGCTGGGCGGCAGCGTTTCGGCCTGGAACCACCGGGGACGTGGGGCGACCGTACGGCTGTCGCTGCCGTTGTCGACGCTTGTGATTGGAGAGCGCGATGGCGAATGACATGTCTCTCCTGATCGTCGAGGACGATGACGGTTTTGCACGCACCCTGAAGCGCTCGTTCGAGCGGCGCGGCTACGAGGCCGTGATCGCGGCGTCGCTCGAGGACGTCGACCAGGCCGTCAAGGAGAAGACGTTCGGCTATGCCGTCGTCGATCTCAAGCTCGGCGGCGCCTCAGGCCTCGTCTGCGTCGAGAAGCTGCACGCGCATGATCCGGAGATGCTGATCGTGGTGCTCACGGGCTTTGCCAGCATCGCCACTGCGGTGGAGGCGATCAAGCTCGGCGCCTGCCATTATCTCGCCAAGCCGTCGAACACCGACGATATCGAGGAAGCGTTCCGCAAGGCGCAGGGCAATGCGCAAGTGGCGCTGGCCGAGCGTTCCACCTCGATCAAGACGCTGGAGTGGGAGCGTATCCACCAGACCCTGATCGAGACAGACTTCAACATCTCCGAAGCCGCAAGAAGGCTCGGCATGCATCGCCGGACTCTGGCGCGCAAGCTGGAGAAGCGCCCGGTGAAGTAGGATGGTCTGCTGTCGTTCGCAGCGATGGAAAGAAGCTAGTTCGGCAGAACGTGGCAGGCTCCCTCTCCCCGTGAAGAACGGGGAGAGGGAGCGCACTACCGTCGTGGCGAGCACTTACTCTGCCGTTCGCTCTTGCACGCCTCAACCTACTCCCTCGCCAGCGCCGCTGCCGGATCGAGCCGCGAGGCGCCGCGGGCGGGCATGTAGCCGAAGCCGATGCCGATCGCCATCGACGTGACCGCGGCGCCGACCATGGCCAGCGGCGAATAGATCAGCTGGAAGCCGACGTCGAGCGCGTTGAAGACCGTGCCGAAGCCGACCGCGAGCGCCAGGCCCAGCGCACCGCCAAGCAGGCAGACCAGCACGGCCTCGATCAGGAACTGCATCAGGATGTCGCTGCGCCGCGCGCCGACCGCCATGCGCACGCCGATCTCGCCGACGCGCTCGGACACCGATACCAGCATGATGTTCATGACGCCGATGCCGCCGACCAAGAGCGAGATCACGGCGATGGCCGCCACCAGCAGGGTCAGAACCTGCGTCGTGCTCTCGACGGTCTTGCGGATGTCGTCGGTGTTGAGCACGAAGAAGTCCTTGGCGTTGTGCCGTGCCGTCAGCAGCGCCGTCGCGGCGCGCTCGGCCGCCGCCATCGGCGTCGCCTCGTCGACGCGGACGCTGATGCTGCGCAGCACCTGGTTGCCGAGGAAGCGCGCCTGCACCGTGGTGTAGGGCAGATAGACGATCGGCGTGGAGCTGGAGCCGAACCCGGCCTGCTGCTGCTTGGTGACGCCGACGACGCGGCAGGGCACCTTGCCGATCAGGATGACGCTGCCGAGCGGACTGACGTCGGAATCCGGAAACAGCGCCTTGCGCGCATTGTCGTCGATCACGGCGTCCTGGGCGTAGGATCGCACGGTGTCGGCATCGAGATAGCTGCCTTCCGCGAGCTCGGTATTCTTGACGCGGAAATACTGCTCGCCGACGCCCGAGATCTGGGCGCTGACCTCGACGGCGCCGAACCGCAAGGTGCTGGTGGTCGAGACCGTCGGCGAGATCGCATCCACATAGGGCTGCTGAGCCATGACCTTGGCATCCGCGAGCACCAGCGTCCTGATTTTGCTGGAACGGGTGTCGCCGAAATCCTTGCCGGGAAAGAATTCCAGCGTGTTGGTGCCGAGCCGGTTGATGTTCTCCAGCACCCGCGCCTGCGAGCCGCGGCCGAGCGCCAGCACCATGACGACGGAGGCGACGCCGATGATGATGCCGAGCATGGTGAGGAAGGCGCGCAGCCGGTGCGCATTCATGGCGAGCAGCGCCATCCGTGCCGCCTCGCGGAAGCGGTCGAGATGACTGCGCCACCATGACGGCGCCGGCGATCCGGCGTCCTCGGCCGCGGCGGCCGCCGCCGGCCCGGGCGTTCGTGGATTGGGCTTGTCCGAGATGACGCGGCCGTCCTGCAGCTCGATGATGCGGCGCGCGCGCTGCGCGACGCCGGCATCATGCGTGACGATGATGACCGTGCGGCCGGAGGCGCTGATCTCGTCGAGGATGCGCAGCACCTCCTCGCCGCTGGCGCGGTCGAGCGCACCGGTCGGTTCGTCGGCGAGGATCACGTCGGGATCGTTGACCAGCGCGCGGGCGATCGAGACGCGCTGCTGCTGGCCGCCGGAGAGTTGTCCCGGCCTGTGATCGGTGCGGCTGCCCATGCCGAGCCGCTGCAGCAGCGCCTCGGCCTTGCGGCGCCGGGCCGACGGGCCAAGCCCCGCATAGACGGCGGGCACCTCGGCATTCTCGGTGGCAGTGAGCTCGCCGAGCAGATGATAGCGCTGGAAGATGAAGCCGAAATGCTCGCGCCGCAGCGCCGCCAGCTCATCCGGATCGAGCGAGCTCATTTCACGTCCGGCGATCCGGTAGCTGCCGGACGTCGGACGGTCCAGACAGCCGAGGATGTTCATTAGCGTCGACTTGCCGGAGCCCGACTGGCCGATGATCGCCACCATCTCGCCGCGCGCGATCCGGACGTCGACGCCGCGCAAGGCGTGGACCGTGCCTTCGCCGGACGCGTAGCACCGTCCGACATTCTGCAGGTCGATCAGGACCTCGGTCATCATGCGCCTCCGGGCGGCGGCGGCATCACGGTTTGCTTCGTGCCCTGCTCGGGCGCCGAGATCACGACCCGCTCGCCCTCGCGCAGGCCGGACTGCACCTCGGCCCTGATCTTGTTGTTGAGGCCGATCCGCACCGCGCGTTTCTCCAGCGCGCCTGCGCCATTGAGCACGCGGACGTTGTAGCTGCCGTCCGGATTGGCATTGCCCAGGGCCGACGAGGCGATCGTCAGCACGTTGCGCGCTTCGCCGAGCAGGATGTGGACCTCGGCCGTCATGTAGGTCATCAGCCGCCCCTCAGGATTGGCGACGTCGAACACGCCGTTATAGTAGATCGCCGACGATGTGGATGATGACGACGTGCTGCTGCTGCTCGATGTCGTGGTCGAGCTCGAGGAGAAGCTCGAATCGCTCTTGATCGATTCCGGCGCCGGCTCGATCGTGCCGAGCGTGGCCTCGTAGCGGCGGTCGGGATCACCGAGGATGGTGAAGTAGATGTTCTGTCCCGGCCGGACCCGGACGACGTCGGCCTCCGAGATTTCGACGCGCACCGTCATGGTCTCGACCTGGCCGAGCACGACGATGGTCGGCGCCGACTGCACCGCATTGACGGTCTGGCCCTGCTGGGTGACGATCGACAGCACGGTGCCGTCGATCGGGGCCGTGATCTTGGTGTAGCCGAGATTGACGCGCGCGGTTTCGATCGCGACCTCGGCCTCGACGATCTGTGCGTCCAACTGCGCGATCTGGGCCTGGGTCTGCTTCGCGGTCGCCTCGGCGCTGTCGTAGTCGGCGCGCGACGAGGCCTTCTGCGCCAGCGTGACCTGCTGCCGCGCCAGGTTCGCCTCGGCGAGCGCCAGGGTGGCGACTTTCTCGTCGCGTTGCGCCCGGACGTTGCGCAGACTCGCCTCGTTGGTGCGCAGCGTATTCTGTTGCGTCAGCGAGTCGATTTCCGCGATCAGATCGCCGGCCTTGACCTTCTGTCCCAGCTTGACGTTGAGTGCGACCAGCCGTCCCGACGCCTGGGCGCCGACCGCCACCAGCTTGACCGGTTTCAGCGTGCCGGTGGCGAGCACGGTCTGCTCGATGTCGCCGAGGGTGACCGGCGCCGTCACCAGGTTGGCGTTCGGATTGCGTGTGAACCGGGTAACGAACAGGAGGGCCAGCGCGAGCGCGACGAGCAGGCTGATGATCAGCACAGCCCGGCGGCGCGGACGCGTCGGCTTCAGCACCGGCGGGACGCCGTCTTCCGTAGCGGACGGTCGGGGCATGTGGGGCAGGGGTGCGTTCATCGCCTTGACTTCGAAAGGGCTGCGGAAATTACCTGGGCGCGCCGACCTGTGCGAGATGCGGGCCGGTGCCGCCGTCGACGATTTCGGGAACCGAGCTGTCGACTGCGCCGGTCCAGCCGCCGCCGAGCGCCTTGGCCAGCGCCACGTAGTTCTTCGCCAGAGTGGCGCGACTCGCGAGCAGGCTGTCCTCGGCAGTGAATTGCGAGCGCTCGGCATCGAGCACGTCGAGGAACGTGCTGGAGCCGGTCTGGTAGAGCGAGCGCGACAGCCGTGCGGCCTCGCCATAGCGCCGCGCCGACTCGCTCAGGCTGCGGATGCGGATGCGCTCCTGGCCGAGGCTCACGATGGCGTTCTCGACGTCCTCGAGCGCGCTGAGCACCGCGCCGCGCCAGGCGACGTGGTATTCGTCGCGCTGCGCCTCGGCGACCTCGACGGCGGCCTGCAGCTTGCCGCCGTTGAAGATCGGCACCGACAGGCTCGGACCGATCGACCAGCCGATCGTCGAGCTCTTGCCGAGATCGCCGAGCTTCAACGCCGTGGTCGAGACCGTGCCGGTCAGGCTGACATCCGGGTACAGCGCAGCCGTCGCCTGTCCGATCTTGGCGGTGAACTGCGCGAGCTGCCGCTCCGCCTTGCGCACATCGGGGCGCATGACCAGCACGTCGGCCGGGATGCCCTTGGGCAGCGGCAGGCGCGGCGACGGGATCGGAGTCACGCGCGACAGGCGGAGGTTCAGCGCCGTCGGGTCGCGGCCGAGCAGCACGCCGAGCCGATGCACAGCCTGCTGATAGCTGCTCTCATAGGTCGGGATGGTTGCTTCCGTGCTGGCGGCCAGCGCGCTCGCCTTGGCGGTGTCGACGGCCGAGGCCGAACCGGCATTCTGCTTGCGCTCGGTCAGCGCCGCGGTCTCGCGCTGCGAGGCCGCGGTGCGCCGCGCCAGCGCCGCGCGCGCCTGATAGGCGCGCGCATCGATGTAGTTGGAGGCGACGTCGCCGACCAGCGTCAGCAGGGTCGCGCGCAGATCGTCCTCGGCGGCGTCGACGCCGTAGCCGGCGGCCTCGACGGCGCGGCGGTTGGCGCCGAACAGATCCAGCTCCCAGCTCGAATCGAAGCCGGCCTGGTACTGGCTATAGGTGGTCGGAGCGATCGCGATGCCATTCGTGGTGCTGCCGGCGCTGCGGGTCTCCGTCGCCGTGCCGGTGCCGCTCACGGTGGGGAACAGCGCGCCGACGGCCTGGCGCTGCGTCGCCCGCGCCTCGCGGATGCGCGCCTTGGCGGCGGCGACGTCGAGATTGCCGTCGACCGCTTCGCTGATCAGCTGATCGAGCAGCCCATCGTGGAGGTTGCGCCACCACTGCGCGAGCTTCAGCGTCTGCGCCGGCTGGTTGCGGTCGCTGCTCCAACGTTGTGGCACGCCGAACTCCGGCGTCACGTAGTCGGGGCCGACGGCGCAGCCGGCGAGCAGCGGCGTGGCGAGGCAGAGTGCGAGCAGGACGGGCTTCACGGCGGCTGATACGATCGCGGTTCGACAGGAGGCCGCGCAGGCTGGTCGGCCACGCCGCAGGACTTCCCCGTTGATGTTTGTTTGATGCACAGAGCCTAGGCAGGTTAACGATTGCGCAGGGTTAAGTCGCGTGAAGAAATGTTTCCGCCTTAACAATACAGCTTACTTTCGCCACGATCGCGCGTCGCTTCGGGCTGTTCTTTTTGGCCAAAATCGACCATGTTCCGCGCATGATGTCGTCACACAATACCGTCGTGGCCGCAGACGCAAACATGCCGGCCGCCGCGCGGATCCTCTGCGTCGAGGATGATCGCGAGATCGCGGCGCTGCTCACCGAGCTCCTGCAGGAGCACGGCTTCGCGCCGCGCTTCGTGTCGTCCGCGGCCGCGATGAACGACCTCCTGCAGCGCGAGCAGGTCGACCTCATCATGCTCGACGTGATGCTGCCGGACGACGACGGCATGAGCATCTGCCGCCGCCTGCGCCAGATCTCGACGGTGCCGATCATCATGGTGACGGCGAAGGGCGAGGACATCGATCGCATCCTCGGCCTCGAGCTCGGCGCCGACGACTACGTCGTCAAGCCGTTCAATCCGCGCGAGCTGGTGGCGCGCATCCGCGCGCTGCTGCGCCGCTCGCAATTGCACCCCGCCGTGATCGCGGCGCGGCAGGCGCCGATGACCTTCGACGGCTGGCGCATCGAGCCGGCGACGCGCACGCTGTTCGATCCCGACCGCGTCAAGATCACCTTGACCAGCGCGGAGTTCGACATCCTGCTGGCGTTCTGCCGCAACGCCGGCCGCGTGCTGTCGCGCGAGCAGCTGATCGAGCTGGCGCATGGCGGGCAGGCCGGGCCGGTCGAGCGCAGCATCGACGTTCACATCAGCCGCATCCGCCAGAAGATCGAGCCCGGCGCCAGGAGCTGGACCCTGATCAAGACCGTGCGCCTCGGCGGCTACGTCTTCACGCCAAGAGTCGAGACCATCGATGACGCCTGATAGCAAGCCGTGCCCGCGCCTCGGCCTCACCACGCAGATCGTGACCCTGGCGTCGCTTTCGGTGCTGTTCGGCATGGTGCTGATGATCGCGGCCGCGCTTTTGTTTCTCGATCCGCCCGACGAGCAGGAATCGCCAGCCTACGGCATCGCGCGCGTCGCCGAGGCGGTGCACTTCGTCCGCGCCGCGAACGACCCCGTGGCTGTCGAGAGCAGCCTGTCGAGCCTGCGCAGCTCCGGCATCCAGGTCGAGCTGGTGCCGCTGAGCTCGCTGACGCTGCTCGCCAAGCCGGTCAGGGACGTGCCATGGACCTCGCGGCTGGCGCGCCGCCAGCTCAGCGTGCTGCGCGATGTCACCTTGCTCCACGGCGTCGGCTATGGCGCGGCGCCGCCGACCCAGATCATCGTCCAGGTCGACGGCGAGCGCGCGCTGGTGTTCGACGACGTGCCGCGGCTCGAATTCTGGTCGATGGTGTTGAAGCCGGCGGCGGTGTTCCTGTTCCTCATCCTGATCCTGGGCGTGCTGCTGTCGATCTACGCGGCGCGGGCGATCATCCGGCCGCTGTCGGAGATGGCGCGCGCGGCCGCCGCATTCGGCCGCTCGCCGGGTGCGCAGGAGCCGCTGAGCCGGCGTGGCCCGCGGGAGATCGCCCAGGTCGCCGAGGCGCTGAACGAGATGCAGGCGCGCATCCGCGCGCTGCTCGACGACCGCACGCGGATGCTGGCGGCGATCAGCCACGACCTGCGGACGCCGCTGACGCGGCTGCGGCTGCGCTCGGAGCGGATCGCCCAGGGCGAGATGCGCAGCGCGATGCTGCGCGACATCGACCAGGTCAGCCGCATGCTCGACGAGACGCTCGACTACCTGCGCGACGACACCAAGGCCGAGCAGCCGGCGCGGATCGAGCTGTCGAGCCTGCTCGAGACGATCTGCTGCGACTTCGCCGATGTCGGCCACGCCGTCAGCTTCGATGGACCGTCGCGGCTGGTCTGCGAGGGCCGGGCCCGGGCGCTGTCGCGCGCCGTCACCAACGTGGTCGAGAACGCCGTCAAGCACGGCAGCGAGGTCGTGGTCAGCCTGTCGACCCTGGCCGACGGCATGATCGCGATCGAGGTCGCCGACGACGGTCCCGGCATTCCGCAGGCGCTGCAGGCGCGCGCGCTGGAGCCATTCGTCAAGCTCGACCAGGCGCGCTCCGCCGGCGGCTTCGGCCTCGGCCTGTCGATCGCGCAGGAGATCATGAAGAAACATGACGGCGGCATCGCGCTGATGCCGAACGCGCCGCGCGGCCTGCGGGTGCGGCTGTCGCTGCCGCTGCGCCTCGCGATGCCCGCGGCGATCCCCGCCAAGGTGGCGTAGCGGGCGCCACGCGCAGGAAACCCCGCCGGTGCTGATCCCGGCGGGGCCTTTGCGTTCGCCGATGTCGAGGGATGGCGGTCAGCTCACGCGCTTCCAGGTCTGGCCGCCGCAGAACAGGCCGCCGAAGGCGCAGCCCTGGACCCGCAGCGTGCTCGGATTCTTCAGCACCACGGTGGAGTCGTAGTTGCCGCCGCCGTCCGGATCGTGGATGCGGCCGACCCACTTGCTGTCCTTGCGCTTCATGTTGATCAGGATCTTCTCCCGCGTCTTCTCGGCAAAGCCGCAGATGTTGGCGCCGCACGGCTCGATCACGACGTTGCCCTTGCCGCCCTCGGTGGCCCACAGGCCGAGCGGCGAGTTCGGATCGGCTGCCGGCGCCGGCGCCGGAGCCGGCTGAACTGCGGCAGGCGCCGCGGCAACCGTGACCGGCGCGGGTGCTGGCGCCGGCTGTGGAGCAGGCGCGGTCGTAGCGACCGGAGCCGGCGGCACCGGCATCTGCACCGTCGTGGATGGCGCGGCGGCAGCGGGCGCTGCGGGGGCAGGCTCGGCCGCGGCTGGCGTGGCGGCGACGGGCGTCGGCGCGTTGACGACCGGCGGAGCCGCCACGGGCGCCGCTGCGGCCGGAGCGCCGGTCGCAGGCGCGCCGCTCGCCTGCGCATCGTCATCGTCGAGCTTGGAGGATTTCAGCCCGCTGAGGTCGATGCCGGACACCTGCAGGCAGGACAGTGACTGGCAGTTGCGCGGCACGGTGACGCGGATCTTGTGCCCGTCGAAATTGAACGCGATCGAGCTGCCGGCCTGCGCGGCGCTGCTCGCGATCAGAACGGCTGCTGCGGCCAGATACACGGTCTTCATGAATGAGCTCCCTCGGACGGCGTCGTGAACCTGAGGGAACTCTTAGACGCGGGTGACCGCGCGATCTGTGACGAGGGTCACAGCCGGAGAGCCGAAGAGACGATGGGGCCGGGGCCGCACGCGGCCCGTCAATTGATCGATCGGATCTCGGCGATCAGATCATCCCGACGATGATCGCGCCGACAAATGCAAACACGACATACGTGACCACCATGCTCAGCCGATCGGCAAGGCTCATGGGACGGCTCCCGTTTTCGCATCTCTCGCGCACCTGGTGTGCGCTGGCTCTTGACGCCTGCGCTCCGCAGAGCGCGCGCCACACATACAAGATCGGCATCGGCAAAAAAGACAGCGCGGCTGTCGCTTCCCCGTAAAACGACTGCCTTTCACGTCGCGATGGTTTGCGTGCCGTAAAGGGACGGCATTGACAGGTCCTTAAGCAAATTGCCGCAAACCTCTGCATATGACGCGCGGAGTTCGTTTGTATCTCGTCGGCTCCATCGTCCTTGTCTCGCTTGCGGGTTGCGGCCGTGGATTTTTCCAGGAACGCGAGCCGTGGCGGGCCGAGGCCGAGATCGCCTGCCTGAAATCGGGCGCGGTGAAGGAGAGCGCGGACATCGTCCGCATCGACCCGATCACCGGCCCCGGCATGTGCGGCGCCGACTATCCGCTGAAGGTGGCGGCGCTCGGCGAATCGACCGCGAGCTACGGCTTTGCCGACGAAAGCCTGCGTCCGCCGGCCGCGATCGGCGGCCAGCCGCGCTGGCCGATCAACCCGCCGCCGCAACGCTATGCCCCGCCTGCAACTTATCAGCCACAGGCCGCGCCGCAGCCGGCCTATCCGTCGTCGAACGCGGCCTATCCTGGTCCGGCATCGCCGTCCTACGGCGTCCCGCCCGGCGCGCCGCTGCAACTCGATCCACCGGCCGGCGAGGACGACGTCGACCAGCCGGCCGACGCGTCCTATCCCGCCGCGCCCTATCGCGGGCAGCCTGCCGGGCGCACCGCCTATCCGCAGCAGGAACCACCGCCGCGGCTCGGACCGTCGCGCGATCCGGTCGGCACCGTCGGCCCGGTCGCGGTGAAGCCGACCGCGACGCTCGCCTGTCCGATCGTCTCGGCGCTGGACCGCTGGATCGCTGAATCGGTGCAGCCGGCGGCGCAGCGCTGGTTCGGCACCAAGGTCGTCGAGATCAAGCAGATCTCGGCCTATTCCTGCCGCGGCATGAACGGCAATCCGAGTGCGCACATCTCGGAACACGCCTTCGGCAACGCGCTCGACATCTCCGCCTTCATGCTCGCCGACGGTCGCCGCATCACCGTCAAGGACGGCTGGATCGGCCTGCCGGAGGAGCAGGGTTTTCTGCGCGACGTCCAGGGCGGCGCGTGCCAGCAGTTCACCACGGTGCTGGCGCCGGGCTCCAACGTCTATCACTACGATCACATCCATGTGGACCTGATGCGCCGCGCCAGCCGCCGCCTGATCTGTCAGCCGGCCGCGCAATCCGGCGAGGCGGTGGCGGCGCGCGCGCAGCAGCGGCGCTACGGCTACGGCCAGCGCGGGCCGGACGTCACCAGCTCGATCCCGCCGCGCAAGCAAGCCAAGTCGATTGGTCAGTTGATCAACGAGGAAGACGAATTCCGGGACGATTGAGTGGCAATGGCGAATAGCGCGTCGCATCTCCCGGCCCGACCATCCCCTCACTCTTTGTCATTCGCTTCGCGCTGTGCGCGGCTGTGGATTTCTTTCGCCGTCAGCCGCGCCTGAAGGCGCTCTGTCCCGCCCCGAAACGGAAACGCCGACGTCGCGCGCTGCGCATTAGGAGTTCGTTGACCAGTTTTGCCGTCCGCCATTGGCCGACACTAGACCTGCCACAGTCGCCAGGAACAAGGCGCGCGGGGTTCTGGTTGCTGCCGGATTGGGAGAGGCGGAGATGGCATCGTATCGCATCAAGGCGATTGGGGCGGGCTTCGAGGTCGGCACCGCCGAGCAGGCTGTGCTGGTCTGCCGCTCGCTGAAGACCGCACGCCGCGCCGTCGCCGATGCGCAGCGCCTGGAGCGGATGCCGCCGAAGCCCATCCCCTGGCGTGTGCCGCCGGAGCCAGCGACCGCCGCTGGCGGCGCGGACGATGCCGCGCGCAGTGAGGACAAGGACATCGAGATTCCCGTCGTGTCGGATGGCCCGCCTCTGTGCTGCTGACCAGATCATGATGCGATTCCACGGAATCGCATCATGATCTCATCTCCCTGTTTGAGCATGATCTCCGCGCAAACGCCTTCGGCGTTTGTCGCGAGGGAAAACCGGTTTCCACTTTTCCGGATCATGCTCTAACCGGCGCGGAAGCGGCAGAACTGGAACTGCTGCGTCGCGCCCCACGGCGTGCGATGCGCCTCGGTGCAACTGTTCTCTAGCGTGAAGGCAGGACCCAGCGTTGCGGCCAGGCTGTGGGCGTCGTAGCGCACGATCGGCAGCCCGCTGCACTTCTCCGGACCATCGGGCGCGAACGTGCCGATGATGACGGCCCCGCCGGGCACCACCGCCGCGCGCAGGCGATCGACATAGGCGGCGCGGTCTTCAGGTGCGGTGAGAAAATGGAAGGCGGCCCGATCGTGCCAGACGTCGTAGCGCGCGTCCGGCGTCCAGGTGGTGACGTCGGACGCGATCCAAGTCACCCCGGCCGCCGCGGCGCCGAGCCGGCCGCGCGCCGTCGCCAGGGCGGCGTCGGAGATGTCGAGCACGCTGAGCGCGCCGTAGCCGGCCGCGAGCAGCGCATCGACCAGCCGCGAGGCGCCGCCGCCGATATCGATGATCCGCGACGCCGCCGTCGCACCGGCCTCGCGGATCATCCGCAGCGACGTCGCCGGGTCGTCCTGGTACCAGCTGACCTCGGTCTCGGCCTTGGTGGTGTAGACGGTCTGCCAATGGCTGGCGCGGTCGGGCATGGTATGGCCGTTTGGTGCAGAGGAGGCTCATCCTATCACGAGTTCGCAATATCGTCGCAGGCTGCGAATGCTGCACGAAGAAATCCGAGCGGTCTGAGATGTAACGCAGGCTCTTGCGGCGAGGACGGTGGGCTCCCTCTCCCCGTTCTTTACGGGGAGAGGGCTGGGGTGAGGGGCAGACGCAGGGGAAGCGCACGTGGATAGACCTGTACCCTCTCACCCGGATTGCATCTGACGATGCAATCCGACCTCTCCCCGCAAGCGGGGAGAGGTGGGGCCGCTGCGAGCTATGTCGTCTCAAGAAATATTAGTACAACTTTCTCGCGCTGACCTCAAAACGTCCCCGCCACCGTCACCCGGAACGTCAGCGGCTCGATCGGGTGCAGCACGCGGTCCATCACGCCAGTCTGGCAGACCTGCGCCGGCACGGTCGACGTCCCCCCGCTGGGATAGCACGCCTGGTAGAGCTGGTCGGTCGGCAGCAGCGAGCCGTAGCCGTAGGAGATCTGGCTGGCCTTGGTGTTGAGCAGGTTCAGCACGTCGAGCTGGATGCGCCAGCCATTGGCGTCGCGGAAGCCGATGCGGCCGTTGAACACGCTGGTCGCGGTGGAGCGAAAGTAGTTGTCCTCCGTCAGCGGCGTGGAGCCGAGATAGCGCCAGCGCAAGGACCCGAACCACCCGGTCTTTTCGCCGAGCGTGATGCCGGCCGAGGCGATCATCGCCGGCGCGTTGGGGATGTAGTTGCCGGGCGCGTTGCCGCGCAGCACCTCGGCCGTCGCGCCGGCCAGAACGAGGTCATTATAAGCGTTGGCCTGGTCGGTGTTGTCGCCGACGAATCGCGCATGCGTCATCGCGAGGTCGGCGTCGATGTCGATCCACGGTAGCGGGCGATAATGGTTGGTGAATTCGAAGCCGTAGCGCCGGCTCGGCCGGCTCGCTTCGGTATTCCCCGCATCGCCGGAGAACAGGATTTCGGAGTCCTGGTTCAGCATGAACAGGCTGAGCGACGAGTCGACCCCCGGGATGATGCGCGTGCGCACGCCCACTTCGGCGCCCTTGGTGCGGACCAGCAGCGGAGAGGAGTCGACCCGGTTGCCGGGCGCGGTCGGATCGTCCGTGGTCGTTGCGCCGCGGGCGTCGTTGCTGTGCATGCCGTAGCCGGCGCCGAGGAAGAACTCGGTCTGATAGAACGGCCCGAGCACCATGCGGAATTTCGGACTGCCGAGGCTTGCCGCGGCGTCGCCGGTGTTGCTGCCGTTATAAAGCGAATAGACGTGGGTCTGATAGTAGTCGCCGCGATAGCCGACGGTGGTGCGCAGCCAGTCGGTCCAGCGCACGGTGTTCTCGACATACAACCCGACGCTGCCTTCGCCGACCTTGTCGTTGCGCACATAGCTCAGATAGTCGCGCTGCTTTGTGTAGCTCAGCGCCAACGCGATGTCGTCGTAGCGGGTCTGGATGCCCAACGTGGTCTCCATCGGCCGGCCAGCAAAGCTGCCATTCAAGGTGCGCGACGCATTGGCGCCGACCATCAGCCGGTCGTCGTGCTGGTGAAACTGATCGCCATTGTCGGGATCGCGCAGCGCGTAGGTGAAGTTGTTGTAGAGATCGAGCTGGCTTTTCACCACATAGGCGTTGGCCTTCCACGAGCCGGCCTCGTCGGTGCCGGCGACGCGGCCCGACAGCGCGAAGCGGTTGGTCTTGCCGCCGTCGGTCGGATCGTACGCGTCGTAGCGGCCGAGATCGCCGGAGGTGATGGCGCGCTCCGGCACCTGGTCGGTCGAGGTCCAGCGGTTCGCATAGGCCATGCCGGTGATCGAGAAGCCGTCAGTCGCCGTGCCCTGCGAGTAGCGCACCAGGCTGTTCAGCTTCTTGGCGTCGTCGGGCGTGGTCCAGGGACCGTCATAGCGGCCGGCCTCGCCGGCGATCAGCAGATGGCCGTCGCCGACATGCACCGAGTCCATGCCGAAGAAGCGGCGATAGCCGAAGCTGCCGGCCGTCATCTGTGCGATCGCCTTCGGCACGCTGTCCACCAGGCCGATATGGACGCTGCCGACCGAGGCGAAATCGCCTTCGTCGGCGAAGTAGGGGCCCTTTCGGACGTCGACCCGGCCGATCGTCTCCGGCATCAGCCAGTTGAGATCGGCATAGCCCTGGCCATGCGCATGGGTGCGCATGTTCACCGGCACGTCATCGACGAACAACGCGAGATCGGTGCCGTGATCGAGATTATAGCCGCGCAGAAAATACTGGTTGGCTTTGCCTTCGCCGGAGTGCTGCGTGACGATCAGGCCGGGCACGGCTTCGAGCACCTCGCCGGGCCGCGTGGCTGGGCGGGCGTTGATCTCCTCGCCTGATATGACGACCTCGCTCGCCATGCCCTGCGGGTGCGGCGCACCGGAGCCGGCACTGGGCGTGCCGGATGGGGGCGTCGCTGCCGCGGCTGTCGCGGCCGGCGTCGCTCCGATGCGCGGGCGTAGTGCATCCGAATCCGGCCGCTGTGCCGTGCGTCGCGCCTGCGGCTTGGGCTTGGCGGTCCGTTTGGGCGCATCCACATCGACTGTCGGCAGCTCTGCGGGGGGCCGTTCCGGATGTGCCTGTGCCTGATGCGCCAAGGCCGCCATCAGCACGCCAACACTCGCCCCACACCACCGCATCGTCACGCCCCTAGAACTCGCCACAGGGCATGCATCATCAACTGCCGCGCGCCTTCGTTGGCCCGCGACATGCTCGCTTGGATCGCCCCACTGTCGAATGTTAAAGAACGCTAAGGTGACACCGGTATGATGTCAACGTGAATACATCATACTCATGCGGTGGATAGGCGCTTGCCGCGCAGCTCAGGGAGACGGGACATGCAGCGCCTGACGATCACGATCGACGACGACCTGCTCGCCGAGGTGGACACCTTCATGGCCCGGCGCGGCTACGACAACCGCTCGGAGGCGTTTCGCGATCTGTTGCGCAGCGGCCTGGAGACGGCGGACGCCGGGGCCAGCGACAGCCGCCCCTGCATCGCGACGCTGAGCTATGTCTACGACCATGCCGCGCGCGAGCTGCCGAAGCGACTGACGCAGGAGGCGCACGACCATTCCGGCCTCGCCCAGGCGACCCTGCACGTCCACATCGACCAGGAGAGCTGCCTCGAGGTCACCGTGCTCAAGGGCGAGCGGGCGGAGGTCAAGGCCTTCGCCGACCACGTCATCGCCGAACGCGGCGTCCGCCACGGCCACGTCGCGATGATGCCGATCGAGGCGACCCGTGGGCATGGACATGCGCACAGCCATTCGCACAGCCACAGCAGCAGCCACAGTCATTCGCATTCCCAAGCGACGAAGAGCGGGAAGAAGTAGGAGCGGGTTCAGCGAGTTTCCTGGCGATCAGAACACCTGGGCGTCGGTGCCAACACCGCCAGTCCCAACCTCCGTCGTCATCCCGGACAAGCGCGCGGTACGCGCGCGCCGATCCGGGATCCATAACCACAGGGAGGAGTTCGAGGAACGATGGCCGCTCCATCCCGCCTAGCCACATCCGCCACGGCGTATGGATCCCGGGTCGGCGTCCGCCAACGCTGTCGCGTTGGCGGCCTTGCCCGGGATGACACTGTTTATTTGGTGGCAGCGCGGGCAACCCGGGACGACGCGGAGTTTGGAGCGGACGGCCCTCCGCACCCTCCGCCGTCATGGCCGCGCAGGCGGGGATGCAGTAAGCCGCGGCCTATCGGCCCCATCACGTGCGCCTCGGCGTACTGGATCGCCCGGAAGGCGGGGCGATGACGGCGCGTGTGTGGCGTGGCGCCCGCTCCATCGTCATTGCGAGGAGCGAAGCGACGAAGCAATCCAGAGTCGCGCGTGACGCCCTGGATTGCGTCGCTTCGCTCGCAATGACGCTGGAGCTACGTTCGCGAACGCCGGAAACGGCGTGCGCGTGGATACTGATTTCTTCAACCACATCAAGCTGATTTGCCCTGTCCAGTCCCCCACTCAAAAATATTCTGCTTCCATTTTTCCGAATTTCATGGTTGTCTCCCTCCATCCCGCCTCGATCGAAGAGGGACGTTTCGCGGTCGTCACGAGCGTTGGAGGCGGGGAGCGGTGGCCTGTCGGCGCGCAGCGCGCTGGAATCGCGAGCGGACGAACGCGACCGGCAGGACGATGAAGTCGTATGGTCCTGGCGCCCCGATGCTGGCGTCAAGTTCACGGGCAGATGTTTGGCATCTGCCGTGGACGACGGTGGCTACAAGCCCGGACACCGGGGAGAGTACGTATAAATCGTAAGCCCATCGCGCAGGGAGGGCCGGGTGATCTCGGCTGAACCTGTGGTACCTGCCGCCTGCATTTTTTTGAGCAGGCGGGCCACGGGCGCGGCCAGCGCCCGGCCTTCCCTGCACCCTCCGATCGATTCGAGGGTGATCCGATTGCAGAGCTCGGGCGTCACCAGCCGCGAGAAGGAGAGCGCATGTCTCATGCTGACATATCTCGGGCTGACATGTCTGGCGCCGATATCTGTTGTGCCGACATCGGCGCGCGCATCGCTGCGGTCAGCGGCGTCTCAACTCTTGATGCTGTAGGTCGCGAGGAACATGCGGACAGCGCTCGCCACCACCTTGTGCGTCTCGTCGGGCGAGGGGGCGGGGGCTCCCTGAAAGATGAAGGGCAGGAACAGCGTCGCCTGGCACATCAACTGGAATTGCGATGCGGCGAGGTGGCAATCGTCGATGGCGAGCTCCCCGGCATCGACGCGGGCCTGCAGATAGGCGGCGAGCCGGCCGATCGTGCCCTCGATGACGCAATCATAGTAGCGCCGTCCCACCTCAGGCATGCGTTCGGCGATCGCCATCACGGTGCGGATCGCCGATCCGCCGCCGGGGCGGCAGACGACCGCGATCCAGGCGGTGCCGAACTCGTACAGCACGGTCGCGGCATCGCGGGCGGGATCGAAGCTGAAGTTCGAGGCACCTCGATGCACGCTCTCTTCTTCGACGATCGCCTCGAACAGGCGGAACTTGTCGGCGAAGTAGACGTAGAGGGTGCCTTTGGAGACGCCGGCGACGCGCGCGATCTCGCCCATGCTGGCGCCGTCGAAACCCAGGTCCATGAACACTTTGCGGGCGCCCTGGAGGATCTGCCGGCGCTTCGAGGAATCGTCGTCCGACGTCGCATGGGTGGTGGTGTGGTCCGGCTCAATCATTGGTTTAGGCTGTTCCCGAAGATTTGGCCGGTGCCAACGTCACAAAAGCATCTGCGCGGATATGTTGCGGTAGCGAAGATATAGATTGACCGAACGGTTCGGTCAATGGTAGATGTGGATTGACCGAACGGTTCGGTCGGAATTTTCGGGGCCTGGGCGGCCCCGCTGTCATGGGTGGGAGTCTCTGATGGCCGCTGCGAGAGATCAGGCTGTACGGGCGCGCCGTCCGGACGCTGATGAGGCGCCGGAACAGACGAGTTCTGAGCCGGTCCGGCCGCAGGCCAGCGACACGGCGCAGCGCAAGCCTGCTGATGCCAAGCCGGCCGACCTGAAGGCCGACGTCAGCACCGAGGCTCCGCCCGAACGGCCCGCGCCGGCCGGCGCTCCCGCCGACGCGAAGCCGCAGGCCGTAGCCGCCGCGGCTCCGAAATCCGGCAAGCGCAAGCGGGTGCTGGCCAGCATCGGCGTGCTGCTCGCGCTCGCCGCCGCCGGCTATGCCACGCACTATTATCTGGTCGGCCGCTTCATGGTCTCGACCGACGATTCCTACGTCCGCGCCAACAACACCATGCTGGGCGCGCGCGTCTCCGGGCACATCCAGGAGATCGTGCCGCGGGACAATTCCGTGGTTCGCAAGGGCGACGTGATCTTCCGCATCGACGACGGCGACTACAAGATCGCGGTCGACGCCGCCCGCAGCAAGATCGCCACGCAGGAGGCGACCATCGCGCGCATCGGCCGCCAGGTCGCCGCGCAGCAGAGCGCCGCCGAGCAGGCGCAGGCCAATCTCACCTCATCCGAAGCCGCGATGAAGCGGGCCGGGCTCGACTATGAGCGCCAGCAGGCGCTGAGCAGCAAGGGTTTTGCCTCGCACGCGACCTTCGAGCAGTCGGAAGCCGCGCGCGACCAGGGCATGGCGGCGGTCCGCGCCGCCCGTGCCGCGTACGACGCCGCGCGCGACAATGTCGAGGTGACGAAGGCGCAGCAGGTGGAGGCCCAGGCGCAGCTCGCCGAGCTCAAGACCTCGCTCGCCAAGGCCGAGCGCGATCTCGAATTCGCCACCCTGCGCGCGCCGGTCGACGGCACTTTCTCCAACCGCCTCGTCAACACCGGCGACTTCATTGCGGTCGGCCAGCGGCTCGGCAACGTCGTGCCGCTCGACGACGTCTTCATCGATGCGAACTTCAAGGAAACCCAGCTCAGGCGCATCCGTCCGGGCCAGCCGGTCACGATCAAGGTCGACGCCTATGGCGCGCGCGGCTTCAAGGGCGTGGTCGACAGCATCTCGCCGGCCTCGGGCTCGGTGTTCACCCTGCTGCCGCCGGACAACGCCACCGGCAACTTCACCAAGATCGTGCAGCGCTTGCCCGTGCGCATCCGCGTGCCGAAGGAGGTGGCGCGGCAGAACCTGCTGCGCGCCGGCATGTCGGTCTACGTCACCGTCGACACCACCGACGCCAAGGATGCCGACACCGACGCCGACCTCGACGCATCGGCGACGGTGCAGGGGAAGTAGTTGGACAGGGAAAGTATTTTGAACTGATGCGAGGGCACGAGCTGTCGCGTCATCGGAAGTCAGCTCCCTCCCTCCTTGTGGGGGAGGGCTGGGGAGGGGGGTACTCCGGGCGAGACCGCCGTTGTGGGCCCCCTCCCCCAGCCCCTCCCCACAAGGGGGAGGGGAGCGCACCGGGAATGCGGCGCGGTCCTCGATCCAAGCGGACTAACTGACCATGGCCACCGCCACCACAGCCAACCCCACCATGAGCGCGCCGGCGGCGCCGTCCGACCGCATCGCGCCGCGGCGTCTGATCGCGTTCCTGATCATGGTGTTCGGCATGTTCATGTCGATCCTGGACATCCAGATCGTGTCGGCGTCGCTGACCGAGATCCAGGCGGGTTTGTCGGCAAGCTCCAGCGAAGTGTCATGGGTGCAGACCGCCTATCTGATCGCCGAGGTGATCGCGATCCCGCTGTCCGGTTTCCTGTCGCGCGCGCTCGGCACGCGGCTGCTGTTCGCGATCTCGGCGGCGGGCTTCACCATCTCCAGCTTCCTGTGCGGCTTCGCCTCCTCGATCGAGCAGATGATCCTGTGGCGCGCGCTGCAGGGCTTCCTCGGCGCCGGCATGATTCCGACCGTGTTCGCCTCGGCCTACACGGTGTTTCCGCGCACCAAATTCCACATCGTCGGTCCGATCATCGGCCTCGTCGCCACGCTCGCGCCCACCGTGGGCCCGACCGTCGGCGGCTACATCACCGACGCGATGTCCTGGCACTGGCTGTTCTTCGTCAACATCCCGCCGGGCATCCTGATCACGATCGGCGTGCTGGCGCTGGTCGATTTCGACGAGCCGCATTTCGAGCTGCTCGACCGGTTCGACTGGTGGGGCCTGTTGTTCATGGCCGGCTTCCTCGGCTCGCTCGAATACGTGCTGGAGGAGGGGCCGCAATATGAATGGCTGCAGGACACCTCGGTCGCGATCTTCGCCGCGGTCTGCGCGGTCTCGGCGGTGTGCTTCTTCTGGCGGGTGCTCACGGCGGACGAGCCGATCGTCGACCTCTTCGCGTTCGGCAACCGCAACTTCGCGGTCGGCTGCCTGCTGCAATTCTGCATCGGCATCGGCCTCTATGGCCTGACCTACATCTATCCGCGCTATCTCGCCGAGGTCCGCGGCTACAGCGCGCTGATGATCGGCGAGACCATGTTCGTCTCCGGCGTCACCATGTTCCTGATGGCGCCGGTGGTCGGACGCCTGATGCTGAAGATCGACATGCGCCTGATGATCGCGTTCGGCCTCGTGATCTTCGCGATCGGCTCCTACCAGATGACCGGCATCACCCGCGACTACGATTTCTGGGAGCTGTTCCTGCCGCAGGTTCTGCGCGGCGTCGGCATGATGTTCGCGATGGTGCCGACCAACAACATCGCGCTCGGCACGCTCGCGCCCGACCGGGTCAAGAACGCCTCCGGCCTGTTCAACCTGATGCGCAATCTCGGCGGCGCCGTCGGCCTTGCCGTGATCAACCAGGTGCTGAACGATCGCACCGACCTGCACATCTCCCGCCTGCACGAGCGCGTCAACTGGGGCAACGCCACTGCGGTGGAGACGCTCAACATGCTGCAGCAGAAGCTGCAGGGCATGGGTGACTCGGCGCTGATGGCGATGAAGCAGCTCTCGCAGATCGTGCACCGCCAGGCCGTGGTGATGGGCTATGGCGATGCGTTCTTCATGCTGACCTGCTTCTACATCGCGCTGAGCTTCATGGTGATGCTGCTCAACAAGCCGAGCTCGCCGATGGCCGGCGGCGGCGACGCACATTGACGTGAGCGGCCCCGCGCGCGCCGCGGGTTGCCAAATCATACCCTCGATGGTATGGAACAAGAATTGTCGCTCGAACCGGGGAGATTTGCATGACCACATCGCATCTGCAGATCGCGTGCACCCGTTCGATGCCTGTCCTGGTGTTCGGCCGCTCGCTTTGAGCACCACCGCCTAACTTCCCAACGCCTGATTACTCATCCGCAGACCGCGCGCCGCGTCACGTCTGCATTATTTGGAGCCGGCTGGCGCTGCGCGCGCGGCCGGATGATGCCATGACCGTCGACGTCTCCGGCCTGAAGGCCGACAAGCGTCCCGCCGCCATCCGCGTCGTGATGCCGTTCGTGTTCCGCCACTGGCGGAAGCAGCCGCGCATGACCCTCGGCATTGCATGCGCGCTGCTGGGCGCCACCGCCGCCGACCTGTTCATGCCGGTGTTCTCCGGCAAGCTCGTCGATGCGCTGACGCTCGGCCCGGCAAACGGCGATGCGCGACATGCCGCGCTGGTGGCATTCGCCGGCATCGTCGCGCTGGGCTTTGCCTCGATCGTGCTGCGATTGTCGGGCCTGCAACTGATCGTGCCGTTCACCCTGCGCATCATGTCCGACGTGGCGCGCGACGCCTTCGTGCGCGTGCAGCGGTTCTCGACCGACTGGCACGCCAACAGTTTCGCCGGCTCCACGGTGCGCAAGATCACCCGGGGCATGTGGGCGCTCGACCTCTACAACGACACCATCCTGCTGGCCCTGCTGCCGTCGCTGTCGGTGCTGCTGGGCTCGATGGTGCTGCTCGGCCTGCATTGGGGCGCGCTGGGTGGGGTCATCGCCGTCGGCGCGGTGCTGTATGTCGCGATGACGGTGGCGTTCTCGACCCGCTACATCGCGCCGGCCGCACGGATCTCCAATGCCTGGGACACCAAGGTCGGCGGCACCCTGGCGGACGCGCTGAGCTGCAATGCGGTGGTGAAGTCGTTCGGCGCCGAGGCGCGCGAGGACTTCAGGCTGATGCGCGTCGTCAGCCGCTGGTCCCGGCGCGTCAACCGTACCTGGCTGCGCTACAACACCACGGCTGCGACGCAACTCGGCGTGCTCTTGTGCCTGCGCTCCTCGGTGATCGGCGGCGCCGTCCTGCTGTGGATGGCGGGCAGGGCCTCGCCGGGCGACGTCACCTATGTGCTGACCAGCTACTATGTGATCCATGCCTATCTGCGCGACGTCGGCATGCACATCAACAACTTGCAGCGTGCGGTCAACGACATGGACGAGCTGGTGGCGATCCATGGCGAGCCGATCGGCATCGTCGATGCCGCCGATGCCAGGCCGATCGCCGTGACGGGCGGCCACATCGTGTTTGATGCGGTGACGTTCCATTATGGCGGCCATCGTGCGCCGCTGTACGATCGGCTGTCGGTGGACATCCGGCCGGGCGAACGGATCGGCCTCGTCGGGCGCTCCGGCTCCGGCAAGACGACCTTCGTCAAGCTGGTACAGCGGCTGTACGACGTGAGCGGCGGCCGGATCCTGATCGACGGGCAGGACATCGCCCATGCGAAGCAGGACTCGCTGCGCAGCCAGATCGCGATCGTGCAGCAGGAGCCGATCCTGTTCCACCGCTCGCTGGCCGAGAACATCGCCTATGGCCGGCCGGGCGCCAGCCAGGCGGAGATCGAGCAGGCGGCGCGGCTTGCGAACGCGCATGAGTTCATCACGCGGCTGCCGAAGGGCTACGGTACGCTCGTCGGCGAGCGCGGCGTCAAGCTGTCGGGCGGCGAGCGGCAGCGGGTGGCGCTGGCGCGCGCGTTCCTGGCGGATGCGCGCGTGCTGATCCTGGACGAGGCGACCTCGAGCCTGGATTCGGAATCGGAGGCGCTGATCCAGGAGGCGATGGAGCGGCTGATGAAGGGCAGGACCGCGATCGTGATCGCGCATCGGCTGGCAACTGTGCGCAGCCTCGACCGCATCCTGGTGTTCGATCGTGGCCGCATCGTCGAGCAGGGCAGCCACGCCGCGCTGGTCGGCAAGCCTGGCGGACTCTATCGCAGCCTGTTCGAGCGGCAGGCCATCGAGTTTGGCCAGCTCTCGGCGGCGGGATAACACAAATGGTGAGGGGCCCGGCGCTGTCGGCGCCGAGCCCCTCATGAACATATCAGCCGGCCTGTAAGCCGGGTTCTGTAGGGCACCGCCACACTTGCGCATGACGATACGCGACGGCCATTCCTCTGGGATCGCGCTTGCGCGTGACCTCGGGCAACCTACCCGGACGGCGAGCCTGACATCGCTCCCGCGGACGTCATCGCCTGACACAAAGTGCCTGGGCGATTGTCTCCGCGTGGCCGTCCCTATTCGGTTTTGCTCCCGGTGGGGTTTACCATGCCGGTTCCGTTGCCGGCCCCGCGGTGCGCTCTTACCGCACCTTTTCACCCTTACTTGCCTCCCTCGCGGGAGGAAGCGGTTCGTTCTCTGTGGCACTGTCCCTGGGGTCGCCCCCGCCGGACGTTATCCGGCACCGCATGTCGATGGAGCCCGGACTTTCCTCCCCGGCGGCCTTTCGGCGCTTGCCGGAGCGGCCGTCCGGCCGACTGATGCGGCCTGAATGGGGCTTTCCGAGCAGCACGTCAAGCCATCGCCATGCCGGCGAAAAATATTATCCTTCGCGTGTCGTTCCATGTCGGCGCCGTTCGACTGGATGTCGGCGATCCAGCCGAACATGAGGAGCAAGTCCGATGCAGTATCTGTTGATGATCTATCTGAACGAGGTCGAATACGCGAAGATGGAGAAGGCGGCCGAAGGGAAGATGCTGGCGGAATATCAGGCCTTCACCCAGTCCATCATCTCGAGCGGCAACTACAAGGGCGGCGATCGGCTGCAGCCGACCACGACGTCGACCACCGTGCGGGTGCGGGACGGCAAGATCCTCACAACCGATGGTCCGTTCGCCGAGACCCGCGAGCAGCTCGGCGGCTACTACATGATCGAGGCCAAGAATCTCGACGAGGCGATCGGGATTGCCGCGCGGATTCCCGGCGCCCGGCTCGGCTCGATCGAGGTGCGGCCGGTCTGGCAATACAATCATTGAGACCGGTGCGGCTCGCTGCCGAGAAGGTCACCGATGACGCCCGATGCGATCGACAAGGTGTTCCGCGATGAGGCCGGCCGCGCACTCGCGACCTTGATCCGGCTCGTCGGTGACTTCGATCTGGCCGAGGACGTGCTGCAGGATGCGTTCGCTGCGGCGCTGCTCAAATGGCGGGGGTCCGACGCTCCCGCCAACCCGCGGGCGTGGCTGGTCAATGTCGCCCGCAACAAGGCCATCGATCGCATCCGGCGGCGGAGCAATTTTCGCGACAAGGAGGCGGAGATCGTTCATGCGATCGAGCGTGATGCCGCCAGCGACGACGCCGACGCGCCGGCCGATCTCGACGACGACATGCTGCGGCTGATCTTCACCTGCTGCCATCCGTCGTTCGCGCCGGAGGTCCAGGTCGCGTTGACGCTGCGCACGGTCTGCGGCCTCACCACCGCCGAGGTCGCCCGCGCTTTTGTCACCGGCGAGGAGGCGATGGCGCAGCGCCTGGTCCGCGCCAAGCAGAAGATCCGTCTCGCCGGCATTCCCTATGAGGTGCCGGGACGCGACGCGCTCGAGGAGCGGCTGCGCGGCGTCCTGACCGTGATCTATCTGGTGTTCACCGAGGGCTATCTCGCGACCTCCGGCACGGAGCTGATTCGCGAGGATCTCGCGCGCGAGGCGATCCGGCTGGGTCGGCTGCTGCTTGGCTTGATGCCGGAGGCGCGCGACATCAAGGGCCTGCTCGCGTTGATGCTGCTGCACGATGCGCGGCGCGCCGGCCGAACCGATGCGGCGGGCGACATCGTCCTGCTGGAGGAGCAGGACCGCTCGCTGTGGAATCGCGAGCAGATCGCCGAAGGGCTGGGGCTGGTCGAACAGGCGCTGGGCATGAAGGGGCTGCCGCAGTCCTACACGGTCCAGGCGGCGATCGCCGCGCTTCATGCCCAGGCGTCCAGTTACGCTGAAACGGACTGGCGGCAGATCGTCGGCCTCTACGAGGTTCTGCTGCGGATCGCACCATCGCCGGTGATCGAGCTCAATCATGCAGCCGCTGTCTCGATGGTCGACGGCCCGGCGCGGGCGCTGGCGCTGGTCGATGCGCTGGCCGCCCGTGGCGGATTGAAGCAGTACGATCTGCTGCCGGCAGTGCGGGCGGACCTCCTGCGGCGGCTCGGCCGGCGCGACGAGGCAAGCGCGGCCTATCGCGAGGCGAGCGCAGCGACGCAGCTCGCGCCGCTCAGGCGTCTCTATGCACGCCGGCTCGGGGAGCTCGACGCGGAGGCCTGACGCGTCAGGCGCGCGGCGCCTGATCCTCGGCCGGAAGGCTCGTCAGCAGCGCATGCAGCGTCCACAAGGTCGAGCGGTCGGCGATGCCGTCGATCTTTTCGGGGCGGAAGTGTCGCTGGAACGCCGTGACCACATCCATGGTGATGCCGTCGAATTTGCCGGTGATCGGCACGCCATAGCCGTATTTGGCGAGCGCCTTCTGCAGGCCCTTGACGTCGTCGCCGATGCTGCCGAGCTTCAGCGTCTCGCCCTTGGTGATCGCCGCCGGCTGCACCCAATGGCCGACGCCGGAATTCGCCAGCGAATGCCACGGGAATTTCTCGCCCGGATCCTTCTTGCGCGCGGGCGCGACGTCGGAATGCCCGAGCACGCGATGCGCCGGGACGTTGCGGCGGAGCATGATGCCCCGGCACAGCGCGATCACCGCCGCGATCTGCCGCGGTGGGAAATCCGGATAGCCCCAATCGTGGCCGCGATTGACGATCTCGACGCCGATCGAGCAGGAATTGATGTCCTCCTCGCCGCCCCATGACGAGAGACCCGCGTGCCATGCGCGCAAGGCCTCCGGCACGCACTGGACGATGCGTCCGTCCTCGAGCACGACGTAATGCGCGGAGACCTCGCTGCCGGCGGTACACAGCTTGGTGATCGCCCCTTCGACATCCGGCATGCCGGTGTAGTGCAGAATGATCATGTCCGGCTGGCGCCCGCCCTTGCGCTCGCCGAAATTGGCCGACGGGATGACGTCGGAGGCGACCGACGAGTCCGGCGTAAAGACCGGCAGGTCGGCAACGCCTTTGGGGATCGGCAGCGCACGAGAACGCTTCGATTCCGGCTTGTCGGAGGGATTGGGCATGAACGACTCGAAGCGGACGGCGGCGGCGATGGCTCAAACCGGATATGGGCAGGCACTACTCTTTTACATGTCCCAGCCGCAATCGAAATCGCATGCGAGCCCTCGATATTGAGCCGACCGTTGTATCGCGACGGCACGTCCGCCGACCGGCGCGCCGGCTCTGCTTCGCACTCCAAGTGCCTAACATCCGCCATAGACCGTCAACGGTTTGTTAACGCTAAACGCCGTTACTGAGTGGTGAAGAGCCAAGCCGGCTTTCGGGACGGCAAGCCGCCACGATGCAAGGTCCTGCACGGCAGATTACGATCGAAACCGGTTCCGGGGCGCTCCGGCGCCGTGCGATCGCTGTCGGATCGAGGGTCTCGACGTGGCCGGATCGTGCTGCTGATGTCGTGACGGCTCCACGGATGACGGAGCGTCCCGAGAGATGGCTTGGCGAGTTGACGGGGCGCGAGGATCGAAGGCGCGATGGGCTCGCTGCCGACCAAAATCAGTCTGAAGCAACGGCGCGCTCGCGGAGCGGCCGCGTGAGTACGGCTGACCAGCGACACGTCCCGGTGCTCGGCCCCGAAGCGGTCGAGATGCTGGCGCCGCGCGACGGCGGAACCTACGTCGATGCGACCTTTGGCGCCGGCGGCTATACGCGCCTGATCCTGGCGACGGCGGGAACACGGGTCATAGGGATCGATCGCGACAGCACTGCAATCGCCGGCGGCGCTGGTCTCCTCGCCGAAGCGGGCGATCGCCTGAAACTGGTCGAGAACCGCTTCTCGGCATTGGCCGACATCTGTGCATCGCAAGGCCTCACGCATGTCGACGGCGTCGTGATGGATGTCGGCGTCTCCTCGATGCAGCTCGACTCCGCCGCGCGCGGCTTCTCGTTCAGGTTCGACGGCCCGCTCGACATGCGGATGGGCGGCACGGGACCGACGGCCGCCGATGTCGTCGCCCACGCTGCCGAGCGCGCTCTGGCCGACGTCATCTATATCTTTGGCGAAGAGCGGCACTCGCGCGCCGTGGCGCGGGCCATCGTGGCCGCGCGCAAGGAACAGCCGATCACGACGACGCGGCAGCTTGCCGACATCGTCGCGCGCGTGGTGAGATCCAAGCCTGGCGACATCCATCCGGCGACGCGCACGTTCCAGGCGTTGCGCATTCTCGTCAACGAGGAGCTGGACGAGCTCGAACAGGCGCTGTCGGCCGCGGAGCGCGTGTTGGCACCGGGCGGCCGGCTGGCGGTCGTCTCGTTCCATTCGCTCGAGGACCGCATCGTCAAGACGTTCCTCGCCGAGCGCAGCAGAACCGGCGGCGGCTCGCGCCATTTGCCCGAGATCGCGCAGGAGGCACCGAGCTTCCAGCTGCTTAACCGCAAGCCGGTCGTGGCCGCGGAAGCCGAGACCGAAGCCAATCCTCGGGCGCGGTCCGCCAAGCTGCGCGGTGCCGAGCGTACGGCCGCGCCGGCGCACGCTTCGGCATCTTCTTCGCCCTGGCCGCGCCTGGCCGATGTCCTGCGAGGAGGCTGACCGATGCGCCTCCTGCACCTCGTCGTGATTTGCTCGCTGATCTTCGCGGCGGCCTATGTCTATCGCATCAAGATGGACTCCACGGCACGGGTCGAGCGCGTGCTGCAATTGCGCGCCGAGATCCGCGAGCAGCGCGAGGCCATCGCAGTGTTGCGCGCGGAATGGGCCAAGCTCGACGCGCCGCTGCGGCTGCAAGGGCTGGTCGAGCGGCATCTGCCGCTGAAGCCGCTCAACGCCACGCAATACGACAGCCTGAAGAATCTGCCGGAGCGGCCCCCGCGATTTGCGCGACCGGACAATCCGGATCCGATCGGATCGATGATCGATGCGATCGACGCGATCAACGAAGAGCCCCCCGTGACCGGGTCAGTGCGTCGCCCGGAGGATCAGCAATGACCGATCAGCTTCGGCCCGACGTCAAGCCGCAGGAACCCTGGCGGCAACGTCTGGTGCGCACGCTGCTGTATGGGCGCGATGTCGATCGGACTGCCAAGGCGCGCGCGCGCGTCGGCCTCGCGATCATTGCCTTTGCCGCCGTCTACGCGGTGATCGGCGGCCGCCTCGTGATGTTCGCGATCGGCTCGGATGGTCCGAGCGCGCGGCGCGCCGCGCAGCAGGACGCCATCGCCACCGCGCGCCCCGATATCGTCGACCGCAACGGCGCCGTTCTCGCCACCGACGTGAAGACGCCGAGCCTGTTCGCCGAGCCGCGTCGCCTCATCGACAAGGACGAGGCGATCGAGCTACTGACGGCGACCTTGCCGGATCTCGATACGGGCGAGGTCCGCGACCGACTGATGTCGCGCAAGGGCTTCGTCTGGTTGAAGCGCGAGATGACGCCGAAGCAGCAGCAGGACATTCATCGCCTCGGCCTGCCGGGCATCGGCTTCCTGCGCGAGAACAAGCGTGTCTATCCGACCGGCAACGAGGTGGCGCATCTGATCGGCCTGGTGAACATCGACAACCAGGGCATCGCCGGCATGGAGAAGTGGCTCGACAATCAGGGCCTCGCCGACCTGCATCGCGCCGGCTTCGCCACCGACCGACTGCAGCGGCCGGTTGAACTGTCGGTCGACCTACGCGTCGAGCATGCGCTGCGCGACGAACTGCTCAAGGCCAAGGAGAAGTTCAAGACCAAGGCGGCCTCCGGTCTCGTCGTCAATGTCAGGACCGGCGAGATCATCGCCATGGTGTCGCTGCCGGATTTCGATCCCAACAACCCGAAGGAAGCGCACGATCCAGACCGGATCAACCGCCTCACCACGGGTGTCTACGAGATGGGCTCGACCTTCAAGGCGTTCACCCTCGCGATGGCGCTCGACACCGGCAAGTATGATCTCAACTCGCTGTGGGATGCGCGCGGGCCGCTGCACTACGGCAAGTTCGCCATTCACGACGACGAGCCGAAGGGCCGCTTCCTTACCATGAAGGAGGTGTTCACCTTCTCCTCCAACGTCGGCGCCGCCAGGATCGCTTTGACTCAGGGCGTCGAGGGCCACAAGGCATTCCTGCGCAAGATGGGCCAGTTCGACCGGTTGCGCACCGAGTTGCCGGAGAGTGCCTCGCCGATCCTGCCCAAGCGCTGGAGCGAATTGAACACGATCACGATCGCGTTTGGTCACGGCATGGCGGTGGCGCCGCTGCAGGGCGTGATGGGCGTCAGCGCGCTGGTCAATGGCGGCTATCTGATCCCGCCGACCTTCATGAAGCGCACCGAGGCGGAGGCGATGCAGGTCGCCAAGCGCGTGATCAAGCCGGAGACCTCCGAAAAGATGCGCTATCTGATGCGTCTGAACGCCGAGATCGGCACCGCGCGCAAGGCTGACGTGAAGGGCTACTACATCGGCGGCAAGACCGGCACCGCCGAGAAGGTGATCAACGGCCGCTACGCCAAGAAGAAGGTGCTGACCCTCTTCACCGCAGTGATCCCGGCGGACAAGCCAAAATACCAGCTGCTGATCATGCTGGACGAGCCGCAGCCGTTGAAGGAAACCTATGGCTTCATCACCTCGGGCTGGAACGCGGTGCCGACCGCCGGCAACGTGATCTCCCGGATCGGGCCGCTGCTGGGAATCGAGCCCCGGTTCGACCTGCCGCCGTCCGACCGCCAAATTCTTGCGGCATCGCGGCTGACACAGTAAGCCGTCGTCGAATCGCAGGCTTTGGAGCTGCCGCCATCCCCGGGCGGGGCCAGGACTGGCACGGAACCAGGATGAAACTTCACGACCTCCTGGGCGATCAGGCGACGCTCGACGCTCCCATCGCCGCAGTCGAGATATCCGGCCTCGCCGTCGACAGCCGCGCCGTGCGGCCCGGCGACCTGTTTTTTGCACTCTCCGGCACCAAGACCGATGGTTCCCGCTTCATCGCGGCGGCGATCGCGGCCGGCGCGGTTGCCGTAGCCGGTGGGGCGGGTCCTGGAACAGAGCTGGCCGTTCCATTCATCGCGCTGCCGAACCCGCGGCGGGCGCTCGCGCTGGCTGCGTCGCGGTTCTATCCGCGCCAGCCGGCAACGATTGCCGCCGTCACCGGCACCAGCGGCAAGACGTCGGTCGCCGCCTTCACGCGGCAGATCTGGCAGAAGCTCGGCCACAGCTCGGCCAGCATCGGGACCGTCGGGCTGGTGTCGGACAAGCGCACCGTCTACGGCTCGCTGACGACGCCCGATCCGATCGCGCTGCATCGGCAGATCGACGAGATCACGCAGGACGGCGTCACCCATCTGGCGTTCGAGGCCTCGTCGCACGGGCTCGATCAGTTCAGGCTCGACGGTGTCAGGGTCTCGGCCGGCGGGTTCACGAACCTGTCGCGCGACCACATGGACTATCATCCGGATATCACGCACTACCTCAACGCCAAGCTCAGGCTGTTCCGCGATCTCGTTCCGCCGGGCGGGCCTGCGGTGATCTCGGCCGATCATGAGTGCTCGCCGGAGGTCATCGCTGCGGCGCAGACGCGCGGTCTTCGCCTGATGACGGTGGGGACCCATGGCGATGGCGCGGGCGAGGGCATCCGTCTCGTGGCCGCTGCAATCGACGGCTTTGCGCAGCAGCTCCAGATCCAGCATTGCGGCCGCATGCATGCGGTCCGGCTGCCGCTGGTCGGCGCGTTTCAGATCGAGAATGCGCTGGTCGCAGCGGGCCTTGCGATCGGCACCGGCAGCGATCCGCAGGCCGTGTTCGAAGCGCTCGAGCAGCTCGAGGGCGCCAAGGGCCGGCTTGAGCTGGTCGGCGAGCACAATGGTGCGCCCATCTTCATCGACTACGCGCACAAGCCGGACGCGCTCGCCAAGGCGCTGCATGCACTGCGGCCCTATGCCGCCCGAAAACTCGTCGTCGTGTTCGGCGCCGGCGGCGACCGTGACACCGGCAAGCGTCCCTTGATGGGCGCGATCGCCGCCGAAGAGGCCGACAGCGTCATCATCACCGATGACAATCCGCGCAGCGAGGATCCGGCTGCGATCCGCGCCGCGATCCTGGCGGCCGTACCCGGGGCGCGCGAGATCGGCGACCGGGCGGAGGCGATCCGGGTCGCCATCGGCGAGCTGCAGCTCGGCGATGCGCTCGTGATCGCCGGCAAGGGCCATGAGACCGGACAGATCATCGGCAGCAATATTCTGCATTTCAGCGATCATGAAGCGGTCGCGGACGCGTTGGCATCGAGGACATCATGACGAAGGCGCTGTGGACCGTGGCAGAGGCGGCGCGCGCGCTCGGCCTCACCGGCGACTATCCGGAGACTCGAATCGACTTCGTCACGCAGGACAGCCGCGCGGTGAAGCCCGGCAGCCTGTTCGTGGCGCTGAGCGGCACGCCGAGTGGCGGCTTCGTGTCGAGCTTTGCCTCCAGCCGCGATGGCTGGGAGTTTGCGGCGAACGCCGAAGCGGCTGGCGCGGTGGCGATGATCGTGCCGCACAGGATCGATGGCGTCACCGTGCCGCAGCTCGTGGTGCCGGACACGCTGATCGATGGGCTGTGGGCGCTGGCGCGCGCCGCGCGGGCGCGCTTCCACGGCCCGGTGATCGGGTTGACCGGCAGCGCCGGCAAGACCTCGACCAAGGAGTTCATCGCCGCCTATCCCGGCGCGTCCGCGAGTCCGTCCAGCTTCAACAATTTCTGGGGCGTGCCGCTGACGCTGTGCAACGCCGATCCCTCCGCTTCGGTCTGGGTCGTCGAGATGGGCATGAACCAGACAGGCGAGATCGCGCGGTTGACGGAGCTGTCGCAGCCGACGGTGGCGCTGGTCGTCAACGTCCAGCCGGTGCATCTGGAGAAGCTCGGCAGCCTGGAAGCGATCAGGAAAGAGAAGGTCTCGATCGCGCGCGGTCTGCCAGCCGATGGCGTCCTCGTGCTTCCCTCAGATCTCGCGGCGCCGGAATGGACGGGCAAGGTGATCTGCTTCGGCGGCGATGCGGAGGTGCGCGAGCTCTCGCACAACTCGCGCGGCGAAGCCTGGGATGTGATCGCCGATGTCGCCGGTCGTCGCGTCGCATTCGCGCTGACGCCCGGTGCGCCGCATCGCCTGCACAATGCGCTGGCGGCGCTGGCCTCGATCGCAGCGGCCGGGCTCGATCCGGCGCTGCTCGCGCCGACGCTCGGCCATGTCGGCATCATGACGGGCCGTGGCGTCGAGCAGACCGTCGGCGACATCGTTCTCATCGACGACAGCTTCAACGGCAATCCGGCCAGCATGGCGGCAGCGCTCGACAGTCTGCAGGCGCGACCGGTGCGGGGGCGGCGCATCGCCGTGATTGGCGACATGCTCGAGCTCGGCGCCGAGGCGCCGGCCTATCATCAGGGGATGGTGGCTCATCTCGCCGGGGTCGATGGCGTCTATTGCGTCGGTCCGCTGATGCGTCACCTGTTCGACAGCCTGCCGCACGCAAAGCGGCTCGGCTGGCATGAGGATCCGGTGACGCTGGATCCCGGCCGGGTCGCGGCGCTGCTGGCGCCGGGCGACGTCGTCGTCATCAAGGGCAGCAAGAAGATCTTCTGGGTCAACAAGTTCGTGTCGAAGCTCGCCGCGGCGCTGCAGCGGCCCGCTTGAAAATCGGGCGATATCGCGGCGCGGCAGAACGATATTTTCCACTGGCGGTCGAAGCGATCGTGCCGGACGGGTCTTTCCGCCGGCCTATGATTCGCACACGGCCCCGATCATGGTTAAAAGAGGCTGGACCGGATTCGCGAGCGAATCCGTGTTCGCGGTCTCGGTGAGGCGGCATAGGCGGGTTGGATGTTCTACTGGTTGATCGAGCTGACGAATACGTTTCCGAGCCTGTCCGTGTTTCGCGGATTGCTGAACGTGTTCCGCTACATCACGTTCCGTACGGGCGGCGCGGTCGTCACCGGGGCGCTGTTCGTGTTCCTGTTCGGGCCGTGGATCATCGATCATCTGCGCCTGCGCCAGGGCAAGGGCCAGCCGATCCGCACCGACGGCCCGCAATCGCACATCATCAGCAAGAAGGGCACGCCCACGATGGGCGGCCTGATGATCCTGTCGGGCCTCGTCGTCTCCACCGTGCTGTGGGCCAATCCGCTCAACCCCTACGTCTGGATCGTGCTCGCGGTGACGCTCGGCTTCGGCTTCGTCGGCTTCTATGACGACTATCTGAAGGTGACCAAACAGTCGCATTCCGGCTTTGCCGGCAGACTGCGTTTGCTGATCGAGGCTGCGATCGCGCTGGTCGCCTGTTATGCGCTGGTGCGGCTCGGGCGCGATCCGTCCGCGACCGGGCTTGCCATTCCGTTCTTCAAGGAACTCGTCATCAAGTTCGGCTGGCTCTACGTCATCTTCGGCGCGTTCGTCATCGTCGGCGCCGGCAATGCCGTCAACCTGACCGATGGACTCGACGGCCTGGCCATCGTCCCGGTGATGATCGCCTCCGCCAGCTTCGGTCTGATCGCCTATCTCGCCGGCAACGCGGTGTTTTCCGATTACCTGCAGATCCATTATGTCGCGGGCACTGGCGAGCTTGCCGTGCTGTGCGGCGCGGTGCTCGGCGCGGGCCTCGGCTTCCTCTGGTTCAACGCCCCGCCGGCGTCGATCTTCATGGGTGACACCGGCTCGCTGGCCCTCGGCGGCATGCTCGGATCGATCGCGGTCGCGGTGAAGCACGAGATCGTGCTGGCGGTCATCGGCGGCCTGTTCGTGCTGGAGGCCGTGTCGGTGATCGTGCAGGTGGCCTCGTTCAAGCTGACCGGCAAGCGCATCTTCAAGATGGCGCCGATCCACCATCATTTCGAGCAGCTCGGCTGGACCGAGCCGCAGATCGTGATCCGGTTCTGGATCATCTCGGTGATGCTGGCCCTGGTCGGTCTCTCGACCTTGAAGCTGCGCTGACATGATCCCCGTTACCTCATTTGCCGGCAAGACCGTCGCCGTCTTCGGGCTCGGCGGCTCGGGGCTGGCCTCCTGTCATGCTCTGCGGGCCGGCGGGGCCGAAGTGATCGCGGCCGACGACGGCGCCGATCGGATGACGGAAGCGGCGAAGGCAGGCTTCATCACCGCCGATCTGCGCACCGTCTCCTGGGCGAACTTCGCCGCGCTGGTGCTGGCGCCCGGCGTGCCGCTGACCCATCCGGTCCCGCATTGGAGCGTGTTGAAGGCGCGCGAGGCCGGGGTCGAGGTGATCGGCGACATCGAGCTGTTCTGCCGCGAGCGCAGGCGGCACGCGCCGGATGCGCCATTCGTCGCGATCACCGGTACCAATGGCAAGTCGACCACGACGGCGCTGATCGCGCATCTGATGCGCGTCGCCGGCTACGATACCCAGATGGGCGGCAATATCGGCACCGCGATCCTGTCGCTGGAGCCGCCGCGCATGGGCCGCGTCCACGTGATCGAGATGTCGTCCTACCAGATCGACCTGACGCCGTCGCTCGATCCGGGCGTCGGCATCCTGCTCAATGTCAGCGAGGACCATATCGACCGCCACGGCACGATCGAGAACTATGCGGCGGTGAAGGA
Source organism: Bradyrhizobium sp. SZCCHNS3002 (assembly GCF_032377435.1). Taxonomy (NCBI): domain Bacteria; kingdom Pseudomonadati; phylum Pseudomonadota; class Alphaproteobacteria; order Hyphomicrobiales; family Nitrobacteraceae; genus Bradyrhizobium; species Bradyrhizobium sp. SZCCHNS3002. Next base: position 428,082 of record NZ_JAUHHY010000005.1, read on the forward strand.
GCGGCTGGTGGCGGGTGTCCAGTCCAAAGGCACCGCGATCGTCGGTGTCGACGACGGTTTTTCGCGGGCGATCGCCGATCGGCTCGACCGGGGCGGCAAGCGCGTCGTGCGCATCTCGGTGAAGAACCCGCTGGCGGATGGGCTGTACGTCGAGCACGAGACGATCGTGCGCAGCGCGGGGGGCGCGCGCAGCGAGGTCGCACGTCTCGGTGGCATCGGCTCGCTGCGCGGTCAACACAACGCCCAGAACGCCGCCTGCGCCGCCGCTGCCGCGCTCGCGATCGGGGTCAGGGAGGATGTGCTGCAGCAGGGGCTGCGCAGCTTCCCAGGTCTGGCGCACCGCATGGAGCAGGTCGGCCGCCGCGGCAACGTGCTGTTCGTGAACGACTCCAAGGGCACCAACGCAGATGCGACCGCGCATGCGCTGTCGTCCTTTGCCGACATCTTCTGGATCGCCGGGGGCAAGCCCAAGGCGGGCGGCATCACCAGCCTCGCCGGCTTCTTCCCGCGCATTCGCAAGGCCTATCTGATCGGCGAGGCGGCTTCCGAGTTCGCCGGAACGCTTGGCGACAAGGTGCCGCACGAGATGTCCGGCACGCTGGAGGTCGCGGTCGCGCAGGCTGCCGCCGATGCGGAGGCCTCGGGATTAAAGGATGCCGTCGTGCTGCTGTCGCCGGCCTGCGCTTCCTTCGATCAGTTCCGCAACTTCGAAATCCGCGGCACGCATTTCCGCGACCTGGTGCAGGCGCTGCCGGGTGTGGAGCGGGTTGTCTAGGCCGCAAACACCGCTGTCGTCCCGGCGAACGCCGGGACCCATACCCGCAGGGAGCAGCTTGAGGCACGCCGGCCATTGGCTCTTTGCCCATCACGACGGCTACGGCGTATGGGTCCCGGATCGGCGCCGCGACGCGCTGGCGCGCGCCACGGCTTGTCCGGGACGACAGTTGAGAGGCCCTTAACCCTTCGATAACCATCCTGGGCGCCAATGGGCCGATGTCTCGGCTCAGGTGGACGCCCGATGCTCTCCCGTGAAGAACGCAATCCGCTGTCCGACTGGTGGTGGACGGTCGACAAGCCGCTGCTCGGCTCCATCCTCGCGCTGATGCTGTGCGGGGTGATCCTGTCGCTCGCGGCCAGCCCGCCGGTGGCGACCCGGATCGGGCTCGATCCGTTCCACTTCTTCAACCGACACGTCCTGTTCCTGTTGCCGTCGTTCATCGTGCTGATCGGCGTGTCCTTCCTGTCGCCGCGCCAGATCCGGCGCAGCGCGCTGGTGGTGTTCACGATCGCCATCGTGCTGATCGTGCTGACGCTCGCGATCGGCCCGGAGGTGAAGGGCTCGCGGCGCTGGATCACGCTGATCGGCGTCAACATCCAGGCGTCCGAGGCGGCGAAGCCGGCCTTCGTCGTCGTTTCCGCCTGGTTGTTCTCGGAATCCGCGCGGCGGCCCGACATGCCGGCGACCACCATGGCGCTGGTGCTGCTGCTGATGCTGGTGTCGCTGTTGGTGATGGAGCCGGATTTCGGCCAGACCATGCTGATCCTGATGGTCTGGGGCTCGCTGTTCTTCATCGCCGGCATGCGCATGATCTGGGTCGCGGGTCTCGCGGGCGCCGCCGCCGCCGGCCTGTTCGGCGCCTATCTCCTGGTCCCGCACGTCGCCGGCCGCATCAAGCGCTTCATGAACCCGGCCTCGGGCGACACCTTCCAGGTCGACACCGCGATGGAGGCGTTCTCGAATGGCGGCTGGTTCGGCCTTGGGCCGGGCGAGGGCATCGCCAAGCGCAGCCTGCCGGACAGTCACACCGATTTCGTGTTCGCGGTCGCCGCCGAGGAGTTCGGCATCATCCTGTGCCTGGCGCTGGTCGCGCTGTTTGCGTTCATCGTGATCCGCACGCTGTCGCGCGCCTATGCGACCGAGGACAGCTTCGCGCGTTTCGCAGCGTCGGGCCTCGCGATCCTGTTCGGCATCCAGGCGGCCATCAACATCTCCGTCAACCTGCAGCTGATCCCGGCCAAGGGCATGACCTTGCCCTTCATCTCCTACGGCGGTTCCTCGATCGTGTCGCTCGCCTATGGCGTCGGCATGATGCTGGCGCTGACCCGGCAGCGGCCGCGGATGGAGGTCGAGGCAGGCGACGCAGCCGGCGCGGTGCGCAATTACGCTTGAGGTCGCCTTGCTCGCAATGACGACACATTGCCTGTAAACAAGCCCGCATGACCTCAACCGCGCCTCTCATTCTGCTCGCGGCCGGCGGCACCGGCGGCCATCTGTTTCCTGCTGAAGCGCTCGGCGTCGAGCTGATCAGGCGCGGCTATCGCGTCCGTCTCGTCACCGATGCGCGCGCGCTGCGCTACAGTGGCCTGTTCACCAAGGACATGATCGACGTGGTGCCGAGCGAGACGGTGCGCAGCCGCTCGCCGGTCGCACTCGCGCGGACCGCGCTGCTGCTCGGCACCGGCACGATCGCGGCCTTCAACCTGATGCGGCGGCTCAAGCCCGCGGCCGTGATCGGCTTCGGCGGCTATCCGACCGTGCCGCCGCTGCTGGCGGCACGCCTCGCCGGCGTGCCCAGCCTGATCCACGACGCCAATGCCGTGCTCGGCCGCGCCAACCGCTTCCTGTCCGCGCATGTGAAGGCGATCGCGACCTCGTTGCCGGGCGTGCTCGACCGCGATCCGGCGCTGTCGGCCAAGACGACCACGGTCGGCACCCCGATGCGCCCCGCGATCCTGGAAGCCGCGGCCGTGCCCTATGTTCCGCCCGAGACCGCCGGGCCGCTGCGGCTGCTCGTGGTCGGCGGCAGCCAGGGCGCGCGCATCATGAGCGACATCGTGCCCGGCGCGATCGAGCGGCTGGAGCCGGCGCTCTGGGGCCGGCTGATGCTGACCCAGCAGGTGCGCCAGGAGGACATGGCGCGGGTGCGCGCGGTCTACGACCGGCTGAAGATCAACGCCGAGCTGCAGCCGTTCTTCACCGACCTGCCGGCGCGGCTCGCCGCCAATCATCTCGTGATCTCGCGCTCAGGCGCCGGTACCGTGGCCGAGCTCGCCGCGATCGGCCGGCCCTCGATCCTGGTGCCGCTGCCCGGCGCCATCGACCAGGACCAGTTCGCCAATGCCGGCGTGCTGTCGGATGCTAGCGCCGCGATCCGGATCGTGCAGACCGAATTCACCTCCGACAGGCTGGCCTCCGAGATCTCGGCGCTCGCCGCCGAGCCCGCGCGCCTCGCCGCCATGGCGCAGGCCGCGCGCGCGGCCGGCCGGCTCGATGCCGCGGAACGTCTGGCCGATCTCGTGATCAGGACGGCGGCGCTCTAGTCGCGCGAGCGCACGGTGATCCCAAGATGAACCGGAGCTCCGACGATGGCGGCATCCTGCCCGACGATCATCCGATGCGCTTGCGGCGGCATCCGTCCTTCGTGCCTGTGCTCGTGGAATTCTGCGACCGGCTGATTGCGCCGCTGCGCGGCCAGCGCCTGATGATCAAGCTGTTCGGTCAGCGCGCTCCGACGGAAATCGCTGCGCATATCGTGATGATGCATATGTCGGCGCGCAAGCCGGTCGAGCGACCGACACTGACGCGTCTGCAGATGCGGCTGCCGGGTCCGCGGCAGACGGCGGCGTTCGTCGCGGTGTTGCGCGGTCTGTCGCTGGTGACCGTCGAGCGAGATCCCGAGGACGCTCGTATCCGCTATCTGGTGCCTGGCCCCGTCATCCTCGAGGGACTGCGAGGCTGGCTTGCCATGCACCTGGATTGCCACGCGCGGTTGACGCAGTCCGATGGACTGAGCCTTCGTCTGCAGGACGACGCCGCGTTATTTGCGGAGACGATCCGGCAATGTGCGGGCTGGCTCTGCCGCGACAACCGGCCGCTGACGGGCTTTCCCGATCTCGCCTGGACCGACGAGCACGACAGCGGCATCCATCTGGCCCTGACGCTCGTCGCCCGGTCCGCGGTCGGGCGCGAGGCCATCGCGATTTCGACGGCGGAGCTTGCGACCTCGCTCGGCGTCTCGCGCTCCCATATCCGCAATCTGCTGGCGACCATGAAGGGCCGTGGTCTGCTGCGCTTCGGCGACGGGCGCCGGCATCTGACGCTGACGCCGGGTTTCGTGGCTTCCGTGGAAGCTTGGTTCTGCCACCAGGTGTGCTGGCTCGCGGCCGCAGCCGCACGTGCGGATCGCGTGCTGCGGCCGGCTTGAGGGCGTCAGATCATCGTGACCCGGCCGGTGCCGATGTCATAGATGCCGCCCACGATCTTCACCTTGCCCTCGGCGACCATGCGGCCGACGATCGGCTTGGCAGTCGAGAGGCGCCGGACATTGTTGCGGACGTTCTCCGCGGTGGCTTCGGCCAGCAGATCCTGCGGCTTCTTCGCGATCGCTGCCTCGACGCCGGGTTTGAGCGCATTGATCAATGCGGGCAGGTGGCCTGGCAGTTTGGTGCCGTCCTTGAGCACCTTGATCGTCGCATCGATGGCGCCGCAGCCGCTGTGACCGAGCACCAGCACGAGAGGCGTGCCGAGGAACTTGACGCCGTATTCGAGGCTGGCGAGGCCGTCGTCATTGACGAAATTGCCGGCGACGCGGACCACGAACAGCTCACCGGGCGCCTGATCGAACACCAGCTCGGGCGCGACCCGGGAATCTGCGCAGCTCACGATCGCGGCGATCGGGTATTGGGCCGCGGCGCGCGCCGCCCGGCCGGCCGAAAAATCCTTGTTGTCGAGATTGCCGGCGACGTAGCGCGCATTGCCATCGACGATGCGTTTCATCGCGTCATCCGGAGAGATGGCGTTGGGCGGCATTGCGCTGTCGTTCGCCTGCTTGGCTTCCTTGGCAAACGCCGGAAGTGCGCCGACCGCCGCGGCAGCCAGCACTGCGCCGCCGCCGAGCAGCCGGCGGCGGGACAATACGGGAGGGTGCGTTTCACACAGCGAGCACATCGGCGAGGGTTCTCCATCAAAGATTGAAATATGCGTGCCCGGCACGCCGGCCGCACGGCTACTCATGCCACGCGAACTGACGCAGTGAGCGCGCAAAAATTGCAGGTATCCCGTTGGGAGGGGGCGGCATGTGATCGCGCTTAATAATTCGTGAAGGGAGGGATCGAGCGGGAACTCCTGGCCGATCGCCGCCGGCCGGGCTGCCAAAATCGGCTAAAACCGGGCGAACGCCTGCGAATTTGGCACTTCTTACTGCCCGGGCGGACTTGTCCAGGTCGGCCATGTCTTGCAAGAAGGGCTGATGATTCGCGGCCGCTCCCTCCGGTGGGGACGCCCGGAACCCTTGAGACGAGACGCCCCATGAGACTGCCGCGCGAGATCGGACCCATCCACTTCGTCGGGATCGGCGGCATCGGCATGAGCGGCATCGCCGAGGTGCTGTGCAATCTCGGCTACACGGTGCAGGGCTCCGACGCCTCCGACAACGCCAATGTCGCGCGGCTGCGCGAGAAGGGCATCACCGTCAGCGTCGGGCACAAGGCCGAGAATGTCGCGGGCGCCGACGTCGTGGTGGTCTCGACCGCGATCAAGCGCGACAATCCGGAGCTGATGGCCGCGCGCGCCCAGCGCATCCCGGTCGTGCGGCGTGCCGAGATGCTGGCCGAGCTGATGCGGCTGAAGAGCTGCGTCGCGATCGCCGGCACCCATGGCAAGACCACGACGACATCGATGGTCGCGGCGCTGCTCGATGCCGGCGGCCTCGATCCGACCGTCATCAATGGCGGCATCATCAATGCCTACGGCACCAATGCGCGGCTCGGCGCCGGCGAATGGATGGTGGTCGAGGCCGACGAGAGCGACGGCACCTTCCTGAAGCTGCCGGCGGATGTCGCCATCGTCACCAATGTCGATCCCGAGCATCTCGATCATTTCAAGACCTTCGAGGCCGTGCAGGACGCGTTCCGCGCCTTCGTCGAGAACGTGCCGTTCTACGGCTTCGCGGTGATGTGCATCGATCATCCGGTGGTGCAGGCGCTGGTCGGCAAGATCGAGGACCGCCGCATCATCACCTATGGCGTGAACCCGCAGGCCGATGTCCGGCTCGTCGACCTCGCGCCGATGGGCGGCGGCTCGTCGTTCAAGGTCGTGTTCCGCGACCGCAAGAGCGGTGAGACGCACGAGATTGCCGACATCGCGCTGCCGATGCCAGGCCGGCACAATGCCTCGAACGCAACGGCGGCCATTGCGGTCGCGCGCGAGCTCGGCCTGTCCGACGAGGCCATCCGCAAGGCGATTGCCGGCTTCGGCGGCGTCAAGCGCCGCTTCACCCGCACCGGCGAGTGGAACGGCGTCACCGTGATCGACGACTACGGGCATCACCCCGTCGAGATCGCCGCCGTGCTGAAGGCGGCGCGCGAATCCACCAACGGCAAGGTCGTCGCCGTGGTGCAGCCGCATCGCTACACCCGGCTGCAATCGCTGTTCGAAGAGTTCTGCACCTGCTTCAACGACGCCGATGCGGTCGTCGTGGCCGACGTCTATCCGGCCGGCGAGGCGCCGATCGAGGGCATCGATCGCGACCACTTCGTTCTGGGCCTGCGCGCCCACGGCCATCGCGACGTGGTGCCGCTGCCGAAGGCCGCCGATCTCGCTCGTATCGTCAAGGACCTCGCCAAGCCCGGTGACCTCGTCGTGTGCCTCGGCGCCGGCAACATCACGCAATGGGCCTACGCGCTGCCCGGCGAGTTGAAGGCACTGGGGTGAGGGCGGTGTTGAACCAGCGGTTCACCGAGAAAGTCAGGCCACTCGACGTAGCCTCTCCGTTCCCTCCCCCCTTGTGGGGGAGGGGCAGGGAGGGGGGTGAGCCGCAGACTCCGGAGTGCGTGGTCCCCCCCTCCCTAGCCCTCCCCCACAAGGGGGGAGGGAACGGAGCGTGCTACGTCGCAACGACGTCGGCCCAAACGAGGCAGGCCGCCGCATGACCTTTCCCGACATCACCCCCGATCTCAAAACGGCCATGCCGGAGCTGCGTGGGCGGCTGCTCGCCAATGAGAGTCTCGCGCCGCTGACCTGGTTTCGTGTCGGCGGACCGGCGCAGGTGCTGTTCACGCCGGCGGATGCCGACGACCTCGCCTATTTCCTGAAGCACCTCCCAACGGATATCCCGCTCTATGTCATTGGCGTCGGCTCCAACCTGATCGTGCGTGATGGTGGCGTCCCCGGTGTCGTGATCCGGCTGGCGCCGCGCGCGTTCGGCGAGGTCAAGGCGGAAGGCGACATCGTCACGGCCGGCACCGCCGCGCTCGACAAGCGCGTCGCGGAGGTCGCCGCGTCGGCCAACCTCGCGGGCCTGGAATTCCTGTTCGGCATTCCCGGCACCATCGGCGGGGCGCTGCGGATGAATGCCGGCGCCAATGGCGGCGAGACCAAAGACATTCTCATTGAAGCGATCGCTGTCGACCGAAACGGCGAGACGCACCGCTTCAACAATGCCGAGATGAAGTTCACCTATCGCGCGAGCGGCGTCGATCCGGCGCTGATCTTCACGGCCGCGCGCTTCCGCGGCACGCCCTCGGCGCCGGAGGCGATCCGGGCGCGCATGGCGGAGGTGCAGGCGCATCGCGAGACGGCGCAGCCGATCCGCGAGAAGACGGGCGGCTCGACCTTCAAGAATCCGCCGGGACATTCCGCCTGGAAGCTGGTCGATGCCGCCGGCTGTCGTGGACTCAGGGTCGGCGGCGCCCAGGTCTCGGAAATGCACTGCAACTTCCTGATCAACACCGGCAGCGCTAGCGCCGACGACATCGAGACGCTCGGCGAGACCGTGCGTGAGCGGGTCAAGGCGAGCTCGGGCATCGAGCTGCAGTGGGAGATCAAGCGGATCGGAATCAAGGCGAGCTGATCGAGCCGCAGGCTCACGTGACGTCAGCGCAATCGCGACCGCAATTGTGAGATCAATCGAGAAGACATTGATGCGCACCACGATTTTGTTCGGCGGCTCCAACAAGGAGCGTCTCGTCTCGGTCGCGAGCGCGAAAGCCCTGCACGCGGCATTGCCCGAGGCGGACCTGTGGTTCTGGGACGCCGATGACAGCGTGCATCAGGCCAGCGGCCAAGCGCTGGCCGCGCATGCCAAGCCGTTCGAGGAGCCGTTCACCGCCGATGGCGCCAGGATCGGCGCGCTCGGCGAGGCGCTCGATCGCGCCGGGGCCGAAGATCGGGTCCTGGTGCTCGGCCTGCATGGCGGCCGGGCGGAGAATGGCGAGCTTCAACTGATGTGCGAGCTTCGTGGCGTGCCGTTCACTGGCTCGAGCTCGGCGGCCTCGCACCTCGCCTTCGACAAGGTTGCCGCCAAACGCTTCGCCGTGCTCGGCGGTGTCACGGCGGCCGAGGGTGTCGCGCTGGATGATGCCGAGGCCGCGCTCGCGCGCTACGGCCGGCTGATCGCGAAGCCCGTGAAGGACGGCTCGAGCTTCGGCCTGATCTTCGTCAACGCCAGCCAGGACCTCGTCTCCGTCAAGGCAGCGGCCGCGACCGAGGAGTATCTGATCGAGCCGTTCGTCATCGGGACCGAGGCGACCTGCGGCGTGCTCGAGCAGGCCGACGGCTCGCTGATCGCGCTGCCGCCGATCGAGATCCTCCCCGCCGACGGTGCCTTCAACTATTTCGCGAAGTACCTCGCGGCGGCGACGAAGGAAATCTGTCCGGGCCGCTTCAGTCCGGAGATCACTGCGGCGCTCCAGGCTGAGGCGATCAAGGCGCATCGCGCGCTGTCCTGCGGCGGCTACTCGCGCACCGACTTCATCGTCGCGGCCAACGGTCCGGTTTATCTGGAGACCAATACCCTGCCGGGCCTGACGGCCGCCTCGCTCTACCCGAAGGCTCTGGCGGCCCAGGGCATCGCCTTTGTCGATTTCCTCAATCAGCAGATCGCCCTGGCCGAGAGGCGCAGCCGCCGATCCGGCGTGCGATAGGCGCACCGGAGGAACCCGGCCCGGCGTCCCCCGGTGGTTCCTGTAACCCGTAAAATGCTTAAGAATTCCGGGCAAGGTCCTCATAAATCGGAGAAAAAATTCGTCTCCTCGGACCGATTTTACTTTTTGTTTACCAGGACGTCCGAAGGTTAACGCTGGCGCCTCAGTGGTGCTCGGCTGCCAGGTCGGGCCGTCGTGACGAACCGCGTCGCGATGGTCGGAAGGGATCCGGTCGGCCGGGACCGTGGGCGTGGGTCCGCGAGTATCTGCGGGCGCAACAGTTGATGAGCTCGTGCAATGGATGGTGCAGGACGCCTCGCTCGATCGCAGAGGCCTCAAGCTGACCTGAAAGCCGCTGCCCTTGGCGCGGCAATCCTGCTGCGCGAGTATGTCTCGGCCCGTCTTCCGCGTGTCCGCTTTGCGCGAGGCACGAAGCAAGGCAGGCGATCCATCCGACGAGACCTTGCGCCGGCGCAGGCCGCGCTCGCGCCGATGGTCGAGCGCGAGGCGCCGCCGCGCGTGGTCGAACTCGTCGAGCGCTATCTGCCGCGCCGGCTCGGCACCGTGGCGACGGTGGTCCTCTTGTTCGGCAGTGTCTGGCTCGGCATCGTCAAGGGCGGCCATGCGCAGGACGTCAGTGTGGCGTTGTCCGACACCCGCAACGCGCTCGCCAATGCGGCCGGGTTCCGCATCACGGCTGTTGCGATCAACGGCCGGAAGCAGCTTACCCAGGACGAGATCCTCGCGGTCGGCGGCGTTACCGGCCGCTCCTCGTTGCTGTTCCTGGATGCCGCCGCAGTGCGTGACAGGCTCAAAGCCAACCCCTGGATCGCCGACGCCACGGTGCAGAAGTTCTTTCCGAACCAGCTGCAGATCGATGTCGTCGAGCGCAAGGCGTTCGCGCTCTGGCAGCAGGACGGTCGCCTCTCGGTCATCGCCGAGGACGGCGCCGTGCTCGAGCAATATGTCTCGCGCCGCTTCCTGACGCTGCCGCTCGTGGTCGGCAAGGGAGCCGAGAGCCGCGCGCGCGATTTCCTGGCGCTGCTCGCCCGCTACCCGCAGGTGCGCGCGGTCACCAAGGCCGCCGTGTTCGTCGGCGAGCGGCGCTGGAACCTGCGGACCAAGGACGGCCTCGACATTCGCCTGCCCGAACATGATGTCGGCAACGCGCTCGCGACCCTGACCCAGCTCGATCAGGACGACAAGCTGTTCTCGCGCGACATCGTCGCCATCGACCTGCGGCTGCCGGACCGGCTGACGGTGCAGCTCTCCGAGGATGCGGGCAAGGCGCGCGACGAGCTGTTCAAGGACAAGAAGTCCAAGAAGAAGGCCGGTGACGCATGACCGGCTTCGATCGCCAGACTCCGAAGACGCGCCCGATGGGCCAGAAGCGCACCGCGCTCGTGGCCTCGCTCGACGTCGGCACCAGCAAGATCGCCTGCATGATCGCGCGGCTGAAGCCGGCGCCGCCGAGCGACGCGCTGCGCGGCCGCACCCACGCCGTCGAGCTGATCGGCTACAGCCAGATCCAGTCGCGCGGCGTCAAGGCCGGCGCCGTCGTCGATCCCGTCGAATGCGAGCAGGCGGTGCGGCAGGCGGTCGCGCTGGCCGAGCGCATGGCGAAGGTGCGGGTCGAATCCGTGCTGCTGCCGGTCGCAGGCGGCCGCGTCATGGGCCACCTGATCGAGGCCACCTCGGACATCCGCGGCGGCGCCGTCACCCAGGCCGATGTCAGTCGCGTCACCTCGACCGGCATGCACCACGCCACCGGCGACGGGCGCGCGGTGCTGCATGCCCTGCCGGTCGGCTACACGCTCGACGGTGTGAAGGGCATCCGCGATCCCCGCGGCATGCTGGCGCGGCAGTTCGGCGTCGACATGAACGTCGTTACGACCGACGCCACCGTGGCCAAGAACCTGATGCTAGTGGTCGAGCGCTGCCACCTCAACGTCGAGGCCATGGCGGCAAGCCCGTATGTTGCCGGGTTGTCGGTGCTGACCGACGACGAGGCCGATCTCGGCGCCGCCGTGGTCGAGATGGGGGCGGGCACCACGACGATCGCGATCTATTCCGGCGGCCGTTTCGTCCATGCCTCCGGTTTTGCGCTCGGCGGGCATCACGTGACCATGGATCTTGCGCGCGGACTATCAGCGTGCATTGCAGATGCCGAGCGAATCAAGACGTTATATGGCACGGTGCTGACTGGCGGGTCCGACGCGCGTGAGTTGATGTCTGTTCCGACGGCCGGTGACAACGAGCGGGATGTTCCGCAGATCGTGTCCCGCGCCACCATCGCGAACATCGTCAGGCACCGCGCAGAGGAGATTTTTGAAATGGTCCGCGACCGGCTGAAGGATTCGCCCTTTGCGGCAGAACCCAAGGCGCGCGTCGTCCTCAGCGGAGGCGCCTCTCAGCTGACGGGGCTGGTCGAGCTTGCGACCCGGATCCTCGACCGCCCGGTGCGTGTCGGCCGCCCGCTCGGCTTCGGCCGTCTTCCCAACGAGGCCAAGAACGCCGCCTTCGCGGTGCCGACGGGGCTGCTGGTCTATCCGCAATACGCGCACCTCGAACACGTCGAACCGCGGCATACGCGGCAGGTCGGGACAGGAACCGACGGCTACTTCGGAAAGGTCGGACGATGGCTACGCGAGGGCTTCTGATGACCGGTTTCCACCCCATGCGATTTTCAACAACACCAACCGCGGCCGGCGGCCGGGGCGAACCCACCCGCGCGTGATCGAGAGGCAATCATGGCACTCACTATTACACCTCCTGATATCCACGAGCTGAAGCCCCGGATCACCGTGTTCGGTGTCGGCGGCGCGGGCGGCAATGCCGTCAACAACATGATCACGGCCGGCCTGCAGGGGGTCGACTTCGTCGTCGCCAACACCGATGCGCAGGCGCTGACCATGTCCAAGGCGCAGCGCATCATCCAGATGGGCACGCAGGTGACGCAAGGGTTGGGCGCCGGCTCGCAGCCGGACGTCGGCGCTGCCGCCGCGCAGGAGGTGATCGACGAGATCCGCGATCATCTCTCGGGCGCCAACATGGTGTTCGTGACCGCCGGCATGGGTGGCGGAACCGGCACCGGTGCAGCCCCGGTCATTGCCAAGACCGCGCGCGAGATGAACATCCTCACGGTGGGCGTCGTCACCAAGCCGTTCCACTTCGAAGGCGCGCGCCGCATGCGCACCGCGGAGTCCGGCATCTCCGAGCTGCACAAGGTCGTCGACACGCTGCTGATCATCCCGAACCAGAACCTGTTCCGGGTCGCCAACGAGAAGACCACCTTCGCCGACGCCTTCGCGATGGCCGACCAGGTGCTGTATTCCGGCGTCGCCTGCATCACCGACCTGATGGTCAAGGAAGGCCTGATCAACCTCGACTTCGCCGACGTCCGCGCCGTCATGCGCGAGATGGGCAAGGCGATGATGGGCACCGGTGAAGCCTCCGGCGACAAGCGCGCGCTCACCGCCGCCGAAGCCGCCATCGCCAACCCGCTGATCGACGATTCCTCGATGAAGGGCGCGCGTGGCCTGTTGATCTCGATCACCGGCGGCAAGGATCTCACGCTGTTCGAGGTCGACGAAGCTGCGACCCGCATCCGCGAGGAGGTCGACCAGGACGCCAACATCATCGTCGGCGCCACCTTCGACGAATCGCTCGACGGGCTGATCCGGGTCTCGGTGGTCGCCACCGGCATCGAGCAGGCGCAGTTCAACCGCGGCGTCACGACGACTGCACAGCCGGCGGCGGCTGTCGCTCCGATTGCCGCCGCCCCGACCGCTGCCGCGGGTCTCCCTGAAAGCCGCCTCGCCGATCTGACTGCGCGCCTGCGCGCCGACAATCAGCGCCTGGCTGAACGCGCCGCCAAGCTCGAGCAGCAGGCGTCGCAGGCTCCGGCCGTCGCCGCGCCCGCGCCGATGGCGCCTGCGCCGCGTCCGGCTCCCAACCTCGAGCGCGACACGCTGGCCGCCGTTGCCGCCGCAATGGCCAGCGAGCCCGCGCCCGCGTCGGCGCCGGTCCAGCCCGCCTCCTATGGCGATGTGACGGTGCGCCCGATCGCGCAGAAGCCGTCGCTGTTCCCGGAACCGGAGGCGCAGCGCGCGGCCCCGATCGAGCCGGCGGCCCCGCCGGAGACGTTCATCCCGCAGGCCGCGGAGCGGGTTCCGTCGCGCGCGCCGCGCATGCCGAAGTTCGAGGACCTGCCGATGCCGGCCCAGGCCGAGATCCGGCAGGCGCGCGGCGACGAGGGCGATGAGCATCCGCAGAAGACCCGGATGTCGCTGCTGCAGCGTCTCGCCAATGTCGGTCTCGGCCGCCGCGACGAGGATGCCGAGCCGCCGCTGCCGGTGCGGACCGCGGGTCCTGCCATGCCGCAGATGCCGCCGCTGCCGGAACGGAAGCCGCAGCGGAACGTTGCTCAGCAGGTTGCGAGCCACGAATCGCCTGTCTCGGAATATGCCCGCCGTCCCGCACCCCAGGGTCTGGACGTCCATGGCCGTCCCGCGCCTGTGTCCCCGGCGCCACAGGGAGATGACCATTTGGATATCCCGGCCTTCCTGCGCCGGCAGGCCACCTGAGAATTGTTACAGCCCTGATGGTGCTGAACAGGCCCGGCTCGCGAGAGCCGGGCCTTTTCCATGGCTGTCCGGGGCTCGTTGATCGCCGTTCAACTAACTGATTTTAAATGATTAATTATTCTTTCGGTGTTTAGATCGGGAACCAGGAGGGTTAAGGCCACGTTCCAGTTTGGTTAAGGGTTGGCGCGAATACGGCAGAGATGGGGTAACAATCCGTAAAGAAGCGTGAGTTGGCGCTCTTTGGGGCTCTCGTTAAGTTCTGCCGTGACTTGGGGATGCCTGAAACTGAGTCGGTTCGCGAGGGGCGGCCGATAAGGGATCAGGCGGGGTCTTGGGCGATCGTCGATGAAATTCAGCCGGCAAACAACGCTTCGTTCGCAAGCCACCGTCACCGGTGTAGGCGTCCACTCTGGCGCGCCTGTCAGCCTGACGATCGGGCCTGCGCCGATCGATGCGGGAATCGTGTTCCTCCGCACCGGCCTCGATGGCGCTGACCGCGAGGTCCAGGCGTCCTTCGGCTCGGTGATCGCCACCGAGTTGGCGACGGTGCTCGGTGACCGCCACGGTGCGCTGGTGTCCACTGCCGAGCATGTGCTCGCCGCGCTGCGCGGCATGGGTGTCGACAACGCCCTGATCGAGGTCGACGGCCCCGAGGTTCCGATCATGGACGGCAGCGCTGCGCCGTTCGTCGCTGCCATCGACCAGGCCGGAATCGTCAATCAGTCGGCCCCGCGGCGCTACCTTCAGGTGCTCAAGCCGGTCCAGGTGACCATGGGTGCCTCCACGGGCGAGCTGCGTCCGAACAGCTCCGGCTTCCGGGTCGAAGCTGAAATCGATTTCACCAACCCCGTGATCGGCCGCCAAGCCTATCATTTCGAACTCAGCCCCGAGCGCTTCCGCCGCGAGATCGCCCGCGCCCGCACCTTCGGCTGCATGAGCGACGTGTCGCGGCTGTGGAGCGCCGGCTTCGCGCTCGGTTCCTCCTTCGACAACACGCTGGTGTTCGACGAGGACCGCCTGCTCAATCCCGAAGGTCTGCGCTACGCCGACGAATGCGCCCGCCACAAGGTGCTGGACGCGATCGGCGATCTGGCGCTGGCCGGCCTGCCGATGCTCGGAACCTATCGTTCGGTCCGTGGCGGTCACAAGCTCAACCATGCGGTGCTGACTGCTCTGATGGCCGATCGCACCGCTTGGCGGATCGTCGAAGGCGAGACCGTGCGTCGTCCCCGCGTGGCCGCGGAGGTCGTCGGCGGCATGGTCGGTGGCATGGTCGCCCCGGCCTACGGCCCGGACGTGTCCTGAGCGGCGGCGTCCCGATCGGCTGATTCCGTCGGCTGACCTACGCAACGCGCGACATCGCCGGGAGCTTTGCTTTCGGCGTGGTTCAGATTTTTCCGTCTGCTTTTTTGTCAATGTTTGTTGCCGGCCGCGTCCTTCTCAGCGGCTGGACCCTCGGCATTTCGATGTTTTCCAACGGCTTCTTCAGCGGTAACCATGATGCGTGGCGGCAGCCTCGGTGTTGCCTTAATCCGGGCGGATTGGCTTCCTATGCGGTTGGTTGATGAAGTGTTTTCGGCTAGAGAGGCCGGGGCCGCGTGATGCGTGCCACCGGCGGGGCTCTTCCCTCGCGGTCATGAAGCGACCTTCATGGTGCGCGGCGTAGATCAGATCACAGGCATCGGGTTCCAAAGAAGCATGTCGATACAGCGTCTCACGCGCGACCTCCGTCATCCCGCAGCAAGCATCGGCCGGCTTAGGCTCGCCGCATCGCTGATCCTGCTGGCGCTGCCTCTGAGCGGCTGCGGAACGGGCGGACTCTGGGACAAATTCCTGGCCAAGGACGACACCTTCGTCGATGAGCCCGCGGACAAGCTCTACAATGAGGGCTTGTACCTGATGAATGAGAAGAAGGACGTCAAAGGCGCGACCAAGAAGTTCGAGGAGGTCGATCGCCAGCATCCTTATTCCGACTGGGCCCGCAAATCGCTGCTGATGTCGGCTTACGCCTCCTATCAGGCCGGCGACTACGACGGCTGCATCGGCGCCGCCACCCGCTACGTGACCCTGCACCCGGGCAGCCCGGACGCGGCCTATGCGCAGTACCTGATCGCCGCCTCGCATTACGACCAGATCCCGGACATCAGCCGCGACCAGGGCCGCACCGAGAAGGCCATCGCCTCCCTCGAAGAGGTGGTGCGTAAATATCCGACATCCGAATACGCCACCAATGCCAAGGCCAAGCTGGAGGGCGCCCGCGATCAGCTCGCCGGCAAGGAGATGGATGTCGGCCGCTATTACATGCAGAAGCGCGACTACACCGCCGCCATCAACCGCTTCAAGGCTGTCGTGACGCAGTACCAGACCACGCGGCACGTCGAGGAAGCGCTGTATCGCTTGACCGAGGCCTACATGACGATCGGTATCGTCGGCGAAGCGCAGACCGCGGCGGCCGTGCTCGGGCACAATTTCCCCGACAGCAAGTGGTACAAGGACGCCTATAATCTCGTGAAGTCGGGCGGCGTCGAGCCCGAGGAGAACAAGGGCTCCTACATCTCGCGCGCCTTCAAGAAGCTCGGCCTGGGCTGAGCGATCGGCCGGATCACTCGTCTGATCTGGCTTTGTTCTATATTCTTGTTTTGTTCTCTTTTTGCTGCTAGCATCGAGTCGTTCGCTCAGGGGCGTTCCGCCCCGTTACGAAGGACTTCGGTTCCATGCTGGCGCGACTGTCGATCCGTGACATCGTCCTGATCGAACGACTCGATCTCGAATTCTCGAATGGACTTGCGGTGCTGACCGGCGAGACCGGAGCCGGAAAGTCGATCCTGCTCGATGCGTTTGCATTGGCTCTCGGCGGCCGCGGCGACGCCAGCCTAGTGCGCCATGGCGCCGACCAGGGGCAGGTCACGGCCGTGTTCGAGATCGGCAAGGATCATCCGGCCGCCCGGATCCTCGCTGCCAACGGCCTGGATGCCGATGGCGAGATGATCCTGCGCCGCGTTCAGTTCGGCGATGGCCGCACCCGCGCCTTCATCAACGACCAGTCGGTCAGCGTGCAGACGCTGAAGGCGATCGGCGCCACACTGGTCGAAATCCACGGCCAGCATGACGAACGTGCGCTGGTCGACGCCGCCACCCACCGCCGGCTGCTGGATGCCTTTGCGGGCCTGGAGAAGGACGTCGCCGCGGTGGAAGCGCTGTGGGCAGCGCGCCGGACTGCGGTCACGGCGCTCGACGAGCATCGGGCGAGCATGGAGCGCGCGGCCCGCGAGGCCGATTATCTGCGGCATGCCTCGGACGAGCTGAAGAAGCTGGCGCCGAAGGAGGGCGAGGAGACGCAGCTCGCCGCCCGCCGCACGGCGATGATGCAGGGCGAGAAGATCGCGGGCGATCTGCGCGACGCGCAGGATGCCGTCAGCGGCAACCAGTCGCCGATCGCCGCGCTAGCCGCGGCGGTCCGCCGGTTGGAGCGCCGCGCGGTCAGCTCGCCCGCGCTGGTCGACCCGGCGGTCAAGGCGATCGATTCGGCGATCAACGCCCTGGAGGAGGCCGATCAGCATCTGACGGTGGCACTCGCGGCCACCGATTTCGATCCGCTGGAGCTGGAGCGCATCGAGGAGCGGTTGTTCGCGCTGCGCGCGGCCGCGCGCAAATATTCGACGCCGGTGGACGGTCTGGCTGCCTTGGCTGCCAAATATGCCGCCGACGTCGTCCTGATCGATGCCGGCGCCGAGCAGCTGAAGAAGCTGGAAGCAGCGGCGGCGGCAGCCGATGGGCGCTATGCCGCCGCGGCGGCCAAGCTGTCGGCAGCGCGGACCAAGTCGGCCGAGAAGCTGAACCGGGCCGTCCATGCGGAGCTCGCCCCGCTCAAGCTCGAGCGGGCCAAGTTCATGACCCAGGTCGACAGCGACGCCGAGGCGCCGGGGCCGGAAGGCATCGACCGTGTCGAGTTCTGGGTTCAGACCAACCCGGGCACGCGGCCGGGCCCGATGATGAAGGTCGCCTCCGGCGGCGAGCTGTCGCGGTTCCTGCTGGCGCTCAAGGTCGTGCTGTCCGACCGCGGCTCGGCGCCGACCTTGGTGTTCGACGAGATCGACACCGGCGTCGGCGGCGCGGTCGCCGACGCCATCGGCGCCCGGCTGGCGCGGCTCGCGCACGGGGTTCAGGTGATGGCCGTGACCCATGCGCCGCAGGTCGCGGCCCGGGCGGACCAGCATCTGTTGATCTCAAAGGACGCGCTGGACCGCGGCAAGCGCGTCGTCACCCGGGTCAACACGCTCGCCACCCTGCACCGGCGCGAGGAGATCGCCCGCATGCTGGCCGGCGCCGAGGTCACCGCCGAGGCCCGCGCCGCCGCCGACCGGCTGCTGGAGGCTGCGGCGGCGTAGCTGGAAACGGAACGGCCGAACGCTTTGGCTCCGGCGCGCGCATTGTGTACACCGTCGTTTCGGGACGGCCTCCGGGTCGTCCCGCAATGACGAGCAGATCATACGCATGCCCAAGACAGCAAAACCGAAGCAGCCCGTCGACGTCGCCGATCTCACCAAGGCTCAGGCCAAGGTGGAATGGAAGCGGCTGGCGCTGGAGCTCGAGACCCACGACAGGCTCTATTATCAGGATGACGCGCCGAAGATCTCGGACGCCGCCTACGACGAGCTGCGTCGCCGCTTCAATGCGATCGAAAAGCGTTTCCCTGAGCTCGTCAGCAGCGAGTCGCCGTCGCAGAAGGTCGGCGCTGCGCCCTCCGGCCGGTTCAAGAAAGTGCGGCACACGGTGCCGATGCTGTCGCTCGACAACGCCTTCGCGGAGGAGGACGTGCGCGACTTCGTCGGCCGCATTGCGCGCTTCCTCAAGCTTGCCGACGATCGCATCGATTTCTCGGCCGAGCCGAAGATCGACGGGCTGTCGATGTCGCTGCGCTACGAGGGCGGTGAGCTGGTAACCGCCGCGACCCGCGGCGACGGCGCCGAGGGCGAGGACGTCACCGCCAACATCCGCACCTTGAAGGACGTGCCGCACAGGCTGCACGGCCGCAACCTGCCCGACATCTGCGAGGTCCGCGGCGAGGTCTACATGACCAAGCAGGCCTTCCTCGCGCTCAACGAGCGCCAGAAGGAAGCGGGCGACACCATCTTCGCCAACCCGCGCAACTCCGCCGCCGGCTCGCTGCGGCAAAAGGATCCGACCATCACCGCCTCGCGTCCCCTGGGCTTCTTTGCCTACGCCTGGGGCGAGATGAGCGCGATGCCGGCGGAGACGCAAAGCGGCATGATCAAATGGTTCGAACGCTGCGGCTTCACGACCAACCCGCTCACGAGGCTCTGCCACTCGGTGGAGGAACTGATCGCGTTCCATCGTCACATCGAGGAGCAGCGCGCCGAGCTCGACTACGACATCGACGGCGTCGTCTACAAGGTCGACCGCATCGACTGGCAGGAGCGGCTCGGCTTCGTCTCGCGCACGCCGCGCTGGGGCATTGCCCACAAGTTTCCGGCCGAGCGCGCCATGACCGTGCTCAAGGACATCGAGATCCAGGTCGGCCGCACCGGCTCGTTCACGCCGGTCGGCAAGCTGGAGCCGGTCGGCGTCGGCGGCGTCATCGTGCAGAATGTGACGCTGCACAATGAGGACTACATCAAGGGCATCGGCAACAAGGGCGAAGTGTTGCGCGAAGGCCGCGACATCCGGATCGGCGACACCGTGGTGATCCAGCGCGCCGGCGACGTCATCCCCCAGGTGGTCGACGTCCTCATCGACAAGCGGCCGAAGCACGCCAAGGAATTCCATTTCCCGAAGAAATGCCCGTGCCCGCTGCACACCGACGTCGTCCGCGAGGAGATCGCGACCGGCGAGGAGGGCTCGCGCGCCCGCTGCACCGGCGAGTTCGCCTGTCCGTTCCAGAAGATCGAGCACCTCAAGCTGTTCGCCTCGCGCCGCGCTTTCGATATCGACGGTCTCGGCGAGAAGCAGATCCAGTTCTTCTTCGACCAGGGCTGGGTCAAGGAGCCCGCCGACATCTTCACGCTGGCCGCGCGCAACGCCAGGCTGAAGCTCGAGGAGGTCGAGGGCTATGGCGAGACCTCGGTGCGCAATCTCTTCAATGCCATCGACGCCCGGCGCGAGATCGCGCTGGAGCGCTTCATCTACGCGCTTGGCATGCGCCATGTCGGCGAGACCACGGCGCTGGCGCTCGCGCGCGGCTACGGCTCATGGGATGCGTTCCACGAAGCCTGTCTCAAAGTCGCCAGCGGCGACGAGGAGGCGATCGCGGAGATGGATGCGCTCGACCAGATCGGCGACACCGTGATCAAGAGCGTCGCCGCCTATTTCGGCGAGGACCACAATCGCGGTATCGTCGAGCGGCTGACGAAAGAGGTGAAGATCCTCGACGCGGAGAAGCCGAAGCGCAATTCGCCGATCGCGACCAAGACGGTGGTGTTCACCGGCACGCTGGAAAAGATGACGCGCGACGAGGCCAAGGCGACCGCCGAGCGGCTCGGTGCGAAAGTATCGGGCTCGGTGTCGAAGAAGACGGACTACGTCGTCGCCGGTCCCGGCGCGGGCTCAAAGCTGAAGGACGCACAGAAGCACGGCGTCCAGGTGCTGACCGAGGACGAGTGGCTGCAACTGATCGGGGAGTAGCTCGCGCGCTCGTCTGGTGCAGAAGGTGGTTGTGGCACCACAACTGGCATCATCCGCGAAAGCGGATGATGCAGTATTTCAGAGGCCGCAGTGGTTGGATCGAGGCGCCTCGGAATAATGCCCGCCTTCGCGGGGCATGACACCGCTTGTTCGCGAGGCTGTGCAGGTCGCGGCGCCTACGCGGGTAAGCCCCCGAGAGCGGCGTGGGGGCGTACGGTCCTCACGCCGCCCTTCACATCACCCCGGCCTCATCCTCTTCCGCCGTCTCGATCAGCTCCTTCGTCACCTTCATCTGCGTGCGAGGAACCAGAAAGATCATGCTGCAGGCGCAGGCCAGCGACAACATGAGCATCGCCGACGTCAGCGGCAGCGTCGTTGCGTAGTGGCCGCCGAGATAGGCGCCGAGCTGCGACGTCAGCGCGCCCACGCCCATCTGCAGGAACCCCATCGCGCCGGAGGCGGTGCCCGCCGCGCCGGGCCGGACGCTGATCGCGCCGGCGGCGGAGTTCGCCATCACGGCGGCATTGGCGAACATCAGCAGCATCTGCGTGCCGAACAGCACCGAAGGTACCTGGTTGAAGCCGAACAGGCTCCACGTGAAGTTCAGCGCGGCGCTGGTAAGCTGCAGCCCCAGGCCGAACCAGATCAGCCGATCGAGCGAATGGCGCGGCGCGTAGCGCACGCAGAACAGGTTGCCGACGAAATAGGCGAAGCCGGTGGTCGCAAACCACGCGCCATACTCCGCCGAGGAACGGCCCATCTGCACCTCGACGATATACGGCCCGCCGCCGGCGAAGGCGAAGATGATCTGCGAGGCCAGCACCTGGCACAGCATATAGCCGAGGAAGGCGCGGCTCTTCACCAGCATGGCGACGTCGCGACGGAAGCTCGCGCCCTCGACGCGGGCAGGGCGGGTCTCCGGCAGCGCCATGGTCACGGCGGTCGCGATCACGACCGACAGCGCGGCGACGACGTAGAAGATGGCGTGCCAGCCGAACGCGATCTCGATCAGGCCGCCGGTCAGCGGCGACAGCATCTGCGCGATCATCATGACCGCGACGACGAGGCTGATCATCGCGCCGATGCGCTCGCGCGGATAGAGATCTCGGATGATGGCGCGGCTGATCACCATGCCGCTGGCGCCGCCGAGCGCCTGGAAGAAGCGCGCCGCGATCAGCTGGGCCAGGGTGTCGGCGAAGATGCAGCTGACGCTCGCGACGATCGACAGCACGAGCCCTGCAAGCATCACGGGGCGGCGGCCGAAGCGGTCGGAGAGCGGCCCGAGCAGCAGCTGCGAGATCGCGATGCCGGCCATGTAGAACGACACCGTCATCTGCACGACGGAGGCGTCGCGCCCGAACGTGGTCGCGAGCAGCGGCAGGGCCGGCACCAGCAGGTATAGCGAGATCGGCGCCAGCCCGGTCATCACGACCAGCAGGACCAGCATCGTGCGCGACGGAACGGCGCGCGGTGGCGCCGCTCCAGGCGGTCTGCT
Organism: Bradyrhizobium sp. SZCCHNS3002; assembly: GCF_032377435.1. NCBI lineage: Bacteria > Pseudomonadati > Pseudomonadota > Alphaproteobacteria > Hyphomicrobiales > Nitrobacteraceae > Bradyrhizobium > Bradyrhizobium sp. SZCCHNS3002. Next base: position 449,727 of record NZ_JAUHHY010000005.1, read on the forward strand.
GATCATTCCATGCATGGTGCCGCTCAAATCAAGTGAACGCCCCGACTGTAGCGGCCTTCCATTTCGCGGAAATGCCTGTTTCGGCATGCGCCCATGCAGGCAGCGGGACGGCGCGCAGCCGGACCGTACGGCTGACTACAGTGGCGCTGTCGCCTGATCGAGCCAGCGCTGGTCGCCGTCGTCGAGCGCCGCTCGGACGGCGTCCCTGACCCGGGCATGATAGGCGTCGAGCCACGCGCGTTCCTCGGCGCTCAGCATCGCGACCTCGATCAGGCGCCGGTCGATCGGCGCCAGGGTCAGCGCCTCGAAGCCGTTCATCGGCTTCTCCGCGCCCGCGACGTCCTTCGCCACCACCAGCTCGAGGTTCTCGATGCGGATGCCGAACGCGTCGGTCTTGTAGTAGCCGGGCTCGTTGGACAGGATCATGCCGCGCTTCAGCGGCGTGGTGCCGAGCTTCGAAATCCGCGCGGGTCCCTCGTGCACCGACAGATAGCTGCCGACGCCGTGGCCGGTGCCGTGCTCGAAATCGATGCCGGCCTGCCACAGGAACTGCCGCGCCAGGGTGTCGAGCTGGGCGCCGGTGGTGCCGTCGGGGAAGATCGCGCGCGCGATCGCAAGGTGGCCGCGCAGCACGCGGGTGAAGCGATCGCGCATCTCCTCGGTCGGCGCGCCCACGGCGATCGTGCGGGTGACGTCGGTGGTGCCGTCCTGATATTGCGCGCCGGAATCGATCAGCAGCAGATCGCCCGGCATGATGCGGCGGTTGCTCTTGCGGGTGACGCGATAGTGCACGATGGCGCCGTTGGGACCGGTGCCCGAGATGGTCGGGAACGACACATCCTTGAGCGCGCCGGTGTCGCGGCGAAAGCTCTCCAGCGCCTCGACCGCATCGATCTCGGTCAACGAGCCCTTCGGCGCCTCGCGATCGATGAAGGCGAGAAAGCGGGCCAGCGCGACCGCATCGCGCTGATGGGCGCGCCGCGTGCCGTCGATCTCGACCGCATTCTTGGCGGCCTTGAGCAGGCTGACCGGATCGGCGCCGCGCACCGCCTTGCCGCCGGCGCCCTGAATCAGGCGCGTCAGGGCATCGGCGGCCGTGGCGCTGTCGAGCGCGACGGCCGCGCCGGATTGCGCGAGCTCGGACAGGCGCGGTGTCAGCGCGTCCGGCTCCGCCACCTCGGCGCTCTGCTCGAGATGATCGCGCGTCAGGTTCGAGAGCTTGCGGGAATCGATGAAGATCGTCGGGCGTCCGGTCTTCGGCACCAACGCATAGGACAGCGGCAGCGGCGTGTGCGAGACGTCGGCGCCGCGGATGTTGAAGGTCCAGGCGACGTTGTGGGAATCGGACAGGACGAGCGCCTCGACGCCGAGGCGCTCGATCTCCTGGCGGATCCGGCCGAGCTTGTCGGCCTCGCTCTCGCCGGACAATTCCGCGCCGTGGATGGCGACGGCGCCGAGCGGCGGCAGCGGCCGTTCGGTCCAGATGCTGTCGACCGGGTTGCGCTCGACCGGAACCAGCTCCGCGCCGGCCTTGGCGCAGGCGGCGGCCAGTCGTTCGGCCGCGGCCGTTGTATGCAGCCACGGATCGAAGCCGACGCGGTCGCCGCTCTGCAAATGGCGCGTCAGCCAGCTCTCCGGCGGCGGCTCGATCAGTGATTCCACCATCCAGGCCTTGCCGTCGACCTGCTTGCCGGCCTGCAGCGTATAGCGGCCGTCGACGAAGATCGCGGCCGCCTGCGACAGCACGATCGCAAGGCCGGCCGAGCCGGTGAAGCCGGTCAGCCACGCCAGCCTCTCCTCCGAGGGTGGCACATATTCGTTCTGCTGCTGGTCGGCGCGCGGCACGATGAAGCCGGCGAGCTTGCGTCTGGCCAGCTCTTCGCGGAGCGCGGCGAGCCGCGCGGTCAGTGCCACGCCGGTTTCGGGTTCTTCGAACGTCTGGAACAGAGCTTCGAACATCGGTCTCATACTTTAGAAGTGAATCCTGCCGCGTCGGCGAATACTCCTTCAGCAGACAGTGCAGTGCACGAAGAATCTCCTTGCATTCGCCTGTGCAAAAAGATTTGCTGTCGCATGCCAGTCATCCGAAAGAGGTGCGGCGAGGAAACGTATGGACGTGACGACCACGATCGTAAAGATCATCCACGGTCGCATGATCCGGGGAGTGCCTCAACTCAACGGCGAGGGGATGCACGATGCCTGCTTTTACCTTCGAAAAATTATCGGCGCCCGCGCCGAGCGGACCGGCGTCCGCACCGGCCGAGAAGCCGCGCAGCGCGCTGGCGGATCTCGTCAATCGTCTCGTCGCGCCGCGCGGTCGACGTGCCCCGCGTAATCAGTCCGACTCCACCTCGCAGCAGAGCCAGCCGAAGACGTAATCGCGAACTTGCCGCACCCAGCGTGCAGGTTCGATCCATGCCGTGAGCTGATCCGCCTCACTGCTGCTTCTGCAGCAACAGGCTGCTCCATCCCTCGATTCTCAAATGCCGGATCGGAACCAGGCCGCGGGCACGATAGGCGGCGCGGACGGCGCGTGCTTGCGGGGTCAACAGGCCCGACAGGATCACGAAGGCCCCCGGCGCGAGGTGGCGCTGCATCGGCGCAGCCAGCTGGCGCAGTGGGTTGGCCAGGATATTCGCCAGCACCAGGTCGAACGGGCCGGCTTCGGCAAATTCCGCGGCGGCGAAGCCGGTGGCCCGGATCACCTGGACCAGGGGGCCGGCGCCGTTGAGCCGGGCGTTTTCCCGCGCCACCATGACCGAGGGCGCATCAATGTCGCTCGCCAGCACGGACCGGCGCGTTGCCTTGGCGGCGGCAATGGCGAGCACGCCGGTTCCGGTGCCGAGATCCAGCACGCGCCGCGGCGCGCGCGTCTTGAGCACGTGATCGAGCAGCAGCAGGCAGCCCCGGGTGGTGCCGTGATGGCCGGTGCCGAAGGCGAGCGCCGCCTCGATCTCGATTCCGAGCTTGTTGCCGGGCACGCGGGCACGGTCGTGGCTGCCGTGGACCATGAAACGACCGGCCGGGACCGGAACGAGGTCGTCCAGGCTGGCCTTGACCCAGTCCTTGGCCTCGACGACCTCGAACGTCAGGGTCCGGGCCACGTCGGCGCCCGCCGCCCCGCCGACGAGCTCGCGCACCAGCGCTTGGTCGGGCGGATCGGCAAAATGCACCGTGACGTCCCAGCGTCCGTCCGGACGCTCGAACGCCGCAACCGCCGCGTCCCCCTCGAAGAACACCTCGGTCAGGACGTCGACCGCCGGGCGGGCGGTCGCTTCATCGGCAACCGTGAAGCTGGCCTTGTGGGTGGCGGGCGTAGTCGTTGAGGTCATCAAGGTGGATCCTGGCGAGATTTGACGGCGTGGTTAAGGGAATTGCCTGCCAACGCAAGCGATAGGACCGCAATTCTGCCGGATCTGCGCATCCAGCGGTTGTATAATGCCTTTCCTGATCCGAATAAAAGTTGAGGTTCAATTGCAGCGAAGAATCTCTGCAACTTGACCTGGGGGGATTATCCCGACTTTAGGGTCTCGGCCCCTAATGTTCCCGCCATGGGAACCGGATGATCCTCGGTTCCTGGGTTGGGAAACGAGGTTCAGATGAAGTCCATTCTGTCGAAGTTCTTGCGTGATGAATCCGGCGCCACCGCCATCGAATACGGCCTGATCGCAGCCGGCATCTCGCTGGCGATCATCGCCGCCGTCAACGGCCTGGGCAGCTCGCTCAGCAGCAAGTTCGACTCGATCAACACGTCCCTGAAGTAATCCGCCCGACGCGGCGTTCTCGAAGAACCGGGCCCTGCGCCCGGTTTTTCTGCTTGAGGCCATATCAACCGCCGGGTCCACAGCATATCCACACGGCCGTGCACTGATTGTTTGGCAGTCGATCCACAGTGCGTCCTCAGCTTGTCCACACGGACGTCCGCCGCCTTTCCACCCCTTATCCTCAGCCGAACAGAGCGCGATAGTCCGCCAGGATCGCCTGGGCCGCATTGTGGCCGGGGGCACCGGTGACGCCGCCGCCGGGGTGGCTGCCCGAGCCGCAATGGTAGAGCCCCTTCAGCGGCGAGCGATAGTCGGCGTGGCCGAGCATGGGGCGGGCCGAGAACAACTGGTTCAAGGTCAGCGCGCCGTGAAAGATGTCGCCCCCGATCAGTCCGAACTGGCGTTCGAGATCGAGCGGTGACAGCACCTGCCGGCCGAGCACGCTGGCGGCAAAGCCCGGCGCATAGCGGTCCACGGTCGCGATCATGAGGTCGGCAACCTCGTCGCGGTGATTGTCCCAGGAGCGGCCGTCCGGCAGCTCGGGCGCGACATGCTGGCAAAACAGGCTGGCGACGTGCCGGCCTGCCGGCGCCAGCGTCGGGTCGAGTGTGGACGGGATCAGCAGCTCGACCACGGGATCGCGGCTCCAGCCATGCGCGCGCGCATCGAGATAGGCCTGGTCCATGTAGCCGAGGCTCGGGCCGAGGATGATTCCGGCGGAGAGATGGTCGCCGTCGCCCGGCAGCGCGCTGAACGAGGGCAGCCGGTCGAGCGCCACGTTCATGCGGAACGTGCCCGAACCGCAGCGCCAGTTCCGGATGCGGTTCAGGAACGGCTCGGGCACGGCGCCGGCCGGCACCAGGCGCGTGTAGAGCAGCTTCGGGTTCACGTTGGCGACGACGTGGCGGGCGCGGATGGTGCGGCCATCCTCGAGCACGACGCCGACGGCGCGGTCACGCTCGACGATCACCTCGCGCACGCCGGCCTCGAGCTCGACCAGCGTGCCCAGTTCCTTCAGGCACCCGGCCATCGCCTGCGTGATCGCCCCCATCCCGCCGATCGCATGGCCCCAGACGCCCTTCTTGCCGTTCACCTCGCCGAAGGCGTGATGCAGCATCACATAGGCCGAGCCGGCGGCGTAGGGACTGGCATAGTTGCCGACGATGGCATCGAAGCCGAACAGCGCCTTCACCAGGTCGGTCTCGAAGATCTCGTCGAGCATCTCGCCGGCCGAGCGCGTGAACAGGTCGAGCAGGTCGCGCTGCTGCTCCAGCGACAGCGCGCGCAACGTGTTGGCGGTGCCGAGCGCGTTGAACGCCTCGCGGATCGCCGATAGCCCGAACTGGGCGACCAGGTTCGGCGGCGCCCGCAGCACGAGGCTGCGCAGCACGTCCGCGATCGCCTCGAGCCGGGCCGAGAACGGGCCGATCGCGTCGGCGTCCCGCGGGCTCAGCCGCGCAACCGACGCCAGCGTGCGACCCTCGCCCGTCAGCAGATAGCGACCGTCCGGCGACGGCAGGAAGTTCTGCGCCCGGCGCTCGACGATCTCGAGCCCGTGCTCATGCAGCTTCAGGTCGGAGACGACGCGCGGATTGAGCAGGCTCACCGTGTAGGACGCGACGGAGTTGCGGAAGCCCGGATGAAACTCCTCCGTCACCGCGGCGCCGCCGACCACCTTGCGGCGCTCGACCACATGCACGCGCAGGCCCGCCATGGCGAGATAGGCCGCACAGGTCAGGCCGTTGTGGCCAGCGCCGATGATGATGACGTCGGTTTCATTCATGTCAGCTTCAAAAAGCCCTGTTTAATCACCCGCACCGGGAACCTCGGCTGGTGCTGTCGCGCCGGAAGGCTGCGACGTCAAGGAAAACTCCATTTTGCCTCAGCTCCTCGCCATACCGCCCTGCGATCCGCTATGTCTCGTCTGCTCATCGCGGTCCGGCCTCGGCATCTGATGCCGGCCGCGCTGCTGCCGGAGTTGTCATGACCTCAATCGCCTCGCCCGCCGCCGTCGCTCAGCCCTCCGCCGCACGCAACCGGCTGGTGCTCGTCGTCTATACCGCCGCCATTTTCGTCAGCGCGCTGCTGCTGTTCTCGGTGCAGCCGCTGTTCACCAAGATGGTGCTGCCGCGGCTCGGCGGCTCGCCGGCGGTGTGGTCGGTGGCGATGGTGTTCTTCCAGACCCTGCTGCTGGCGGGTTATGCCTATGCGCATTTTCTCACCCAGTTGCCCAGCCGGGTGCTGCCGATCGCGATTCATCTGCTGCTGCTCGGTTTCGCTCTGCTGACGCTGCCGTTGTCGATCGCGAGCAGTTGGGGCAACCCGCCGACCTCGGGCTACGGGCTGTGGCTGCTCGGCCTGTTCACCGTGTCGATCGGCCTGCCGTTCTTCGCGCTCGCCGCCAACAATCCGCTGCTGCAGGCGTGGTTCGTACGCACGGGCCATCCAGCCGCGCCCGACCCGTACTTCCTCTATGCGTCGTCGAACATCGGCAGCTTCCTGGCGCTGCTGTCCTATCCGCTGCTGATCGAGCCGATCTTCAGCCTGCGCATGCAGAACCTGATCTGGACCGGCGGCTATGGCCTCCTGATCGCGCTGATCGCCGGCTGCGGCGTCCTGCTGCTGCGGTCGCCGGTGATCGTCGCGAGCCTGCTGCACACCGAGGACAGCCATGCCCCGGCGCCACGCTGGCTGCTGCGCCTGCGCTGGATATTCCTGGCCGCGGTGCCCTCGGGCCTGCTGATCGCGGTGACCGCGCACATCTCCACCGACGTCGCGGCCGCGCCCTTGCTGTGGGTGCTGCCGCTGTCGCTCTATCTGCTCACCTGGGTGCTGGTGTTCCAGTCGCGGCCGCTGCTGCCGCACAAATGGATGCTGGCGCTGCAGCCGCTGGCGATCGCCGGCGTGATCGTGCTGCTCGCCTTCGGCGGCGAACAAAATCTCGCGCTCACGCTCGGCGGTCATCAGCTCTGCTTCTTCATCATCGCCATGGCCTGCCATGGCGAGCTCGCGCGCACGCGCCCGCCGGCCAAGTATCTCACCGGGTTCTATGTCGCGCTGTCGTTCGGCGGCATGGTCGGTGGCCTGTTCGCCGGGCTGATCGCGCCGTTCACCTTCTCCTGGGTCGCCGAGTATCCGATCCTGCTGGCGCTGGCGGCGTTGTGCCGCCCGGCTGCCAATGAGCGCCTGCCCGGGCTCACGCGCTGGTACTGGCTCCTGCTCGCGGTCATTGCGGTCGCGCTGCTGGTGCCTTCAGGCATGACCGGCAAGGTCACGACCTATCTCGAGGACCACCGCGTCTATGTCGCGGGCGCCGTGGGCGTGCTCGCCGCGCTGCTCGCTCTGCTGCTGAACGGCGGCCGCTGGAAGGTGTTCGCGACGGCCGCACTCGCGCTCGTCCTGATCCGCGCCTATCCGGCCGATGACGGCCGCGTCGAAACGGTGCGCAGCTTCTTCGGCGTGCACAAGATCGTGGTGACATCGGACGGGCACTATCACGTGCTGATGCACGGCACGACCATCCACGGCGCGCAGAAATATCTCAACGCCGACGGCTCCAAGGTGACGGGGCGGCCCGAGCCGATCACCTACTATCACAAGGACGGCGGCATCGGCCGCGCCATCACCGCGATCCGGGAGCGCAAGGGCGCGCCGCTCAAGGTCGCCGTGATCGGCGTCGGCGCGGGCACGCTGACCTGCGCGGCCCAGCCCGGCGAGAGCTGGAATTACTTCGAGATCGACCAGACCATGGTCGACACCGCCAGCGATCCGAAATATTTCAGCTACATCAAGAGCTGCGCGCCGGACTTCAAGCCGGTCATCGGCGATGCCCGGCTGACCTTCGCCAAGGAGCCGGACGGCGTCTACGATCTGATCATTGTCGACGCCTATTCGTCTGATGCGATTCCGATCCACCTCGCGACGGAGGAGGCGATGGCGATCTACAAGGCGAAGCTGGCGCCGCAGGGCGCTGTCGTGATGCACGTCTCCAATCGCCATCTGGAGCTGGAGAGCGTCGTGGTCGGCATCGCCGACGCCAACGACCTGAAGAGCTGGGTCTACAATGAGGACTCCGGCCGCGACGACGAGTACATCTTCCCGACCGACGTCGTCGTCAGCGCGCGCGACGATGCCGATGTCGGCAAGCTCGCCTCCTCGGACAAGTGGACCGAGACCGAGCCGACCGACGGCGAGCGGGTCTGGACCGACGACTATTCGAATATTCTCGGCGCGGTGTATCGGCGGCTTCGCGACGGCGAGTAGGCGAGGGCGCACGCCGCGTTCCCGCCGGTTGGGCGGCCGTCGGGATTCGGGTGGCGCGCGCCATGCGGCATGCGCGTTCGGAAAGAGGTGCGCTCCTCGATTCTGAATCGGCGCCGGTTGCGTCGCGTCAAATGTTCGCCGCTTGGTTCATCGCGATGGAGCGATATTGCATCGCAGAACATAGCACGATCTGCTTTCTTCAGCGGCTTTGTTGCGGAGCTGTCACGATCATGCTACCTTGAGGTGCGTGCCTCATAAAGGTTCCACGACGATGAGGCTCTCGGGAGGAAAGCGGCGGCTCGGTACGCGGCGCGGTAAGTCTCACACGACATCTTCACGACTCGAGGGGTGACGTCGATTTTGGCGACGCCCGTGCGCCTCGGGTTTTGTCGAGTTCACGTCGAGACCTGCGGTGCCGTGCGGGTGCAGGCCTCGTCCCGGGCGCGGAACGTGTCTTCAATGAGTACAAAACGCCGGTCGCATCAAGCAGGCCGGCTGACATGGGAGGGGTTTGATGAAGCGTCTTTGGATGGTCGGCGCGTCTGCTCTGTTGGCGATGGCGCTCGGTGTGGGCTCGGCGGGAGCGGCCGACAAGAAGGTCCTCGCCTTCGTCGTCAACGGCGCGTCCGACTTCTGGAAGATCGCCGAGGCCGGCGTGAAGAAGGCGCAGGGCGAGCTGCCCAACTACAACCTGCAGCTCAAATATCCCGAGCAGGCGGCCGCCGCCGTGCAGCAGCGGATGCTGGATGACCTCGTCGCGGCCGGCGCCGCCGGAATCATGGTGAGCGCCGTCGATCCGAAGAACCAGACCGAGCACCTCGACAAGATCGCGGCACAGACGGTGCTCTTCACCACCGACAGCGACGCGCCGCAATCGAAGCGCATCGCCTATATCGGCTCCTCCAACACCGAACTCGGCAAGGATGCCGGCAAGCTGATGCTGAAGGCGCTGCCGAACGGCGGCAAGTGCGTCGGCTTCGTCGGTCTGCTCGGCGCAGACAATGCGCGCGAGCGCATCGAGGGCGTGAAGGAGACGATCAAGGGGTCGAAGGTCGAGCTGGTCGATGTCCGCGGCGACGAGATCGACCAGACCCGGGCCAAGCGCAATGTCGAGGACATCCTGGCGGCGATGCCCGATGTGAGCTGCCTGGTCGGCTTCTACTCCTACAACACACCGCGCATCTACGAGGTGCTGAAGGAAGCCGGCAAGCTCGGCAAGATCAAGATCATCGGCTTCGACGAGGATCCGATCACGCTCGGCGGCGTGAAGGACGGCGCGATCGAGGGCACGGTGGTGCAGCAGCCGTTCGAATGGGGCTATCAGGGCATGAAGCTGATGGCGAAGGTCGTTGAGGGCGACAAGTCGGGTGTGCCGGCCAACGGCATCATCATCGTGCCCGGCAAGGTGATCGAGAAGTCGAACGTCGACGACTTCATGGCGCAGATGAAGCAGATGCTGAAGAAGTGACGCGACGGCCGGCGTGCGCGAGCCCTTCCTCGAGCTGATCGACATCGGCAAGACCTATCCTGGCGTGGTCGCGCTCGACCACGCCAGCCTGTCGGTCGCGCCCGGCGAGGTGATCGCCCTGGTCGGCGAGAACGGCGCCGGCAAGTCGACCCTGATGCGCGTGCTCGGCGGCGTGGTGGAGCCGAGCAGCGGCACGATCCGGATCGATGGCGTGGCGCGGGCCAGCTATGCGGTGGCGGACGCGATCGCGGCCGGCATCGCCTTCGTCCACCAGGAGCTGAACCTGTTCGACAATCTCGACGTCGCGGGCAACGTCTTCATCGGGCGCGAGCCGGTCTATGGCGGGCCGCTGCGGCTGATCGACCGCGCGACGCTGCGGACCAGGGTGCGCCCGCTGATCGCGCGTCTCGGGGCCGATTTCGAGCCGGATACGCCGCTTGCCGAACTGTCCCTGGCGCAGCGCCAGCTGGTCGAGATCATGAAGGCTTTGTCGCTCGATGCGCGCTGCGTCATCATGGACGAGCCGACCTCCAGCCTCACCTTGTCGGAAACCGAGCGGCTGATGCATGTCATCGCCGGCCTGAAGTCGGACGGGGTCAGCGTCATCTTCATCACGCATCGCCTGAACGAAGTGATGCAATGCGCCGATCGCGCCATCGTGCTGCGCGACGGTCGCATGGTTGGCGCGCTGACGCGAGACCAGCTCAATCCTGCAGCGATGATCCGGCTGATGATCGGCCGGGACCTGCGGTCGCTCTACGTGCCGCCGGCCGCGCCGCCTGGCGAGGCCGTGCTCGACGTCATGGAGGCCGTGACCGCGACCTATCCCAACCAGGCCGTCAGCCTGCAACTCCGGCGCGGCGAGATCCTCGGACTTGCCGGCCTCGTCGGCTCCGGCCGTACCGAGCTCGCGCGCGCCATCTTCGGCGTCGAGCCGCTGCTGGCCGGGGGCCTCAGCCTGGAGGGCGAGCCGATCCGCATCTCGACGCCGCGCGCGGCGATCGATCGCGGCATCTATCTCATTCCGGAAGACCGCAAGGCCTGCGGCCTCTTGCTCGACCTGTCGATCGCCGAGAACGTCTCGCTGCCGGATCTCGCCTCCTATCTGAGCTTCGGACTTGTCGACATCAGGCGCGAGGCCGAGAATGCCGATCGACAGCGCGAACGGCTCAAAATCCGGGCGTCCGACGTCAAGGTGTCGGTCGGCACCTTGTCGGGCGGCAATCAGCAGAAGGTCGTGCTCGCCAAATGGCTGTCGATGCGGCCGAAGGTCCTGATCTTCGACGAGCCGACCCGGGGCATCGATGTCGGCGCCAAGCAGGAGATCTACGACATGCTGCGGCGGCTGGCGGATTCCGGTGTCGCGATCCTGATGATCTCGAGCGACATGGAGGAGGTGATCGGGGTGAGCGACCGGATCGCCGTGATGCATGAAGGCATGATTTCAGGTTTCCTGGCGAGAGACGAGTTCAGCGAGCACAACGTGCTTCAGCTCGCCGTCGGCCATACCGTCTGAGCGAGGGCGCCCGTGCAGAAGAAAGATCTCAGCCTGCTGATCCTGATCCTGGTGGTCGGCGCCGTCGTGGCCTTCATCAACCCACGCTTCCTCTTGGTCGGCAACCTCTCCAATACCGCCAACCAGGTCGGCATGTTCGGCATCTTCTCGATCGCCGAGGCCTTTGTCATCATCGTCGGCGGCATCGAGCTTGCGGTGGGGTCGGTGATCGCGCTGCTCGGCGTGCTGTTCATCGACCTCATCGTCAACCGGGACGTCGACTGGGTCGCTGCCTTGTTCCTCATCCTCGCCGGCGGCATCGCCATCGGCTTGGTCCATGGCACGCTGGTCACCAAGATGCGCATCCAGCCCTTCGTGGTGACCCTGTGCGGACTTCTGATCTATCGCGGCGCGGCGCGCTACTACACCGAGGATGCCACGGCCGGCTTCGGCTATGGCGCGAGCTTCCCGGCGCTGGAATGGCTGGCCGCCGGCCGCACCGATGTCCTCGGCTTTCCGCTGCCGCACAGCGTCGTGGCGCTCGCGATCGTCGCCGGCATCGCCTGGCTGGTGCTGCACCGGTCGGTGTACGGCCGCTATTTCTACGCCGTCGGCAAGAACGAGGAGGCGGCGCGCTATTCCGGCATCCGGTCCGACCGGGTGACGATCGCGGCCTATGTGATCTGCGGGGCCCTGACCGCGCTCGCCGCGGTCCTGCTGGCGATGTATACCCGTTCGATCTCGCCGGCGGTGCACGGCTCGTTCTACGAGCTCTATGCGATCGCCGCCGCGGTGCTCGGCGGCTGCTCGCTGCGCGGCGGCGAAGGCTCGATCATCGGCGTCGTGCTCGGCACTGTCCTGCTGCAAGTGTTGCAGAACCTGGTCAACCTGCTGGGCATCCCCAGCTCGCTCAATTTCGCCGTGATGGGCACGGTGATCCTGATTGGCGTGCTGGCCGACCAGTATCTCGTGCAGCGGCGCAAGCGCATGCCGACGGCCCGCGGGCAGGCCAGCGCCGATCGCGCGTCGGCCTCGCTCGGGCGCGTCAACGCCGAGTGAGAAGATCGCAACGGACCGAGCGCCGCCTGGTGGCGACGCCCGGTTGCTGGGATCAGTGCGCGATCAGTCCTGATAGGTGTAATAGCCGCGCGGCTGGTAGTAGGAGCGCGGCTGGTAATAGCGCGGCTGGGCGTAGCTCGGATTGCCGTTGTCGTAATAGTACTGCTGCGGCTGCTGCTGCGGATAGGCCTGGGCGTCATAGACGCGGCGGGCCGTGCCGGGCGGTGCCGGATAGCGCACACCGTTGTCGCTGCCGTCGGCGGGATAGATGTAGCCGTCATCGGGCCGCTGCTGCGGCACGACCGGGCGTCCCGGCAGCATCTGCGGCTGCGGCGTCAGCACGACCGGCTCGCCACTGTCGTCATACTGCTGCGGCGCCTCGCGCCGGGCAACAGCGGTGCCGCGGCGTGGATTGCGCGCCAGCGCCACCTCGGCCGATCCGGTCAGCGTCACCGTGGTGTTCAGCACGCCGTCTTTCTGTACCAGGTCATAGAGCGTCGTCGCGTTGGCCTTGGACAGCCGGACGCAGCCGTGGGACGCCGGGGTCCCGAGGCGGCTTTCCGAATCCGTGCCGTGAATCGCGTGACCGACCTTCGTGAAGAAGATCGAATGCGGCATCGGCGCGTCGTCGAATTCCTTGGAAAAATGATCGGCTTCCATGCGGAAGGCGCGGAACGAGCCATTCGGCGTCTCCCGCGAGGGAATGCCGGTCGAGACGGGCCAGCGATAGCGTTCGACGCCGTCGACGGCGACCGTCATGATCTGGTTGTTCTTGTCGACGGTGATGTCGATCTTGGCCAGAGCCGGCGTGGCCGACAGAAAGGCGAAGCCGGCAACGGCAAAAAGGATGGTACGCATCTAACCTCTGGCCTCCAGGGCCCTCGACTGTGGAGAGACCTCAAAACGGGACGTCAACGCCCAGGTCATCGCCTCGGCCTGCACTATGTCGGAATTGCCGGATTTGTTCCAGCCGAGGGCACCCTCAACCTTAATGGCGGGCGGGGGCGGGACAAAGGCTCCCCGCGTTCATCGGCGCTGACATTTTCGCGACCGCGGACGGTCTTTCATTCCGGCGTTTGGGACTTCTCTAATCGGTCCAATTTGTCATGACCGCGCAACTTTTTGGCCGCATCCGCGTTTCAAGGATTCCTCCATGCGGTTCCCAGGACTCAAAATGTTGACGATGAAGGCCAAGACGGCGGTGCTCGACGATCGCGCGCCGCATAAGCTGACCTATCTGCTGGCTGCGCTCGCACTGTTCATCCTGGCGTTGGCCTGGCTGGCGCTGCCGCAATTCGCCCACGCCCAGGGCATCATCCGTGGCGCCCATGAGGGGGCCCACGAAGGCAACCGTATCGCCGGCCCGGTGGGCGGCGTCGTCGGCGGCGCGGTCGGTGCCGGTGTCGGCGGAGCCGTGGGCGCCGTCGAAGGCGTGCTCGGCGTCCCGCACCGCTCGTATTACCACCGGCACTATCACTGCCGCGGATATCGCGACGGCTACGGCCGCTTTCACTGCTACCGCTGAGCTGTCACCACCAAGCTGAGGCGCCGGCTCAATGCTTGAGCCGGTAGCCGGTCTTGAAGATCCACAAGATGATCGCCATGCAGATCGCCAGGAACAGCAGCGTCACGCCGACGCTGATTTCCACCCTGACGTCGGCGATCTCATAGAAGCTCCAGCGAAAGCCGGAGATCAGGTAGACCACCGGGTTGAGCAGCGCGATCGAGTGCCAGGTCGGCGGCAGCATGTTGACCGAGTAGAAGCTGCCGCCGAGGAACGTGAGCGGCGTCACCACCAGCATCGGGACCATCTGCAGCTTCTCGAAGCCGTCGGCCCAGATGCCGATGATGAAGCCGAACAGGCTGAAGGTCACGGCCGTCAGCACCAGGAACGACAGCATCCACACCGGGTGCTGGACGTGCAGCGGCACGAACAGCCCGGCGGTGGCGAGGATGATCAGCCCGAGAATGATGGATTTCGTCGCGGCCGCGCCGACATAGCCGAGCACGATCTCGAAATGCGAGATCGGCGCCGACAGGATCTCGTAGATCGTGCCGATGAACTTCGGGAAGTAGATCCCGAACGAGGCGTTGGAGATGCTCTGGGTCAGCACCGACAGCATCACGAGGCCGGGCACGATGAAGGTGCCGTAGCTCACGCCGTCCACTTCGCTGATGCGCGAGCCGATCGCGGCGCCGAACACGACGAAATAGAGCGAGGTCGACACCACCGGCGACACGATGCTCTGCAGCAGCGTGCGCCAGGTGCGGGCCATCTCGAACTTGTAGATTGCGGCGACTGCGCGAAAATTCATTGCCGCACCAGGCTCACGAAGATGTCTTCAAGGGATGATTGCTTGGTCTCGAGATCGACGAAGCGGATGCCGGCAGTCCTGAGATCGCCGAGCAGGCTGGTGATTCCGGTGCGCTCGCCCTTGGTGTCGTAGTCGTAGGCGAGCCGCCAGCCGTCGTCGGACAGCGCGAGCTGATAGGGCGCGAGCGCCTCGGGGATGGTCTCGATCCGATGCTGCAGCTGCAGGCTCAGCCGCTTCCGGCCGAGCTTCGCCATCAGCTTGGCCTTGTCCTCGACCAGGACGATCTCGCCCTTGTTGATGACGCCGACGCGATCGGCCATCTCCTCGGCTTCCTCGATGTAATGCGTGGTGAGAATGATGGTGACGCCGGCGGCCTTGAGCTCGCGCACGACGTCCCACATGCCCTTGCGCAGCTCGACGTCGACGCCCGCGGTCGGCTCGTCCAGGAACAGCACCTGCGGCTCGTGCGACAGCGCTTTCGCAATCATCACGCGGCGCTTCATGCCGCCGGACAGCGTGATGATCTTGGCGTCCTTCTTGTCCCAGAGCGACAGGTCCTTGAGGATCTTCTCGATCAGCGCCGGGTTCTTCGGCTTGCCGAACAGCCCCCGGCTGAAGCTGACCGTGGCCCATACGGTCTCGAATGAATCGGTGTGCAGCTCCTGGGGCACCAGTCCGATCAGCGCCCGCGCGGCGCGATAGCCGCGGTTGATGTCGTGGCCGCCGACCGCGACCTTGCCCTTGGACGCATTGACGATGCCGCAGATGATGCTGATCAGCGTCGTCTTGCCGGCGCCGTTGGGCCCGAGCAGCGCGAAGATCTCGCCCCGCTCGATCGCGAGATCGACATTGTTGAGCGAGGTGAAGCCCGAGGAATAGGTCTTCGACAGGCCGGTAACGGAAATGACGGGAGCCATCACGGGGATTCGATGCGAGGGATTCGAAAAGAGCGGGGGAGCTGCGCGGAGGAGGGGCGCAGGCGAAGCGCTCAGATAGGAACGGGGGCGCGTTCGCGCAATCATGCGCGCGACCCTCGATCGTGTCGCTTGTTGGGCTTTTCCGTGGCCAATATGGTTAGGTGTTGCCGCTCAGCCACGGCTGGCGAGGATCGCCGCCTCGCGATGTCCGACGATGTTGCGTCCGCGAGCATCTTGAGTACGGTCGCGCCGTCTCGACATTTCCGCCGCGGAGAAGGACCGATGACGCCACGCGCCAGCACCGTTCGACCCACCTTCAAGCGCAGCCTCTCGGCGCGCTGCTTTGGTATGGTGGCCCTGGCCGTTGCGCTGGCTCTGCCGCTCGGCGCCGGATCGGCCAGGGCGGCACCGAGCCCGGCGGCCGCAAGCACCGCCAGCACCACGCATGTCTATCTGCTGCGCGGCGTGCTCAACATCTTCTCGCTGGGGCTCGACGACATCGCCGCCAAGCTGGATTCGCAGGGCATTCCGAACACGGTCGCCAATTTCGTGTCGTGGTCGTCGCTTGCCGACGAGGCGGCGGCGGCCTACCGCGCCGGCCGGATCAAGACCATCATCCTGGTGGGGCATTCCTCGGGCGCGACCGCGCTGCCGGACATGATCAACAAGCTCGGCCAGCTCGGCGTGCCCGTGAAGCTCGCGATCGGTCTGGACTCGGTGTTCAAGACCAAGCTCGTCGGCGGCAACGCCGAGCGCTACATCAATTTCTACATCGCCAGCGGCGCCGGCGAGCCGGTCCGCCGCGACGACGGCTTCCGCGGCAAGCTCGAGAATGTCGACGTCCAATCGGTTCCCGGTGTTGGCCACGTCACGATCGAGAAGAACCAGATCATGCAGCAGAAGGTGATCGGTGCCATCGATGGCGTGGTGTTCGGCGGGCGGGGCCGCCCGGCGGCGGCGCCGCCGACCCGCATGGCCGCTCCGCAGCGCGCTGCGAACGTCGCCGGCTACCGGTAATCGACGACCGCGCCACTGGGCGCGCGCCCCAAAATGCTCCCATTCAGTGGCGACAAGCGGTATGGCAGGGGGGAGATGAGACCCTGCTCGATCTGAGCTTGTGAGCTTTCCCGGGAGCGCGAATGACCAGCGTGGCGCGAATCGCGAGACGGTGGCTCGGTCCAGCCAAGGCGGCTGCCGGCAGGAGACGGCTCGCGATCCTCCTCGCCGCACCTTTCCTCGCCGGACTTGCGGCGCCGAGCATCTCGCAGGCCGCCCAGCCCGGCGCTGCTTCCGCCCCTGCGCCGACCAGATCCGCGAAGGCATCCCCGGCAGTAACCCCCGCGGCGATCCGGGCCGTACCCGCTGCGCCGCCCGAGATCAGCCAGCCGCTGCCGCCGCCGCGGGTGTACCTGTTCCGCGGCGCGCTCGGTCCGCTGTTCTCGACCGGGATGGACCGTCTGGCCGAAAAGATCGAGGCGGCCGGCTACCGGGCCAGTGTCTATGAATTCACGCTGTGCGACCTGATCGCGCTCCAGGTGGCCAAGAACTACCGCCAGGAGCCGGGCCCGATCGTGCTGATCGGCCATTCGATGGGCGGGCTGTGCAGCGTGCGCATCGCGATCACGCTGCAGGAGCAGAACATCCCGGTCGCCCTCGTCGTCACCGTCGATCCGGCGCATGCGACCAAGAGCGTGCCGTCCAACGTGCAGCGCTTCATCAACCTGTTCCTGTCCGACAACATTCTCGGCGGCGGCGACGTCAAGCCGGAGCCCGGCTTTCGCGGTCACTACGCCAGCTTCGACATGAAGGATCATGACGAGGTCACGCACATCAACATCGACAAGATGGAGGACGTGCACGCCCAGTTGGTCACCATGATCAGCCAGTTGTCGCAGACCTCGGCTACCGCCGACGCGGATCCGGTGCCGCTGCGCTACCTGGTGCCGCCGACAGCCTCCGTGGAGCTGTGGGACAGCGGCACTGCTCTGGCGGTGAGGCCGGGCGAGACCCTGGACCAGATCGCCGCCAACTATCACGTTCCGCTCTGGGCGCTCCAGCAATCCAACCGTGGCCTCGCCACCCAGCCGTTGGTCCCGGGCCAGCGCATCATCCTGCCGCGCCACCTGCTGCCGCAGGCGGCAAACCAGGCGCCGCAGCCGCCTTCGGCAGCCCAGGCCAGGCGCTGAGCGGGCCTTAGCCCGGCGGCAGGAACGGAATGATCATCGGCACGCGCTGCCGGTAGGTGACGTAATCCGGCCCCAGCTCCTGAGCGAGGAAGACCTCTTCCATCTTCGCCTTCCAGGCCATGCCGAGCGAGATCAGGACGGCGCCGAGCACGGCGGTCACCGTGCCCACCGCGATGCCGGTGGCGATCATGCCGAGGATCAGTCCGGTATAGATGGGGTGACGGACCATGCCGTAGGGGCCGGTGTCGATGACCTTGTGGCCTTCCTTGTGGGTGATCGCGTTGGACCAGAAGCGGCCGAGATGGATGCGCGCCCACCAGGTGAAGGCGATGCCGGCCAGGGTCACCACGGTCAGCAGGTAGACGCCGGTCTCGCCGGGAGTCCAGAACGGCTTCTCGCCGAGCAGGCGCGAGGTCCACGGCGTGAACAGGATGCCGCCGAGCACGATCAGCGCGTGATAGCGGCTGGTCTTGATCACCGTCACATGCTTGCGGGTCTGCCCCGACCAGAATGAGGCGCCGACCCAGCTCGCGAGCCAGATCAGCCAGATGATGGCCAGCAGCGAGGTGGGCCAAGTGGTGGTCCAGCCGCTGAACGCAACTGACGAGATGGGGCTGGCATCGCCGGACATGTCTGCAAAACCGTTATGGGACGTGGGACCGGCTGCTCTTAGCTATTCGGCCGCAGTGCGAAAAGGGTGTTGTTTACCGTCGAGCCGCTTTCCCGGCTCGGAACCGAGCAGGAAGGCGATGGTCTCGCGCAAGGTCGGCTCGATCGGGCGCGGGACGTAGCCGAGCTCGCGCTTGGCCCTGTCGATCGACAGATCCGAGGCCGCGCGGGCGATCCGCACCCCCTCGGCGGTGCCGGACGGGCAGCGCTTGGTGAGGTGATCGGAGACGAACTCCAGCATGCCCGCCGACAGCTCGGCCAGCCGGCCGGGCACGGCGACTGCGACATGCTTGCGGCCGCTGATCGCCGCCATGAGATCGAGGATACGGCTGAGGCGCAGGCTCTCGCCGCCGAACACGTAGCGGCCGCCGACCTTGCCGCGCTCCATCGCCAGGATCAGGCCCGCCGCGACGTCGCGAACGTCGACCAGGTTGACGATGAAGTCGAGATAGAGCTGGACCCGGCTGTCCAGGAAATGCCGCAGCATCTGCGACGGCGGTGTCAGATTGCTGTCATGCGGCCCGATCGGCATCGTCGGCGTGCCCACCACGACGGGGAAGCCCTCCGCGGCGGCTGTCATGGCGCGCGCCTCGGCCAGCGCCTTGGAGCGCGTATAGGCCCCGGGCATCGCCTCGGCCGGCGGTGCTGTTGGCGCCGATGCGGCACCGGTCGAGCCCGGATAGTCGAACAGGATGGATTCGGTCGAGCAGTGCAGGAACCGGCGCACCCGGCCGGCGCGTGCGGCCGCCAGCACCGTTTCCGTGCCGATGCAGTTGACGCGATAGAAGTCCTCGCGGTCAGGCATCCACATGCCGGGCAGTCCGGCGAGATGATAGACCTGATCGACGCCGGCGACCGCCTGCTTCACCAGGCCCGCATCGAGCACCGAGCCTTCGATGTACTCGACGTCAGCGATCATGTGGCTGGGGCAGCGAATATCGAGCACACGCACCTCGGCGCCCCGCGTCACGAGCGCAGAGACGAGGTGATGGCCGATGAAACCGCTGCCGCCGGTGACGAGGATTTTCATTAGGGACGCGAGTGCTGATCGCCTTGAAGCCGGTCCGATGCAAGCCGATCCGGCGACCAATTCGGCGCGATGAGGTCGGCCACCGAAGGCCGCAGACCCAACGCCATGTACAATTTCGCCATCACGAACATCGGACCGAGAAAGAGATGCGCCGGATGATCCAGCAAAGACGGATTGTTGCGTTCGAACACCTTGTGGCCCACGGCCTGCGAGACGAAGCCGAAGATGATGAGCGCGGCAAACAGCGCCCAGAAGGCGACACCATGGACGTGATCGGCGATCATCATGGCCGCAGCAAGGAACAGCACCGCGAAGGCCAGGATGCCGGCCCCGAGTGCGGCATCGAGCAGCAGCCAGTAGAGCAGGACGGGCAGCGCCAGCACGGCGCCGAGGCCGATCCGGATGCCGAACGCGTCGAAATGCCACAAGCTCAGCGGCAGCACGGCGCCCAGGAACAACAGGATGATCCCGAACACATGCATCAGGCCGTTGCGCGGATCGCGATGATATTCGACGTAGTCGACCATCTGGCGTCGGAACATGGCGTTCATGGCTGGCTCGCTCGTCAATGAGATCCACCGCCGCTCAATCGACGGCCGCAAAGAGGGGGCTATACCATCAAGCGGCTGCATCGACAAACCCGGCAATCGCGGCCCATCCGCACGAGCGCGCAACCCGACTTGAAAACCGGTTCCATTCGCGCCTGTCGGGAAGAGCGCATCGGCACCTGCTGAAACAACAGTCGCGCCCGCAGCGCTCCGGGTTCATGGCCTGCGCGCGGGTCCCAATTGCATCAATTGCGATGCTTGCGGGGGCCCTGCTTGCCGGGCGTCGTCGGAGCAGGGGGCGAAGGCGGCGCTGCGGCCTCTTCGACGGTTTTTGCGATCGGGATGATCTGGATCTGCTGATTGACGGCGGCGGTCGGCTTGGACGGGTCGAGCAACTGCTCCTCGCCAAGTCCGATCGATTGCAGCCGCTTGACCGAGATCTTGAAGGTGTTTGCCAGGATGTCGCGGATCGCGTCGGCGCGGCGCTGGCTCAGGATGACGTTGGACTCGCGCTTGCCGTTGGCTTCGACATGGCCGACGATCAGGAAGGTGTAGGGCAGCAGGTCGGAATACACCATCGCATCGGCGATCCGCCCGACGGTCTGGTAGGATTCCGGACGCACGATCGGCGTGTCCACGTCGAACTGGATGTCGACGTTGAAGGCCGGCAGATTCATCAGCTCCGGCGCGATCGGCGGGCGCTTCTGCGGCGGCGGCTCGTTGCGCCCGCGCGACCTCGAACGCTCCTGCGTCTGCTGCTTCAGCGCCGGAAGATCCAGCGCAGGCGCGGTTTCGAAGCGGCCGAGCTGGCGCACGATGTCCTCGCGACTCAGCTCCTGCGACCACGCGGGCGCGCTCGCAGCCACCAGCGAAGCAGCGATCAGCCCCGACAGCAGTGATCTCGCGGTCCGCCGCATCAGCGATACCCCGCTTCGCCCATCGCCTGCTGACACCGCGCGCTCACGCCATTGGCCGTCAACAGGCACGGGATCGATTTGCTCGTTTCCTTCGTGGAGCCGCCGCACAGCTTGACGATCTCGCGCTGGCAGGCATTGGCGACCGTGACCCGCGCCGCGATGCGCTTCTGGATCGCCTCGAACGCCTTGAAATAGGTCGCCTTGCACTGCGCGGAGACCACGTCCTGGTTGCGCGAGAGGCATTCCTTGAGGCGGTTGGAGTCGAGGTTGACGCCGCGGCAATTGGCGGTGATGTCTGCGCCGCAGCTCGAGGCGATCAGCCCCGCGGAATCGCCAAAGCTCATCGTCTGCGCCGCCGCCAGCGAGGGCACACACAGCGCGACCGCAACACTCAACAGAATGTATCCTCGGACCATGATTGCATCTCATACGATGCACGCTGCCATGGTCAAGGCCTAACCAAGGCGAAGTGCGGCGGCGTGGCCGCCGGGTCACGCCCGCTGCACGAAGCTGTCGACGACGTGTTTCTCGCCGGCCTTGTCGAACGCGATGGTCAGCTTGTTGCCGTCGATCTTGACGACGTGGCCATAGCCGAACTTCTGATGGAAGACGCGGTCGTCGAGGGCGAATTCCGACGTCGTGCCGGTGGATTTCGCCACCAGCTCGCCCTCGATGGTCATCGGTCCGCGCTTGCCGCGGCCGAAATTACCGCCGAAGCCGCTGCCGAACGGATCACGGCCCGAGAACGGCGACGGCTCTTCCTTGAAGCCGCTCTCCGACGAACCGCGTGCCGCGCCCGGCCGACGCGCCTGTGCGCGCTGCCAGCCCGGCGTGGAATAGCTCGATCCGAACGATTCGACGTTGTCGAAGCGCGACGGACCGTAGCCGCCAGCACCGCCCCAGCCCGAGCCGCCCTTCGATTCGGTGATCTCGACGCTCGCCGCGGGCAGCTCGTCGAGAAAGCGCGACGGAATGGTCGTGGTCCAGGTGCCGTGGATGCGGCGGTTGGTGGCGAAATAAATCTTGGCGCGACGCCGTGCGCGGGTCAGGCCGACATGGGCGAGGCGGCGCTCCTCTTCCAGCCCGGCGCGGCCCTGTTCGTCGAGCGTGCGCTGGCTCGGGAACAGGCCTTCCTCCCAGCCCGGCAGGAACACGTTGTCGAACTCCAGCCCCTTGGCCGAGTGCAACGTCATCAGCGACACCGCTTCCTCGTCGGCTGCGCCCTCGCGGTCCATCACCAGCGAGATGTGCTCGAGGAAGCCGTGCAGGTTCTCGAACTCCTCCATCGAGCGGACGAGCTCCTTGAGGTTGTCGAGGCGGCCGGCGGCATCGGCCGAGCGGTCCTTCTGCCACATCTCGGTGTAGCCGCTCTCGTCGAGCACGATCTCGGCGAGCTCGGTATGTGGCGTCACCTCGCGCTGGGCGCGCCAGCGCTCGAACTGCAGGATCAGCCCTCGCAGCGAGCCGCGTGCCTTCGGCTTCAGCTCGTCGGTCTCGACCACCGCGCGCGCCGCCTCGAACAGCGGGATGCGGCGCTTGCGGGCGTGGTCGTGCAGCATCTGCACGGTGGCATCGCCGAGCCCGCGCTTCGGCACGTTGACGATTCGCTCGAAGGCGAGATCGTCGGCCGGCGAGTTGATGACGCGCAGATAGGCCAGCGCATCGCGAATCTCGGCGCGCTCGTAGAAGCGCGGGCCGCCGATGACGCGATAGGGCAGGCCGAGCGTGACGAAGCGGTCCTCAAACTCGCGCATCTGGTAGGACGCGCGCACCAGGATCGCGATGTCGTTGAGATGCTCGCCCTTGCGCTGCAGCTCCTCGATCTCCTCACCGATGCCGCGCGCTTCCTCTTCCGAATCCCAGGCGCCGGTGACGGTGACCTTCTCGCCCTCGACGTCCTCGGTGTGCAAGGTCTTGCCGAGCCGGCCTTCGTTGTGCGTGATCAGATGCGAGGCGGCGGCGAGGATGTGCCCCGTGGAGCGGTAGTTGCGCTCGAGGCGAATGACCTTGGCGCCGGGAAAGTCGTGCTCGAAGCGCAGGATGTTGTCGACCTCGGCGCCGCGCCAGCCATAGATCGACTGATCATCGTCGCCGACGCAGCAGATGTTCTTGAGGGCGGGGGCGGAGCTAGGCGCGGCAACACTTCTGTCGTCATCACCGGGCCGACGCGGAGCGTCGAGACCCGGTGATCCATCTTCTTCCGAAGACGTGATGGATTGCCGGGTCGAGCCCGGCAATGACGAGCCGGAGGACGACGGCGCCTGCGACAGCAGCCGCAGCCAGAGATATTGCGCGACGTTGGTGTCCTGATACTCGTCGACCAGGATGAACTTGAAGCGACTCTGATATTGCCTGAGCACGTCCGGGTTCTCGCGGAACAGCCGGATGCTCTCGAGCAGCAGGTCGCCGAAATCGGCGGCGTTGAGAATCTTCAGCCGCTCCTGATAGCTCGCATAGAGCTTGCCGCCCTTGCCGTTGGCGAACACCGCGGCCTCGCCCGAGGGCACCTGGGACGGCGCCAGGCCGCGATTCTTCCAGCCGTCGATCAGCCCGGCCAGCATGCGCGCCGGCCAGCGCTTGTCGTCGATGTTCTCGGCCTGCAGCAATTGCTTGAGCAGGCGGATCTGATCATCGACGTCGAGCACGGTGAAATTGGACTTGAGCTGCACCAGCTCGGCATGGCTGCGCAGGATGCGGCCGGAGATCGAGTGGAAGGTGCCGAGCCACGGCATGCCCTCGACCGCCTGTCCGAGCATCTCGGCCAGCCGCGTCTTCATCTCGCGCGCGGCCTTGTTGGTGAAGGTCACCGACAGAATCTCACTCGGCCTCGCGCGGCCCTGGCTCAGAATATGCGCGATGCGCGTGGTCAGCACGCGGGTCTTGCCGGTGCCCGCGCCGGCGAGCACCAGCACCGGGCCATCGAGCGTCTCGACCGCCTCGCGCTGCTCCGGATTGAGGCCCGCCAGATAGCGCGCACCACCGGTCGCGGCGGCGCGGGCGCGCGCGGCAATGCCGCCGGCAACGGGCTGGTGGTCGGGCGCAGGAAAAGGGCTCACGCGGTTGGGCTCGGTCATCAGCGAATCAGTCTCGTCCCTCGGATGGCATCATATGACGGCATCGCGAGGTCTGCAGGAAGGAGCCCTCATAGCAGGGATTGACGGCTATATGGGGCCGGCAGCGGCGTTTTACAGCCCTAAATCGGGGCAGACGGACGTCTGCTCCAGCCTCGGCGGGCTTTTGTTCCGGCAGATCGCGAATTTTTACCGGCCCGCGCGGCCGGAACCTTTGTTCCAAGCCACGATTGTTCTGGCAACGGCGCAAGCTCCGCGTCGCTTTGAACCGCAATCGAGAGACAGAGGTCGTGTCATGTTAGGCTGGGTTGTCACCTTCCTGGTTATCGCATTGATCGCCGGCATTCTCGGCTTCGGCGGCGTCGCCGGTGCCTCCATCGAGATCGCCAAGATCATCTTCTTCATCGCCGTCGTGCTGTTTCTGGTTTCGGCCGTCGTGGGCCTCGCCCGCGGCCGCAGCCGCGTGTAGTCGGCCTCATCCCTGACAATGAGGTCGGCGAAGGGCGCAGTGCCTCTCAAGAGGTGCTGCGCTCTTTGCGTTTTGAGGAGGTGTCAGGCCGGCGCCGTCAGCGCGACCTGCACCTTGGCGAGCGCCGGATCGAGCGCCACGGAGGCGAGGCGCGTATCGTTGGAGAGCGCGGTCAGAGTGAGCGTCTGGTCCTGCACGCGGAAGATCCGGCACAGCGTCGTCGCCTCGGAGGCGTCGCGCAGCATCACCGACAACGGCGCGATATGGGTCTCGTCGGCGATCTTCTCCGCCACCAGCGCAAGCCGCGTCGCCGCTGCCGCAAGCTGCTCGGTGCGGTGGGCGGTCGTATTGGCCGCGAGCGGCAGGCCTTCCTCGTTGGTGAGCAGCACGGTCTGGAAGCGGCCGACCTCGGCGATGCGGTCGAGCAGCGGCACCAGCTCGCGGCGCCGGCCCGGCCGGCTCGCGAGCTGCGCCAGATCCAGCGAGATGCGCTCACGCTCGACCAGCGGCGCCAGCACGTCCTCGATCGCGCTGCGCAGGCTGGTCTCCCGCTCAATGGCGTCGTGGCTGCTCTGCTCCTGCAACTGGTCGAGGCTGGCCGCCTGCATCTGCACCTGCCGCCGCAGCAGCTCGCGGGACAGCGCGCCCTGGCGGGCGCCGAACAGATAGCCCGAGGTCAGCAGCAGGATGGCGGCGCCGAGGCCGCTCACGATGGCATAGATCGTCATGGTCGCTTCGTCGCTGTGAGTTGACTGCAATCATCGACGCCCGCAATGCGCAGCACGGCCTTGCGGTCGCCCGCGACCGCCAGGGCATCGCCGCGCGCCTCGCCGGCGCCGGCGGCGCGCACCGACATCCGCTGCGCCGGGAGACCCTCGCGCTTCAATTGGGCCGCGATCTCCTTGGCGCGCGAATAGCTGAGCAGCACGTTCAGATCCTCGGTGCCGCTGGCGTCGGTATGGCCCTCGATGATGATGGTCGCATCGCCGTGGCGCGCGAGCGTGCGTTGCAGGATCGCCAGCGACCGCTTCATGTCGGCAGGGTTCGGTCGGGCGCTGCCGCGCTCGAAGCCGACCGCCAGCGGGGCGAAGCACTCGGCGGAGGGCTTCGCGGGGCTCAGGGGCTCAGGAATCGCTGCGGGAACGACGGGCGGAGCCGGTGGCGCGATTACGACGGGAGCGGGCGGCGTCGGCGGCGCCGCGACCGGTGCCGGGTCGACGATCCGCGCCTCCCGTCGCTTGGGCGCCGCGTCGGCAATGCGGTCGTCGCGCTGCGGCACGGCCATCACCGGCAT
Organism: Bradyrhizobium sp. SZCCHNS3002; assembly: GCF_032377435.1. Classification (NCBI taxonomy): domain Bacteria; kingdom Pseudomonadati; phylum Pseudomonadota; class Alphaproteobacteria; order Hyphomicrobiales; family Nitrobacteraceae; genus Bradyrhizobium; species Bradyrhizobium sp. SZCCHNS3002. The sequence goes on from NZ_JAUHHY010000005.1 coordinate 475,192, forward strand.
TGCCGCCGTCGCGACCGGCGGCGTAGCGATGCCTTGCTGCCAGAGCGCTGCCGACATGACGGCGATCAGGGTGCCGGCGACGGCGAAGGCCGCGGCGAGCCAGATCGGCGCCTCCTCGCCGGCCACGGTGCACGCATCGACGCGCATCGCGGGCGGAGGCGGAATGGAGTTCGGGGAGGGCGCCAGCATGTCAGCCCACGGGCACCTTGAACTTCGGCGTGATCAGGTCGATGCCGCATTCGAGCCCCGCGCACCAGGCAATGAACTGGCGCGACATTGCAGCATCCGGAAACAGCGCGCCGTGCTGCGGGGCGATGATCTCGATGTCGAGCGTGCTCACCATCTGCGCCCACGCCTTCATGACGCGGTTGGAGACCATGTAGCGGCGGTGAAAGCCTTCCATGAAGCGCGTATGCGCCTTGAAGTCGCGCACGACGGTGTAGTCGACGCCGATCGAAGCGCCGAGGTCGCCGCTGTAGAGGATCTTCGAGATCGGATCGTAGAGCTGGAAATTGCCCTCGCTGTGCAGGAAGTGCGCCGGCAGCGCATACAGCCTGCTGCCGGCGAGATCGAACACCATGCCTTCATCGGGGATCGGCTTCAGCCGGTCGGCGACGATGTGGTCGAAGCCGAAATGCGGCACGAAGCGGGTCCACAGCTCCGAGATGTAGGCGTCGGCGTCGGTCGTCATCAGCCAGCCGTTGATGGCTGCGACGATGTCGGGATCCTGGTGCGACAGGAACAGATATTTCAGCCGCCCGCCCGCGAGCTCGCTGAAGGTCTCGCTGAGCACCCTGGAATAGACCTTGTGGCCGCCCGGATCGAGCAGCATGCCGATGCGGTCGTGGATGATCAGATGCTGGTTCGCCTGCACCGCGAGGTCGCCGGCGCCGAAATCCTCCAGCAGGATGTTCTTGTGAACGCCGTCGTCATAGAGGACGGTATTGGCCATGAAATGACTCCCCGCCGGCGCCGCGCGATCGCCGCGCGCCGGCTCATTGACGACGATGCGCTACAGCACCTTCTGCAGCGACCGGACGGCTTCGCGCATGTCGAAGAAGGTTAAGCCCAGCTTGCTGTTCTCGTTGGTGAGCGCGAGCAGCAGCGCGCCGCGGCCGGCGCTGACCAGCACGGCGTAGCCGGACTCGCCGCGGATGATGACCTCCTGCAGATGGCTGCGGCCGAGCTCCATGGCGGCGCGGCCGCCCAGCGACAGCAAGGTCGCGGTCATGCCGGCGACCCGCGTCTCCTCCATGTCGGCCGCGAGCACGCTCGCGATCATCAGCCCGTCCTCCGAGATCAGCGCGCAGGCCTCGACCCCGAACGAGTCGCTCTGCAGCTTGCGCAGGACGCGGTTGATTTCATCGAGTCGTGACATCGGCTTCTCCTCGACGGCGCGCGGGGCAAACTTGGAATGAAACTGACTTTGAGCCATGGCGGGGTCCTGGTCATCATCTTGAGCTGTTGAAACGGAAGCGGCGGGAATGTCGATCTGTGCAGTAACGGCGGAGGGATACAGCGGGTCATCCGGGACCAGCGTCGTCGTCTGTTCCGGACTGCCGTCCGGTGTCGTCAGCGCGCGCGTCTCGATCGTATCAACCGCGTCGTCGAGCGCGCGCTGCTCGGCCTTGATGCGTGATCGCGAGACCGGCGGATCCATCGCCTGCAACTGGGTCACGAGCGCCTGGCGGGCCGACTGGTAGACTTCGGCTCGGCGTTCGGGGGAGGAATCCGGCAGGTTCTCCATCGCGCGCGACAACAGGATGAAGTAGTCGGCGGTGGTCACGGGCAGGGCCGCCGCATCCTCATGCGGACCGTGCGCTCGGCTCAGCAGGCTTGCGAGGCGTCCCATCGCTCTCTCGTCAACTCTACGCAACTAACGATGCGTAAGGTTAGGTCGGCACAAGAGACGCGACGAATGATCTGAATCAAATTAACTAAAATCGGGACCAAGCTGCGCAATCCGGCCCTCGTTCCGACCGGGGTTGATCATCATGTCGCCGTGATTGCCCCGATTGGGCCGCATTGACGCCGCGTTCGGCGCAACTGCGCCTCGGTTGCAGCCAGAATCAGCTACGATCACGGCAACGATTGCGGTGCGGGGAGGGCGGCGTGAACTTCGGGGACTATGTGCAGCGAGATGCAACGGCGCTTGCCGCCGCGGTGAAGGACGGCGAGACCCATGCGGCCGAGCTGCTGCAGCTCGCGCTGGTACAGAACGAGCGGGCCCAGCCGCGGACCAACGCCGTCTGCAGGCTGATGGAGGGCGAGGCCCGTGCGCAGCTTGCCAAGCCCGCCACCGGCCCGCTCACCGGCGTACCGTTCCTGATCAAGGATTGTGCCCAGGACTATGCGGGCCTGCCCACGGCCTATGGCAGCAAGGCGCTGTCCGGCTTCGCCGCCGCCGAGCATGCCTCGGTCGTCAGGCGGTATCTCGAAGCCGGCCTGGTGATCTTCGGCAAGACCAACCTGCCGGAGCTCGCGCTGAAGGGCGTCAGCGACTCCCGCGCTTTTGGCCGCGTCGGCAACCCCTGGAATCCCGCGCATACGCCGGGTGGCTCCAGCGGCGGTGCTGCGGCGGCGGTCGCCTCGGGCGTCGTGCCGATGGCCGCCGGCAATGATGGCGGCGGCTCGATCCGCATTCCCGCCGCCTGCTGCGGCCTGTTCGGGCTGAAGCCGTCGCGCGGCCTGATCTCGTCGGGCCCGGGCTTCGGTGAGTATTGGTTCGGCGCCTCGAGCGAGGGCGTGCTGTCGCGCAGCGTTCGCGACACCGCGCTCGCGCTCGACGTCATCGCGGGCAGCGAGCCCGGCGATCCCTTTCTCACCGCCGAGCCCGGCGTGGTCTATGCCAATGCGGTCGCGCGTGACCCCGGCCGCCTGTGCATCGGCTACACGGCGGCGTCGCCGATCGGGACCGAGGTGCATGCCGAGGCGAAGCTTGCGGTCGACAACGCCGTGAAGCTGCTGCGGGGCCTCGGTCACGAGGTCGAGGAGGCCACCCCCGACATCGACGGCGCCGCGCTCGCGACCTCGTTCCTGCACATCTATTTCGGCCAGGTCGCGGCGCTGGTCGCCGACGCGCGCGGCAAGGGCGCCAGGCGCGAGGAGTTCGAGCTGCTGACGCGGGTGCTGTCGACGCTCGGCGGCGCGATCTCGGCCGGCGCGCTGACGACGCAGCTGCTCAAATGGAACGAGTTCGCTCGCGCGCTCGCGCGCTTCCATGCGCGCTACGACCTGCTGCTGACACCGACGCTCGCACACCCTCCGATCCGGCACGGCGAGGGCGATCCGAGCACGGCCGAACAGACCCTGCTCGACATGCTCGACCGCATCGGCCTGCTCGGGCTGCTGACGCGCTGGGGCCTGCTCGACGGCATGATCGACAAGATCGCCCGCGACAGCCTGCAATATGTCCCGTTCACGCAGCTCGCCAATCTGACGGGAACGCCGGCGATGAGCGTGCCGCTGCACTGGACCGCCGACGGCCTGCCGCTCGGCGTGCAGTTCACAGGCCGGCTCGGCGACGAGACGAGACTGTTGCAGCTCGCCCGCCAGCTCGAGCAGGCGCAGCCCTGGTTCGCGCGCTTGCCCGACTGGGTGATGCAGGGCTGACCAGACGAGATGGGCCGGTTTGCGCAGCGCGGTCGTGCGTCGCAAGACGCCGTGCGCATCCATCGCGATTGCGTGCGCGCTGTTTGTGGTGTTCTATCTGAGGTGGAGCGCGGTTGCGGAAGCCGCGCCGGTTCGGCGACGTTGTTCAGACGGCGACGTTGTTCGGATCCGGCCCATCGCGCGTGACTGCCGTGGTGCGGAAGCCATTTCGCGCCGCTTCCGACGATCCGCTCGTCCGGTGCCGTGCCATGCTTGCTGGCGATATTCTCAGAGGGCGGGATCATGAACGTCACGGTCTATTTCGCGACCAACAGGCAACCGATCACGGCTGAAGGCACGAATCAGATTACCGGGTTCAGCTCCGAGCTCGGTCCCGTCAACGGCTTGAACATCAGGTATGGCCGGGCCGAGATCGCCGTCGATCTGCAGGCATCGAGCTATGACCTGGTGCCTGGATCGCTTCATGTCGAGGACGAGCAACTGATCTTTCCGCAAGGCTCCCGAGCCGTCCTCGGCAGCAATACGATCTTCGGCGCCCTGCGTACCGACATGCTGGCGAAGGCGCAGCCGACGATCGCGTTCATTCACGGCTTCAGCAACAGCTTCGTCGACTCGATCGAACGCGCCGGGTGGATCTCGGCGTTCTACGGGATCGACGCCAACATGTTCGTGTTCAGTTGGCCGTCGGTGGCCTCGCCGGTCGGCGTGCCGCTGCCGTTTGTGGACTACCAGCACGATCGCAAGACGGCGGCGGCGTCCGGCCCGGCCGTGGCGCGCACGCTGCGGCGTCTCTATGATTTCGTCGACGGGCTGCCGGAGAGCGAGCGCTGCAACCAGAGCATTCATCTCGTCTGTCACAGCATGGGCGTCTATGTCCTGCGCAATGCGTTGCAGGCTCTGATGCAGATGCCTGACCCGGTCGCCGGCGCGGCCATGGCCGGCAGCGTTCCGGCGATGGTGCGGATGGGCGTAACGCAGCCGTCCCTGACCGGATTGCGCAGGACCTTCGACAAGATCGTGCTCGCGGCGGCCGACGAGGACGCGGACGCGTTCGACGACCCGGCGAAGCTGAAATATCTGCCGCGCACCGCGAGCAGCGTGACGGTCTATCACTCGACCAAGGATTGGGTGCTCAACACGCTGAGCGCGGGCACGAAGTTCAATGGTCCGCGGCTCGGCAATGACGGCCCCGACAACATGGGCAGCATCAGCGACAAGGTCACCGCGGTGGATTGCTCTGACGTCACGTCGTTCGCGCAGGACCCGCAGGAGCACCAGTATTATCGCATCTTTCCGGTCGTCCGTGACGACATCGTCCAGGTCCTGAGCGGCGTGCCGCAGAACCAGGTCGGCAACCGCGATCCGGCCGGGTCGGGGCGCTACCGCATCCGGCCGCAGGCTCGCTTGGCCGTCAGGGTCACCAGTCCCAAGCCGCGCATCGCGAAGGCGCGCGTCGCCAAGTCAGGTGCTGCGAAGAAGAGGGCGGCCGGCGGGAGCTGAGCGCGGGACGCCGGCGCGCCCGCATGGCCCGCTGGTCCTACTTGCGCGGCATGCCGATGGCGCGGCCGAGCCCGTCGGGCTGCGGCAGCGCGGCATGGGCCCGCAGCACGCGGGCGATGTTGGCCTGGATGTCCAGCGGAAACGGCGCGACCTTGCGCTTGGTCATGTCGATGTGCACCGACATGTTCTCCGAGGTCGCCGAGACCCAGCCTTCCTCGGCATGGCGCAGCTCCTCGAAGGTGTGCAGCCGCTTCTCGTCGGCCGCGATCAGCCAGACGGCGACCTGGACGGGATCGCCGAGATGGATCTCGCGCAGATAGCGCACGTGGCATTCGGCGGTGAAGGTCGAGCCCTGGCGCTCCTTCATATAGGCGGGGCCGATACCGAGCTCGGCCCAGATCTGGTCGATCGCGCGGTCGAACATCACGTTGTAGTAGGCCATGTTGAGATGGCCGTTGTAGTCGATCCATTGCGGCTCGATCTGCATGACCTGTGACAGGAACGGCCCGGCCTCCTGCGTCGTGGGCACTGCATTATCGCTCATCGGCTCTTCCGTTTGCTCCCTTGACCCCTGTTGCGTCCTTTGCCACGGTCCGCCCAACTTTCGGAGGAAGCAGTGGCGACGACGATCCCCCATCACGATTTGAAGCGGCCCGCGCCGGAGGCGCTCAAGAGCGCGCTCGACGCACTCGCGGCCCGCTTCGGCAACCGGCTCATCACCTCGCAGGCCGTGCGCGAGCAACATGGCCATACCACGACCTGGCTGCCGACGCAGCCGCCGGATGGCGTGGTGCTGGCGCAGGAGACCGCCGACATCCAGGACGTCGTCCGCATCTGTGCCCCCCGAGGCGTGCCGATCATTCCGTTCGGCACCGGCACCTCGCTGGAGGGCCAGGTCAATGCGCCGGCCGGTGGCATCTGCATCGACATGCGCGACATGAACAAGGTGCTGGAGGTGCATGCCGAGGACCTCGACTGCGTGATCCAGCCCGGCATCACCCGCAAGACCTTGAACGAATATCTGCGCGACCAGGGCCTGTTCTTCCCGATCGATCCCGGCGCCGACGCGTCCCTCGGCGGCATGGCCTCGACCCGCGCCTCCGGCACCAATGCGGTGCGCTACGGCACCATCCGAGAGAACGTGCTGGCGCTGAAGGTCGTGCGCGGCGACGGCGAGATCATCAAGACCGGCACCCGCGCCAAGAAGTCCGCGGCCGGCTACGATTTGACGCACCTGTTCATCGGCGCCGAGGGCACGCTCGGCATCATCTGCGAGATGACGATCCGCCTGCGCGGCATCCCCGAGACCATCGCCGCGGCGTCGTGCTCGTTCGAGACGGTGCGGGGCGCCTGCCAGGCGACGATCCTCGCGATCCAGACCGGCATTCCGGTGGCGCGCATCGAGCTGCTCAATGCAGCGCAGGTCAAGGCCTGCAACGCCTATTCCAAGCTGACGCTGCCGGAGACGCCGCTGCTGCTGCTCGAGTTCCACGGCAGCGAGGCCGAGGTCGCCGAGCAGTCGAAGAACTTTGCCGAGATCGCCAGGGAGTGCGGTGGCGGCGACTTCGCCTGGACCACCAAGCCGGAAGACCGCACCAAGCTGTGGCAGGCGCGTCACGATGCCTATTGGTCCGTGAAGGCGATCCGGCCCGGTGTCGGCGTGGTCGCGACCGATGTCTGCGTGCCGATCTCCAGGCTCGCGGACTGCGTCACCGAGACCGAGGAGGACCTCGCGCGTCTCAGGCTGACCTCGCCGATCGTCGGCCATGTCGGCGACGGCAATTTCCACTGCTCCTTGATGTGCGACGTCGACGACGCCGACGAGATGGCGCGCGGCGACGAGTTCATGCATCGCCTCGTCGAGCGCGCGCAGGCCATGGGCGGCACCTGCACCGGCGAGCACGGCATCGGCCAGGGCAAGCAGAAATATCTCGAGTCCGAGCTCGGCCCGGAAGCGCTCGATGCGATGCGCGCGGTGAAGCAGGCGCTCGATCCGCAGAACATCTTCAATCCAGGCAAGATCATCCCGGCGCGCTGATCGGCAATCCAAGCCGAGCTGGGATTTGGGTTCGGCGTGCAGGCCCGCTGCTCACATAGGGCTGCTGCTCACATCTCCCAGCCCGCGGGAGATGTCGGAATGCATCACGATTCACCAAATAGAAAACGCCGCCGCGTTCGACACGCGGCGGCGCTTTGTTTCCGTGCAGATCAACGGCAGACGCGGCGCGGTCCCCACGGGGTCGGCCGGACCCAGCAGGTGCGCGGGCCGAAGCCGCCATAACCGTAGGGGCGATAGACGCGCGGGGCGGGCCGGCAACGGCCCCAACGGTCGGGGAACCAGCCGGGACCGCAGCCGCCGGCGACGCGCTCGACATTGCCGTCCGGAGCAGCCGGCTGGGCCGGCAGCGTGAAGGCCTGCGCGGCCGACGCGCCCAGCATGACGGTCGCGGCGAGCAGGGCGGAGGTGAACAGATTGCGCATTGCAGTGCGGTCCTCTCGTTGGTTTCGAAGCAGTGCAGTCCTTAGACGTCCTCGGACAGGATTTGGTTTCGCAATTTTTTCGACGCCGCGAAACCTCTTCCTAGTACCATAGAGACCTCCACGACACCGATCGCGCGATGCAGCTCTGCTGATCATGGAGCGCATCGCTACGGCATCGTCGCCATCTTAGGATATTCTAGCAGACATTCGCTGCAAGGAACATGAACGACGAGCGACGTCTGCCGCCGGCTTTCGTCGCAGCCGGCATCATTTGCCGCCCGGCTGCGCCTTCGCGTCCTTCAGCGCCGTCTTGCAGCCGTCGGAGAGCTTATCGAACTTCTCGATCATGCATTGCTTGATGCGGCCGCCGCCCGGCATGATTCCCGTACAAAGCGTGCGCACGTCGTCGCCGCACGCCTGGCGCATCGCGCTCCTGTCCTGAGCCTGGGCGGCAGCGCTGAAGATGACTATCAACAGCAGCGGAAACAGCTTGTGCATGATCGATGATTCCTCTCTTGCCGCGGCCGACGCGCCGGGCCTTGTGAGGCTGCTGTCTCGCCGATCAATTTAGCAGGCATATGTCGAGCGTCGCCGCAACGTGTAACGGTTTGTATCACGAGGTCACTGCGCGCAAGCGTCCGCTTGGTCCCGGAGACGTCGTTCGACCACGGCGGTGCTCGTGCCGCCATTCCCTCAAGCGTGCATATCCGAGGCACTGCCCCGCAGCTTCTGCAGCGCGTGATCGACGCTGTGGAACACGCGCTCCCGCGGCAGCACGTCGTACAGGCCGAACCGTTCGAAGGCCGCCTGGGCCCGCAGCGACTCCAGCCGCGCCACCGCGAACACGATGCCGGCCTCGTTGCAGATATGGATCATGTCGCGCAGGGTCTGCGCGGCGGTGAAATCGATCTCGACGATGGCGCTGGCCTCGAACACCACCAGCCGCGGCTTGCGGCTGCGCAGCAGGCGCTGCATGTCGGCGCGGAACGTCGCCGCATTGAGGAAGCTGAGCGGGGCCTGGAAGCCGACCACGGCGATGTCGGACAGCTCCTCGCCTCTGATCTGCGGATGCGCCGGCCACCAGATCGTCGTGTCTGGCACGCGTTCGAAGGCGATGAGGTGGGCGCGCGTCGTGCTCCAGATGCCGTGCAGCAGCGACAGCGCGATGCCGATCGCGACGCCCTGCTCGATCGGCAGCGCGATGATCGCCACCGCGGTGGCGAGGATGAGCAGGAACTCGCCCTTCGACGCACGATAGACGCTGGTGATCTGCGCGACGCGGATGATGCGCAAGGCCACGAACAGCAGCACGCCGCCGAGCGCCGCCTCCGGCACATTCGCAAGCAGCCGGGCGCCGAACAGCACGAGCAGCAGCACGATCGCGGCGGCGAGCAGGCCTGCGACCTGCGACCGGCCGCCGGTCTCGACCACGATGCCGGTGCGCGGCGGGCTGGCATTGACGGGGAAGGCGCCGAACAATCCGGCCAGCAGGCTGCCGGCGCCGGCGCCGAGGAAGTCGCGGTCGACGTCGGCCGGCCGGTCGGGATCGGAGGGGAACGAGCGCGTCGTCGCCGAGGTCTGCACCATCACCACGACGGCGATCAGGAAGGCGAGGGGGACCAGCTTCGCCCATTGTTCCGGTCCGATCAGCGGCACGGACGGCATCGGCACCGTGCCGGCGATCTCGCCGATGACGGGCACGCCACCGCCCTGCAGCCCGGCCGACATCACGAACAGGGTCGCGGCCGTCAGCGCGATCAGCGCGCCGGGTATGCGGGCGCTGATCCGCTCGCAGACCGTGATGGTCGCGAGCACGCCGAAGCCGATGAGCATCGTGTATGCGTTGGACTTGCCGAGCTCGCCCGCGAGGGTCGCGATCCGCGCCAGCGTCGGCCCGCTCGGTGACGGCAGGCCGAGCACGCCCGGCAATTGTGAGACGATGATATGCACGGCAATGCCGGCGAGGAAGCCCACGGTGACCGGCACCGACAGCAGGTTGGCGATGCCGCCGAGCTTGAAGCCGCCGGCCAGCACCAGCATGACCCCGACCAGCAGCGCCAGCGCCGCGGCCAGGCTGCCGTATTCGGGCGTGCCGCCGGCCGCAAGCAGCGCCAGGCCGCCGGCGAAGATCGGCGTGATCGTGGAATCGGCGCCGCAGGACAGGAAGCGGTTGGCGCCGAACAGCGCAAACCCCAGCGATCCCGCCATGAAGGCGAAGAAGCCGATCTCGGGCGCGAAGCCGCCGAGCTTGGCGGTCGCCATCTGCTCGGGGATCGCGATCGCCGCCAGCGTCAGTCCGGCGGCGAGATCGGCGGGCAGGGCGCTCAACCGGTAGGATTGCAGGGAGCGGAGCAGCGTCCATGGACGCCCGGCCGCAGTCTGGTCTGTCATGAGTTTCTACGTCTCCGGACGTCGCTGCAGGCGGCAGAGCCACAGCCCGATCATCCTCGATGGCACGGCTGGATCGGGCAGCGCAACAGCGCAGGTGCAATTGCCCGCACGGCAGGACGGACTTGCAAGAACGTTGGAGTTGGCATCATTATTCTCTAATTCGGATTGGTTTGGATACTCGATTTGAGGCCCCCGAGGTCTCCATTGCCTGCAGCCTGCGAGACGGGGCTTCGTCTCACGACGGGATACGCCATTGTACAAGGTCGTCTTCCACCGGCTGATCTGGTTTCCGTATCGCCCCGAGCATGCGCTGGTGGGGCCGCTGCTGATGGCGCTGCTGTTCTTGGTGGCCGCAACCGGAGCAATCAAGGCCATCGATATTTTCACCTCGCTCGGCACGCAGGCCGCGGGGCACGAAGCGCGCATCACGGTCGTCGTCTTGCTCCTGTGCCTGGTCGTATGCATCAACGCCGCAAGAGCGGACTACATCTCGGTCGTCGCGGCGATCATTCCCTGCCTCGTCACGGTCTTGGTGGTCACTGTGCTGAGCTTGCTCGGAACCTGGCCCAGATCGGACATGAACGCCGCGCTGATGCAGGCCAGCGTATCAGCATTCGCCGCCCTGTCGCTGATCGGCCGGCTCGTGCAGTCGGGCGGACCGGACCTCGGAAAAATCGGGGTGCTCTGGCGACGGGCAAAGGCCCATGTCCGCCGTCTCAAGGATACGGACGTCCAAAAGACGGATTTCAAGGTGAAGCGGGCGGAGCTGGTCGAAGACGTGGAGTCGCTCGCCAAGGAGCTGAAGGAGGCCGCCTCGCAGCTTGTCGAGCCGGGGTTGCCCAGGGGGGTGGAAAAGAAGCTCCGATCCTTCATTGCCTACAGCAAGATGGCCAGCCATGCCGACTTCATGGCGGCTGCGACGCAAGGTCAGGAGTCGCTCGTCGAAACTCTGACGGTGTTGAATCAGGGGCTTAGATAAGATGCGCGAAGTCATTCCTCTCTATTTCGCCACGCTCGACGGCGAGCAGCCATGTGCCTGGTCCCCCTTCGGCGTTCCGATGCGGCAGATGCAGGATTGCAAGAAGGAGATCATGCAGTCGAAGTACTCCAATTCGAAGCATTTCAGCGTCTCCATCTTGTGCGAGAAGCACGAAGCCATCCCGGACGAAGCGCTGTCGCAGACCATCGGGTGTCTGATCGACGCAAAATACCTGAAGCCGGAGAACAGGCGCTACATCGACGGCCAGTTCGTCGAGTTCAGCAACCGCCTGGACAGGGAGAAAATCGCGATATTGGGATTCGAGATCTACATCGTGGCCTCCGACCAGGAGCCGGAATGCGATCTCGATCGTGCCATGGAGTTCAAGGACAGGCTGATCCTGGCAGGCTTCGATCCTGACCGGCTCAGGGTCGATGTCGTCAGCGACCAGGCTTGCCTGACCAAGATATCCAAGCTGCGTCTCGTCAACATCAGGCATATGCAGAAAGCGATCAGTCTGCCGATGTTGAAGCCCTAGGAGGTCGTCGAGAATGGCAGCCAAGGACATCAAATTCGCCGGTGAAGCCCGCGACCGCATGCTGCGCGGCGTGGACATCCTCGCCAATGCCGTGAAGGTCACGCTCGGTCCGAAGGGCCGCAACGTCGTCCTCGACAAGTCGTTCGGCGCGCCGCGCATCACCAAGGACGGCGT